>JAAYUI010000010.1 GCA_012517765.1 Caldisericales bacterium | reverse complement strand
CACAGACGTAACCACATACAAGTACCACTATGCAGGAGGAGCAATAACAGAGATAGAGTTAGACAAAGTGAGAGACTCCACAACCACCCTCTTGGACCAGGAACTCATATACCACATAGGAGCAAACAGCCAGCCAATCTCCTTTGAATGGACAAGACACACAGGAACTGGAGAATCACAGACAACAACCACCTCCACCTACTACTACCACTATGACATACATGGCAATACCCTCAAGGTAACTGACACCAACCAGGACACCAAGATCACCTACACCTATGATACCCTTGGCAACATCACCTCACAGACCAACCCTGACTCCATACCAAACCCCTTCACCTTCATGGGAGCATCACAGACCATCCTTGATACAGAAACGGGCCTCTACTTCTCCTCAGGCTACTACAACCCACAGACAGGCACCCTGCTCCAGGGAACAGGCTCACCAGCCATGCCCAATCCCACCTCCATCTCTACCATCAACTCCATGTCCACCTCCTCCCTCCCTGAGGAACAGCTGCTCTCCCACTCCATCACCTCTGCCACCACAGCTGGCTCCTCCTCTGGTGGTGAACCTGGCTCCTTTGCTCCCCCTTCAGGACCATCTGATGGCATCTCCCACTCTGGCAGGCAGTCTGGCCCACCAAGTCTGGACAGCATGTCCATAGGTGGCATCTCCATCAGCTACTCTGGTGGTGGCAACTCATGGGTCAACAAATCAATCTTTGATCAGGGACTTGACTTCAGCAGGAACCAGGACCTCCCCCCTGAGAGCAATGGTGGTGAGACATCAAAGGAATACGAAGAAAGAAAAAAGTTCATGGAAGACCTCAGGGATGGCCAAATCGTCTCTGATGAGGGCTCTATGCATAAAGTCAGTGAGATGCCAATACTTCTCCCAATGAAGGGGATTGCGAGTATGGTGGATATGACACTATTAAATGACGAAGTAGCTGATGAAGAAAAGGCGAAAGAAATTGCAGAAGATTATAACCCTAATGATGATGGTGAACAATATGATTGGGTCATTAGAGATTCAGAAGGGTCTATTGTTGCTTGTAGACTTAAAGGTGAATCTGGTGTTGCATATGTGTTTAAAGTAGACTCGAATGGTGTAAGAACATCGAAAGCTGAACTTGCATCATCATCAGAACTAAAAGGCATGTGGAATTCAATATGCGATAGTGTATCAAAGGGCCTTTCATCAGTTGGCATATATGATTCGATTGGCAGATCCACAACTGGAACAATAAGTATGAATATGGGGAATGGTGAATTTAGAGGCATATTCGTCCAACCTGGCAAAAACCCAGAAGTTAGAACAGGTAAAGATGTTGATTTTGGTATACCTTCTGGCTGTAGCGAAAATGATTTAGAGCTCTTCATTGTTTTGTATGATTATGCATTAGCTGAAAATGAGAATGATCCATCTTCAATTGGATATAGAAAAGTTTGGAGATTGGGATCAAATTTAAGATATAGTGATAATTATGGGAATCATCTTTCCGGTGGTGTTGATCTCACAGAAGGTTCTCTTTACCGCCTACCTGATGGATTTAGATTTAAAAAAGACAAAGATGGCTTATGGTACTGGGATTTGACAGGCCTATAGCAAGGAACAAGGAGGAAACATGAAACAATCTTCTAAAATAAGCATCTTGGTGTCGTTAATTATTATCACAGGCTTGTGCATTCCATGTGCACGGACAGAAACAGCCAAACAAAAAATGCAGCCATTCAAAATAATGGTATTGAGATCATACGACAAAAACAGAGATGTTTTCTATCTTGACAAGGAAATGCCACTTGCCGAATACGGTGAGAATGGTTTTACTTTCTACAAAATCACAGAAATCACCAAAGATGGTAAAACTTTCGCCATACCAGCAAAAGATGCCAAAGGCAATCCAGTCAAGCTTGATCCCTCGGCCAAGAATTTTCCTGAAGAAGTTAAAAAATGTTTTGAAAATACATTCCGTTGTAGATTTTTGGGCCCATCATACGACAGAGGGTTGTATTTGGGCATGGTCATATCGAATAAAGATAACGGATTCTACTACATAAAGAGGCTTTACCGCAATAGAGACTCAGAATCCTCATTAATAAATTTTGGTGTGAGATTGTTCTATTGCAAAGAAAAGCTGCCTCCCGGGTCCTGTTTCTTTGCTGACGGGAATTTCAATGTTGATATTAGGAAATATGATGGGAAAAAACTGAGCCTTTACAAAATGGAAGCTGTCAATCCGGATGTTAAAAATGAATGTGTACCAGCACTGGATAGTTTTTATATACCCTCCTGGGGTGGCTATATATGGATGAAAATTGGTGAACGAGAAACGTTTGTAAATGGAGAAAAGAAAACTCTTCCCGCAAAGGTGGAAACAAGGAATGGAACAACGATGGTTCCTGGCAAATGGGTTCTTGAAAACTTCACAAGTTCAAACACCACTTCCTATGATGAAAAAACAAAACTCTGGACTTTTAGAAGGTTCATTGAAAAGGAGTGGCTGGAAGTCAAATTTACGCTTGGCAAAAAAGAATTCCAGATTGATGGGAAAAAGCAGCAATGGGTTGTACCCCCTTATGAAACAGTAAAGGGAGTTCCCATGGTTCCACTAAGGCAATTCTGTGAAATTTTCCAGCGAGAGCTCTACTGGAGATCTTTTGATAAGACAATGCTTGTCAAAAGGTGATAATAACAAAACCCCCGCCATAAAAAAGCGGGGGTTTTGTTATTGGCTTGTTTTACTGCCAGTTCTCCGGGTATGGGTGTGGCGGGAGTGATTTTCTGGTCGGTTTGTCTATCCTAAACCCGAGGGCGTAATCCGCGGCCATGAGTGCCTGGATTTCCCTTGCACCTTCATAAATCACAGCGCCTTTAGCATTCCTGTAAAACCTCTCTGCCGGAAATTCATTGGAGAAGCCGTATGCACCGTGGATCTGGACGCAATCAGAGGCCGATTTTTCTGATGCATTGCAGGCAAACCATTTTGCCTGCGCAGTTTCTTTTGTGCATCGCAAACCCTTGTTCTTCATCCATGCGGCCTGCAGGTTAAGCAATCTGCTTGCCTCATAGTTTACCTTCATGTTCCCGATCATCTCTTTTATCAATTGGTGGTGGCCGATTGGCACTCCAAAAGTGACCCTGGACAGGGCGTAGGAGACAGAGGCATCCAGACATGCTTTCACTAGGCCTGTTGCACCCCAGCCGACGGTGAACCTGCCCTGGTCGAGGCAGAACATGGCTATCTTGAACCCTTCGCCAACTTCGCCGAGGACGTGCTCTGGGCCAACCTTGACCCTTTCCATCGAGATCGAGCCGGTATTTCCAGCCCTGACACCGAGCTTGCCGTGGATTGAGGCAGTTGTAATGCCGGGCATTCCTCTTTCAATCACAAAAGCTGAAATTCCGGAGTGGTCCCTCTTTTTCCTCTTGTCCTGGTCGGTCCATGCAAAGACTAGGAAGGTGCCGGCAACATCTGCAAGGGAAATCCACATCTTCTCGCCAGAAATAAGCCACCCATCGCCATCTTTTTCGGCCTTTGTTTCAAGCGCAACAACATCCGAACCGGCGTTTGGTTCTGTGAGCCCAAATGCACCTATTCTCTTTCCGGAAGCGAGGTCTGGCAGATATTTTGCCTTTTGTTTTTCATTGCCCCATGTGAGTATTGGGAGCGTAACCAGCCCGATGTGCACAGAAAGAATAACGCGAAGCGCTGTGTCTACATATTCCAGTTCCTCGCAGGCAAGCCCCAATGAAACATAATCAAAACCTGCCCCTCCATACTTTTCAGGGGTGGAAAGCCCAAGAATGCCTTGGCTGGCCAGTTTTGGCAAGACTCCAGGATCGAAAATCGCTTTTTCGTCCCATTCCTTAATGCGCGGTGCAAATTCCCTTGCTGCAAGCTCCCTGACCATCTTTGCCACCATATTTTGCTCTGAAGTGTACTCAAAATCTATCATTGTTCCTCCGGATGCTGGTTGGTTTGGTTTTCGGCCACCCTTTCTATATCGGCGCCGATCCCCTTTAGCTTCATCTCGAATTTTTCATATCCCCTGTCGGCGTGGTGCGCACCGACAACTTTTGTTGTTCCTTCTGCACAGAGCCCTGCCAGGACGAGTGCAACGGCACCCCTTAAATCAGGGGCTATCACTTCGGTACCCTGGAGTTTTTCAACACCTTTGACAATGACTGAATGACCTTCTGCCTGTATCTCGGCACCCATTCTTACAAGCTCGGGGACTGCTCCAAACCTGCTTTCAAAAACTGATTCGGAAATCACTGAAACACCATCAGCAATCGAGCACATTGCAGTTGTTTGTGGTTGCAGGTCAGTTGGAAAGCCTGGATATGGCAATGTTTTTATATTTATGGCTTTTGGTCTGGAAGTGTTTCTGATCCTTATTGAAGTGTGGTTTTCGATTCTAACAATTACTCCGGCCTCCTGGAGCTTGAAGATAAGAGAATCGACGGTTGACGGCAGTGCTTGCTCTATGAGGACATCTCCACCTGCCATTACCGCCCCGATCATGAATGTCCCAGTTTCAATCCTGTCTGGTATTATTGAATGATGAGTGCCTTTAAGTGATTCAACACCCTCAATCTGGATTGTTTTTGTCCCATCGCCAGATATTTTTGCACCGCACAGCCTGAGGAATTTTGCCAAGTCTTCAATCTCCGGCTCTGCAGCGGCATTTTCTATTATTGTTTGCCCATCTGCTGTTGATGCCGCAAGCATTATGTTTTCTGTTGCACCTACCGATGGAAAATCAAGAAATATATTTGCCCCTTTAAGCCTTCCATTTACTTTTGCGAAAACAGAGCCCTTTACCATCTCAACTTCGGCACCAAGAGCCCTCAAGCCCTTGATATGGAGATCAATTGGCCTTGCGCCAATTCTGCACCCGCCTAGTGCCTGGAGGGTCACTTCGCCCTTTCTGGCCAGTATGGCACCCAAAAGTGTTTGGCTCCCCCTTATTTTCTCTGTCTGGGCACCCTCGACAACCGATTTCAGGTCACCATTTGATGAGAGAGACCATGTTCCGGGTAAGAGTTGCTTGATCTTCATGCCAAGCTTTTTCATCACATCCAGCAAAGTGAGCGGATCAATTGAATCGGGTACATTATGGAGGACGACTTCTCCGCCAACCATTGCACATGCCGTTATGATCGGCATCACAGCGTTTTTGGCGCCGGAGATTTGTACTTTGCCGCTAAGTTTTCTGCCACCCTTTACAACAAAAGATTCCACTGTCACCTCCCGTATGTGATGAGATGATCCCTGATCCTCTCGCATGCATGCCCATCACCAAAAGGGTTTGAACTTGGTATCATCTTTGCCCTCTTGGTTTTGTCGGTGAGGAGTTCAGAAGCATTATTGTAAACATCCTCTTCTTTTGTCCCGACCAGTTTGACTATACCGCAGGATATTGCTTCAGGGCGCTCCGTAACAAATCTCAGAAGGAGGACTGGAACTTCGAGTGATGCCGCCTCTTCCTGTATTCCACCTGAATCGGACATCACGAGATAAGATTTACCCATAAGGTTTATGAAGTCTTTGTAGTCAAGCGGTTCGATAAGGCTGACTCTTTCGACACCTGACAGAATTGGGGATATTATGCCCCTCACCTTTGGGTTGGGGTGCCATGGGAAAACGAAGTGTACATCGTGGAATTCCCTGACAAGTCTGAGAATTGCCATGCAGACATTTTCCAACGGCTTGCCCCAGCTTTCCCTTCTGTGCATCGTTACTGTTATGACTCTCTCCCCTTCCCTGACCTCAAATGGGAGTGGCATGTTTTTGCTCATTGTTTTGATCTGTTGCAACGCATCGACAACCGTATTGCCAGTCACAAAGATCGTGTTCTCCGGAATACCTTCCCTAACGAGGTTCTGCTTTGAAAGCTCCGTTGGTGCAAAGTGGAGACCGCAAATGTGGTCTGTGAGAAGCCTGTTGCCTTCCTCCGGAAAGGGATTTTGCATGTCATAACTCCTAAGGCCAGCTTCAACGTGTCCACATGGAATGGAGGGTCTTTGATAAAAGGCTGCGAGCGCACCTACAAATGTCGTTGTTGTATCACCATGAACGAGGATCATGTCGGGGAGTTCTTTTCCAAGTATTTCCTCAAGACCAATCAGGGCCTTGGTTGTTATCTCGGTCAGGCTTTGTGTTTTTTTCATGATGTTGAGGTCATAATCAGGCGTTATCTCGAACAGATTTAATACCTGATCGAGCATTTCCCTGTGTTGTGCCGTGACGACAACCTTTGCCTCAAAGCCATCGGTGTTTTTGAGCAATTTTACCAGCGGGGCCATCTTGATGGCCTCTGGTCTTGTTCCAAAAATTGTTAGAACTTTCATTTGTGTGTCACCTCAAAACTGTGAATGAGAGTGCGATTGCAGACAATATTGCCGTGATAAGGTAGAAAACAAGGACGACAGAAGTTTCACTCCACCCTTTTTTGACAAGGATGTAGTGGATGTTGTCCATATCACCTTTCAATGGAGATTTTCCGCCCATCATCCTTCTTGTGGCAGAAAAGAAGACATCAAACATTGGGACACCAAGGCAGAGTATTGCAACACCAATGACAACTGCAGATGTGGCCTTTGATGTTCCCCATATGGTTGCTGTTGCTATAAGAAAACCTATAAGATTTGCCCCGGAATCTCCCATGAAAATCTTCGCAGGTTTGAAATTGAAAGGAAGAAACCCGAGCGCCCCACCGGCAATTGATGCGAGGAGGATTGTTGGCGGGAATATCCCCCTTGAACTTGAGGCGAAAGCTGATGCTATTGTTGCAATTACAGTTATTCCAGCCGCCAGACCGTCTAGCCCGTCAATAAAGTTCATTGCGTTTGTGACAGTCAGTATCCAGAAATAGGTCAGGGGTATCGAGAGCCATTCAAGGTTGAGCCATCCCTGGCCAAAAATGTTTGTCAGGTACCCAATCCTGAGGCCTCCCAGGATGGCTGCTGTCGCTGCGGCCAGTTGCCCAAGGAGTTTTGGGACTGGGCCAAGCCCGTAGATGTCATCAAGCAGCATTACCAGGAAAATTATTATTGTCCCACCAGTAATGCCTATGGCTTTTGATGATGGGAGATTCAGAAACAGGAATGGTAGTAATATTGCGAAAATGAGTGCCAAACCGCCCGTACGGGCGGTTGGCTTTTTTGTTATCTTGGTTTGTCCGCTGGGTGTAGTGTCTCCTACCTTGTCTGTTATGCCGGCCTTTTTCCCAAAAATCATTGCAAGGGGGGTCAAAATGACCGCAAGCCCCAGCGATATTAAGAAAGCCAGCAACGGTCTGGGCATTAAAGGTAGGAAAGCCCCTGATAGAGCGGGAAGCGTTTGGTCAGCTCGGAAACTTCTGCTTTTGCCTGATCGATTACTTTTGTGTCGTCCTTGTGTGTCAGGACCCTTCCGATGATGTTTGCTATTTGTTCCATTTCTGGTTCCTTCATTCCCCTTGTTGTGACAGCCGGTGTGCCAAGCCTGATGCCTGATGGCTTGAGAGGTGGTGCAGTATCAAATGGTATCGAGTTCTTGTTGATTGTTATGTGGATGGATTCCATGAGTGATTCGGCCTCGGCACCAGAGAGACCTTTGCTTCTCAGATCAACTAGCATCAGGTGGTTGTCTGTTCCACCAGAAACGATCCTCAGGCCCATTCCCTGGAGTGATTTGGCCAATACTTTCGCATTTTTGAGGACTTGTTCCTGATATGTCTTGAATTCTGGTTGTGCAGCTTCTTTGAAACATACAGCTTTTGCGGCAATGACGTGCATGAGTGGTCCGCCCTGGATTCCTGGGAACACAGCCTTGTTGATTTCCTTTGAAAGCTCTTTTTTTGCAACAATAAGACCACCCCTTGGCCCCCTCAGGGTCTTGTGGGTTGTCGATGTGACAATGTCAGCATGTGGAACTGGTGATGGGTGGAGATTTGTTGCCACCAGGCCTGCGATGTGCGCCATATCGACCATGAGGTATGCACCGACTGATTTTGCAATCCTGGAAATTCTCTCGAAATCAATGAAACGTGGATAAGCCGAGGCGCCAGCAACTATTACCTTTGGTTTTGCCTCGCTTGCGATTTTCTCCATCTCATCATAGTCGATGGTTTCGGTTGATTCATTAACCCCGTATGGGACTACCTTGAAGTACCTTCCTGAAATTGAAAGTGGGTGACCATGGGTGAGGTGCCCTCCGTGGGAAAGATTCATTCCCATGATTGTGTCGCCAGGTTCGAGGATGGAGAAGTAGGCAGAAAGATTTGCCTGTGCCCCGGAGTGTGGCTGGACATTTGCCATGTCAGATGCAAAAAGCTCTTTTGCCCTGTCAATGGCCAGTTGTTCCACCACATCGAGGAATTCGCAGCCACCATAGTATCTTTTTCCCGGGTAGCCCTCAGCGTATTTGTTTGTTGCAATCGAACCCAGTGCCTCAAGCACTGCCTTGGAAACGAAGTTTTCTGATGCAATGAGTTCGATGTTTTCTCTTTGCCTGTTCAGTTCCAATTCAAGATGTTTTGCTACATCCGGATCCAATTTGTTAAGCTCTGTCATCTGCTTCCTCCAATGATTTTATTTTGTTTACCCTCCTGGCATGCCTGTCACCAAGGAATGTTGCCTGGAGGAATGATTTTACTATGTCGATTGCCAATTCATCTCCGACTATTCTTGACCCCAAACAGAGAATGTTCGCATCATTGTGCTCCCTGGAGAGTTTTGACTGGGTCGTGTTCGTGCAGTTGGCTGCCCTTACACCCCTTATTTTGTTGGCAGCTATGGCCATTCCGGTTCCTGTTCCGCAAACCAGAATACCAAGATCGGCATGGCCAATGCTTACTTCTTGGCCAACAAGCTGGGCATAATCTGGGTAGTCTACGGAATCTTTGGAATTTGGACCGCAGTCAATCACGTGGTATCCTGACTGGGCCAATATCGGTTTTAACAACTCCTTGAGCTGCCAGCCGGCATGATCACTGCCGATAGCTATTATTGGGTGTTCCATACTAGAAAAATGATAGTCCCGTCAACGCAATATGCAAGGCATGCAGGCGTGTTGTTGAAGAAATTCCAAAAGGCTAGTCTGCTGACCCTATCCCAAACTCCGAAAGCGTTGATTTTAGTGATTCCCACGAGACAGAGCCTTCACGCACCAGTTTTGCATCTGGTCCGGCAAGACTTATTACTGTGGAAGGTAGGGACTCCTTCTCTGGCCCACCATCGATCATCGCATCAGCAAAGCGCTCGTAGTAATAAAGCAACTCATTGTGTGACCCGTGCGGGAGACCCGAGATGTTGACAGAGGTCTGAAGAAGGGGGTGACCAAGAAGCTCTACGAGCATTTTGCATACTAGGTTGTCTGGTATCCTTACTGCTACGGTCGGTGGTTGTGTTTTGAGCGGCGTGGTGAGCATTCTGTTTTTCGGTTGTCTCAGGAAAACGCATGTAACAGGCCCGGGCCAGATTGACGACAAAAAACGTTCCTGGGTTTCAGAAACAATGCAATGTTCGACCAATTGGCCAATCCCAGACATGAAAACGCCAAGTGGTTTTGTCTGTGGCCTTTTCTTGCTGGCAAAGAGCCTCATTACACCAGCTTGCGAGTAGGAGGATGTCCCTATTCCGTAAATTGTGTCAGTTGGGAAAATTATCAGTTCACCCATCGAGGCCATTCCTGAAGCGGCCTTTATCATGGATTCTTTCGGGTTTTGTGGATCAACTCTTATGAGCACTGTTCCTCCCAGAACCAAACTTGTTTTCTGTTCCTTCCCTCAACCTTTTTATATTGTCTTTGTGTTTAATGACAATGATGATTGCGATCGCAAAACAGAGGACCCAAAAAATCGGGTCTGCCCTCAGAAAAATAAAACCAAATGGCATCAAAATGGCAGTGATAATTGATGCAACACTTACATATCTTGTCAAAGCGACAATGATTGCCCACAAAATAAAGCAGGCGATTCCGATTCTCCAGTCAAGGGCCATTACAACACCCAGTGTTGTTGAGACTCCCTTTCCTCCCCTGAATTTAAGAAAGACCGACCAGCAATGACCAGCAATCACAGCTAGTCCAACAAGGGCGATTGGCCATCCTGTGCTGGTTCCAGCGAGTTCTTGCCCAAAGAATTTATTTTGAAGCATGCAGCTGGTCATATAAACGGGGAAAAAACCTTTTGCGGTATCGAGTATCCACGATACAAGGCCCGGGAACCACCCAAGGGTCCTTTGTACATTTGTTGCACCTATATTTCCGGAACCTTTGCCTCTTATATCAATTCCAAAAGCCAGACCTATCAGGAGTCCGAATGGAATTGAGCCAATAATGTATGGGAAGATGACCAATAATGCAAAAATAAGCAATTCTTTTGCCTGGGAAAATGTATCCATTTCAGCCCTCAAATTTTAGAAGATCTGGAGTGTATCCGGGTTGCCTCACATCAGGAATGATGGGGCTTTTAAAACTTTGTGGAAGTTGCATGTCGGAGAGTGAAAGTCCGATCGCACAGCAGAAGGCACCAAAACGGGTGGTTAGTTCGCCAAAATTGTTGTAAGTTTGTGAAAGCGAAAAAGCCTCCGACCATCTCACTGACGTTGTCCGGCTATCTAGATCCTCCCAGAGAGCTTTTTCCATTTCAAAGCTTGGCTCCGGCAGTCCAGCAAGGAAAATGACCGGTTCCCCTGTCAGAAGGTTTGTTTTTCTGTATTCGCCAAGGAATTTTCCAATCTCGGACGATAGCTGCTTTGGGTCGCTTTTGGCCTGTGATGACTGAAGATCGGTTGTTTTTACATACGACAGCACCCTTTCACAAAAAAGGGCCAGTTTGACATTTTGGTCTGAGAGCATTGCAATGACAGTTGGCATGTCAGGTGTCCTGTATGTTCCTGCAACCACTCTATATGTTGAAAGCATTTCCAGGTCGGTTCCACCAAGGGTCAGTTTTGACTGTGTGGCCAACTCCTGGATCTTTTGCACATGTTTCTTGTTTGTTATTGCGACAATCGCCTTGACCCTTCCATTTTCCCTTGAGGCGATTTTGTAGTCAAATATGAGCTCTTCTGGTTGTTCAAAAGACATCTGGGAGAGTTTTGTCGAGATGGCTTTATCAAGTTCTGTGCTGTCCTGGACCGTCATCGTGTGGACCTTTAGGATTTCGGTGGGATGGGCTATTACAGCTTTTCTTCCGTTGAATTTTGATTCGGATATGGCCCTCATGATTGCATCTGCTGCTACCCTCGGTGCCTTCACGAAACCTTGAACAATCGAGCCTTCCGGGGTTGGTAGGGACACCATCTCGATCACCTGTATCCTGTCTTTGTCGGATGCAACCTGGGCTATCTTTATTCTCTGGTCACCAAGATGGATCCCTATTGGCCCAATTTTCATAGGCGGCCTCCCAGACAAAAAGCATTTATGAGTTTGGTATCTGATTGCATGATGGCATTTTTTACCCTTGCTGACGTGAAAGCTGTAAGCTCCCTTTCCCTTATATCTGTGTATGTTGATGTTTTCAGGAGTTCTTCATCAACCAGACCTGGATGCCCGAAAATTTCTGTAACGCCTTCATTAAGTGTTGCGAGACTTTTTAAAAGCGATGCCTCACAATCGGACTCGCCGAAAAGTTCCCACGAAACAAGGGCATCAGGATGGACAAGTCCTGCTTCTTCAAGTTTTTTCAACCAGAATTTGATGTATCTCCCAAGACCAAAAACAAATTTTGGCCCAAGGCAAAGTATCGAAAAACCAATAATTTTTCTCTTTACGCCCTTTTTGATCATTCCTGGGTCAATCATTCTTGTTGATGTTATCGGGTACTCCTTTGACAATTTAATGACAGTCTTCAGGACATTTGGTATAAAAGTAACATAGTGGTGACCATCGATATGTATTTTTTCAAAACCAAATGACAGGAATTTTTCAATTTGTGCCCTGAGCTCTGTTTCGATGTCCCTTGGGTTGGCTCTTCGCGGATGCCAGAGTGAAAGCCCCCTGAATTCGCCATTTTCGCGAATGAGACTAGGCACAAGTTCGGGATTTGAAACAGGTTTGCCCTGAGTCA
Source organism: Caldisericales bacterium (assembly GCA_012517765.1). Classification (GTDB taxonomy): domain Bacteria; phylum Caldisericota; class Caldisericia; order JAAYUI01; family JAAYUI01; genus JAAYUI01. Next base: position 156,491 of record JAAYUI010000010.1, on the reverse strand, counting down.
GATTGAAATGAAGCCCAACAGAAAGCGAAGGTCTTGATTTAGCAAGTTCGACCGCTCTTGGGGCGTCTGGCATGTTGACCATCAGGCCTGTGTGGGTAACTATTCCTTCGTCATGTGCCTTCAGAATGCCTTCTGTAACAGATTTTGTGAATCCAAAATCATCGGCTGTGACCAGGACGCTTTTCATTGCAGGCTATTTTAGCAAAGAAAAATGACAATCAAAGGGTCAAAATTTATACACCCTGTACTTAGATTGATAAAGCAGCTTTTGTCCATAGTTCACCAATTTTCTCCTGACCTTTTTTCAGCTCCAGGAGCGATATTTTTGAATCTGATGCAAAACTGTTGGAAGCGTACCTCTCCCCAAAACCCTTGCTTGTCAATTTTTCTGCAACCCTGGACATGGTTTCAAAAGTGTTTGTCAGCTCATTTGAAATTTGATCTTTTATTGCGCCGAGTTTTTTAATTTCGTTGGCGAAAGATTTTCCGTAAAAAATCGTTCCTTCTATTCTTCTGAATGTTCTGTATGCGCAACCAATGCTCTCTTCTTTGCAAGAAGGGCAAAAATACTCTTCTTCCAGTTTTTCTATTGCTTTGTCATAGAGAGTTGTCCCCCAGCAGGTTTTGTCAATTGAAAAATCTCCAGTAGCCAGCTTTGCGCCATGTTTTATGGCTTCAAGCGCAATGTATTTTTCATCGGAGGATTTTGTTTTTGCTGTAATAATAAAACAATTTTTGAAACAATTTTCACACCAATCAAGCCCTTCAAACCCCTTAAATGCTATTTTTTCAGCTTTTCCATTTGTATTGACTGCAATTTGCCACACTGGCCATGATTTCAGGAGAACTGCCTTCTCGTTTGCAATGTGTGACAGTGCTTCTTCAGGCAATTTTTCAGGAATTGGCCATATTCCTTTTCCCAGATTGAAAGTTTTTATGTCCAAATCAATTGCATCTTTGATGAAGTCGAGCCTGTGATCAATACAATCAGGTTCCATCCACCATGCAGTGCAGTCTTCTCCAGTATCACACGCAGGGGCGAATGCGGTGCCTGCGAGTCCAGCCAGAAAACCTGTGCTAATATTGATTCCGCTGGCATTTAATACCGCAGACAGAGCTTCCGTGAATGAATCATGAAAGTCCCCATCTAGTTTGGCAAACAATTCAAGGTGCTGATTGTTCAAATGCTTCCTCCTCAGGAAGTTGAACCGAAACCGCCTTGCCCTCTTTCTGTTTCATCAAGGTTTTCGGCCCACACCGGTTGCGTGTCATTGTATGACACAATCATCATCTGGGCAATCCTTGAGCCTTTTGGAAGTGTTATTTTATCTTTCCCAAGATTGATCAGTACGACCCCAACCTCTCCCCTGTAACCCGAATCAACTATTCCTGGTGCGTTCAATACGGTTATGCCATTTTTGGCGGCAAGCCCGGAGCGCGGGCAAACAAGGCCGACCATTCCGTTTGGGATGGACATTGAAAATCCCAGCATGACGAGCTTTCTCTCTAAAGGCAAAAGCTCGACCTCATCCGGTGTGGTGAGGTCGAGCCCTGCGTCCGTATCATGCGCTCTTTGAGGAAGTATTGCGTCCTGCCTGAGCTTTTTGATCTTCATCAGTTGGTGTTTTTGGCTATCTTTACATACTCCCCGGCGAATTTGTCGAGGAAGATTTTGTACGCCTGGTAGGTGCTGAAGAGGTCTGCCTTACTTATGGTTTCTTTTGGTGCATGCATTCCGAGGACTGCCGGACCAGCATCGATTGTGTCTATCCCTCTTGCCGCGAAGTACATTGCAACAGTCCCGCCACCACCGATGTCAACGGCGCCGAGTTCTGCAGTCTGGAAGACAACATTGTTGTCGGAGAGGAGCTTCCTTATCGCGCCCATGAATTCGGCTGATGCGTCGTTTGCTCCACCTTTCCCACCCCTGCCGGTGAATTTTGTTATGGTTACGCCCTTGCCAAGAAAAGAGGCATTTTTCGTTTCGAAATTTTCCTTGAAGTTAACATCATACCCTGCATTTACATCACCTGACATGCAGAACGAATTCTGCATGATTTCTGTTGTATCACATGAACCGGCAATCTTTTCGATAAAGTATTCGAGGAATTTTGTGATTGCCCCGGTTGTACCTTCGGAACCGATCTCTTCCTTGTCGACGAGGTATGCAATTGCAGTACGCTCTGGCTGCTCCTTCATGTCAAGAAGAGCCTGGAGTGCGGAATAGGAGCATATCCTGTCGTCATGGCCGTAGCCAATGATGCAGGAGTTGTCTATGCCAATCTCCCTGCAGTTTTCTGATGGGACAAGCTCGATCTCTGCCGAGACAAAATCTGCCTCTGTAATGCCATATTTGTCGTTGAGGATTTTGAGAACATTCAGTTTTACCTTGTCTGACTCTTTCTCATATTCCTTGCCTGGTATCGGGATCGTTCCGGCTATAGCGTTCATCTGTTCACCTGTGAGTGCCTTTGCGGCCGACCCTTCCATCTGCTTCTGTGCAAGGTGGATGAGAATATCTGGAATCAGGAGTGATCCCTCATTCTCGTCTTCACCCCAGACAAGATCAATCTTTGAGCCATCAGCCTTGATTATCCTGCCGTGCATGGCAAGCGGTATGTTGGCCCACTGGTATTTCTTTATTCCACCGTAGTAGTGGGTGTCGAGCATTGCATGCCCGGAATCTTCGTAGAACGGTACCTGCTTGAGGTCCAGCCTTGGTGCATCAACGTGTGAAACCACAATGTTGAAACCTTCTTTGATCGGCTTCTTGCCAAGCCTTGCGGCGATGACTGCCTTGCCCCTGTTGACCATGAAGATTTTGTCTCCATTGCCAGGTGCTTTGAAACCAGCATCCTCAAGCTTTTTTGCGGCCCAAGCCACAGCTTCCCTTTCGGTTTTGCACTTATCAAGGAAAGTTTTGTATGGTTTTGCAAAATTCATGATTTCAGCGTGGTCTTCTGTGGTTTCCCAAACGTTTTTGGTTTTATAGAACAGCTTGGAACCCAGCGTTTCTTTTTTTTCTTCTTCACTCATATTTCCTCCTGTGATATAAACACAAATCTAATCTAAAACTATTTGGGTAAAAACAAAACTTACCCTCACTTTACACGAAACACCTGGAAGTTATAATGCCTTGTATTTGTGAGGTGAAAATGGAATCTTTGATTTTCTCGTTTATATTTTCGCTTGTTTTTTCCTGGCCAGTTGTCTGGCTTATGCGCAAATTAAAAGCTGGTCAGCAGGTTAGGGAAGAAGGCCCAAAAACACATTATGCAAAAGCTGGGACTCCAACCATGGGTGGTTTTATTTTCATTTTGGCAACATTGCTTGCCATTGCCATTTCGCCAGCAAAGACAAAAGATGTTTTTTGGGGAGTTTATGCTTTGCTTGCTTATGGTTTAGTGGGTTTTGTAGACGATTACATCAAGGTTTTCCGTCACTCGCCCTATGGTCTTTCCGGAAGATGGACTGTAATCTTACAAATAGTTTTTGCCTTGCCGTTCCTTGTTTTGAACTGGGGCACCCTGCCAAGTGCCTTTGGACAGTCAGCCCCAAATTGGCTCAATTTCGCATTCTACCTGTTTATCATGGTTGGCGGGGTCAATGCGGTCAATCTTGCAGATGGTCTTGATGGCCTTGCAGCAGGGGCTTCATCCATCACTTTGTTGTGCCTCGCGCCTATCATCTGGGCGACACAGCCTACAGCGACAATTGTTCCGCTTGCTCTTGCAGGTGCCCTTTTGGGTTTCCTCTTTGTTAATCTCAAGCCTGCAAAGATATGGATGGGGAATTTTGGCTCAAATGCCATTGGTGGAGTGCTCGTTGTCTCTGCAATCTATTCAGGACATATCTGGTTTTTTGCCATTGGTGCCGGTTTTTTTATCATAGAGGCGCTTTCTTCAATGGTCCAGGTGGGTTATTTCAAGTATACAAAGTACATATCTCCACTAAAAAAGGGCATCAGAATTTTTAAGATGAGTCCAATCCACCACCATTTTGAACTTTCTGGCTGGAAAGAGATCAAAGTGGTGGTGGTGTTCTGGGTGGCATCAGCAGTTTTTGGTTTACTGATGCTCGGCCTCTTCTACTTGCTTTACTAGGCCCGGATCAGGCGTCTGGCGGGTAGCCGGCACCTATCATTACAGTCCTGAGCACAAGCTCGCTGGTTGTTCTCTCGTCAAAGTCCACGGTGACTGTTTTTTTGGGTACATCAACCGAAACCGACTTGACCCCTATTACACCCATCAGGGCCTTGGTGATGGTTTGCGCACAGCCACTGCACATTATACTTTTACTTTTGATGTCTACCGTCATGCTTCGCTCCATTTGTTTTTTTCTACCCAGAGCATGATTGCCAGGGTGACCACGATATACCAGACCATAAGAAATGGTTCTGAGGGAATTCTTGCCATGAGGGTTCCATAGAAGTCCATTTTGTATGTGGCAATAAGCCCCCATGTTATGACAAAAAATCCTATCAGCCTTCCAGCAAAAGCTGATATTATTACTGGTAATGCTGTAATCTGTTTTGGTTTGGAGAAATATTTAAAAATCCAATAAAAAAACCCAGCAAAGAAACCAAGACAGATATTTCCAATCGTCACTACCGGGTTCCATGCGAACCCGGTAGGGTTGTATACAAGGAAACCAAGAAAATCAGCTAAACCTCCAACAATTGCGCCAGCGATTGGCCCATACATCATGCCAGCGATCATTATTACTGCAGGACCGGCTGGATCGAATTTTGTTGCTCCAATAAAGAAGGTTGCAAACTTTGAGGCGATTGCAAGGGCAGCAAGAATTGATACAGTAATAAGGCTTCTCAGATGAGTCAGAAAACCGAACCATGAATTTTTCATATTTTTTCCTCCATGGCGGTTTTATTTATCACAAATTCCTCGTGTTTCAATGGTTGCTAGTTTACATTCCTTGCCCTGGCAAAAGTAAGACCTTCGATCCTTGTTACGCCTGACTCTTTTAATGTTTTTGCACAGCTTGCCAGTGTTGCTCCGGTGGTGACGATATCATCAACAAGCATGTATGGGTGGTCTGGACGTATGGTTGCAAAAGGATATCTGGCAAAAGCTTTTTCTACATTTGCTAGTCGCTCTTCATCATCGAGCTCAAACTGGGGTTTTGTGTTCCTTTGCCTGATGATGAGCCTTGGGGTATATTTCCAGCCGAGATTTTTTGAAAGTCTTTTTGCAATGATCGCAGACTGGTTAAATCCTCTCTGGCGTATCTTGATGAAATGCAATGGCACCGGAATGAGTATCCTTGGAGCGAGGGTTGACAGGTATGGGGTCATGAGGTCTGCGATGATTACCCCTACTTGTTCCTGAAAGTCATATTTGAGCCTTGCCAGAAGTGCCCTTGTTGTATCCTCATATTTTGAAAAACTGGTAACCGTCAGCCCCATTTTGGTCGAACAAACGGGATCTATTTCTATTTTCTCCATGCAACTGTGACATAGTGGATGGGTTCCATTTTCCCCGCACAGTACACATGATGGAGGGAATATAAAATCAAGCAGTTCTTTCCAGACCCCCAATGAAATCCTCCATAAGTTTTGCTGTTATCTCGGCGCGTTTTCTCATTTCTTTTGAAAGAAGAACTGTTTGCTGACATATGTTCTGGCTTGTAGAAAGGAAGGACAAGCATTTTTGTTCCCAGTCCGGATCGTTTTTCTCAACCATGGTTTTGTAGCCTATCTCGGAGGATATTGAGCGGACTTTCTGAAAGTATGGCATGGGCAAGGCTGGAATACAGGCAAGTGAAGAAGCTATTACAGAGTGAAGCCTCATGGGAACTGAGAAGTCGCACAGGTTGAATGCCCCGAAGGCGTCCCTCCAGTCAACAGGGCTTTTGAGCCTCAAGACCCTTCCTGGAGGCAACAACGCTTCTGTTTTTTCGCCAAATTCGTCATCTTTGCCCTGGAAAAACGGGATTATTATTAAGGAGCCACCGGTTAATGAGATGATCTTTCCAAGGACTTTTGCACAGAATTCTGGAGAAGGGGTTTCCTTCATGTATGAAGCTGGCGCAAATATGATCCTTGGTTTTGGCATGGATTCAATGGTTTTTTTGATTTCACCTGATGGGTCCTCTGGATTCAGGAGGAACGCCAGATCTGCAGAAAGTGTCGTTTCCAGGCCAAGAAAGCTTGCTTCGACTTGTGAAGCATTGTCCCTGACAGTTATAAATCTTGCCTTTTCAAGGGCTTTTTTTGCAAGCATTTTCGTAAGATCCCTCTGGAAAGGGCCTATTTGCTGGCCAATGGCGCAGTATGGTTTTCTGGAATACTTTGATATGAATGGTCCCAAAAGATGATAGTAGGTTCCGAGTGGTTTTGCTCTCTCGTGTATCAAGCCCCCGGCGCCAAGCACAAAACCATCAGAAGATTTTATTGATTTGTACAGATTTTCCGGGCTCCTCGGGACAATGGACAGCTTTTCTGAAACTTTAACCGATGGCATAGGCCCACATACGAGGTCAACTTTGACATCTTTCATGAGACTCAGGCAAACATCAAGAAGTGCCTCATCGCCAACGTTTCCAAACCCATAATAGCCCCAGAGGGTGAGTTTCTTCATTTTGCCCTCAAATAGATCGGAAGAAAACCGGCAAGGGTCTTCAAAAACTTTGGCAATCTTGCAGGTTGCGATAAAATGCGCCAGGCCCATTCCAGATTTGTTTTCTGGAAAAACCTGGGTGCCCTGTTTACATCTCCGGCCCAGACATCAAAGCTTCCGCCGACCCCTATTGCAACACGAATATTATTTAGATTACACTTGTTTTTTGCTATCCACAGTTCCTGTTTTGGGACGCCCAGGGCCACAAGGAGAACTTGTGCCCCGGAATTGTTTATCTCTTCCACCAATTTGTTGCCTTCATATCCGAAACCCTCATGCCAACCAGCAAAGGTCAGTTGGAGGAACCTGGCAGAAAGTTTTTCAAGGGCTTTTATGGCAACACCTTCCCTTGCCCCAAACAGGTAAATCTTTGTTCCTTCGGGCATTTTTTTGAGTGCCTCAAGGCAGAGCTCTATGCCAGGGATTCTTTGTGTTTTTGAAAAACCAAGCTTTTTAAGCAACCTTACGGCGCCAATGCCATCCGGAATGTGCATATCGGCATTTGTACACAATTCCCGGAGTTCTTTATTTTTGAAAGCCATGGAAAGAATCTCCATATTTGTTGTGATTATGTGATTGATTTTGTTGTCATTTAGAAGGTTTGCGATTCTATCTGCGGTGCCATCAAGATCGCCGATGTGCCATCTGAGTCCCCTTATAAAATTGCCAGTTTCGTTCATGGGTATTCGACAATTATTTTGTTGCCCTCGGACATCAAGGTTGCGCCAAGTGTTTCGGCAACAAACCTGAGGGGCACAAGTGGTACTTTGCCATACATGTAGCATGGTGAACCCATGTCCATTTCTTTTCCCTGGAATGATGCTTTTTGGGACCCTATTGTTAGCTGTAATGTTCTGCCTTCCAGGATATAGATTATTTTTTTACCGGAGAGTATTACGTCTGCCCCAAGCTCTTCGCCTACAAATCTAAAAGCAGTGTAGACCTTGTTGTATTTAGTATCTTTTAGTGGTGCCGGCGTGACATAGATCTTTTTCCCGCTTGAAATGACTGTGTTGCTGCCGATCTTTATTTCAAGCCGTTTGACCTGTCCGGTAAAAAATCTTCCAGTGATTTTGATTTTTGCTATGCCACCATTGCTTTGAATGGTGAGGGTTCCTTCTCTTTGGCCCTCAGGTGCTTTTGTTCCGTCGAGTGTTACTGTCACCTCGGTGTCGCCGGTGAATGTGGTCTGCCCAAGTACTATCCATGGCTGGTCAGCAGTGATTGTGCCCTCGATCACTCCACCACCATCATTTGTTATTTTGATTGTCTGCGAGCGTTTTGATGATCTCGGCACTTTTGGATAATCCAGCTTGAGTTTGTCTGTTCCCAGCCTTGGCAGTCCTCCAAAAGCAGCGAGAGGGATTTTCTGGATGCGTGAATTTCCTGTGTCTGAAACATAAACATAATCATCTGAAGCGGTTATTCCGTAAGGCTTAAAAAACTTGCCGGGTTGTTCGGGCAAAAATGGTGGTTTTGTGGCTGACATTGGGCCACCTTCACCACCTATTGTTGCAAGTTCATACCCTGTTGTTGAAAAAACTTTTATAAGACCTGTTTCTTCATCAGTTACAAACAGCCTTCCCATCGCATCGCAGAAAATTGCACTTGGCTTGTTGAAACCCTGGATTTCGTTTACCTGGTCCCCTTTCTGGTCAAATATCAATATCTTGCCAAGTTCCTGGTCACATGTCCAGATATTGCCAGTCATGTCCTCTGCAACTGCAACAGGTTTTTTTAGTTCTTTTGTGATATCAAACTGCCAGGCACCGCCAAGCGTGAGTACGCAGACCCTTGAATTGCCGGAGTCGGCCACTATTATGTTTCCATTTTTTGTGCAAGCTATGGATGTTGGTGATTCAAACTGTCCGATACCCGAACCCTGGGAACCAAAACTCACCAGGTGTTCTCCGGATAAACTATAAATCTGTATCCGGTGGTTTCCTGTGTCTGCAACTACAAGGTCACCCCTTGATGATATGCAGCATGATTGTGGTGATTTGAGCCCTGTGAGGACCGTTCCCTGGAGGCCTATCGATCTTGAAAAAACTCCACTCTGGGCTTCGTAAACATTTATGCAGTTTGATTCTGGCTCTGAAACATAGATCATTCCATCCTTTAAGACCAAGCCTTTTGGTGAAATTGCTATGCCATCAGTGCCGATTGTTTTTACCAATTCCAGTTTTTGGGTATGTACAATCCTGCAATTGCCAGAATCAGCTATCCAGAGTTTCTGGTCAGAATCAAGACAAAGTCCTGTAGGGAACCTGAGCTGGGAATTGCCGGTCCCTATCGAGCCATAGTTTCCCTTGTAGGCAAAATCTTTTTTTGAAAAAATTGAAATCTCGTGTTTGCCAGTGCTTGAGACGTATATATTATTTGAGTTTATCGCTATCCCTGTCGGATAGGAAAGTTCATCTTGGCCAAATGAAGTTTTGAAAGTACCATTTTTGTCAAACACCACAACCCTGTTGTTGCCTGTATCGGTTACATAAACATTTCCGTCAGCATCAAGTGCAACATCGGAAGGACTTGACAATTGCCCTTCACCATCACCTTTGGATCCCATCGAAAACAGAAATTCACCGGAACTTTCGAATATTTTGATCTGGCAGGCCTCATGGTCGAGCACAAAGAACCTGCCGTTTTTGTCAAAAGCCAGCGATACGGGCTCAATAATGCCCGTAACAGGATCATTTCCTGCAGAAAAATCGGCAAGGTAGGCCCCTTTTTTATCAAAAAGGTGGATTGTTTTTGCCTCCGGGTCACAGACCAAAAGCCTTGAACCTTTGTCCTGGATTACTTTCGTTGGATATTTCAATCTTTCCTTGCCAAAATCCATAATAAAAGCACCATCATCACTTTTGATGAGGACAATTCTTTTGTTTCCGGTGTCTGCAACGAACATGTTTTTTGACTCCGGATCAACAAATACCGACTTTGGATACTTAAAATGGGCACCATCGTCCCTGATCCCTATCATGCCAACAGGAAATGATGATGCAGAAATTATTGTAATGGCAGATACTATTGAAAAAAATTTCATCTTACTGGTACAACCACCTTCTGTTCGAGAAGTTTTCCAATCAGCTTGGCGGCCTGACTCTGGCCAAGATTGTATTCATCAAAGATTTGTTGCAGTGTTCTCCTGCCATCAACCAGTATCAGGAAATTCCATTCCGAAGCATCCAGCATTATTTTTTCCCCGCTATCCCCTGACATCGAGCTTGTATTCAATCTCAGTATTGTAGACATCGGAGGCAACCCCATCATGAATTCTGCAGTTTTTTGGGCCTCGCCAAGCCCTTTTATTATGATGTCAGTATTTGAGAGGTTTATTGATTTTGGCGGGATGGCAGATGCCTCTGAGAATAATATTTTCCCCTTGTCCCAGGAAAAAAGTTCTATTATTGCATCCTCTCCCTGGCACCTCGGAGTTGTTGCATGAACAACCTGGCCTTGGGTAAAGAAGATCGAGGCCCTTTCGTCTGCGTCCGTTTTTATTATCTGGAGCCTTCCAGAGGCGCTGTGAAGCTCGATCAGTTGGATAAGCTCCGCAAGAGTTGTTTCCCTGAGGTTGGCCGGAAGTTCCATTTCAGCTCCAGTCCGCTTGGGTCTTGTTTAGGAAAGCCTCCATGCCCTTTTTGGCGTCGCCTGACTCAAAACACCTGGCGAAAATAGCCGCTTCCTCTTTTTCATTCATGGGATGAAGACCTGATCTGAGGGCTTTTTTGTTAAGCGACACTGCCCTTGGGCATTTTGTGGCAATTGTTTTGGCCAGCCTTATTGACTCTTCCATCAATGTTTCTGGAGAAAACACCTTGTCGACAAGCCCCATCTGGAGGGCTTGATTGGCATCTATGATGTTGCCAGTTGCCAGAAGCTCAATTGCTTTTCCGGGCCCAACGAGTCTTGGCAGTCTTTGTGTACCTGCAAAACCAGGAACAACACCAAGGTTGACCTCTGGCTGACCCAGTTTTGCCTTTTCGCTTGCATACCTGATGTCGCATGCCATTGCAAGCTCGCAACCTCCACCGAGTGCAAAGCCATTGATTGCAGCTATGATAATTTTCTGAAGGTTCTCGATCTTGCTGAAAACTTTTTGGCCAAAATTTGCAAAATCCAGTGCTTGTGGCCCATCCATCCCGACCATGGCCGAGATGTCGGCCCCTGCCACAAAGGCCTTTCCTTCCCCGGTCAGTATTATTGCCCTGACGGACGCATCTTTCTCTGCCTCATCAATCACCTGGTCCAGTTCCGCAAGGACCTCCCTGTTAAGGGCGTTTAATTGTGCGGGTCTGTCAATGACAATTGTGAGGACCCCCTCCTCAAGCTTTCTTTTTAGGTGGCAAATTTCCATTCAGGCGGCCTTTCTCCAAATTGTGGATAAGATAGGGCCTTCTCCGAGCCCTCCAGAATTCTTAATGCACCACCAGCGAGAGCTCCAAGCTCATCCTCGCCGGGATACCTTAATATCTTGCCAAGAAATCCCGTCCTCTCAGAGAGACTGTTGAAAAAGAAGTCTGAATATGCTAGACCACCAGTAACTACTATTGCATCAAATTTGCCGTTCTGGACGGTTGCCTGCGATCCGATGTCTTTTGCTATCTGGTAAACCATTGCCTGATAAACTTCCCTGGCCAGGGTGTCTCCTGAGGCGGCCATCTCTTCGACCTTGACTGCCGAGTTTGTTCCAAGATAGGCCACAAAACCGCCTTCGCCCATAACCATTTTTTTGATTTGTGGCAGGGTGTATTTTCCGGAGAAACACAGGTCTGCAAAGGGCATGAGCGGCATTCCACCAGTTCTTTCTGGCGTAAATGGCCCTTCACAGGTGGCGTCATTGTTGTCAATCATTTTTCCGCCAACAACAGAGGCTACTGTGATTCCTCCACCGCAATGGGCAATAATTAGTCTTGATTTTTCATAGGGAATCCCAAGATCGTGACTTGCTTTCCTTGCTATTGCATGGATGTTCAGGGCGTGTGCTATCGGTCGCCTTGTTATGAGAGGGTGTCCTGAATAAAAGGATAGTCTCTGGAATTCGCATGTTGAAGGGGGATCCACAATAAATGCCCTGCAATTATACTCCTTTGCCAAATCACGGGCGAGGACACAACCAAGATTTGATGCATGTTCACCCTGATAATTGTTTCTGGCATCTTGTACCATTTCGTCATTTACTTCGTATGTGCCTGAAATGATCGGTTTCAGGAGCCCGCCCCTCCCTACGACTGCATCGAGGCGGTCAACGGTCAGAGGGTGTTTTTTGAACTCGTCCCTGATAACGTTGTAACGGAAATCGTACTGGTCCCAGATTGTTTTAAACTGTTTTAGTTCTTCCCTGTCATGTCTGATTGTGTGCTCAAACACTTTTTCAGCGCCATTGTAAAGCCCGATCTTGTTGGAAGTGCTACCTGGATTAATCGCCAGAATGTGAAAAGAATTGCTCACTTATACCTCCAGAATATATTGTAAATATTTGTTTTGTCATGTCAAAGATGCCACCCTGTCCTTGAAATGCAACCTTGCCCAAGCTAACATGTGGTTGAAAGGAGTTGAAATGGCAACAGCTGTAAAGGGAAAAGTGGTTTTCATTGATGAAAGGTGCAAGGCATGCGGACTGTGCATCGAGGTTTGCCCGACGCACATACTTGCACTCTCCGACAACATTAACCAGAACGGCTACCATCCAGCCTACTGTGTTAACATGGACCAGTGCATTGCCTGCAAGTCCTGTGCAACTATTTGCCCGGACAACGTCATCACCGTATACAGGCTCTAAACCATAATCAGGTCTTTTGACAGATTAGCAAGCGGGACACCGCCCTCGTTGCTTATGAGGACGGTGTCTTCTATTCTGACACCACCCCACCCTTCAATATAAATTCCAGGCTCGTTTGTGCATATCATGCCAGCCTTGAATTCATCTTCCGTTTTCATTGAAGCACCTGGTTTCTCGTGAATGTCCAGGCCAACTCCGTGCCCCAGAGAATGATTGAAGTTTTTTTCATATCCGGCATTTGAAATTATATCCCTTGCCACTTTGTCGGCGTCGCAAGCTTTTGTTCCTGGTTTAAATTTCCCCATTGCCGCTTCTTGGGCGCGCCTTACCGTGTCGTAGATTTCGATGTGTTTTGGTGTTGGCTCTCCAACAATAAGTGTTCTTGTGAAATCTGAAGCGTAATTGTTTACAAAACATCCCCAGTCGAAAACAACAAATTCGCCTGCTTTGAGTTTTTTGTCTGATGCGACGCCATGGGCCATTGCGGCCCTGAAACCGGAAGCAATGATTATATCGAAACTCGGTTTTTTTGCACCACGTCTTTTCATCTGGTATTCAAGTTCGGCGCAGATGTCTCTCTCCGAGACCCCTTCCTTGACGACACCAAGTGTCTCAGTGAAAGATTCGCAGGCAACTTTGCATGAATTCCTTATAAATTCAATTTCATCCTGGCTCTTGATGATCCTCATTGCTTCGCACATGCCATCGGAAGATTTGAAGACTGTTTTGGGAAGCTTTTCTGACATGATTTTGTAAAAAGAGTGCGAAAGGATACTTTCTTCGAGGCCAAGAGACTGAATACAGCCATCCTGTATCATTTTGACGAGAAAATCTGAAATCGGGTATTCAACGAGTGCCACATCAATACCCTTTTTTGCTTCTTCATGGGCCTGTTCTGGATACCTGCCATCGACAAAAAGCTGCACACTGTCCTGGGTAACTAATAAATAGCCATCTTCACCAGTAAATCCGGAAAGATAAAAAACGTTTTTGTTGATCCTTGTTTCTGTGCTGACAAACAATGCAGCGTCAATCCCGTGCTCCTTCATCGCTTCCCTGAGATCATGTATCCTTGTGTCCATAACAATCCTCACTTTCTGCAACTCATATATTTCCATGCGCTCTGTGCTGCTATTGCACCATCGGAGACAGCCGTTATCACCTGCCTTACGTCCTTGATTCTTATGTCTCCTGCTGCAAAGACGCCTTTTTTTGATGTTGACATGTCTTCGCCAGTTTTTACATAGCCGTAATCATCAAGGTCAGCATACCCGGAAAGAAACTCAGTGTTTGGCTGGAGACCAACAAAAATGAAAACCGCATCGGTTTTCATTTTTGATATCTCTCCAGTTACAACATTTTTTATTATTATCCCTTCCACAAAATCTTTTCCCTCAATGGATTGTACTGTTGAATTCATAAGGCATTTTATTTTTGGGTGTTTTTGCACCATCTCCCTGAGATCAGGATATGCCCTAAATTCGTCCCTCCTGTGGATGATGGTCACTTCCCTACCGAATTGTGTGAGATGCTGTGCCTCCTGGAGGGCGCTGTCTCCTCCGCCCACCACAACAATGTCCTTGCCTACAAAAAATGGGCCATCACAGGTGGCGCAATAAGATACGCCCCTTCCCCTTAGCCCCTCTTCGCCTTCAACGCCAAGGTTTTTGTATCTCACGCCTGTGGCCACTATTGAGGCGCGGACTTTGTACGAATCTGCAAGACCTTTCAAGACCTTCCATTCCCCATCGTCGCTTATTGAGGTTATTTCGTCGTAGATAATTTCAGCTCCGAACCTTTGTGCATGTGCAAGGAGTGATTCAGAGAGCCTATATGTTGGTGTATCCTCGAAAAAACCAGGATAGTTGGCTATCTTTTCGTATGAGTTGAGTTGGCCGCCAGTGCCAAATTTGTCAAAAAGCACTGTTTTCAACATCGCCCTTCCTGAATATATTGCAGCACCAAGGCCGGCGGGTCCGCCACCTATAATTGCCACATCAAATTCTTTCATTTTTTCCTCCATAGCTTGAGTGCTCTCTTGTTGCCTGATATGTCGGGCACGAAACGGAAAGAGTAATTTTCAAAAATTTTTTCAAGTTTTTTAGCAGTTTCATTTTTTGGGCAATCCACTTCGATTATAGCAAAACCTTCTTCTGATAGAACATCTGGTATCTCGTTGGAAAGTTTCCTGTAATATTCAAAACCATCTTTTCCCCCATCAAGTGCAGATATTGGCTCATATGATATTTCTTTTTCAAGAAGGGGGATTTCTTTTGTGGGTATGTAAGGTGGATTGCAAATTAAAACATCGAATTTTCCGTTGATGTTTTTTGTAAGATCGGCCTGTAAAAAACTTATCCCAGTCCCGTTGATTGTGGCATTTTCTCTCGCAATCTTGAGGCAATCCTGTGAGATGTCTGTTGCAGTTACTTCACACTGTGGGTTTCTTTTTTTAAGGGCTATGGCAATACAGCCGGAACCTGTGCAGATATCTATAATCTTGAGAGCCCTTCCATTGATTGCTTTCTCAGCTTCAAGCACCAATATTTCTGTATCTGGCCTTGGAATCAAGACAGAAGGTGTGACTTTTATGTCTATTCCGAGGAACGACGTCACGCCAAGCGCATATTCGAGTGGAAAGCCTCCTGCTACTCTGGTTGCGATTCCAGTCATCTTGTCGGAGTCATCTTTTGAAAGCAAGATGGTGCCGAGATTCAGAATGATCTCCTGTCTGCTGGTCCTAAGCGTACGCCTTGCAATCTCCATCGCGTCCCAGTTTGGGTTGGGTCGTCTGGCTTCAAGAATTTTCCCGATCTCCTTGATTTTACTACTGAGTCTTTGAGAGTTGCTCAAGCTTGGCCCTCTCCTCGGCCTCTATCAATTCACTGATGACAAGGTCGAGATCGCCCATCATCACGTCAGGCAATCTATATATAGTTAACCCAATACGGTGATCTGTCACGCGGCATTGCGGGAAATTGTATGTTCTGATCTTTTCTGCGCGATCGCCAGAACCAATCTGGACCCTCCTGGCATTGACCTGTTCCTTTTCGCGTTTTTCCTGTTCAAGCTCAAAAAGTCTTGCCCTGAGGACCTTCATGGCCCTTTCCTTGTTTTGAGTTTGAGATCTTTCGTCCTGGCAAGTCATCACGATGCCCGTTGGTAAGTGGGTTATTCTGACTGCAGAATCAGTTGTTTGGACGCATTGCCCTCCGTGCCCAGATGATCTGTAGACATCTATTCTTAAATCCTCTGGTTTTATCTGGACATCGACATCTTCAGCTTCCTGCATAACAGCCACGGTGATTGTGCTTGTGTGTATTCTTCCAGAAGCCTCAGTTTCTGGGACCCTTTGCACTCTGTGCACCCCGCTTTCATATTTCATGTAGCGGTATACATCCTTGCCCTCGATGGAGAAGGTTATTTCTTTGAAACCACCAATATCTGTGGCATGGGAATCTATTACTTCAAGTTTCCATCCCCTTCTCATTGCGTACAGGGAATAGACCCTGAAAAGCTCCGAAGCAAAGAGAGCAGACTCCTCACCACCAGCTGCGGCCCTCATCTCCATAATTACAGACTTCTCGTCCCTTGGATCTTTGGGTATCAGGAGCCTGTTTAGTCTACTTGAGGATGCTTCGAGCTGCGCTGTTAACGAGTCAATCTCGGCCTGTGCCAGCTCCTTGAGTTCCCTGTCTTCACCAGAGAGCATTATCTTTGCCTGCTCGATCTCGCTTTCTATCTTTTCAACCATTGTTGCGCACTCTACAATGTCAGCAAGCTGTGACTGTTCCCTGGAGAGTTCCTTAAACTTGTTCTGGTCTGAAAGAGTGGCTGGATCAGCCAACAGTTTCACCAGTTCGTTATATCGCTGTATTACACCTTGTGCCCTTTTGTTCATGCAAAAATCCAGTTTAGCCGAATGCAAAATAACGGTCAAGAATAATCCTTGACAAGTATTTGGCCACCTATAAAATTCTGTGGGTATGGGTCGTTAGCTCAGCAGGTAGAGCACCTGCCTTTTAAGCAGGGGGTCGCAAGTTCGAATCTTGCACGACTCAGGTGAAAGGGCCCCGTAGTCTAGCGGTTAGGACGACACTCTTTCAAGGTGTAGGTACGAGTTCGACTCTCGTCGGGGCTGCCAAACAATAAACGTCACAAAATTGTTCCCAAAAAAATATCTTGTGTTATAATTTCTCAAACACTGTGCATTATTTTACCATATTTATATTTTTTGGTGGAATAACTGGTATGTCTGATTACTTGGTCATGCGCCAGAATGCTTTTATATATGGTATTGACAGAGGGTACCTTCTCGTTATAATACCCTCCGTACGAGCAAATGGTTGAGGCGTTAATGCGTAACAGCCATTTTTATTGTGTTCGGAGCATGTGGGTTAGTTGTGCCACTGCTCTGGAACTTTTGGCTGAAATCCTTTGAGGTGTTGCCTCGCACGAAAGGAAGATTGTACATGAGAAAAATTAAGTTGCTTACTGCGTTGCTTGCCATTGTGATGGTCCTCCCGTCATTGGCGGGTATCGGTGCCAGGGCTTCTGCTGATGGGCCGGTCATGCAGCTTCTTGTCTATCTCAAGAACCCCACACAGAGAAGCACTTTTGAGAGCCTTCATCTCCCGAAGCTTTCAGATTATGCACAGGGATCGATTCTTACAGAAGCCACGACCGAACAGGTCAAGTCCCTTGGCGACAACAATATTGATTTTGTCACCATCGGAAGGGCTGATGTATGCATCGTTGGTGGCATGCACCTCTCTCTTGACAAGGCTGGTTCAAAACTTTTCCAGATTGATGAGTTGGAAAATGACTATATAAAGAACCTTGCCGCCTGGGACTACAAGACCTACGATTTTGCTTATTATGTGGTCCGTTTTGTTGGCCCAATGAAGAAGGTCTGGATTGACAAAATCAACTCGATGGGTGCCAAGATACTCGACGGGTATCCACTCTGGCCAGACACCTACCTTGTTCGCATAAACAAGGCCGATGTCCAGGCATTTTCCCAGCTTGATTTTGTAAAGGCCTACACCATCCACAATCCGGCACTCAAGGCCACAATCTTCCCGAAAAACAAGGAGAAAAACCAGCTCCAGGAATCAGTAGTCATCACAGTAGCTGGTGGTCTTACTGACTCCGAGATTACAAACCTGTCAAAGGCACTCCAGGGGCTTGGTTGCAAGAGCCTTATTATGGCCCAGATCGAAAGGTTTGACGAGCAGAAACCGCCAGCCAGACCGGAAGGCATGAAAGACGAAGAATACAACCAGCTCGTTGAGTTCTGGAGACAGGACAGGAAAGCCGTTGAAGATTATTATAATGGACCGGTAACAAAGAATTCCAAAATGACAATCCGCCAGGCTTCCCAGTTCATCACCTTTGGAACTTCCGGCTCAGTCAACGAGCTTACACAAAACCCTCTCAAGGGTGATTTTGAAGTTGCCTTCACCACCGTTATTGCTCCGGCAGCTTCCTTTGAGGATATCGCAAAAATACCTTACGTCCTCAATATTGATACCTTCTCTGCACCAGAGGCCCAGAATGATATTGCCAACTACATGATTGGTTCGCAGTGGGCATGGGCAGCAAACGAACTTTCCGGTGTTGTTCCAGACGGGACAACTCCTCTTCCACACGCAAGACTTGACCATTTTGGACTCCATGGCGAATCACTCCAGGGAACACAGAGCTACATCGGTGGCACACACTATCGCCAGATAGTCGCTGTTGTCGGAACCGGACTTGACACCGGTGACGTCGAAGACACCGGGTATCTTGTATCAGACCAGTACGGAACCGGTACCGGCGACTTCGGTGGCCGTGTTGTCGACCACCTTGCCTATGTGCGCAAAACTAATTCTTACGGAAACTGGAGCAATGGCCAGGCACCAAACTGGCGCTGGCCGCCAGGAACTGGTAGTGCAACACGTACACCAAAGGGTTACTGGGCCAACATCAACCGTTTTGTTGACGTATATAATGCTCCTGTCCAGGGAAGCCGCACTGAGCCATGGATGGACTGGGACGGTCATGATACCCATGTTACCGGCTCGGGTTTCGGTGATGGCTACTGGTCGAGAGGTTCAACACCAACAGATGACGCCCAGGGAAGAAACCCTTATGGCCAGGCACCAACCTATGCCCCGAGCACCTCTGTTGCTCCTGGAACTGCTCTTTCAGGAAGGTCACTCCCAATACTGCCAGCTCCGTTTGGAAACACATCTTCAGCTGGCCCGTGGGACTACCGTGGCGTTGCATACCGCGCAGGCATCATTGTTCAGAGAGTAACCGAAAACAACTTCATTGATGCATATAATTATCGATATGGTTATCCATACAGGCTTTACTGGACCTATGCCGGTCGCCCGCGTTATCTTGGCCTCTATTCGTCAAACTTGGGTCTCCCGGAATCAGGTTATCTGAGGGCGCCAGATTCTGTATTTACAATCATAAATGATGCCTATCAGCTTGGTGCAAGGATCCAGGTCAATGCTTGGGTCATGCCACATCGTGGAACACACATCCAGGGTTCCCCGCCATCTCCTGTTGGTGATCGCGAAATCACTTATGATGGCAATATCTATAACTCCAATGAATACAATTATTGTGCAAACCAGATGGACCGCTATTGCTGGGAGCGCAAGGACATGCTCCTTGTCAATGCCGGCACAACAAACACAAGGTTTGCCGCTCCATTCATATATGACTTCGAGCCATATGACTGGCAACAGTTTGGTCTTCCAAATGGTGCTTCTGGGTGGTACATAGGTAGCCCATACTATTCTTCACCATGGTGCTTTACAACACCAAATGCAGCGCAATACTACAATCCTCCAAATCTTGCCTACCCAGTACCAGTTCCTGGCAAGGGTGTATATTATCCGCCAATAGGCGACACTTCGCAGAACCTTCCGGTCGAATTCAATTATTATTACCAGAACATTACTCAGCCCCCAACGGACCTTGCTGGATGGCCGGCAGCAAATGCTGATGGAAAGACAGATTTTGGTACATCCTGCCTTTCACCGGCAACTGCAAAGAACCCGATCGTTGTTGGTGCCTCCGAATCTTATCGTGCAATACAGCAGTGGGCACCATACAGCCCAATAAGGCCAACAACACCAAATAGACCGTGGACTTATAACGCCATGTACGGTGGATGGTTCCCGCGCGCTCCACTTTCAACAGACAACACCGCCAACTCGGGTGCTCCACAAGGCTGGACGCATTCGGCCGGCGCAGTAACAATGTGGGTCAATGATGCCACAAATGGTTATGGACAGGTTGCAGCCTTTTCTGGCAGGGGACCGACTCCCGATCTTGACTACTCACAGGGTAATCCAGACCCGAATACATGGAACCCGGCCGGTCGCTTCAAACCAGACATCGTGGCACCAGGCACACAGATTATGTCTACTGCGTCCTACCTTACAAACTGGGACATTGGTGTAAGGGCCCCGGATGGTAATTACACAGGAAACAACTACGATGGTATCCGCCAGGTCACCGATGGAAATGTGCAACTTGGTGGGCCATACCTCATGCGTCATCCGTCAACCGCAACACCAGGTGGTGGTGGCCATGGAATGTACCGCCATTATGCAATCATGGAAGGTACTTCATGTGCAACAGGTTTTGTTGCCGGAGCAGCCGCAATAACAAGGCAGTATTATCAGAACAGGGGACTCACGCTTTATCCACATCCGCAGTCCGCTCTAATCAAAGCTACACTTATTCATGGTGCCAGGAACCTTGGCGGCCAGCTTGATTATGACCTTAATATTCCACAAAACTACAACGCTTGGTTTGTTCTTTCGGCCAAGCCAAGCTATGACCAGGGATTTGGAAGGCTCGACATACACAAGTCACTCTTCCCGGACGCACCAACAATGATGACCTATGAAGATCACATCTCCGGTATCACCACCGGCGAGCGTCATGCTTACTATTATGATGTCCTTGACGACACTGTCCCATTCGAAGCAACGCTTTGCTGGACTGACATGCCAAAACATCCAAACCCACAAGTTGCACTTGCCAACGACCTCGACCTCATTGTCATTGATCCGGGTGGAACAGAATACCATGGCAACGTTTACACAACAGACCCACATGTCGATGCCCATACAAATGTTTATGAGACTTGGGGAAGAATATCCCTCTCCAACCCGGGCGGCACAAACTTCGACAGGAGAAATAATGTTGAACGCGTAGTAATTCCGCCGGTTCAGGTCAAGAAGGGCACATGGACAGTGACAGTTTCAGGTTCACGCGTTGAACAGTCTTCAACCAACATCCCGCAGACTTACGCTTTCGTGGTCTCTGGTGGAAACCTCCGCTCTGCAGTCACACCTCCGCCAGAAGTCCCAATGCTCGGAACTTATGGACTCATCGCAGTTGTCGCTGGCGTAATAGCAATTGGCGCTTTCTTCCTCTTCAGGAAAAAAGAAGAAGTGGCCTGATTTCTGAACTTTAACATCTAAAATGAAAAACGGGGAACCATTAAGGTTCCCCGTTTTTCATTTTGTTCTTGTCAAAAAAGGTTATTGGCTTTAATTTATTGTCTTGAGGTGAAGATGAAAAACATCCAGTCAAGGATAACGGATCTCTTTAAAAATAACCGAAGTGTGTGGTTATGGATACTCTGGGGTATTCTGACTGCTATTGTCCTTCAGGTGGTAACTCATATAAACATCCCTACATATTCAGCAAATGGTTATCCGGATGGCTTTCTCAATCCGCTTGAAAAAGCACTTGCCTACGCAACAGCCTATCCCCTTGTTGCAATACTAAAGCTCTTTGGAATAAGTGCCTCGATTGAAACGGCATTTAGAAGCAATACTGGAATGTACATAAATCTTGGTCAGTTCAAATTTCAGATCATATATGAATGCACGGGTATCTATGCCTGGATAGCCTATTCAGCGGCCGTTTTACCCTATCCAACAAGCTGGAGGAACAGACTGATTGGTTTTGCAGCCGGGATACCGTTTATATATGTTGTAAACCTTATCAGATTTGTGTTCCTCGGGATGATTGGCGCCTGGTGGCCAAATGCATTTGAATTTGCGCATGCCTACCTGTGGCAGCTGATAATAATTGGATTTGTGATACTCATGTTCTGGGGATTTGTGGCATGGTCAAACAAACAAAAAACACTACAGGCCTAGTTTCATCGTCCCAAAAAGCAAAAATGCGGAGAGCTTTTGCTCTTCGCATGGTTTTTACAATTATCGTAGTTTTTATACTTTGGTGGTTTGTCTCACCTGTCTATATTGCTCTTACTAAATCTTTTGTGACATCACTTGTGAATGCTTTTGGTTACTACACAAACGCGTCCCCAAAGCTTACTGATGCCCTTATGAGTCCTGCAATCCCATTTATAATTCTCATGGTTGGAACCTGGGGCCTGGGACTTTTTATGAAAGACGGGAAGATAAACACAAAAACCATCCTCTGGTCTCTCGGTGTTCTGGTTTTATTGGTGTTACTTTCCATGCTCGGACAATTTTTCCAGGTATATATGGGGCTTTCTGGTGAAAGCCCGTTCTGGATGGTCTCCTTCACGAGTTTCCTGATTGCAACTGGTCCCGTGCTTGTTCCAATAGTTGCCTGGCTTGCCCTTTCCTACAGCAAATTACGGGAGATTTTCCTGTCCTAAAGTTTGAGATGTCTTGATCCGGGCTGTGTAATCGGCTGACCTGCCTTGCAAAGCGGACACTCTTCTGGTTGATATGCAACAACATCAAGTCTCAGGAGTGGCACAAATGGCGAATCAAATTTGACCTTTCCACCAGACCTGTCGACGAGGGAGCATATCGAAACTACATTGGCACCGTTTGCTTTTGCCAGTTCTGCAACTTCTTTTGCAGAGCCACCTGTTGTAACAACATCTTCAACAACAATAACATTTTCGCCAGGATTTATTGCAAAATTACGCCTGAAAGTCATTTTCTCGTCAGCCCTCTCGGCATAGATGTTTCTCGCGCCAAGTGTTCTTGAGAGTTCGTAAGCAAAGATTATTCCGCCGACAGCGGGGCCGATTACTGTCTGTACGTTGAGTGTTGGTAGTTTCTGGACCAGCAATTTGCAGAGCCTTTCAACCTTTTCCGGATACTGGAAAACTTGGGCACACTGTATATACCTGTCTGAATGGAGCCCGGATGTGAGCTTGAAATGCCCGGTCAGGATTGCGTTTGCTGATTCAAGTATGCTTGCTGCCTCATCATATATTTCGTTTGGCATTTTGTATCTCCTTTATAAATTCTGCGGTTTCTGTTGCCGGATCTGCAGCAGAGAGAATGGGCCTTCCAACAACTATGCAAGTTGCTCCGTCACCGATTGCAGAAGATGGTGTTGCGACCCTCTTCTGGTCGCCAGTTGCGTCCTCTTCTCTTCTTATTCCTGGTGTGACAGCTATAAACTCTTCGCCAAAATATTTTCTTAAAGTTGCCACTTCCTGGGCAGAGCAGACAACCCCGTCACAGCCATTTTTCAGTGCAAGCTCGGTGAGTCTTGTGACCATTTCGGCCGGTTTGCCAGGAAGCCCAATTTGGCTCATTTCAGCCTCGTCCATTGATGTCAAAACTGTCACTCCGAGCAGTATAGGGGGCTTCTTGCCGGTTTTTTGAGAAATTTCGTCCAGCTTTGCCCTGGCGTTTTTTATCATGGTCGGGCCACCAAGCACATGAACATTAAACATTGTAACGCCAAGTTCAAAAGCGCTTTCAGAGGCCTCGGCAACAGTGTTTGGGATGTCCATAAACTTCATGTCCAGAAAAACTTTATGGCCCTTCTCCAGAACATTTCTGACAACTTCAGGACCGGAGGATGTAAAAAGCCTCATGCCTATCTTGAAAATCGGACCTTTTGGTATCTTGCCTATGAAACTGGCAACCTGGTTTTTGGGCAAATCCAGGGCAATTATGAGTTTCTCTTCATGCGTCATGGGCCACCCCCCTCAGTTCGGATATATTGTTCAAATTTTTGGCCTTTCCCCACTTCAGGAGGCCATTCTCGATTTCTTCCGGGCACCTTGGGTATTTGAAAACTGCCGTCCCGATTTGCACGAGGGAGGCACCCGCCATTATGAACTCGAGAACATCATTGTGATTTGATATTCCACCACAAGCAATGATTGGTATTTTTACTGCCTTGTATACCTGGTATACACAGCGGAGGGCAAGCGGTTTTATCGCCGGGCCAGACAGGCCACCTGTCACATTGTCAAGTACCGGCTTTCTTTTTTCTGTGTCTATCGCCATTCCCAAAAACGTGTTTGCAACCGTGAGGCCATCGGCCCCGGCCTGCTCGGCAGATATGGCCATCTCTGCTATGTTTGTGACATTTGGTGTGAGCTTTATGATGATTGGCTTTTTTGAGATTTTTTTCAGGCTTGACGTGAGTTGTCCGATGTCGTTACAGGAAGTTCCGAAGTTCATTCCTCCGTGTGCAACATTCGGACATGACACATTGATCTCAAAAACCGAGATCGAGTCGAAAGGATTGAGTTCCGTTACTATGTGCTCATATTCCTCAAAGCTGGCCCCGGAAATGTTGACCCAGACCTTGCAAGAGTAGTTTTCAAAATTGGGCAGCTTGTCTTCAATAAATGTTTTGAGGCCCTCGTTCTGGAGGCCAATCGCGTTCAGGAGACCCGAGGGTGTTTCCACAAGCCGTTGTGGCTTGTTGCCTGCCCTTGGCTCCATGGTGACTGCTTTTGTGACGAATGCGCCGATTTTTGAGTAGTCCAGAAAATCCTTATAAACCTCGCCACAGCCGAAAGTCCCCGATGCCATGACGAGTGGGTTTGCATATTTCTGGCCAAAAAGTTCGACAGAAATGTCAAAGGGCATCGGCCACCTCTGAAGCATTAAAGACTGGGCCATCCGAACAAACTTTTTTGTATCCGGAAGTTGTCTGGATGACACATCCAAGGCATGCCCCCACGCCACAGGCCATATAGCTCTCGAGACTGAACTGGCAAGACATTTCGAAACCCTTTGAAAACTTCCAGAGGCCTTTCAGCATTGGCTTTGGCCCACATGCGAACACATGACCGGGGGGCAGGAGCTGGCCAGACATCAAATCGACAACTGTACCCTTGAAACCGGCGCTGCCATCATCTGTTGCAAAGTATGTGTTCTCATCAAACATTTCCTGTGGCGGGAGAAGAGTTTTTGTCTTTGCTCCAAGAAATGTTTTTGGAGATAATTTGGCGAGTTTTTTTTGCAAAAACTTTATCGGCGCGTTTCCGGTACCACCGCCAACAAGATAAACAGGGCCTTCCTCCGGCAAGTCAAACCCTTTGCCAAGCGGCCCGAAAACCACTATCTCGTCTCCATCATTCAGGCCGGCCAGTTTTTGCGTTCCAGGGCCCACAACCTGGTAGAGGATTTCTACAATCCCGTACTCGTAGGCATCGTGGATTGAAAAAGGTTTTGGGAGAGTTGGTCCGTCAAAGCCGATCTCTATAAACTGGCCTGGTTTTGCAGATAGTGCAATCTCTGGTGAAAAAAAAGAAAGAAGCATCAGGCCAGAACCTTTGGTCGCCGGCCTGTTTTGTGTTATTTGGAGTTTTTCACATGCCCTTTTGGATTTGGCCATCCAGATATACCACCTTGCCGCAGCAGATTGTTGCATGGACCTTGCCCGTCATGATTTTTCCTGCCAGTGGTGTGTTGTGTCCCAGCGAGAAGAATTTCTTTGGCTCAACGGTCCATTTTGAGTTCGGGTCAATGATTGTAATATCGGCTGGTTTTCCTGCTTTTATTTCTGGTGTTTCCAGACCGATTATACTTGCAGGGCCAACAGTCATTCTTGAAAGAAGTTTTTCAGGGGTTATTACGCCCTTGTTTACCAGCTCGGTGAAAAGCTGGCCAACTGCAGTTTCTAGACCGGATATACCAGGTGGGGCTATGTTTATTTCGACTTCCTTGTCTTCCCTGGCGTGTGGTGCATGGTCAGTTGCTATGCAGTCTATGATTCCGTCGGAAAGTGCTTTTCTAAGTGCTTCTACGTCTTCCTTGCTTCTTAGCGGAGGATTGACTTTCCAGTTTGTGTTGTAGTCGCCAATAAGCTCGTCTGTGAGTGTGAGATGGTGTGGTGTGACTTCGCAGGTTGCCTTAATGCCCATTGATTTTGCTTGTGCGATCAACTGAGCCGAGAATTTGGTGGAGATGTGCATGATGTGGATCCTGCTATCTGTTTCGCCAGCGAGAATGATGTCCCTGGAAACGATCGTTTCCTCTGCCGATTTTGGCCATGCCTGTAGGCCGTAGAGTGTTGAGAAGTAACCTTCGTTGCAGATGCCATTGGCCGATATTGACTTGTCTTCGCAGTGGTCCGCCACGAGCATCCCGAAAGCTTTGGAGTATTTTAGTGCAAGAAGCATCAGCGAAGCGGAGGAAACCGGATTGCCATCATCGGTGACCATCTTGACACCGGCCCTTGCTAGCCCGCCCATCTCTGCCAGGAACTCGCCCTTGCGGCCCTGTGATATTGAGCCGACGGGCTCTACCCTTATCAGTCCCAGCCTGTCTGCCTGTTGCCTGATGTAGATTGCAGATGCCTCGTTGTCGCATGGCGGTTCGGTATTTGGCATTGCATAAATACGCGTAAAACCGCCAGCCGCAGCTGCCCTGACACCCGTTTCGATGGTTTCCTTGTGCTCAAAACCAGGCTCTCTGAGATGCACATGAAGATCGATGAGCCCAGGGCTCACAAGCATTCCTTTGCAGTCGATTGTTTCTTCTGCAGTCAGGTTTTGCCCGATTTCAGCTATTTTGCCGTCCTCAATTTTGATGTCGGCTTCGAAGATTTTCTCCGAAACCACATCAACGACTTTTCCACCCTTGAGCACCTTGCTATTCATGAGACTCACCTCCAAGCAGAAGATAAAGCACCGCCATGCGGACAGCCACTCCATTTGTTACCTGTGTTTCGATGACCGCATTCTCTGACTCGGCGACATCTGGCGAAATCTCGACACCCCTATTCATTGGTCCCGGGTGCATGACAAGCAGGTGCTTGTTTTTCTCGAGCCTCTGCGTTGTCAGTCCGTAGTGTTCGTAATATTCGTGGGCAGAAGCGAACATCCCCTGACGCTGTCTTTCAAGCTGGACCCTGAGAACGTTGACTATGTCGTAGTTTGGTAGCGCCTCGTCGAGATCAAGATGGACCTTTACCCCGAGTTTTGCAACATCTTTTGGGATGAGGGTTGGTGGCCCGCATACTCCCACCTCGGCGCCCATTTTTACGAGCCCGAACATATTTGATCTTGCAACCCTGGAATGAAGGATGTCGCCCAGGATCAGGACCTTGAGGCCCTCTATCTTGCCAAGTTTTTCCTTGATGGTGTACATGTCCAGGAGTGCCTGTGTCGGGTGTTCGTTGATGCCATCGCCGGCGTTCAGGACATGACCCTGGAAGAAGGTAGATATAAAGTGTGGTGCTCCACACATGCTTGTCCTGATGACTATATAGTCCGCTCCAAGGGAAGTAAGTGTCAGGACGGTGTCCTTCAGGCATTCGCCCTTCTGTACTGCCGATGTTTGGGTCGCAATGTTTATAACGTCAGCAGAAAGCATTTTTGAGGCAAGTTCAAAACTCGTCCTGGTCCTTGTGGATGGCTCATAGAACAGATTGACAACGGTTTTACCTCTCAATACCGGGACCTTCTTGATGTCCCTGCCGAGGACTTCCTTGAAACTCACGGCCGTGTCCAGGATGAGCGAGATCTCTTCCCTGGACAGGTCCTTCAGACCAAGCAAATCTTTTTGTTTCAGACCCATTCAACCTCCAAAAAAAAGCCCCTGACCGGAGGCCAGGGGCTGAATAAACGGTTTATCATATTGCCTTTTGGGCGAGGATCACTTTGTCCTGCCCATCCGTTTCCTCGAGGAGCACTTCAACAATCTCGTTTATAGATGTGGGAACATTCTTGCCGATGTAGTCGGCCCTTATGGGCAGTTCCCTGTGGCCCCTGTCAACCATTACTGCCAGCTGGATTTTTCTAGGTCTTCCAAGATCTGTCAGTGCATCCATGGCTGCCCTTACGGTCCTGCCTGTGAAGAGGACATCATCAACCAGAACAACCACTTTGTCTTTTACATTGAATTCGACTTTTGTCTTGTGGACTTGTGGTGCCTCATAGAGCATCGAGAGATCGTCCCTGTAGAGCGTTATGTCAAGCTCACCAACCAGTGGAAGTTTCCCCTCAATCTCTTCGATTCTCTGGCCAATACGTTTTGCCAGTGGAACTCCCCTGCGATGAATACCTACCAGGGCCAGGTCTTTTATACCGTGGTTGTTCTCTATTATCTCGTGGGCCATTCTTGTGATAGCCCGTTTCATGTCTTCTTTTTCGAGCAATATCGCTTTGACTTTGAGGTCCATTGTTTGTCTAGTATAAATTCTGGATTTCCAGTGTCAATAATGTTTTTGCGTCACCATGCTGTTAGCATTTGTGAATAAGATTGTGAATACCTGTTTACAATTGAATGCCAATGTGTTTATTTGTTTTCCTGCATTCTTCATCAAAACAGGTTTTTGATTGTAAATTAATGTTAGCAGGTTGCGCAATCCTTAAATTTTAGCTGCTCTTGGTTGGGATAAATGGGATGATGTCTTTGGCAAGTTCTGCTATTGTCAGCGTCTGTATCCATATTTTTCCAGGACCGGTTACAACGGCAAGGAACAGGCCTTCGCCACCAAAGAAGATGTTTTTGAAACCTTTGAGCATCTGCA
Organism: Caldisericales bacterium; assembly: GCA_012517765.1. Taxonomy (GTDB): domain Bacteria; phylum Caldisericota; class Caldisericia; order JAAYUI01; family JAAYUI01; genus JAAYUI01. The sequence continues at coordinate 128,309 of JAAYUI010000010.1, read as the reverse complement.
CGTCAAAATTGATCGTTGGCTCAAGAATGGCGCAATGACCTGTATCTATCTTGAGTGTTTCTCCAGGTGCAAGTGTTTTTTCTATTAATGAGCCATCTATCTCCAGGAAAATGTCTCCTGGCCCAGAGATTTTGTTCAGAACAAAACCTTCTCCGCCAAACATGCCTGCCCAGAATTTTTTTCTGAAGTACACTTCGAGCTTGACATTCTCGGAGCCAGCAAGGAAGGCACCCCTTTGAGCTATGATGTATTGGCCTTCCTCAAGCTTCATGTGCACGATTTGCCCTGGGAATGATGATGCAAAAGCTATTTCATCATCCTCGCCTGTTGATTCAAAAGTGTTCACAAAGGCGGATTCTCCTGATAAGCCTCGAGTCAGTGCACCAAGCAGACCACCCTTCATTGTTGTCTGCATGGCAACTCCAGGCGTCATCCAACTCATTCCACCAGATTCAGAAACCATTTTCTCACCCTTTTTCATCTTGCAGACTACCACAGGGAGCTGGTTGCCCAAAATCTCGAATTCCATAAACGTGACCTCCTTGTTGTTTTTGATTTCATGTTTAATTCTACAAATTTTTCGCAAATATGTCACTACTTGTGATCTTGCTCATTTTGGCCAATGAAATAAAATCTCCACCGGTTGGCATTGGGCAACCAAGCCAAACCCTAATAAAAAGGAGATTTTATGAAGATTACCATAAAACAGTTAACTGTTGCTGGAGTTTTGGGTGCTTTAATGGTCGTGATGTACTTTGTCGGAATATCGATGATACCGGTACCGAACATAACAGGCGCAATGACCATCATGCACATCCCTGTAATTGTTGGAGCAATTGTTGGTGGGCCAGTTGTTGGCCTTCTTCTGGGTATTATTTTTGCTATTGTCGTCCAGATTATGCTTGGGGGTAGTTTCCCATGGTTTGTACTCATGCCTGCTAGATTACTTATTGGCCCTGTTGCTTGGTGGGTCTATGCTTCTGTCAGGAAAGCCTTCTCCAGACAGGGTGAGATGAAGCCTACTGCTGCGATACTCATCTCATTTTTTGTTTCTTTCGTGGCTCTCACTGTCTGGTTCACTGCAGCGAAAGGCTTTACTGGAAATGAAACAACGGCCAATATAATCGCAGCTTTTATTGGTGTTGGGCTTGGTTTTCTGACATATTTTCTGCTTATCAGATCGCGTGTTGAAGGTTCTTCGGTGTCACTTTCTGCAATTGCTGGCACACTGACTAATACTGTTGGAACTCTGGGGCTTGCTATATTGTTAACTGACGCCTTCGGCAGCACAATGCCGCAGAGACTTGTGAATGCTGGACTCGCTGCTGCGACAAATGGTCCTTTGGAGATTATAATTGCCGTGGTTATCTGTGCAGCCGTTGTTCCACCGTTGTTGAAAGTGGTTGGAAAGGAAGCATAAACATATAATTATGATGTCTTCAGGGAAGCTTACGCTTTGTATAGATTGTGGCAACACAAACATTAAGTTTGGGGTGTTTGATTCTGTCAGCCTTATTGCCAATTTCAGGGTTGCAACAGACACAATAAAGACCTCTGATGAATATTCGATCATGCTCAGGTCCCTTCTCAAGGAGGACAAGCTTGAGCCAAACCAGTTTGAGGGTGCCATAATATCTTCGGTGGTACCCCCTGTGACCCCGCTCATGGAGAGGGCCATCGAAAAGGTTCTTGCCAAAAATAGCATTGTTGTCAAACCTGGCATAAAAACCGGAATGGGCATACAGGCAGAGAACCCAAAAGAGCTTGGCTCAGACCTTCTTTGTCTTGCAATAGGTGCAACCGTAAGACATTCCTTGCCAGCAATTATCGTATCATTCGGGACGGCCACTGCTTTTGTGGCCGTCTCGAGAAAACCCGAGATTATGGGTGTGGCCATTGCGCCAGGAATCATATCAGCGCTGAATTCATTGACTACAATGACAGCAAAACTCCCAAGGATCGAAATCGCGGTGCCTGAAACTGCTCTTGGCAGAAACACCATCGATTCGATGAGAGCTGGAATAACGTTTGGTTTTGCAGGCCTTGTAGACAGGATAGCAGTCGAGATGTCAAAGAGCATGGATGAACAGCCAACAGTCATAGCCACCGGTGGCCTCCTCAACCTTATTTCGACTGTTACAACAACCGTGTCAAGATTTGACCCGTTCCTCTCGCTTTATGGACTAAAGGCCCTTTATGACAAAAACGTGGAGCATAGGGAATAAAACAATAAAAGGTCCGCTTGTGCTGGCCCCCCTTGCCGGGATTGGCGACATACCATTCCGGATTTTGTGCAAGCGTTATGGTGCAGATCTTGTTTATACCGAGTTTGTTTCAGCACAGGGTCTATTGCACAAAAACAGGGTTTCTTTTGAGATGCTCAAAATTGTTGAGCAAGAACATCCTGTAACCATACAACTTTTTGGCTCAAAACCGGAGCACCTTGCCGAGGCAGTGAAGTATGTGGAACAGGCTGGAGCAGATTTTGTAGACCTCAATTGTGGCTGTCCGGAGCCAAAAGTGGTCAGGACTGGCTCCGGATCGGCCCTTATGGGTGATCCCTGCCTCATTGCCCGTATTGTTGAGGCGATGGTCAGGTCAACATCGCTTCCTGTTACTGTCAAGACAAGAATTGGCACTCGCAGAGGGTTTCCGGTTGCCAGTGAAATTGCCAGATTGTGTGAGATGGCCGGAGCATCGGCATTTGCTCTCAACTGTTGCTATGTCAGCCAGGGATTTGCTGGTCCATTTGACTGGGAACATATCAGGGCAATCAAGCAGACTGTTAGAATGCCCGTAATTGCCAATGGTGGCATTAAAAATGGTAAAGATGCGCTGGACGTTTTTGATGCTGGCGCAGATGCTGCAATGATAGGAAGGGTGACACTCGGAGCACCATGGGCTTTTGAATGGATTAAAGATGAAATGGATGGACTTGGCAGAAGAATCATTCCACTTAAGGAAAGGTTCTCGGTGATGATGGAGCACCTCGACCTTGAAGTGAATATGAGGGGTGAAAAGGTCGGCGTTAGCGAGATGAGAAAACACTGGGCGTGGTATGTGAAAGGTCTTCCTGGCGCATCGAAGTTTAGGGAAGAGGCAGTTGCAGGAAAAACTTTTTCCCAGATGAATGACATTCTCTCGAGATTCAGGGAACACCTTGAGAAACATGGAGAAGGCAAATGAAAAAAGACCTTGCCTTTTTTCTTTTTGTGGTACTTGTTTCTGGCTGTGGGTTAGCTGGTCCCTATGATTCAAGGACAGACAATGAACAGCTTAAAAACGATCTCATGAAAGTGCCTTCAATCTACCCCATCTACGGCCATGGAACAATCACCACTGATGCTCAACAGCCTTTTGCCACCAGCAATGAAAAGTTTGAACCCAGGATACAGGGAACACTCATTTTTTCTGAAATTGGCGGAAATCCTGTTACATGGTACAAAAAAAGTCTTGTAGTGGAAGGCTGGGATATTTCCGAGGTTGTTTTTGGCTCATCTGAAAACATGGCTGAAAAAAACAGCTTCCAAAACCTTGTTATTGGAGAACCGGCAAAAATGGTTGCATCACAAAGGAAGAAGCAGCTCCAGCTTATCTTCAGACTTCTGGATACGGGATTTTCCGTAACCTATTTCGGAGTGGAAGCACCTTAGGTCTACCTGTCTATTCTTGCCTCATACAGGAAATCGACAAAATTCAATGGCGATTCCACATCTGATTGCGGGGCAACAAAATAGGAAGAATTTACAATGCCTGCTATCTTGAATGGCAATCTAGTTATGAAAACCCTTGAGAGCAATTCTGCAAAAGATTTCCTCATCCCTTTTCGAAGATGAAAACTCAATGTGCCGTCTTGCCCTATTTCATCAAATTTCATTGCGCCAATAGGCACTTCATCCAGGACAAGCTGTATTTTTGATGGTTTGTCTTTGGCGTTCAGCATTGCCAACAATCTTTGTTTACCGGTGTCATTTAGCTGGATTGCGATCCCGTAAGAACCAGTGGTGTCTTTGAATGAAACCGGCATTGCCGATTCAAATTCGTCATCGGTAGCAACTTTCTGGCCCTTGTCGGTTATGAGCAGCGTTTTTCCCTGGACAAGCAGCATCGATCCCATTTCATTCGGGTCTTCCGATCCCGTAATCACAAGTCTCGCATGGCTCTCCATGTTTTCAAAGAACCTCAGCTCACCCAGATAACTGACTCTTGCTTCAATTGCTTTTTTGAGGGTTTCCCAGTCCGGCTTTTCGCTGTTTACAGGCACTACTGTCAGGTAAAGCTGTGAATAGGTGTTTTTTGGTTTATCCCCGGGGTTGAACATCATGAAAGCAACAATTATTATGGCTACAAGCCCCAGCGTGGCTACAAATCCCCAGAGAAGTTTTTTGCTCATCAATCCTGCTCCAGTTCTACCAATACCCCACCTGTTGAAGATGGATGTATGAAAGCGATTGGTTTTCCAGCGGCGCCAATGCGAGGCTTCTTGTCAATCATCTTGATTCCTGAATTCAGGAATTCATCTATCTTGTGCTCCATGTCATCGACTTCTATGGCAAGATGGTGTATTCCAGGCCCTTTTTTGTCCAGAAAACCCTTTATTGGAGAATCGTCTGATGTTGGCTCAAGAAGCTCGACAATTAGTCCGCCATATCTTAACTTGGCCACTTTGACTTTCTGGTCTGGTACTTCGGTGGTGTGCACAAACTGAAAACCAAGCAGTAACCAGGTTTTAGCTGCTTCTTCTATATCGGTTGTTGCTATTCCTATGTGTGAAAGGCCTGTCATTAGTATTTATCCCTCCTGGTATTCGCCATAGATTTCGCGCATCAGACAACATATTTCACCAAGTGTTGCCTGCGCATCAACACATTGTATGATCGGTTCCATAAGGTTTCCTTTTCCGGTTGCAACTTCCCTCAATGCGCCCATGGCCTCTTTCAATTTGTCCTGGTCCCTGGATTCCTTATATGTTTTGAGTTTTGCCCTTCTCTCGTTTTCGTCGACTCCACTCCTGCTAATATCCATCTTTGGCTCTTCACTGGTTGTAAATTTGTTGACCCCAACGACTGCCTGTTTGCCGGATTCAACATCCATCTGGAACTGATATGCAGACTTGGCGATCTCGCTCTGGAAAAACCCCTTTTCAAAGCAGGTCAGAGTGCCACCCATTCTTTCAATCCTGTCCAGATAATCATAGACCTCATTTTCAATCTTGTTTGTCAGTGATTCGACATAATATGAGCCGGCCAGTGGATCAACAACATCGCAAACCCCGGACTCGTAAGCAACAAGCTGCTGCGTTCTAAGTGCGATTGTGGCCGATTTTGGTGAAGGGAGCGCCAGTGCTTCATCATAGGAGTTTGTATGGAGGCTCTGTGTTCCACCAAGCACTGCTGCCATGGCCTGGAAAGCAACGCGAACGATATTGATTTCCGGCTGTTGTGCTGTGAGGGTAGAGCCGCCTGTCTGGGTATGGAAACGGAGGAGCATCGATTTTGGGTTTTTTGGCTGGTATTTCTTTTCAAGCATTCTTGACCAGATTCTCCTTGCCGCCCTGAATTTGGCAACTTCCTCGAGAAAGTTGTTGTGTGATGCGAAGAAGAATGAGAGTCTGGGGGCGAAATCATCAATTGTGAGGCCCCTGCCAATAAGGTCATCAACATAAGCAAAGGCATCGGCAAAAGTGAACGCAAGCTCCTGAGCCGCTGTAGCACCGGCCTCCCTGATATGGTAGCCAGATATTGAAATGGTGTTGAATTTTGGAAGTTTGAAGGATGCCCATTCAATAAGGTCACAATTGAGTCTCATGGACGGCTTGACCGGATAAATGTAGTTACCCCTGGCGATATATTCTTTCAGGATGTCGTTTTGTACTGTTCCAGAGAGTTTTGAGATGTCCCCGCCCTGGTTTTTGGCTATCTTCATGTACATTGCCAAAACGACAGTTGCGGAGGCATTTATGGTCATTGAGGTGGAAATTTCTTCAAGTGGTATGCCATCAAAAAGCTCTGCCATGTCATCAGCTGTTGATATGGCGACACCGACTTTTCCAACTTCACCAAGTGCCATTTCGTGATCGGAATCATAGCCCATCTGGGTTGGCAGGTCGAAAGCAGTGGAAAGCCCTGTCTGGCCTTTCTGGAGCAACAGCTTGAAGCGCTCGTTTGTTTCTTTTGCGGTGGAGAAGCCTGCATATTGCCTCATTGTCCATGGCTTCTCGGTATACATGGTTGGATAAACACCCCTGGTGTAGGGGTATGAACCTGGATTTCCAAGGTCCCTACCGTAATCAAAACTTGCCAGATCGTCTGGCGTGTAAGTCGTTTTCTTGTCACTCATGCTGGCCCTCCAGAATTTCTCTTATCTTTATGACATCCTTTGAAATCTGCAAGGAGAGCTTTTCCTTGCTTTCAAACTGGATCTGGTCTCTTATTTTTGCCACAAACTCTAATTTCAGCTCTTTTCCGTATATCAATCCGGAGTAATCAAGGATGTGTGCCTCAAGGGAATTGTCGCCGCCCAAGAAAGTTGGCCTGTTCCCTATTGACACGGCACATTCGTACTTTACACCCTCGAGGTGGCCAAAACAAGCATAAACACCACCACCAGGGATTAATTTGAGGGGATTTGAAACATCCAGGTTGGCCGTTGGGAAACCCAGCGACCTTCCAACCATCGCACCGGAGACTATTGTTCCTGTAAGAAAATATCTTCTTCCAAGGAGAACGTTTGCCTCGAAAATATCGCCTGCGTAAAGATAATTTCTAATCCTGCTTGAAGAAACAGGTTCATCGCCTATTGTTACCTGTGGGATGATGACGCAATCTATCCCATTTTTTAAGCACAGATTTCTTAATTCTTTGGCGCCAGCTTTTCCGCCCCTCCCAAACGTGAATGTTGGACCGACTGCAACAGCGCTTGCTTTTATGTTGTCTTTAAGGATTGTTCTTACAAAATCCTCATCTGTCATGTCTCTCAGCCAGTCGGTAAAATCGGCAAGGAAGACTGTTTCTATGCCTTTCTCTTCAAGTAATTCAATTTTCTCGTGGCTTGTCGTAAGCATTCCCCTTGAAGGGATATTTTTTGTGTACAGTTTTCCATTAAAGGTGAATGCAGAGGGATAACCATTCTTTTCTTTCGCAAGATCTATAACTTTTTGTGCAAGCATCTGGTGGCCAACGTGAACTCCGTCCAGATAGCCAATCATTACGCATGCACCTGGTTCCTGAGTTTTTATCTGCAGGGCAGGATCGCCCTTTATGACCCTCATAACATCCTCTCTGGAAGCAACTGGCCTGTTGCTGGAACATATTTTCCGATTCCAACAAGTTTTTCTTTTGGTCCAAAGATTTTTGTCAGTCCAGCACGAGCTGTTGGCGACCTCAAATTTACAGGATTACCGTGGTAAAGTATTTCCTGCTGTCTTGTCGAGACCCGGACCTCTGGCAAATGCGACAAGAAATGTTCAGTTGGAACGATGAGGTCAAGATGGCTACCCTCAAAAACGTGCTCTTCGATTTTAGAAATGGGGATGCTTTGCTCCAGGCAAAATCCCTGGTCGCTTGTTCTTGTCAGTGCCGTCATTATAGCGCCACAACCTGCATGTATCCCGATATCGGATATTAGCGAACGGACATAGGTCCCTTTTGTGCAGGTAAGATTGAATTCGCCCTCTCCCGAACTTTGGTCCCAGGAGTTCAATTGCAATTCGTCAATCTCAATTGGTTGTGGTTTTCTGGGAAGTTCGATCCCTTTCATCGCCAGTTCATAAAGTCTTGTGCCTTCAATTTTCTTGGCAGAAAACATTGGCGGTATCTGCTCTGTTTTACCGATAAACTGTGACAGTATTGCTTCTATGTGCTTTTTTGTGGTATCGCCATTGTATCCGTGCTCTGTCAGTTCGCCCCAGGCATCGTAGGTATTTGATGTAAAGCCAAGTCTGAACCTTGCCTTGTAGCTTTTCTTGTGCTCTGCGGCGTATGGAATGATTTTTGTGGATGGGCCAAACAGCACAACAAGAACACCTTTGGCGTGGGGATCAAGGGTACCCATATGGCCTGCTTTAGAAGCGCAATACAGCCCTTTTGCCCTGTTTGTTACCTGGAAGCTTGTTGGACCGTCTTCCTTGTTTATTGGTATCCCGCCCGAAATCATTTGTTGTTGAGCAGCGATTCGAATATCTGCAGGAGGTTTGCCCTTACAAAAAGCCAGTCACCTGTTGCATTGAAGCCTGCAGCATCATGATGACCACCGCCACCATACTTGAGTGCAAGCTGAGAAAGGTCGAACATGCCTCTTCCTCTCATGGAAATACGGAACTGGTCTGGTCTGTATTCTTTTGCAAAAACATAAATTTCGCAACCACCGAGTTTTCTTATCTCGTCTATTATAAAATCTGTGTCCCTGAGCTCTGCTTCAAATTCGTTCATGTCTTTCCAGGTGACTGCAGTTATTGCAAGTTTGCCCCCCAATGAAACGGAAAGCCTCTCCATTGCTCTCCCGAGGAGTTTCCTGTTTGCGTAGCTCATCCTTTCGTAGATCATCGACGAAACCTTTGCTGTCGACATTCCACTTTTTACAAGCTGGGCAGTAATTTCAAATGTTTCTGAAGTTGCATTTGGATACTTGAAAGATCCTGTGTCGGTTATGATCCCGGTAAAAAGACATTCGCTGACCGTTAGGCCAATTTGCAACCCTGCAGCATTCAGTATGTGAAATATGTTTTCTGCAGTTGAAGATCTTGTCGTGTCGACAAAGACAATTTGTCCATAGTCTTCCACCGTTGGGTGATGGTCGATTACCATGGGATCAGAACCTGGTGGAAAATTCGATATGCCGCACCTGTTTGGTGATGAACCATCGACCACAATTATTCTGTAGCCTTCCTGGACAAGTCCTGTCACTTCGGGATCGTTTGCTATCCTTATGTCACTGAATCCCTCAAGAAAATCAAAACTGGATGGAGGGTTGTCAGGGCTGAATACAACAACTTTTGACCCATTCGACTGCATTGCCTTAGAAAGGGCAAGTGCCGACCCTATGGCGTCTCCGTCAGGATTTTCATGGGTCAGAATGACCGCTTTCTTCGTTTTCTTCAATTCTGCGGCTATCGTTGTCAGATCCACCTTGTTCATTTTCCAACTCCCTGAATGTATATTCAAGTTTTTGTGCTTTTGATGGCGTTTCATCAAACTTGAAGCGCAAAAGCGGGACTTGCCTGAATTCAATTTTTTCAGCTACCAGTTTTTGTATCATTTTTGACGCAGACGAGAGACCTGTCTGGGTTTCATCGATTTTCTTTTGTGATCCAAGCACTGAATAGAACACGGTAGCAAATTTGAAATCTACTGACACCCTAACTCCAGTTATTGTCACAAAGCCTATTTTTGGGTTATCGATGTTTCTGATAAGCACCCAGGAAACAGCTTCCTGTATCTGGTGTTCAAGCCTTTTTCTCCTGAGGTCACTCATGAGAAGGTCTCCCTTCTTGTCACATCACAGGGGAGACTGCTCTCATGTTCCACAGTTTTGAAGATGTTGTCGAGTGTGATTCCCATTTCGATGCTGGAAGTGTTTATGGTGACCGCAGACAAAATAAAAACATCATGGCTGTCCTGGGCGTCTGATTCGATTGCAGCACAATTGAAATCGTGTCTTAATCTGGCCAGTATTGGTCTGACAAGACTCCTTTTCTCTTTCAGTGATTTTACGCCAAAAAGCCTCATTGTTATCTCGATCAGGCCTACCGGCAACTACTGCACCTCTTGTGTGGTGTAGAACTCCAGGGTGTCACCAACCTTGATGTCGTTGAAGTCCTGGATACCGATGCCGCATTCATAGCCAGCTTTGACCTCGTGGGTGTCTTCCTTGAATCGCTTGAGGGAGCTTATCTTGCCTTCGTAGACCGGCAGCCTATTTCTTACGACCCTTACTTTTACCTTGTGGTTGACATATCCTTCGGAGACAAAGCAGCCTGCGATGTTTCCTACATCAGAAATATTGAAAACTTGCCTGACTTCTGCCTGACCGACTTTCACATCCCTGTACTCTGGCGCTATGAGGCGTTTTATTGCCTCTGTGATTGCATCGGTCAATTCAAATATGATGTTGTAAGTATTTATTGGAATGCCATTCTGTTTGGAAGTTTTTTTGGCAATCGGATCTATTTGTACATTGAATCCTACCAGCATTGCTTTTGATGCATCAGCAAGAAGAACATCGTTGTCAGATATGACTCCGATCCCTGAATAAACAATATTTGCAGGTATATCTTTGATTTTTATTTTTGAGAGGGCAAATTTTACTGCATCAAGGGAACCTTCTGAATCAGCTTTTACCACCACATTCAGTTTTGTTGCACCCTGCTGGTCGAAAACCTTGAAGAGATCATCAAGGTTTGAAGGTGCCTCATCACCTGCCGGAACCTGCGGGATTGCCTGTGGTTCAAGGACTTGCCCTTTGTCTGGCTTGCGCCTTCTGGATATGTCCGATGAAAGAAGGATTGAACCGGGTTTTGGGACCTGGTCAAACCCCATTATCTTGACAGGGCTTATTGCCTGTATTTTTTGTATTTTTTTGTCTGCGTGATCAAACAGTGCCTTGACTCTTCCCCACGCATTGCCTGCTTCGATATAGTCCCCGGCCTTGAGTTGTCCGCTTTGGATGATTGCAGTTGCCAGTGGACCCACAAACCTGTCCATGTGTGATTCAATTATTGTTCCTGCAAGCTTGCCAGCCTTGTTCATCTTGAGGTCAAGGATGTCTGCCTGGAGAAGTATCATTTCAAGAAGGTCCTTTACGCCATCACCAGTTTTTGCGGTGATTGGTGCGACCATGGTCTCGCCACCCCATGCTTCGGGTGTAAGTCCCAGTTCCGCAAGTTGGGAATAGAGCTTGTCCAGGTTGGCCCCGGGACGGTCCATTTTATTTGCAGCAACGATGACCGTTACCTTGGCTTCTTTTGCCATATTTAGAGCTTCAATAGTTTGCTCTTTTACACCTTCATCTGCAGCTACAACAAGGACAACTATGTCAGTGACATTAGCGCCTTCCCTCCTCATTGTTGCAAATGCCTCGTGACCAGGAGTATCTATGAAAACAATGTCTCTTCCATTCACCGTAACTTTGTAAGCGCCGATGCTTTGTGTTATTCCTCCGGCTTCCCCCAGGGCAACCGAGGTTTTTCTTATGTAGTCAAGAAGAGTTGTTTTACCATGGTCGACATGTCCCATGACGGTGACGATTGGTGAGCGCGGGATAAGATTTTCATCGGAAAGCGTGCCTTCCTGGGAGGTTTTCAGGCCAAATGCAGAAGAGAGCATCTCCAGGACTGGACCAGCCAGTTCTTCGTTAGGGTTCGGGATGTACCCCTGTTTGAGCATATAGGCCATGATTCTCTGTTCCGGTATCCCTGCCGTTTTTGCAAAAACATCTATGGTAAGTTTTTGTGGTTTTACTTCAACAGGTTTTGGAGCCTGTTTGGGTTGTTGTGTTTTTCGGGTGCTCTTTGGGGGCGTTCTTTTGATTACAAAATGTTCCTTGCCGACGATGAATGGTACACTCGAGACCTGTTTGTCCTTGTTGTGGTCGACTGCATGTTCATATTTCTGTTTTTCCCTGTCTTTGTCAACAACCGGTCTTTGTGTCACTGGCGGTTTCTGACCACTGGAAGGTGGCCTTTGGGATGGGGGTCTTTGCGAAGAAGGTGTCCTCTGGAAATTGGATTTTGGTGTAATCGGGTATAGTGGCTGTTTTTGTGGTGGAAGAGGTGGAAGTTTGACTGGTTCGACCCTTTTTGGCATCTGTATGCCAGTTGGTCTCTGGTCTGACCTGAATTTTGAAACAGGTACATTGAGTGTTTTGTCTATTATGAGCTTTTCTGTGTGCTCCGGAGGTTTTTCGGTCTGTGGTTTTTCTTTTGCTGGTGGTTCTTTTACCGGAATTTTTTCTTCTACTGGCCTGACTTCCTGTGCCTTTGGTAGTTCTTTGGTTTTTGGATGTTCAGGGTGTTTTTCTTTCACTGGAGCAGAAGAAATTTCTTGCTGGACTTCCTTTTCCTTGGCTTCTTTGTGCTCTTCCGCAGGTTTTGTTGGTGTGGCAGCCTCTTCCCTGTGCGGTGTTTTCTTGGATTTTGGCTCTATTGTTTCCTGTTTTGGCTGGACCTGCTTGAATTCTTCTTTTGGAAGTTCATGTTTTTCTTCTGTTTTGGGCTCTGGTTTTACAGGTTTTGGCTGTTTTGCTTTTACTTCTTCAAGGATTGTAGGAGGAATGGGTTTCTTTACTGCTGCCTGTTTTGCTTCCGGCTTCGCAACCTTGGTTATCGGTTCCGGCTTCTGGGCAGTCTTGTCCTCCTTTGAGCTTACAAGGGCAGCTTCTGCAGCCTTTGCGGCCTCTACTGCCTCTGCGGTTGCAGCTTTGAGTATCGGGGTTTTTTTCTTGTCCACATCGAACAGACTCGTCCTTGTTTGTGCCGGTTGCTTTTGCTCCTGTGGAGGTGGTGAAGGACGCCTCAATAGAAAACTTGCCCTTATCTTCGCTGCAGTGGAATCTTCCAGTGTTGATGAAACACCCTTGATTGACTCGCCGAGTCTTTTTGCTGATTCCAGGATTTCCTGCGGATCAACACCAAGCTGAACCGCCAACTCTTCAACCTTAATCTTGCCCATTAATCACCTTTGTAAGAATTTCGTTAGAAAGCTTTATCAAGTCTTCCTTTTTTATATTGGTTCTCTTCAAGGACATTCCTATCCTTGTTTTACCACCAGCTAATTTTTGTATGCAGTCAATTTTTCTGCACACATATGCATTTCTTCCGGTTGAATTATTTGTGTTTTGTGGTTCCAGTCTGGTAGAAATCTTTATAAACGCAGATCTCTCATTCCTGATGCCACAACTCACGCACATTCTTTCCGGCATCAGTCCTCCATCACCTTCATGTCGATCTTGTATCCGGTCAGTCTTGAGGCAAGCCTGACATTCGAGCCTTTTTTCCCGATTGCGAGCGAGAACTGGTCCGAAGAAACTGCTACAACGGCCCTTTTCTCGTTCTGGAATATCTGCACTGAATAAACTTTTGCTGGCGACAGGGAAGACGCCACAAAAAGTCTTGGGTCTTCAAACCACCTCAGAACATCTATTCTTTCGCCCTTAAGCTCGTCAGAAATGACGTTTATTCTTACTCCCTTTGAGCCAATGCACGAACCAACAGGATCAACCCTGGACTGGTTGGAATGTACGGCCACCTTGGCCCTGACCCCGGGCTCCCTGACGATGCCTATTATCTCGATAACGCCCTGCATGATTTCTGGTATCTCGAGCTCCATGAGTTTCGCAAGGAGATTGGGGTGGGTTCTTGAGAGGATTATCAGGGGTTCCCTTGTAGATCTGTCAACCCTTAGGACAAAACAGTGGAATTTTCTACCTGGCGTGTAAGGTTCCCCAGGAATCTGCTCCTGTTTTGGAAGGAGCCCTTCAGCCTTACCAAGGTTAAAGTAAACATTTTCTCCAGCTACTCTTGAAACTTCGCCAAAGACCATGTCTTTTTCTTTATCGGAATATTCTTTTATTACCTTGTCTTTTTCGGCTTCTTTCAACCTTTGCATGATGATCTGCTTGCATGTCGATGCAGCAAATCGGCCAAAATCTGGAGGAGTGGCCTCGATCTCTACAGCGTCACCAATTTCAGCATCCGGCGAAATTTTTTTCGCATCTTTCAGCGAGATTTCCATGGAGCCGTCTTCAACACTGTCTACAACGATTTTTTTTGCAATTATCTGGATCTTTTTTTGTGAATCATCAACAATAACATCTATGTTTGCGTTCGCATGGTAGGTTTTTTTGTATGCGGCAAGGATACCAAGTCTTATCGCGTCCAGCAAAACTGCATATTCTATATCTTTTTCGCGGGCTATGTCTGCTAGGGCAGCAAAAAGTTCTGTCAGTTTCATCTTTTCTCCTAGTCCACTAGCTTTGCCGATTTGATTTGTGGGAGCGGGATGCTGGTCAAGATGCCATCGGTTTCCATTAAAACAGCATTCTCGTCAGAATCTCCTATCATTCCTGTGACCGATTTTTCCTGTGTTGCCACTGTTGCCATGCGTCCCTTGAAAACAGAGAACTCTGAAGGATTTTTAAGCTGCCTGTTGATGCCTGGCGACGCAACCTCAAGCCTTGTGTAGTCTGGAAGGGAAGGGTCCTGCTGGAGTTTTGGCAACGTGGCCCTGGTTATCTTCACGCAATCATCTATTTTGATCCCCTGCGACTTCCATACAACAATTGAGACAAGATAGTCTTCTCTTCCAAAAACTTCCCGTATCTCAACCAGGCTGTAACCCAGTTTGTTAAGGACCTCCAGGACTATCTCCTTGGCCTTAGGCAAATAACTGCGCAATACTCCAGTCCTCCTTCATATATCAATCCAAGAAATGATAACCTAAAATTTATGTTTGCACAAGTGTTTTTTTGTTTTTTGGATTATTTGCGGTTTTATTGAGTTGCACTGGCCAGCTTTATTCGTGTTTGCCCAGATTGAAAAGGTTGTAAATATTCACTCCAGGGCTATAATTTTTATTAATCCTACCAAATGGAAGGTGTTCATGTCTGAGCATGGTGATTTAAGGATTGCCGGGCTGGAAATTTCTGATATCCTTGGTATTGGTGAAACCGGTATTACCTACAGAGCCAGAGACAACCAGGGCAGAGATGTTGTTCTCAAGGTTTTAAGATGGGATTACACCAGCAATGATGAAAGATTACAGGCAGAACTTACACTCTACAGGCTCACAGAACTTTTGCACCCCAATCTTGTACAGGTTTTGGAGGTGGGGACCACTGAGGTTGGGAAACTATGGTACACAAGGCCATATATACAGGGAGAAAGCTTTGACATTGTCTTGCCGCAGATTGACACTGTTGGCGCCCAGATGTTGCTGCTGCAAGTAGTGGATGCGATAGACTTCGTTCATTGTAATGGTTTCCTCCACGGTAATATTCATCCTGAAAACATAATAGTGTCGAAGGGCGGGCGCACTGGTGGTCAATGGGAGGTTTCCAGACCATTTGAAACACCATTTTCCGTCAAGATTTGTGATTTTGGAGCTGTGCCACCAAGGGAGGGTCTCAGGAATGGCGGATTATTGCCAAAAGATCCGAGCGAGCGCACCGATATTGTGGCACTTGGAAAACTGGTGTACGAAGCCTATGCAGGAAAACTTGAGGAAGGCTTGAAGCCTGATCTTGCCACCATAAGATCCCATGTTCCAGAGCCCCTGACAATGGTTGTTGCCAGGATGCTTGGTCTTTCACAGGACGAACCATACAGGTCTTTTCAGCAGATTGCCCTTGGACTTTCCGAACTGCAACCAAAGCTTTCCGGTGAAATTTCCATCGAACGTCTTTCAAAAAATGTTCTGGTCCAGAAAGATTCTGAAAGACGGTCATTTCTCATGGACCTTCTTGTCGATTCAAAAACCAGGGGCCATTTTGTAATCATAGAAGGCGAGGAGGGTTCTGGCAAATCGGCTCTTGTAAGGGAGTTTGCCTCGCTGGCGCAATTCCTTGGCAATCAGGTGTCGATCACTTCTTGTACTTCGAGATTCAGTCCACTTGAACCAATGATAAGGTTCATCAGCGACCTTGAAGCTGGCCTGAAAGCGCTGAATCCGGCTCTGCTCAAAAATTACCAGCATGTAATTGACAGAATGAAGGGGCTTCCAGACCTCGATGCCGTTGAAATACCAACGGCCACCCTGGAGTTTTTTGAAGGGATACAGTCTTTTTTGACAGAAGTGTCCCAAATCCAGCCATTTGTCTTAATTGTTGAAGACATGGAATCTTCATCAATTCAAATGTTGGAACTCTTAAGACATTTGCAGTCAGGGATGGCCGATACCAAAATGCTTTTGGTGACAACTTATGCTCCAACAAAGGTAAGGGGCGACATTCAGGCAATCCTTGAGTCCCTTTTTGGCGCCGACGACCTGACAAGAATACAGATGGCCCCCCTTGATTATAACGGGACTGTTTCCTACTTGAGGTCTCTTCTCTCTTCCCCGGAATTTCCCGAGCAAATCGCGATGCATTACTTTGAAAGTTCACAAGGGAACATCTTGAAGACCAAAGAACTTGTAAAACTGTCACTTGTTGACGGTTCACTTTTTATCAACCCTTCCGGAAAGTGGTCTCTTAACGAGAGAAAATTTGTGGAAACAAAGAAATTGGGAGAAACAAGACTTATTGTTTCTAAAATTATCGAAAGCTTGAATTCTGATGAAATTGTTGCTTTAAAATGTATTGCTGTTCTGGGCGGAAAATCAAAGCTTGTTGATCTGGAAAAAATTTTCAAAGACACAAAACTTTTTAGCTCTACTGATACAAAGTATTTTTCAAAGATCATTTTTTCGCTGCTTTCAAAAGGTCTTTTAAGGAGAAGATTCGAGGCTGGTGGGTCTTTTTGGGCATTAGGCCATGGAATTTACCTGGAAACGCTGCTTCAGGCAACGCAGATTGGCTCAAAGAAAGACATATATGATGCAGTTTATCAGGCACTCAGGCGTGAAGTCGAAGATGGATGCAATGTTGAATGGGTCACAAGAATGGCGCAGCTTGCACTCAAAGGCTCTGATCCAGTTGCTGCATTTAGAGCTGTTGCACAGGCATATTCAGCATGCATCCGCCAATTTGCTTTCAGCGAAGCCAGGTTTTACCTTTCGAAACTAATCCAGATGATACCCGACCAAGAGCTAAAATATCACCAGGATTGTGTTGAGAAACTTGCTTTTTGTGATCTTGGAATGGAGGCAAGTCAGGAAGCACTTGAAAGATTTGAAAGGATCGATACTCCATCTCTTGTGGCCAAG
Source organism: Caldisericales bacterium (assembly GCA_012517765.1). GTDB lineage: Bacteria > Caldisericota > Caldisericia > JAAYUI01 > JAAYUI01 > JAAYUI01. Next base: position 111,453 of record JAAYUI010000010.1, on the reverse strand, counting down.
GCCGGCAAAGCCATTTCAGCGGTTGCTTCCAAGTCGCACAAGGCGGGGGTTTATCTCAGGGAAGCGGTTCCGTTTGTGGATGAAATCCATGACAAAATGCTCTCTGGCAACCTTATTTTGTCATATCTGGATTTTCTTTGCGAGACTGATCCGTCAGCAGCACTTTCTTTTGCCATTAACAGGGCCTCCACCACCGATGACGTTTCTTTGAAAATTTCATGTCTGCTTGTTGTGTCAAGGTTGCAAATGGCAATGGCCGATTTCGAGTCTGCCGAAACGTCATGCGCAGATGCCCTGAAGCTTGCCTTGCAATCTGGCAAATCCAATCTCCAGGCAAAAGTTGCCCTCTGGCAATTAAGGCTGGCCCAAGCCAGGGGAGAAAGCGACAAAATTGCAAGACTTATAAGGAAATCTGTTGGTTTGATAGGTACTAGTTGGGATATTGTCACCAAAGCTGAGTATTACAAACTTGCGTCAAACTTCTTCCTTCAGGAAAGGGAAATTGAAAATGCACTTTCACACCTCAGGATGTGGGCCTGTGCTCGGGCCAAGATTGGAACTTCAATAGATCTTGCGAGAGCTTTTTTCAATCTTGGCGCGACACTTTATGAGAAGGGCCTCTCAAAAGATGCCCAGATGACAATCGAGAAGTCGCGAAGGGTGGCCGAAGAGGTTTCTGATCTTCAAACAGTCGGAAGGGCATTGTTCTATACCGGAGAGCATTACCTGTCGGCAAATCTTGCAGACCAGGCACTGATAAGTTTTGAAAGAGCAGAGAAGTTGCTGTGTGATGTCCAGGACAGGGAGTATCTTTGCAGGGTATACGAGAGGCTTGGCAAGATGTGGCTTTTTTCCTCGGAGCTGGAGCGGGCTAGAAAATATGCGAAACTCCTCAAGGACCTTGTGCAGGAATCTCCAGACCAGCTTCATGAAGCAGCATACCTGAAACTGAGTGGTGCACTTGCAGTGTTCCAGGAAAAATATGAAAAGGCTGAAGAATGCAATATCAAAGCGCTTGACATTTACGAAAGTCAGAGAAAATGGAGAGAGCTCAATCTGCTGAAAATTGAACTGGCAGATATATTTGTCAGGCAGGGTGAATATTTCAGGGCCATGTCAAAACTTTCTGAGGCGAGGCTTTATTTTGAGGAGCAGAATTCGGGCAAGGAAATAAAAAAGATCAGAAATGCAGAGCTCGCAATTGATAAGGAACTGGGAAAGTACGGCGAAGATTACCGCAATCTGCGCATGCTTTTGGAAATTTCGAAAGCCCTTTCCCAAATTGGTGATGTGGATGAACTTTTGCCCATGGTTGTCGATATGGCTATAAAGGTTTCTGGAGCCGAGAGAGGGTTTATAATGCTCCTGAAACCTTCTGACAAGATTGAATTTGCGATAGGAAGGAACCAGAAAAAGGAAAATTTGACCAAAGAGAAGTTCGATTTTTCTACATCTGTTACCGATAAAGCCCTTTCTGAAAGGAAGCTTGTTTGTGTTACCGACACAGCAACAGATGAAAAGTTCAGGGCAAAGGAGTCAATTGTTGGTCTTTCACTCCGATCGGTCATGTGTGCACCACTCCGTGTTGGCGATGAGATGCTTGGACTGATATATGTTGACAGTCAGGTGCCGACATTTTATTTCTCCAGAAAAAACGCCGAATTTTTTGAAGCGCTTTGCTCACATGCGGCGATAGCACTCCACCAGACGAAAATTCATCACAAATCCATAGAAAATGCGAGGCTTTTTGAGGAGAATCGTGCATCTAGGGAGCTTGAAAAACAAAAAAGAGAATTTTTGACCGAATTGTTTGGAAAAATTTCAGAGCCGATAGGACAGGTTTATGACATTCTGGACAGGATAACGCATGATGCTGTTCATACCGAAGATTTAACTACCCTTTCAAACCAGGCGAAGAGCAATATCATATTTATTAAAGAGATAATCGATCAGTCCATGAGGCCACTGGAAGAGCGAGACAAATGATTGGAAAAACATTAGGCGAAAGATACAAGATCTATGACAAGGTGGGTGGTGGTGGAATGGCCGAGGTTTTTCTGGCCAGAGACATCAAAACTGGTGAAATAGTTGCATTAAAAATCCTCAGGGACCAGTATACAGAAGGTGCTGATTATATCGAGCGTTTCCAGCGCGAAGCAAAATCAGCCATGAAACTTTCCCACCCCAACATATGTATCGTCAAGGATTTTGGTGATGACGACCATACCTACTTCATGGTTCTAGAGTTTGTTGAAGGAAAAACTCTATCCAGCGTCGTAGAAGAAAAAGGCCCATTGCCGGTTGAGACTGCTGTTTCGTACATAAAGCAGTCGGCGCTTGCCCTGGGTGAAGCTTACAGGTCAGGAATAATTGCGCACAGAGACGTAAAGAGCCAGAACATAATGGTAACCCCTGATGGCCAGGTAAAAATGATGGATTTTGGGATTGCAAAATCGAGAGATTTTGCAACGATGACCACAGCAGGTTCTTTTGTTGGAACACCAGAATACATGTCACCAGAACAGGCACAGGGTGGCAAGGTTGATTCAAGATCTGACATGTATTCCCTGGGCGTTGTTTTCTACGAGATGCTTGCAGGTGAAGTTCCGTTTGAGGCCGATACTCCATGGGGTGTGCTCAACATGCACATCTCAAAAGAGGCTTTCCCACTGACAAATCTTCGCAGCGACATACCAGAGGGTCTTGTAGAGATCATCAGGAGGATGATGACCAAGGACCCGGACTGCAGGTTCCAGAGCCCAAACGAACTTGTGCAGGCGCTTGATATAGTAATGAAATCCTACAAAACGCCAAAAGGCGAAAAGGTCAAGAGTAAAAAAATCCCGAGGTCCAATCCAAAACTCAAAAGGAAAGTAAGAAACATAACGATTGGCGTTCTATCATCGGTGATTGTTGTTGGGTTGGGGTATTTGCTTTTTATGCTCAGCTCCCCAAGTCCGGCCTCAGCATTTGTGAAATCTGAACCAAAAGGGGCATCCGTGCTTTTAAAAGGGCCCGATGATGATAATTTTAAAAAACTGTCCAATACTGATTCTGAAATAAAAGATCTGTACCCTGGCAAGTATGTTCTAAGGCTCGAGCTTGGTGGTTACAGGACCCATGAACAACAGTTCAGGATGGAGTCAGGCAAAAACCTTGATCTTGGAATCATAAAGCTTTCGAAGCAGGGTCTCATGAGAGTGCTTACAAACAAGATTGACTGGGGCAAAGTTTCAGGAGTGCCTGGGGCATCGTCAATCTCTGTTGTTAATGATGGTGAATCCGAGATCGAAATTGAGAGATCATTTAAGGGAGACTGGATAATTTTTGACCAGGAACCATTTGTTGTCCAGCCCAAAGAACAGAAACAAATAAGGGTGGCCGTGAACCCAGACAAGGTTTTGTCCGGGAATAGCTATTCTGCCACCATTACTTTGAAACCTAAAGACAATCCATCAAAGGAAGTTCTGATTCTGGTGGCTATGGAATATGTTAAGACGAGTTCAGGTCAAACCGGAAGTGGTAGCCAAAACCAGAGCGGAGGGCAGGACGGCACAGCACCAAAACCAGACAGCGGTAGCAAAAACAATAATAATTCAGGATCAATCACCCCAACCACACCGCCACCTGTAAAAACTACTGCAACTGTTCATATAACGTCAAATGTTCCAGGGGCTTTTATATACATCGATGGTTTGGTAAAGGGTACAACTCCTTCAAGTATTGTGCTCGTGCCGGGCACCCATAAGATAGAGGTCAGGATGGCCAGGTTCAAATCATACTCGGAAACGATAAATGTTTCTGCAGGAGATGAAAAAACTGTCAATGTTACATTGAGGAACAAGTAGTTTGAAAAGATATCTATCGCTTCTGATTGTTTTATGTTTTGCGTTTCCAGTTGTTTTTGCGCAAGAGACAGCAGGCACCCTTATCAAAGGTGGAATAGCTGCAGACAAATTGCTTTTCCCAAAATTTGTACAAACTGACAGAGAAGGCAATTTTTATGTTTACTGCAAAGGTACAAACGAACTTTGTTCCTACTCCAGGGACCTCAAGCTAAGGTATAGGACTGGTGGTTCTGGAACTGGTCCAAATGATTTTGTGGATCCAGCAGATCTTGTGATATTCGATGAAAACATTGTTATTTCAGATGTTGGTTCGCTCCTAGTATTTGATCTTAAAGGTAACTTCAAAAAGAAAATTACAAAGATTGGCAATGTCGATCTTAAAAGGCCTTTGGGCCTTTCAACCGACAGCAGAAAAAAATTGTATGTTTCTGATCCGGAGGCTGGATCTGTGCTCATATGCGGGGAGGATTTTGGGTTATGGAGGCAAATCAGGGACCTTGACAGGCCTGCCCAGTGTCATCTCCTTCAAAACTCCAATCTTCTTGTGCTGGAACTTGGCACCAAAAAGGTCACCATTCTCTCGTCTTTCTATTCAAAAATAAAGAGTTTTGGTGAATTTATCTCGCCACATTCAGTCTGGACCGATGCTTCCCAAAAGATTGTCGTGCTTGATGACGACTCGATAAAAATTTTTGGTATGGATTCAAAACAACTTGAAAAGACGAATTTTGTACCCAAACACCCTGGGGAAGGGTACTGTCCATTTGTTCCGTTTGAAGATGGCTATGTTTTTGCCTCTTTCTTTGATCACGAAATCGTAAAAGTTGGCAAAACCGGGAAGATCTCTGTTCTTGTGTCGAAAGATGATTCCGGCCTTTTTGTGCCATCAGGCCTGGATGTTGATGCCAACGGAAGAATATATGTTGCGGACGAGGCCAGAAACGCTGTTATGGTGATGGACCAGAAAGGCAATCAGCTTTTTTCGATTGAAACCGATTCCCCAAAAAGGATAACAATTGGTGGAGAAAATCTGGCGATTGTAAAAGTTGATGGTGTCGAGATAAGGACGAGGGCTGGTGAAAAACTTTTCTCTTGTAAAAAAGAAAATGTCTGTGATTCCGTTTTTGGATCGGAAGACTCCATCCTGGTTCTGACTGGCAAAGGCGAGGTGGTGCATTTTAGGGGATCATTTGAAGTGGGAATGCTGGCCTCTGACCCATCATGGAAACCGGTTGCGATATCTGCAATGGAGGGCCATTTTGCTGTAGCTGTGAGCGGTGAGAACAGGATAATTGTGTTTTCCCAGTCTGGCATCAAAGAAAATGTTATCGATCTTGCTGATGAACCTTCAGATTTCATAATGCTCTCGCCCCAAAGGTTTATCGTTCTTTTCCAGCACAAAGTTGAGTTGTTGGACAAAAACGGTTTCGTGATGAAAGCTTTTGGAAGAAGCGGCGGGATAAGGTCATCACACAAGCCGGTACAGGAACAGATTGATTATTCATCAGAGCTGGACAGGTTCACGCGGCCTGTTGCCGTCTCTAGGTTTGGCAACTGGCTGTATGTTCTTGATAAAACAGCAATGAGGCTCGTCAGATTTCCCAAAGAACTCCTGCTTGCCCCACCGGTAATGAAGATAATGCCGGAGCTGGTGGATTTTGGGGTAGTAAAACCGGACACAAACACAACCAGAGAGCTTGTGATACAAAATCTTGGCGGTGAGTCACTGGCTGGCAGCCTGGTGAAGTTTCCGAAGTGGATATCGATTTCTCCAAGGACAATTAATGGTGATGATGTTGTAATCAAAGTGACCGCCAGTACAGCCCATTTCATGGCCAAAAAAACCTATATTGAAAATATCATTATCGAAACTAATGCTGGATCAGCCGTTGTCCCTTGTAAACTTCTGACGCCAGATGAATTGCCAAAGCAAATAAACATTGAGCTGAAAATTGGCCAAAAAACTGCTAAAGTTGGAGGAAAGACTGTTGATCTCGGAGTTGCACCATTCATAGATAAGGGTGCGACAATGGTCCCGCTCAGGTTCCTGTCTGAGGCTTTTGGCGGTAATGTAAGTTTTGATGAAGGTTTTATTGATGTATCTTTCGATTTGAGAAAGATATTTGTTTCGCTCCAGGTGGGTTTTTCTGACGTTGCCATTGAAGATAACGGTGAAACAAAGCTTGTGAAAATTGCACCACCGCCAGTGGTCAAGCAGGGAAAAACGTTTGTGCCCCTTAAATTTTTTACTGACATACTTGACTGCGAGGTTTATTGGGACTCAATGACCAAGCAGTTAAGGATTGTCTACACACCCTAATTTCCGGGAGGAAAATCATGAAAAAACTTTTTTCTGTAATCTTGGTTTTTGCTATTGTGGCACCTGGGGTTGCCTTTGCAGCCCACAATTTACCTCTTAGAACCGACATCCCCCTTGGCGGTCTTCTGACTGGAAATCCGGGCGGTTTTTCACAAAGGATTGACTGTTCAGTAGAACCTGAATCTGTTCTTGTATTTAAGGGCCAGCTTTTTACATCCGGCCTTTCGAGGATGCTTGAGGTAGGAATGCCAGGGGTGCCGTCCTTCTCAACAAGAATTCAGGTTCCAAAAGGTTTTTATCCAAAAGGAGCCTATCTAAAAGAGCTTTCCTTTGAAATCATTCCTTTACCAGAGCTTGAGCCATACTATCCAAAAACCTGGAGCAAAAGTGTTGTTGAAGCGAACAGGGGACCGTGGAAGGGGATTTTCCCTGGATCACTTGGTGACATGAAAATAGAAAATGGCAGTGATGGCCAGATTGCCGCTATTTACTTCAATCCTGTGATACTGGATTTTGACAGGAAAACTGTCAGGATAGCCAAAAAAGCAATTCTGGATTTAGTTTTTGATGCAGTTGCCACCTCCTCTTCGGTGGCAGAAAAACCTCAAAACAAGGCAGTCATTATATGTCCGAATTCATTGATTGAAGCCGCCAAAAAACTTGAACAAGCACAAAAAAGTGATGGTTACGCAGTAAGAACCGTAACTGTGGAAGAGATTGCATCTACGTTTGAGCCACAAAATGAAGAACCCACCTATAGGGGTCCCAAAGATTTCAATGAAAAAGACAAGAAATATCTTTCAAAATATGATTACGATCTGGCAAGAAAAATAAGAAGTTTTTGCGCCAAAGAATCTTTGGAAACCTCTTTTGTAACAATTATTGGTGACGGACTTCTTGTCCCGGCATCCTTCTATTATCTTGAGAAATATGCACCTCTTGAGTATGACAAATATGTACCATCGGATATTTTTTATTCATCACCAGACCTTGATACTGTCCCGAACATGTCCCTTGGGAGATTGCCAGTCAGAAACCTGAAAGAAGCCAATGACGTTGTTGACAAGATCATCAGGTACAGGAAATCCATAAAACCAGAATGGTTCAAGAAAATTGCCCTTGCTGGAGGCGACCCGTTCAGTGGCGGCTTCCTTGGTGAGCTGGAATGTCAGTCACTTGTTGACAATGGATACCTTGACGGTTTTGGGATTTCAAAAAATTATAAAACCAGGGACAGTTTTGATTCAAAGTCGCTGTTGAAAGCTTTTTCCGAAGACAATGGTCTTGTTTATTGCGTGAGTCATGGTGCCGGCAATGCGATAATCACCGAACCAGGGAAAGTTACAAGCGCTGATATTATGGGGCTCCCAAAAAAAGACAGATTGCCTGTACTGGTCAGTGTTGCATGCACCAATGGTATGTTTGATACATCTGTCGTAGGGCTTGAGTTTAAAGACACACCGGAATACAAAGATGTCTCTTTTGCACAGGCATGTCTTGCATCGCAGGGTGGCCCTGTGGCGTATTTTGGGGGATCCAGACTCAATTATGCTGGAATCAACTGGACTGTTGAGGGTGGCGTTGTCAGGACACTGCCTTTCGAGGAAATGGACAGGCTGACAACGGAAGTTGTCAATGCCTACAACAATTGGGCAACCACCCTCGGCGAACTCTACAGCCAGGCATTGAAGAAATACGTCGGTGTTGTGAAGGAAGGCTTTTTCGCAACATCAAAGTCACTTTTCTGCTTCACTTTCCTGGGTGACCCAACAATCAAGCTTCCACAAAACAATGGTGGTTCCCCACACAGAATGCCAGATGTCGAGGTTCTCGATTGCCCTATGACTGGCGGCGGATTGAGCATTCCAATAATGTCGGTGATTGAACCCAACCAGGTCCTTGTCAAAACTGATTTTGAATGGATTGAGTCAAGGAAAATAGACCTTGAAACTGCCAAACCACAACCCCCCCAAAAAATTGCAAACCCGGCAAACAAGACCTTTAGAGTGCCGTTTTCGCATAACACAAAAAGCTTGTGGCAAGCAAGAATCGAGTTGCCAAATGGATCAGAGGTGTGGATATATTATGTCACAAGGGCAAAATATGACCTCAAGGCTGTTTCCAACAGGCTTTTTTATACAGACAAGCCATCAAAAAGACAGAACTTTTCTTTCCAGGTAATAAACGAAGGCTACAAGGACCTTCAGGACATTGTTGCCCAGCTAAAAATTGATGGTGTGGCAAGGAAAACGAAAAAAATCGAAAGCCTTGAAGTCAATTCCATGAAACAGCTCAATTTTGTGGTTGAGGGGCTTGAAGAAGGGCAGCACACCGTCAATTTTGAAGTGAAGTCTGGCATAAGGGACGATTTCCCGAAAGACAATACTTTTGAAAAAGAACTTGTTTTAACAAAAAGTGAAACTGCAAAAGCACTTTGCCTCATATCTTACTTCTTCAACACATCGGCTGCAAAAAAGATTTTCGGTATTGATTCCTATGCAACTTCAGTAAAAGATTTCAAAAAAATCCCGACTGAGATCGTGACATATGGCGATGACAGCTACATGTCGCTGCTTTTTGGTTTTGGGTACCAGGATTTTGCGGAGCTTGGTGCAGATACGGTCATAATGGCATCGCCAAATTTTGCGAACCCATATGATGGCAAATTTGTAAAAGGTCTGCTCTCTTTTGTGGAAAATGGTGGCCAGGCAATAGGTTATGCGTGCCTCGGATCAGAATCTGGCGGAAGCAACTACACGGCATATGCAAAAATCTTTGGCTTCAAGCAGTCGCTTGAATATGGCCTGTCGGAAGACCAGTTCACTTTTGAAGCCCCAGTTGATCCTGCAAATGAATTCTTTCAGGGTTTGGACGGCCGATTATCGGCCAGTGCCGTAATGTCAAACACGATCCCTGTCCAGTCGTGGGACGATTGTCTTGATGGTGCAAAGATTGTCTCAAAAAGTGGCGATGGAAAGAACATAATTGCCACAAATGGAGGCAATTCGATCTATTTCTCTGCCCTATACGAGAATACGGATGCTAAACATTTCAGGTTTTTATATAACCTCCTGACCTACAGTCACAGACCACAACCCGACGTTTCATTGTACAGTGGTTCGATCTCGTGTGATCCACCAGTTGCCCTTACATCTTCAAAAGTGAAGGTAAGTGTAAATGTTGTAAATTCAGGCAATGTGACATCAAAAGAGGCAAGAATGGTTCTGGACCCGTTTGGCTTCTCAAAAACTATTCCCCCAATAGAAAAAGGTGGCAAGACAAAAATCGAGTTCGAGATTGAAACACCTGATTCACCTGGCGTCCTCGAACTTGGCGCCAGGGTGGCCATGCAAGGTGAAGTAAACGAGAAAAACAATGATTCAACCTATAGATTGCAGGTCCTTCCAAAGGGAAAGGAAGGTTCTCTGGAGGCTATTTCAAATCTCAACGTGTCTGATTTTATGGTCCTGCCAGACAAGCCGTTCTATGTGACCGGAAAGGCGCAAAAAGGTGCTCTGGTCAATTGCCAGGGCTCTCTTGCCAGGGTATCCGACAAAGGTGATTTCAAGATATATGTCAAACCCTCCACGGGTGGACTGGAGCTTGGCGTAACAACCGCAGAAGGGTTTTCCTCATCAAAGAAAATCAATTGTGTGTTTGCACCTCAAAAGAATGTTGCAGGAACAATCGGGAAGAATTATTTCATCCAGAACCAGGCATACACCAAAGGCCTGAAGACGCAGCCATTTTTCCAGAAAAACAGTGAAACCTATGTCAATTTCACTGTAGTCGGCAGGGCGCTTGGTCTTGATGTGGCGATAGACGGAGACAAATGGTTATTTGGAAACAGCTTCTTTACTGTCAGCGGAGTGTCTGGAACAAACAGTGTCAAGATTGAAATGGTTGGTGAACAGAGGGTTCTCCAGTCACAACAACCCGCTGTGGTACTAGATCCAGGTCTTTGTGTCCCTGCAAGCCTTCTTTCTCAACTCTCCTTTAAGGTGGAGCAGGACAACAAACCTGGTTCATTTCTTTTGCTCTTTCCGAATGATGCAAAATTGGCAGAGCCATCCCTGGAACAAGTTTTCTCTAGCGATTATGCAAGGAGTGATACTGAAGGACCCAGGATTCCCAAAGAGACAGATTATGGACCCCCCGTCTTGCTTTCTTATGGACCTGTCGATGGTCAGGTAAAGGACATCATGTCTTTGTCAGCCACAAAAAAAGGCCTGTTTATCTTGACTTCAAGAGGAATAGAACTCTGGACGGTCGAAGGTGTTTTTTCAGAATGTCTCGGTTTCCCGCCTACACTTGTTGCTGATATCGGTGGCAGCTGGTACGACTTTCTTTACTACAACTCCAGTAGTTTTTATGGGAAAACGCCAAAGATTGCCTTTGCCGCAAACGATAATGACAAGTTTGCTTTTGCAACAGAAGATTGCCTGGCAGTTTACGATGAGGAACTGAAGCTTGTAAAAAAACACAAGCTTGATGATCCAATTTATCTTGATCTGGGCGTGCAAACTGACTCAAAGGGCAATTTTTATTGTGTTGACCAGTTTAATGCTGTCTGGAAGATTGGACAGGAAGATGCCGAAGCAGTCAATCTTGTTGATGATACCGGTGAAGATGTAGATGAATTCTTTAACTTTACTGTTTTGCCAAACGGCAATATGGCAATCAATGTGACTGATGGTCTCGAAAAATCAAAAAAATGGTCAGCGATGCTTTTTGGTCCCGAAGGCAAGTTTTTGTACAGGAAAGATTTTGCAATTGATCCTGAAATAGCATTTGAGAAAGAAATAATGAGTGGCATTCAATCTCCAACAGCTCTCCTGTCCATGAAGAGTGGTGGGTTCTACGCGGTATACACAGGTTTTGATACGCTTTTTGTGGAAAAATGGGACGAGCAGTTTGAGCTTGCAGACAAAAAAGTAATCCAGCTTGAGGGCATATATGTAAATTCTGTTTACAAAACGTCCCTGGACAACTTCTACATGTCGATAACAACAGGATTTATGGAAGAAGGTTCGACAGACAATAAATTCAGGGTGTGCAAGGTGGGTCCTGATTTCAAGACAGAACTCATGGTCCCATTCATATCAAGGGAAGAGAACAGGCTTCTTTCACCCTATTTTATGGAATTTTCCGAGGACGGTGATCTTTATATTGGTGGCGAGCAAAAATGTGCAGTTTACGACAGATTTGGCACAAGAAAAGATGATTTTGTGGTTTCATCAAACAAAGAAAAAACCGCTTTCAGGCCAACCATGCTCAGGTTTGATTCCGGGAAAGTCGTTGTATTGAGTGCTGGCTTCTCAGAAAACACCATTGTGGTTGCAGACAAAAGTGGGAGCCTTCTCAGGAAGATATCACTGTCAGGTGAGAACGGCATTTATCCGTATGCCATAGAGCCAAATCTGTCCCAAAACGAGATATATGTTCTGGACGGGATGGGTAAAATCCATGTATTGCCTTCATATCTTGACCAGGAGAAGGATCCGGCAGGATTTGAACCCAAAAAAACGATTTCAATAGTTGGTTATGGCAAGGGTTTGGCGCAAGCGCCTGTTGCGATGAGATATTCTAATGACAGACTCTATGTCCTGGATTTTTATGGCCAGAAGGTGTGTTGCTATGACAAGAACCTCAATTTTCTCTTTGAGTTTGGAGGTATTGGGGAAGGGACTGGCCTGCTCATAGATGCAGTTTCGTTGTGTGTAGATGGTAATGGCAATATCTGGGTTGGTGATATGTCAAAATCCAGACTTGTTGTCTATTCTGGGGATGGCGGCTTTCTTGGCGAAATTGGGAGGGAAGGCTTTCATGCCATGCCAGGTTCAATTGACAGTTACAGCAGCGATCCATTCTCCTGGATGTCTCCACTTGATTTTGCAGTTGGAAAAGGTGGTCTTGCCGTATTTGATTATGGCCATGACAGAATATTGATGTGGAACTCCAATAATGAGTCCACAACGATGTCTGTTACTCCAGATGACCTCAAGGTGGCCATTTATCCGACACAGAAGATTTTCAAGTACGCATTTGAGATAACAAATACTGGTAGTGGAAACCTTGAAGGAACAATTTCATCTGAAACCGAAGGAGTGGCAATTGCCCAGCCAAAGATAACAAAAAATATTCACGAGGTTGTTCTGGAGTGCGATTTCTCAAATACGGACATCCCAAAAGAAATTAATGTTGTGGTTGAAACCAATATTGGCACCAAAAAGATAAACATCCCAATAATGATCGTCCCACTTGACGCCTTGCTGGTGGTGGGTGAACCAGTTTGTGGCAATACAAATGGTGTTTTCAGACTTTCGATGCTTCCATATTCAAAAGATGGCAGAATAATCATATCGACAAAAGATCTGGAGAAGATGTTTGGCTTAAAGGGAATTATTGCCAAAGATAACAACAGCGCATATTTTACCTATGGCCAAAGGAGAATCGGTTTTTTAAATGGCTCCAGTATCGCAGATTTGCAGATCGGCGATGACCATTTCAGTGTTGATCTGGGTGTAAAAGTAACAAAGCTGGTTGATGGAGGTCTAACTGTACCGGTTGAAACAATTGCGGCCTTCCTCAGTTGTAAGATTGTCCCGGAGGATGGGTTTATAAAGATAACTGCCAGGTGAAAATAAATCCGGAACTACTTTTGCGAGGTGCCAGTGACTTTGGCATAACCCTTAACGAGAAGCAGATTGCAGCTTTCTCTGGATATTGCAATTTTCTGCTTGAAAGAAATCGAATGGTCAATTTAACGGCCATTACAAATCCGGATGAGGTCGTTTCAAAACATTTTGTGGACAGCTTGGCAATCAATCTAGCTATGGACATGTCCCTCAGGAAAAACCTCATTGATATTGGCTCAGGGGCCGGATTTCCAGGCGTTGCAATAAAGATTGCTTTTCCGGCCATCAAAGCGGTTCTTGTGGAATCAATAGGTAAAAAAGCGCTTTTTCTTGATGAGCTTGCGCATAAACTTGGGCTTTCCGGTGTATCGGTATTGAATTCCAGAGCGGAAGATTTGCCTCGGCTAAATCCTTTGTATGGCAATCATTTTGAAGTAGCCACTGCAAGGGCTGTTGGCAACTTGCAATTACTTCTCTCTTATGCAAAGCCTTTGCTTGCCCAAGGCGGTTCGCTTGTACTTTGGAAAGGCAGGGATGATATTTCGGAATTGCCCTCGATGCTTCCAAAAATAGAGAAATTGGGTTTTAATTTGATCAAGGCAATCCCATATAAAATTCCATTGTGGCAGCTGGAGCGTTTTCTTGTGCATCTGAAACGCTTGTAAAAGGCCGTCAGTCATATAAAATGTGCTTTTCAAGGAGGTATAAATGAGCGGTTTTGATGGTAGACTACAAGCCTTTAAAGAGAGAAAAGAAGAGACAATACGCAACAAACACATGTATTACCTCAACGAAATACAGGCACACGAAGGCCAGTTTGTTGTCATTGGCGGGAAGAAATACCTTAATTTTACAACCTATTCGTATCTTGGCCTTTTGGGGCACTCCAAGATAAATGAAGCGGCCAAAGCTGCAATAGACAGGTTTGGTTCCGGAACACATGGCGTGAGAATCCTTGCGGGAACCACATCGATACATGTCGAGCTGGAAAATAGAATTGCCGCTTATAAAAAGACTGATGATTCCATAGCTTACTCGTCGGGATACGTCACCAATCTTTCAACCATTTCAACCCTCACTGGGAATGGTGATGAGATATTTTGCGACATGATCAACCATGCTTCGATTTATGATGGCTGTTTGCTTTCCAGGGCAAAGTTCACCAGGTTTAAACACAACGACATGGAAGATCTTGAGAACCACCTTAAAAACTCGAAAGCTATTGGCAAGCTTATAGTTGTTGATGCAGTTTTCTCGATGGACGGAGATATTGCCCCGCTCCCCAAGATAATCGAACTGGCAAGGAAATATGATTGCCTTCTGATGGTTGACGAAGCCCATTCGTTAGGTGTACTCGGCGAAACAGGCCATGGGATCCTTGAGCATTTTGGCCTCAAAGAAGGAATTGACATCCAGATGGGGACCCTGTCAAAGACAATCCCTGCAGTGGGTGGATATGTGGCCGCAAAAAAAGACATAGTGGACCTACTTAAATATAATGCCAGGGCCTTCGTTTTTTCGGCAGCACTTCCACCACCAGCAGCAGAAGCGGCCAGGGTTTCTTTTGATGTTCTTGAAGAAGAACAGTGGAGACTTGAAAGACTAAGGGACAACATTTCTTACTACATCAAATCGCTCAACCAGGCAGGCTTTGATACTGGTGAAAGCCAGACGGCCATAGTCCCGATTATCCTTAAAGACGAGTGGATGACCCTTGAGACAACAAGGCTTCTCTTTGAAGAAGGCGTTTTCATAATGCCGATCCTTCCACCTGCTGTTCCGCCAAACACTTCAAGGCTCAGGGCCAATGTTACGGCCTCTCATACCAGAGAAGATATTGATTATATGGTTGATGCCCTTTCCAGGGTCTGGAAGAAATTGGGAATGCGCTGAACAAAAACCAGCACTTTCCCCTCTGATTCAATTGTAAAATCGCCCAGTGCCAGATTGCTTACCCATCTAGCTGGGCCCGGCTCTATTTTTCCTTCGAATGGGTATTTAAGGCCAGACAGTTTCATGTTTGTTGCGCCAAAAAAAGGCAGGATGCTAACTATCATGTCTTTTTTGCATTTGATGTGGCAACGTCCTGAGACTGAGAAGATTTCAAAGCCTTCACAAAATCCTCTTAATTTTACTCCAAGCTTATTTTCAAGCCAGAAGAGCCAGTAATTGAAGAGAACATGGTCTGGTCTTCCTGTTTTGCCACCTGTAAGGCCGACAATGTTTATTTCCCCAAAGCCCCTTTTAAAGAGTTCTTCTATTGCCAGTTCGCCATCTGTGGCATTTTTTTGTTCCGGGTAAGAGATTGTTTCTATACCAAGATTTTTTATTTTTGAAAGGTTTTGAGGATTGACAGAGTCCATATCGCCAATTACAAGATCTGGTGTTATACCAATCGAGAGGAGCCCATCCAAACCTGAGTCGGCCGCACAGGAAAAAGAGTAGTGATCAGAAAGTTCGACGTCCTGGCTATAAATAGATCCGCCAAGTGCCAACAGGGCTACTTTTTCCAAACCCTCTCCCCTGCGACGTATGTTGCCACGAATGGAACCTTTTCAACATCCCATGGGTCCTTGCCCCTTATGTCATCAAGGAGAACCGCAAAGTCTGCCGCCTGGCCTTCTTCGATAAGGCCCCTCTCAGGACCACCGATGATGGCTGAAGATTCCTTTGTTGCAATCCGTATTGCCCGTGAAAAACTTATTGCTTCTTGAGGGTTTATCTGATCATAAACAGTTCTTCCTCTTGTTGTTGCACAGGCCAGTGCTGTAAGTGGGTTTGGATCAACAACGGGGGCGTCACTCCCAAAACCAACAATTGCCCCCGCTTTGATGAGTGAAGCAAGCGGGTATGAATTTTGTGCAAGCTTTGGCCATTCAACCTTTATTGCTTCTGCATCAAGCGGCATGTGAGATGGGTTGACCACCACTGGAATACCCAATTTTGCAGCCAAAGCAATGCTCTGCGGTTTTGCACACTGGAAATGTTCAATGGTATCTTGATCACTGCTTTCACCGAAAACGTTAAGAACATTTTTTACTGCTTCGTCGCCTATTGCGTGTATGGCGACACCCAAACCTATCTGGTGGGCCATTGTGATTTTCTCTTTCATCTCTCGAATGGTTGTCACTTCTATCCCTTTTGTGCCATCTGAATAGGGCTCTGACACCAGGGCAGTTTTTGAGCCAAGCGAACCATCGGCAAACAGTTTTAACTGGCCTGTCCAGAACATTTCTGAGCCAGTCCCTGTTTTTGCTGAAAGATCAACTGCCCAGGCCAGCGCGTTTTCTGGAATACAGGCACAAGTCCTTATCTTGAGTATTCCTTTCCGGTCCATGTGTGCCAGTGTGACAAAATCATCAAGAGTTCCAAAGGTCCTGCATGATGTTATCCCGTATGAAAGGAGATGTTCCGCGGCCTTGAGAAGGAAACTTTCAAGCTGGTCAGTTGTTGGTGAAGGGATTTTTTTTCTTGCGTACTCATCGAATGCACTGTCATAAAACATCCCGTCAGGTTCGCCATCCTGATTTTTGCCGATCCTTCCACCAGGTGTATCGGTGGTTTCTCCAGTCACTCCACATTCCATCATAAACTCTGAATTAATCAGAAAAGAATGCCCGTCAACTTTGGTCAGCGAGCATTTATGACCGCAGGTTGCATCATCTATTAGCCACCTTGTGGGTTTTTCATTATCAGACCATGCCCTGTCGTCCCAGCCAAAACCTCTCAGGAATTCTCCTGGGGCCAATTTTTTTGCATATGCCCTTATTTTATCTAAAAACTCTGCAGATGACTTGCATTCCCTGAGGTCACAGAGCGTAAGGGTTTGCCCAAGCCACGTCATGTGCAGATGGGCATCACAAAAACCTGGAATGACCATGCCTTTTTCGTAATCATGAATTTCGCCCATGAAATCTTTTGAAAGATCGCCATAAAAACCTATGCGTTTGATCTTGCCATTTTCGACGATAATCGAATTGTCAGTAACTTCCTTGCCCCAGATGTGGGACGTCTTGACCAGGACACTCATGTTATTTTCACTTTTACAGTAGGTGTCTGAAGAACCGTTATGCCATCCGGAAGACCACCAATTTGCACGTTCACACTGTGTTCTCCCTGAGGGAGGCCAGCCAAATCGATTGTTGCCGATGCAGTGGTCAGAGTAGCTATTATTGATGAGGGGCCCTGGAATGTCACTTCGATAATCCTGTCAATCACCTCATACTGTTTGTCTGTTGGCTTGACATCGACATAGAGGTTCAGTTTTTTTCTTGAAAGAGGTTCAATTTTTATGGTTATCCTGACTTCTGAAGCATCCGCCGAAACATTTGGGGGTATTGAAAGTGGTACCATTACGCTTGTTGTGCTCAGTATGCCATTCAAGTTATATGGTTCTGTGTAGATTGATTCGATTTTGGAGATTGAGGCATAAGGGCCTGAGATGGTTATTGATTTTGGTGCCCAGTCTATTTCTGTTATGACGCGGTCTGTTGGCAAAGTACCCGTCGTGTTTGCAATTACACCAACAGTTTTGATGGCCTGTTTCGATGAACTCTGTATTTCAATGCTTATGGTATCGAATTTTGGCCTTATCTTCATTTCATCAAGCTTTGCTTTTTTGACCGGTTTTCCATTGTTGTCAATCAGCTCATATTGCATGCTGAACCTGTTCGGGCCTTCCTTTACAATTGCCCTGTCCAGCTTGACATGCGCCTCTTTTATATTGGAGAGCCCTTGAGAAGGACCATAAATGACCAGCCTTTTCGGGTCGGTTTGCGCCTCTCCGAGGGTCATTCCTGCAGGTGCCTGTCCGGAATAAGTCACCACGATGGGCAATTCTTTTTCCTGGAGCTTCTGCAGGTCCACAGGCACGACATCCGGATCGATGTCAACGAGCCTTACTGTCTGTGGAAAATCCACTTTCACAAATACCTGGTCCTTGCCCTGCTTTTTATCCAGAAGGTCAATATAGGCATTAAGATTCTCTTCCCTGATTTTTTCGAGAAGTATCTTAGAACCCCTTAGCGTAACGGTAACATTTGGCAGCGTGGCCGTATTGGCAATATTTTCCGGGAGGTTTCTTGTCTGGACCGGGATTATGAAGCTTTTTGTGACCTCTGGCCCCTGGCTTTGTGAAACGTAAAGCCATATGGCAACTGCGATGAGCAGGGCAGTTATCTTTAGGCCAAGGTTTGATGTTATGTCACGAAACATTTGGCCTCCTCAGGTTGGCAAACACTTTACCCCTGCTTTTAATCATGTACTTCAGCAAACCTTCAAGCTCGACCCTTGAAAGGTATCTTGTAAGTGAACCTGCAGTGGCAAGCGATATTATTCCGGAGGTCTCGGATACAACCACGATTATTGCATCGGTTTCTTCGGAGAGACCGACAGCGGCCCTGTGTCTTGTGCCTATGTCGGGATCAAGGTTTGGATCATGGGAGAGCGGGAAAACACACCTTGCATAAGCTATCCTCTCTCCTCTTATGATTATCCCGCCATCATGTAGTGCAGAACCCGGATAAAATATTGTTTCTATGAGTGCAGCGTTTGCCTGTGCATCGATCTTTGTTGCCCCGTTCTCATAGTCACCAAGGCCAACTTGCCTCTCGATGGCTATTATGGCACCGTGTTTTCTGTTGGACATGTGGCCAACTGCCTGGCAGATCTCGTTGACCAGGGTATTGACTTCCTGTGCTTCCATGAAATCTATTGCCTTGCCGAAAACCGATTTCTGGCCAAGGGTTCCTATTGCTTTTCTGAGCTCTGGCTGAAAAAGAATTGCAAGAAGTATTGGGAGTGTCATCGGAAGTATTTGCAGGACGGACCTTACCATCCAGTTGAGCGCAATCAATCCAAGCCACCTGGAAATGTTGTCGGCGACTATCAGGGTAATAAAAAATACAGCAAGGCCCTGAAAGAGTTGGAGTGCTTTTGAAGCCTGGATGATTTTTAGCACATAATAGATGACTACCGCTATGACCAGGATATCAAAAATGGTCTCTGGAACTGGAATTGTGCCGCCTACTTTGGGGATTGCTGCGAATCCAATCGATCGTATGGTCTGCGTAAATACATCAAGCAGGGGCAACAATTACCTCCTTATTTGCCAATGAGCTCCGAAGGGGTTATTTCCCTTGCATTGGCTGGTTTTTTTATGTTTGTAAACTGGTCGTAAGAAAGCAGCGTAAAAGTGTACTTTCCTGGTTTACTGGCCGGGTTTTCGCCTGTATCAACAAAAATTATTTCATACCAGAGGCCATTTGGCCGGTATTTTATCTGGATCGTTTTTCCAGCGAGGATTGATTTTGGATCCCAGCTTAGCGTTGCCCCGGTGAGTTTTTCCCCATCAGCAGATTTGCCAGCATCCATCATTGGCACTATTGTTTTGGTGTTGCCAAAAGACATAAGTGGCTCAAGCATCTTTCGTGGGTTTACTTCCGGCATTGGTATCTGGAATAGCGGATCATCAATCAGGTTAAATTTGATCCAGTCCTTTATCTGGTCGTCAACGTAATAGATGACTGGTGACTTGCCAGATTTCGTTGCGGATATTGTGTCAAGAAGACTGTGATCCGAGTTTTCAATGATTGTTTCCGATCTCGAAAGTTCCCCTTTGATGTTGTTTGAATAGATCTGGACAAAATATCTTGTGTTCTCCGCAAGTCCGTAGATTGCTTCACCCTTGTTGATGGTAACCTTGCCAGTTTTTTTGTCTTTTTCATAAAAAGCGCTTGTTGTCTTGAGCACAAAACCTTTGAGTTTACTGAGAGTGTCTCTGGCTTTTACGAGGTGGCCTTCATATGTTTCAGGATCAAGTTTTATCTCTACTGGTTTTGAAAGGTCAACCCCGTCAAGATATTTTAAAAAAGGCTGATAAAGTGAATTTTCAACAAAAATGTAACTTGGTGTATAAGGAAATGGTGCCATCCACCTTGCAAACTTCCCCTGGCTGTCGGTCTTGGTGCTTATGCCTGCTATTGTTACAATTGAACCTTCAATTGGTTTTCCGGAACCCGAATCCGTTATCAGGCCTTCGACCCAGAAACCGGCGAAAGCTGTGTAGGTTCCAAAACCCAGAACAAGCACCGCAGCCAGGAGAAATATCGCAAGAGTTTTTTTCATTTTATTGTCCGATGCTTACTATCTGCCAGGATTTTCCGGGAACTTGCTCTAGCACGAGACTCCCGCTATAAGAGTCTTGCAGGACTTTTACTTTTACCATGCCAGCTTTTGGATTGCCCGGTTCCTTCTCTTTTGTGTCCTCATCGTACTGCATGAGACTAAATCTGACAGTGACCATTTTTTTGTTGCCGGTAACTTTGGCGATTGGCCTTACACCATCAATTCTCACATTCAGATAGTCAGTGCCGTGGTTTTTTGAGCGCTCCCATGTTTCAGAGAACGTCTTCAGATCTCCGCCCTTGTCCTTCTGGAAATCTGACCCCTGCATTGTATAAGTGTTCCAGGCCTGTTCATATTTTCCATCAAAGCAAAGATTGAAATAGTTCCTTATGGTGCTGGCCGGTGAGTCCTGGAAAATTGTATACACAGAGCCAATAAATGTCAGGCCGACAACCAGAAGGAGAAACCATGTGAGTGGCCCTGCAAGTGTTGATTCACCCTTGCTCATTCTTTTGGTATCAGTCCCTTGTAGATTTTCCATAACCCATCCTTGTCCTTTCTCAAATAATAGTCTTTGGGGTCAGAAGTTTTTGGGCTCCCGCTGACTATGTTTTCTGTCTGTATCCTTACGATCTGGGCAGCCACCTTGGCAAAGGGGTCCTGTTGTTCGTAAACCTTGAGGATTTTGAACTCGGTCATTTTTGTGCCATGGCTCCTGGCATTTGCAAGATCGTCCCTGAATTTTTCAAAAGACATGGTTGGCCCACCCCTGTCTCTCATGTATTCCGAGTTGGGGTAGATATATGACCATGCTTTCTCGTAATCCTGTTCCATTATTGCATTAAAATATCCCCTGACGGATTTTGTTGGAACGTCCGGCAAAATCCAGACGACTACCCAAAGCCCGACCAACAGGCACACAACAACAAGTCCAGTGATTAGAGTCTTTATGGTTTTGCTCATTTGTCTTCCACTCCCATTATCTGGTTCCAGAGGGAATTGCCAAATATCGAAGAGAAGAATCTTTCAAGGCCGGCCCAGGGCATATTGCCCTTGACCCTGTCGTAAATCCTTGATTCGTAGTAGTCCGAAAGTCTTTTTACATATGCCGAGACTGCAGATTCACCCTTTGTATTTTGCCACATACTGACGACTTGTGGTTTGATCTCGACTTTCTCGTATTTTTTTGACTCGGCGTTGTAGAGACTTACCGTGCCGTAAAGTGCTGGTTTTTGCGCAGGGTTTCTTTTGTTCAGCCTGACAATGTATTCTCCACTTTTTTGAGTCACGATCGGTTGTATTATTCCCTGCTCAAGCTTGAGAGGGAAGTTTGGTGTTGGCGGGAAAAGGGCGTTTTTGACCTCGACTTCAGGAATGGAATCTTTGGGAACCGAAATCATCCTTCCGCCATTTTCACGGGAGGCCAGGTCGGTAGAGTATTTCTTTGCCACTTCGGCAAAATTGTTCCCTTTTCCTTTTGCGAGTTCTTCGAGCACTTTGTTGCGTGTTTTCTCGTCCGGAACAACTATCATGTCGAAATCAACAGTTTCAGGAACCACAAGCTGATCCTTTACAGTGTTGAAATACTCTTCCAGCTCGGCAGCCATTGGCTGTCCCACCTCGGCCCTCAGTGGATCTGTCATTTTCTCGTAAATGAGCTGATTTTTTACCTGGGTCCTGAACTCGGACTCTGAAACCTCGCCTTCGGTGAGGTATTCATCAAGGGTGTTCATCTGCGACATTGCAAGCACGTCCTTGATTCTTTGTTCGATCTGGTCGCCTGGGATGTCATATTGGTTTGTGTCTCTGGCTTTTTGCAAAACAACAAAGAAATCGGTCAGGTTTGTGATTGCCTTTGCCCTTGCCGTGCTGTAAAACTCCTGGATTTCAGTCGCCGTGGAGTTGGTCTGGGGTTTTATACCAAACCTCTCCATGTTTTTGATCTCGAGATATATCATGCGCTCCGTGATGGGGAAGTCTACAACAATCCTTGCCACATCACGTTTCGAATACACATATAGGAATAGTCCGCCGAAGGTGACAAGTATCAGTAATAGCGGAATGATTATATACGGCGCGACATTTACGCGTTTTGTTTCCTGTTTCTGGTTTGCCACTAGGTCACTCCTCCATTTTTCCGGCTACGGCTGGTTTGGGTTTGGAGTTGCTGGAGCTGGGGTTGGGACTTGCGAACCTGGATTCGGTATCCCCTGATTTTCAAGAATTTTTTGAAGTTCTTCTTGGGATGGCATATTGGCCGGTGTCTGGTCGGTAGTGGTTGTTGTGGTTCCTTCTCCAACACCCTTGCCCATGAGTTTTCCTACCCACATTCCAAAGTCCTCAAACGGGGCAACGATGTTTGACTGCCACCAGGTCGTGAAGCTCTTCCAAGGATTGCCTATCGAAACACCAAGATTGTTTCTTTCTTCCTCAATCCATTTCGATTGCTGTTCGGACTTTTTCTGTGCCTTGAGCTGTTTTATGACATCCTGTTTCACTGACTCGAATGGAAGTTTCTGGTAGTTCCTCTTTGTGATGAGCTTTACTATGACTATGTCCTTGCCTACTTTCAGGACCTTTGAGTAAATCTGGCCTGGTTTAAGACCCCATGCAGCCTCGACTATCTCTTTTTCATAAGGGTAGCTTCCTGCCTGTGCTTCCCTTGCCTTCTGGAGTTCTGCCCAGAAGAAACCGGAGCTGTCTGTCGAAAGCATGCTCGGAAGTTCACCGGCATTGAACTTTGAGAGATCGTCTTCGGAGTATTGCTCGGCTGCTTTTGCAAAGGTCACTTTGCCTGAGAGAACGTCCTTGAGCACCTGGTTTGCCTGGTTCTCTTTTTTCTTGAGCTCATCGGCCGTCAATGCTTTGTTGGGATCGCTCTTGTTTGTTCCAACCCAGCGAATGGTCGCTATCCTTGCGGCTTCTGTCGGGTTGTATTTTTCAGAGTTCTTTTTTGCATCGGTGACATAGATGAGGTGCCAGCCGTAGACTGTGCGCACAGGGCTTGAAACTTCCCCGACCTTCATGTTGATCGCGGCGTCGTTGAAGTCTTTTACAAGGCCATTGCCCTGATCGGTCACGAGTTGCCCGTTCTGGATCTTGTACCAGCCAAGGTCTCCACCGTTTACCTTTGAAGCGTCGTCCTCAGATTTCTGTTTTGCAATTTCCGGGAACTTTTTTGGGTCCTTCATGATTTCGGTGCGGATTTCATCAATCTGGGCCTTCTTCTTGGTTCCAACATCGGCAGGGTCCTTTGTGCTGTCGTATTTCAGGAGTATGTGCGACAGTTTGAGCTCCGCGTTGCTGTTGTAGAAATCGAGAGCTTCCTGGTCAGTCACTTCCGGGTCCTTGACGTATTTTTCAAAGAGTTTGTTCATGTAGATTTGGACCTTCAACTGGTCTTTGTTTCTTTCTACGATGAATTCCCTCATTTTGACTTCATTTTCGAAACCCTGCTGTTTGATCCATTCGGCAGCATTACCCTCTTTTGGCTTCTGCTGGTCAATCAGCTTCTGGGCCTCGTCCTGGTACTGCTTGTCCTCTATTATGATGTTTTCACGCTCGCCAAGCTGGAGGAAAAGTTTTTCTGAAATGAGTTGCTGGATTGTCTGCTCTTTTGCAGAGGCGAGCATTTTCTGGAAATCTTCTGTGCCTGGCTTGATCTGGTCCTGCGGCACCTGTTGCTGGATCAGCTGGAATGCTTTTTGTTCCAGCTCGTCTGTTGTTATCGATGCCGTGCCGACCCTAGCCTCAATCTTGCGGCCCGAGTATGCCCAGACTCCGAAGCCCAAAAGGGCAATGATTACAAAAATGATTGTCCAAATGGTGACTCTCCACCCTTTTGACATCGGCTTGTAGACTTTCGTCTCCTTGACTTGCGGGATCAGCTTCGCCCTGCGAAGTTCCCTTATCTTGCTTTCTTTACCCATTGTATTTACCTCCGAACAATTAACAAATAACCATTTTATGCGGTGTCAACTCACATGTAAAGTAAGTGTTCCACTTCACCTAAACCTGAGCGTTGTACATGGTTCCATTAAGAATTTGTTTCGTGCTCGAATCAATACCGAATATTAAGAGACATTCAAGTCTTTCTTGAAAAAATATGTTTGGGATAATTGCCAATCAAAATTAAAAGAGACCAGATCAGCACATTTTTATATAACCCAAAGGAAAACTGTTTGTAGGATTTGCAATTTCGTTGTTTGGCCAATAAAATCTGTTCCAAGGGGGTAACATGAGTAAAATTATTTCATTGTTGTCTTGTATGGCTATTGTTTTTCAAGTTTTTGTTCCGGTACAAAATACAATTTTGGCATCCAAAACGGCATTTGTAGATGGTTTTGATCTTGGGGCCGAAGCTGGAAATGGTTTTATAAAGCTTACCTGGGAGAGGGTCCCAGGAGCTTCCGGCGGTTATTATGTTTATCGCAAAGATGGTGAAAATGGCACTTATGGGGCACCCCTGACTGATTTTGGGGTTTTTGGAAATGTTTTTTATGACGGACCAATCCCGAATGACAACAAGTATTGCTATTATGTTGCTCCTCTTGATGAAAACTCCACTGAATTTGGCAGGTCAGTTGAAATTTGTTCCTCGCCAATATCACAAGCGCCGTCATTTATCGAACAATGCAAGACGGTCCTTGTTTTTGTTGTCGACAGTGTGAATTATTTGCACAATGGCATCAAAAAGACCATGAGTTCGCCATTCCTTCTTGTCGGCAGGAGAACATATCTTGCTTTTAGGTATGTAACAGAACCGCTTGGCGGAAAAATCGAATGGGATCAGGTCCAGAGAAAAGTTACTGTTACATACAAAAATACTGTTGTGGAGATGTGGGTTGGTAAGTCGCAGGCAAAAATCAACGGCAAACCAGTCCAGATTGATCCAAGCGATCCCAAGGTCGTTCCATTTGTAAAGGACGGAAGGACCTTTGTTCCGCTCCGTTTTCCGGTTGAATCTTTTGGTGAAGGCGATGTCAAATGGTTTGCCCAAACTAAACAGGCACAGCTTACTTTCCCGGCAGATTGCAATGAGAAACTGAAGGGAAAGGTTATTAGCTACAACAGCAGGGCGGGCATATCCGAGATGCTTGGTTTTGAAGGCGAATCTTACGTTGTTGTTTTTGGACAGAGCGGGTCTGGCAGTTACATACCAGTTGTTGGCGACTGCATCGAGATTTCAGGCGAGAGGAAGAGAAAGGGAACACACGAATACTTTTTTGTAAACTCCACATCCTTGATCGAATGCCAGGAAGGGCCTTTTGCAGGATTTGGGACAGTAGAGAGATCTGACGTTCTAAGCGCTTCAGCCAACATCAAGTTTGAGGGCGGGGAAAAAATTGATGTCAGGGTCGATAGGGCTCACATCAGGATGCTGGCCGGGCTAAAACCGGGAGATTGTGTTTTCGCGGCCGGAATGGTCATCAAAAACCCACCCGGTGAAAAATACATAAATACAATCATTTTTGATATGGTGCCATGCAAGAAAGGTCAGATTGACATTGTTTGTGATGGCAAGTGGTATTCGGGGACAGTGCGCGATTTTGATTGCACAAACGGAATTCTGACTGTTGCACTGGATGATGGTCAGTCAAAAACTGTTTCAATTGGGAACAGCAACTTTGACTGTGCAGATCTCTCGGTTGGTTATTGTGCCAGATTCTGCGCAAAAGAAGTAGACGGAAAGCTTGTTTCATCGGTTTTCTATGCTTTCCCTTGCGACTCCTCTTCCTGTGAAGGTTCTCTCATAAGGGGCAAACTGGTGAAGATTGATTGTGCTTCGCTTAGCATGAGCATTGCGCAGGGTGATAAATATGTCGAAGTCGCGATATTCCCAAGGGATTGCGAGGACATATCGGCTTCGATGCCTGAATGCGCGGAAGCTTGTGTGATCAAGTCTGGTAACCGTTTTGTAGCCCTTAAAGTCAAACCGTACACCGAGTGTGAAAATGAGTGCCCGGGAGAAATTGTCCAGGTAAGGATAGACAGGGTGGATTGCGCGGCAAAAATTATCTACTGCACAAAGATGGCAACGATGGAGCAAATGAAAATAAAATTCGTGTTGCCGGAATTCTGTCCGCTGGAAGCTGGAAAATGCTATGAAATTTGCATTGAAGAGATCAAAAAACCCGGCCAGCAGACGGAAAGTATTGCCACGCGCTTCAGGCCAATAGAGTGCAGGTACAGGTGCAGTGGCCAGCTTGTTGCTGGCACCATCAAGTCAATTGACTGTTCAAAACAAGTCGTAGTTATTAGCCAGAATGACAATCTCGGGGACATAATCATAAGGGTGACCGAACAGGACTGCATAAGGCTAAAGGAAGACCGTTGTGTGAAGGCCTGTGTCACAAAAGACCCGACTGGTTTATACATGGCAAACTGGATCACCGAAGTCGGGCCGGAGGAATGCTTCCAGAATCTTGATTGCAATGGTGCCAATTTATGGACCATAAGAATAACGAAGGTAGATTGCACCGGCAAAAAACTTGAATATGAAATGGGTGACAGAAAAGGACAGCTGAGAGTAAATGACTGGTCCCTGTGCAATTCGATAAAAACAGGCCTGTGCTATTCAGTATGCGTGAAAAAGATAAACGATGAATCCTATTTGATAAATCTGGCAAAAACACCTGATGCAAGCTGTGGTATTGTTTGTCGCAAAGGATTGAAAGTCAAAAATACATCCTGCGAGGAACACAACATAGTTTGTATTGGGCCTGATGGCTCTGATCTGGTGGTTATTCTTCCTGATTCATTTGATTGCAAAATGATATCTACTCGAAATTGCATAAATGTTTGTGGCAGAATCGGCCAAGACAATGTTGTAAAAGGCGAAATAGTTGAACTTTCGAGGTGCCAGGATGAACAGCCACAAAGATTTTCTGGCAGGATCGAAAAAGATGAGTGCGATAAGCGATTTTTACAGGTAGACGTTGAAGGGACAGTTCGAAAAGTCAAACTGCCAGAATACTATAACTGTGCTCCATTAAAAAAGCTTTCCAGCCCGATCTGTGTTGAGGTTGAAGGTTGGCCTGATCCTGCACAAGCAGGACTTTGGGAAGCCAAGTCGGTTACTGTAATAGAATGTGCAAAAACAAAGCAGACATTTGACATGTACGTTTACGATGTGTTCTGCAATGCCAAGGAACCATTTTTTGTTGGAAGATGGCAGGGACAATATGTTTCTGTTACAACCCCAAAACCCATTGATTGCTCGAAAATTACTGTTGGTGATTGTGTGCAGGTGACCGGGATTTTAAATTCCTTGGCATCTACCTCTGAAAATCCTGACAAAATGATAGTCGCTTCACAAATAGTCAGGGTCAAATGTCCGCCTACCGAACATTTCTATGCAAAAGTCACCAAAAAAGATTGCGATAATAAGCATTTGAGAGTGTTTTATGATAGTATTTATTGGGACCTTTTGTATCCAAAAACGTTAGATTGCAATTCAATTGAAGAAGGCGCTTGTCTGGAAATCGAAGGAGTTGATTTTCCAGAAACAAAAATTATTGAAGGTTATGATGTAAAAAAAGTTCAATGCAAAGAGGAAGATCCCAGTTTAAAACTTTTCATTACGGCTGTTGATTGCGATAAAAATCAATATGTTGGTATTTGCAAAAAAAGATATTATTTGGTTACTCCTCCCCAGAATGATTTCGAATGTACAAAAATTGGGGTTGGCGATTGTTGCTTAGTAAAAGGTGATCTGGATGATAATAAAGAATCAAATGTAACCAAAATTAAAGCCAAAACAATTGAAAAAACCAATTGTGGTGCAATTGAAAAAAGAACAGGGAGAATTCTCGAAATCAACGATGCACTGGCTGGCGGATATAGATATATAAGGATACGTACTATTCAAAGTGACTATATTGTATTTTTAAGTAGCAGTAGGAGCAGCGCTGATTATCATATTGGTCACAATTGGGATTTTAGCGGATATATTGATGAGCAAGAAAAAAGTATCTATTTGGTAGCGTCGAAGAAAAATAGATCATCAGATGGCCTAAAGATAAAAATTGTTGGTGTTGATGAAATTGATCAAAAGTGTTATTGCGCTGCTGATAACAATGGGGAAGTGTTTTTGCTCCATCCTCCATCCTTTATGAAGTGCAAGGATATCAAATTATTTTCCTGTTATTGGATCGAGGGTACATTCAACAATGAAAAACACGAGTATTTTGCTACAGATATGGTCCTCGAGCCTTGCGAATAGAAATACTCTTACCTTATAAAAAATTATTACCAGAAAAATGGTTAATTGCGAAATTTTTGAATTCGTGTGGATTTGCCTAGAATTTTGCGACTGTTGAAAAATATTCTTTGGCGCGCATAATCGGTTCTGGAGGTGAAAGATGGCTAGAATTGCTATCAACGGATTCGGAAGGATTGGAAGGCAAGTCTACAAGGCCATTTCCGAATATTTCCCACAGCACGACATAGTTGCGGTCAATGACATAACAGACCCTGAAACACTCGTTCATCTTCTCAAATACGACAGCAACTATGGCGTTTACGGTCATGAGATCACTCTTGAAAAAGACACCTTTACATGTTGCGGCAAGCGGACCAGGTGCCTGAAAGTTCTTTCCCCGCTTGAGCTCCCCTGGAATGAGATGAAGGTGGACATCGTTGTGGAGAGCACCGGCAAGTTTGCAAACGGAAAGGACGCAAAGGTCCATCTTGACAAGGGGGCGAGAAAAGTCATGGTTTCTGCCCCGATGAAAGACCCGGACTACATGATCCTCCGCGGTGTGAACTGCGACTACTACGACCCAAAAATTCACCACATTGTTTCAAACGCTTCCTGCACAACAAACAGCCTGGCGCCTGTTGCCAAAGTTCTTCACGAGAACTTTGGCATCCTGAATGGTTTTATGACGACAGTCCACGCCTATACAAATGACCAGAAGATTCTTGATGCCCCCCACAAGGACTTGAGGAGGGCCAGGAATGCTGCCACGAATATAATTCCAACAACAACCGGTGCTGCCGAAGCTGTTGGAAAGGTAATCCCTGAACTTAAAGGCAGGATGACTGGTATCTCTCTCAGGGTGCCGACGTCTGTCGTTTCAATAACCGATTTTGTGTGCACTCTGGAAAAACAGTGCAACGTGGAGCAGATAAACGAAAAACTTGAAGAGGCCAGCAAAGGAAAACTGAAAGGGATTCTCGGATACTCCAGGGAACCCCTTGTTTCCAGTGATTACAAGGGCTCGACCTATTCCGGAATTGTCGATGCACTCTCAACGATGGTTGTTGGCAACAACATGGCCAAGGTGCTCATATGGTACGACAATGAATGGGGTTATTCAGTCAGGTCTGCAGAAGTCGTCGACATACTGGCAACAAGAGGTGTGTGAGTGAAGAAGCGCACTGTTGAAGGCGTTGACGTTTTCAACAAAAGGGTGTTGCTCAGGGCCGACTTCAATTCACCTGTTGAAAACGGAAAAATTGTTGATGATACGAGAATCACTGCCACCATGCCCACGATTACCCACCTGCTGGATCGTGGCGCAAAGCTTATTATCTGTTCACATCAGGGGAGACCTGACGGCAAATATGTCGAGCAGTACTCATTAAAACCAATTGCAGAACACTTGAGGGAATTGATTAACAAACCCATAAAGATGGCGTCTGACTGTGTTGGTGGCCAGGTTGGTTCGATGGTTGGTTCGCTCATGCCTGGAGAGGCGCTGGTGCTGGAGAACCTCAGATTTCACAAAGAAGAAGAGGAATGTGACGAATCGTTCTCCAGGGAACTCGCCTCGCTTGGTGAGATCTATGTAAATGACGCATTTGGCACTTGCCACAGAAAGCACGCCAGCATCTATGGAGTTCCCCTGATCTTGAAACCGGCCGTTGCAGGACTGCTTTTGGTGAAAGAACTCAAGTATCTTGGTGACACCACGGAAAATCCCAAAAGGCCGTTTGCCGTTGTTTTTGGTGGGGCCAAAGTTTCTGACAAAATAAAGGTTGTTTACAATCTCGAGAAAATCGCTGACTTGATAGTCATTGGTGGCGGGATGTCGTTTACTTTCATGGCCTCACAGGGTATTGGTATTGGCACATCACTCGTCCAGAATGATATGATAGACAGTTGCAGGATATTCCTTGATGAGTGCAGGAAAAAAAGGAAAAAGGTCTTGCTGCCTGTTGACAATATTGTTGCAGACAACTACAAAAAACCCACAAACATAAAAATCTCCGAAAACGGCATTCCAGATAGAATGGAAGGCGTTGATATAGGCCCGAAAACCTCAAAAATGTTCTGCGATGAACTTGCAAAATGCGAAACAGTCGTGTGGAATGGACCTTTAGGCGTGTTCGAGGACGAACGTTTTGCCGGGGGCACCAAGACCGTCATGAAGTGCGTGGCTGGCGGAGTCAGGGTGTCTGTTATCGGTGGAGGTGATTCTGCGGCCGCTGCGGCAAAGTTTGGGTTCACGAACCAGTTCACGCACGTATCGACAGGAGGAGGGGCATCGCTTGAATTCCTTGAAGGGAAGGAGCTTCCAGGCATTAAAGTTCTGGACGACGCTTAGTCTTTCGGCCCTTTTGGTTTTTGCCTGCGCTGTTGTTCCGGCCAGGAACGCTGAAAAAGCGTCCTCGCTTGGCATCACGTCTGCACTGATAATTCCATGCTCCCAAATGGAGGGTCTCTATCTTGACCAGGCACAGGAAACGTGGATAGAGGGTTGCTCAAGGAGATCAACGGGTTTTTTTGAATACAAGATAAGATTTGATGGTGAAGGTCCAATACTGCTGGAGGTGGAAACTTCCGGCAGTATTGTCATTGAGGCCTCTCTCAATGGCGAACCATTAAGGCAATACTTTGAATCAGGCCAGATTGACGAGGACATTTCCGTAAGGATGAAGCGCCAGTTGAGGCTCGATGCTTCCAGCGGTTCGCCATTGCGTGTAAGGTTCTCGAAAAAGAAAGGTTCCTCAAAACCCTTTGCCCTCTGGAAGCTCTATGTCCGGAGAGGTGTCGAGATTTACCCTGGGACACCCACAGAACAGGCATACCTGGACAGTGCTGGTTCATCAATCCTTCTTCCTGGTGGTGGCAGGGGGTTGTCCAAGGGTGATGAAGTAAGGTATAAAGTAAACCAAGCCGAAGCTGGTCCTCTTGGTGTTGTAATTGAAAGCATCGGGGACATGAAAGTACTTCTTGCCTCTGGGGGTGCCCCAGAGAATGTAGAACTCATGAAATCAGGAGAATTTACCTACGGCCTGATGACAGCCAACGATCTGGCCTCTTCAATTGTCCTGAGGGCAACTGGAGAGCTTAAGATAATAAGGGTTTCGATATATTTTGGTCTTTCGTGCATGGACCTCCAGACTGAACTTTCAAAGATGATTTTTCCAGGTTTTGTAAAAGAGGCTGTTTTAAGTAAAGATGAGCCAGTTGTTTTTAAGTTGCCATCCCATGCCGATTCCATTTTCTGGTGCCAGGCCGAGGATATTTCTTCAATAAAAGCTGAAGGTCTTGAAACATACAATCTTTCAGGATGTTTGTTCACAAAGGTTCCACAATCTTTGAACGAAGTAAAACTACAGGGCTCTGGCAAGCTATATTCTTGGGGTATTGACCAGGACCCCGACGAGGACAATCTGCCATCCTGCTTTGAGATGGCCTATGGTACTGATGCAGACAGGGCATTTACCGATTTTGACGAACAGAATGATTACATAGACATAATGCCGCTTGACACCGATAATGACGGACTGGATGATGATGTTGAGCGCTTCCTTGGAGTCAACCCGTCATATTATGATTCCAATTCAGACGGATACCCTGATTCGCTTGGTTTTTCGACCCCCAAATTTTCTCCATTTTGTGCGAACATAACTAGAAAACCATGGCCAGGAATCCTGAACCAGGATATTTATGATCCACAACTTGTTTCTCAAGCCATAAGGTTTGGGGACACGAACCTTATCGTCCCTTTTGGTAAGTTCCTTCTTGAAAGAGATCCAGTGGCTGGGCTTAAAACCTGGATAGGAGAGGCAGAAGGTTTTACTGGCATTGTTCTGGATTATTGCGCGATAAGGATGGCCGACCTTTCAAAACCGGAGATAGTCGATGCTTTCCAGATCTACGCAAAGAGGCTCTGGGGAAATATCGAGACCGATGACAATCTGGCATACAAAGCTGGAATGTTTTGCTGCAATAGGGTTGAGAGTTTTGGAAAAGAAGCCATAAAACTGGCCAGGGAAAAGGGGCTTAAAGTTGCTGTGACAGTCCCGTCACCATACTCACCTGACAGGGCGATTGTCCCTTACCTTTTGCTTAAGGAGTTTGACAGGGTCACTGTTATACCTCCTGCGTTTGCGTCAGACCAGATGGGTTTTTATGCAGGATTCAGGGACGCCGGGATTATAGGGCGCGGGATTTTTGTTTATGTATCTGATGAAAAGACTTCCAGGGCATACATTGCTGGGGTCAGGGAAAGCGGGTTCTTGCTGGGGACATCTGTTTCAGGAAACAGGCCGCTGTCTCTTCCTGACAAACCGGTAGCGACCAAAACCAGCTTCGTACAGATAGTTGCTGACAGTTCTGTCTGGGCACAACAGTTTGACATACAGAACCAGCACCCGGACTGGATATTACAATTGGCCCAGAATGGATATTTTTGCAGGCCGTTCCAGATCCAGGATTTTGCCGGAGTCAGTGAAGCTTTTGTTGATGAAACAACCACATTCCTTACAGATGACGAGCTCTCTGCCATCAAGGAGTGGATAGAAAAAGGTGGAAATGTTCTTTTCAGGCTTGGTGATGGAAGATTCAAAAATGAGGTCTGGTGGGGCCCAAGGACCTCGCTGGGTAGAATTGTGGCCAGAGAATTTGGGTTGTATGAAGTTGGACTTGGCAAAGTCTACAAGGCTGGTTCTGGTCACATCATGCTTTATGATGGCGACATTTCGACAGGCTCGGCATTATTATTTAGTGAACTCAAGAAAGATGCTCCAAAACCCCCGTGTCAATATTGTGAAGCTGAAAAAGACCAGATAGAAGCGTGTTTTTCATGGTCAAGAGTTGAACAGGCTGGGGAATTTCCAAAAAATGACTACCCGATAACCATCCCGGTTGCAGATCTCAAACCACCGAGACTGTTTGTTTCAACCTGCGCCGTGCCCTGGATTGAGAAGACGGATTCAAAAGTGAGAATGCTCTGCCAGGGACCAAAAGGTCTTTGCGCCTCAGTTGCAATTGCCCTAGGTGGCGCACCGCTTTCCTCATCTTCAAGCACGCCGTCTTCTTTCGCTGTCAAAGGCGGGATAACAATCATCTCCTTTGTATGCTCAGGCGGAGGTAATGCTTTTGTTTTTGACCTGAGTGAATTTCTTGACCTGGAAATGAAGCAGGTCACTGTGTACCCGATAAAACCCAATGAGGGCGAAGCAGTGACAGTTGATGCCTACGTTGAGAACAAGTCACAAATTCCTTCTGGCCCGTTTACCGTTGCGTTTTACTGGAACACAAGGGACAGGCAGAACCTCTTCAAAAGAATACAACTGGATGGTCTCCAGCCAAAAACAGGTAAAAGCATTTCTTTCCTGGCTCCACTTCCCCAGGGTTCTGGTGACATGGTGCTGATCGCAAGCATTGAGTCCGAGGGTGAGGTCCGGTTTGACAACAATACTAAATCATTCACTTTCAATGTTGTTCCGAGGACAAAATACAAGACCATCGTAATGCAAGTAGGGAGCTACACTGCAACAGTTGATGGTGAAGCAACACAGATTACATCGCCACCCATCCAGTTGAAAAATGGAAGAGTCATGGTTCCATTCAGGTTTCTTGCTGAATCTCTGGGGGCCACAGTTGCCTGGGATGGTGATACCAAAATGGTCACCTTCACAAAAGGAAAACTTGTCATTTTCCTCTGGGTCGGCAGAGATTATGCGATATCAGGTGGAACAATGGTCCAGCTTGATGCTCCGCCAATAATTCAGGGTGGCAGGACATATGTACCTGTGAGGTTTATTTCGGAACAACTTGGGGCCCAGGTCACCTGGGATGGCAAGAACAGGATAGTAACAGTCAAACTGAAGATGGATTAGGGTTCTATAATAATTATCTGGATGGCCTGGCGGTTTGAGAATTCAACACCGACCATCATGCCTGCCCTGAGGTCCTCTGGTGAGCCAAATTTTTCGGCGGTCTTTTCCATGATCTTTATGACCGTCTTTGGTGTAATGGCAAGCACTGGCCCATTTTTCAACTTCATGCTGAGTCCGTCCTTGGTACGGGCCAGCGATTCAATTTCAAATCTTGGGAGTTTCACTTTGCAACCTTGTCCGCCCATGCCACCCATTCCTTTTGGCATTTTTACAATCCTCATGGCAACAAGCTTATCATTTACTCTGAATGCAATCACGAGGGCTTTGTCGCCAACCTTGATTTCATTTAAAGAACAAGGCTGCTTTTCCCTGCCCATGCACTCGTACTCCGTATATGATACCGTGCTGATGTTCTTACCATTTACAACGATCAGGGACCCTGTCTTTCCGGATATCTCCCCTCTTGTTTCATCGGGTGGTGGTGCTTGCTGGATGCTGGAAACATGCAATGCCTGACCTTTGTATTCCAGAATGGAAAGCATATCTCCTGGTCTTATCTCTCCGCGTCCAGCTACAAGAGTTTCCGGGACCATGGTGACTGTTTTTTCCTTAAGAGTTTCATCCACGCACAAAAAACGCATGTTTTTCGGATCGCCCTTTGCCATCCAGAGCTTCCTGGTTGAAAACTTTTCGTTTGGGACCGTGACTGTTTTTAACACGCCATTTTTTGTCGATACAGCCAGTTTTGTATTTTTCTCGATTCTTGCCAGTGCCCTTGGGTGCAAAATGATTTCTTCACCATTGATTCTTACGATCACCGTGGTTTCTGGACGGATCATGAACTGGCCTACGTCTGTTGTTATCTTGGTTTCATTGAAGCCAGTAAGCAGGGCATCAAAAGATGAATTCAGATAATCGGTGGCACCAGACTGGTTTTTGTTACCAGTACCGGTTTTTTTGGGTGCATCATTCGTGCTGTTGTTTGAAGGAAGTTTTGGCTTTGTATTGCTTTCACCGGTCTTGCGTCTCGTGTCTGGCGGTTTTGTTGTTCCGCTATCACTCCCAGGGTTTCCTGGCTGTGGCATGTGGCCATTTTGGCCATCATACATTGGAGCAACAAAACGTGCTATGATCCTTGGCCCGAACCTTAACCCCCTTATCCTTATTGGCATTCCTTTCCCTATTTCACCCATCATTGCGGTTTCGCCCTCAACGAACCTTACCTGCATCGGGCCTTGGGGGGTCTGGACTGTGGCAATCCCCTCTCTAATGTCTGCTATGCTGCCTGTTGCCTCAAAATACTCATTTGGACAGTGTCCAGGCATTATGACCGGCCTTGGTGCTGGAATGCCATGCTTCATAGGAAAACGCATCTTTGCACACCCCATCATCCTTACTTCTTCCCAGGACAGCTGGTTGCCGTTCTGGTCGACAGGAAGCATTTCTGGTGGTACTGGTATGGGCCCTCCAAAATTCATAGGGACTATTGTATGGTCAAGTACTTCTGCATTGATCTCAAGTTCTGAAGCGTCAAGGATCATTCGCTTCCTCTCGATTATCGGGAAAGCTATTGCAGGGTCCACTGAAAAAACTGAAACTCCGAGATGGTTTGCAATTCTTCCCCAGCCCCATGGTTCGAGCCTTAGATCAACAATCTTTTCAAATTCGGTATCCGTGTTGCTTTTGATGTGTGCGGCAATCAGGATATCCTTGTCTGTCAGTCCTTTGTCCCTCAGGTCCCAGTATTGTTCGCTTGTCAGGCCAGCGTCCTGGATGGCCTTGTCAATCGCCACAGCTCTGTATATTCCTCCGGACTGTTCATCCTGGTAGATTGATTCAAGGTCGTTTGCGGCGCTATTGATCATGTTGGAGCTTATATAATTCAGAAGATTGCCTTCGGCCCCAAAAACTGGAGTAAAGACACCTGCAAGCAAGATTGCCAGACAAGCCGCAACACCAATTGCCGGCTTGAGAAGAAAAGAGAATTTCCTGTGTTTTTTGGATGATTGGACTTCCTTGAGTATTTTCCCCCACAGCATTGCTGGCGGATTGATGGAAGAAGCTCTGGATTCAAGATGTCTGGTTACTTTTTCAGTAAGAGCCCTGAATGCTTCAAATTCTTTTTTGCACCCGCCACATCCAGCAAGGTGTTTTTCAAAGGTTTCCTGCCTGCTTTTTGGCAGTGACCCTTCAAGATACTCGATAAACTCTTCTCTAATTTTCTTGCAGTCCATTTTTGCCCCTCTGGGCCACCGTGCTTAGTGTTTCGAGAGCCGTATACAGCCTGGCTTTCACGGCACTTTCGCCTATTCCCAGGTTGTCTGCTATCTCTCTTATCTTAAGCCCTTCATAATATTTCATTACGACAACTTGCCGCTGATTGTCAGTAAGGATTCCCATTGCCTTCTGGAGTTCGTAGGAAATGTCACCAGAGAGCTGCTTGTCTCTGTATGAGTCCATCTCCTCGGCTGGTGTGTAACCAGTTTCTGCCAGCTCTTCGATGCTTTCGGTTTTTTCTTCCTGTGCCCTTCTGTAGCTTATGATCTCATTGCTTATGACCCGTGAGAGCCATGGTTTGAAGGGTCTTGAAGGATCATATTTCGATGCAAATCTCCATATCTTGAGGAAAATGTCCTGGGTAAGTTCCTCCGCTTTGCCGTTGTCATGAAGCTGCATTGCGACAATCTTGAAGACGTAAGCGCCAAATTCATCGTAGAGGCACCTGAAGGCATCCTCATCGCCCTTTGCTATCCTTTTCATGAGGCTGGCGGCATCAAATTCTTGCATTATGGTTTATTTTTGGTTTTGAGACTTCCCTTACGAGGCATTGTTGGTTAAAGCTTCAAGAGGGTTTCTTCTACAAGCCGCTTTACTGTTTCGGCCTGGGCTTTCCCACAAGAGGCCTTGAGCACCTGCCCGATAAAGAACCCCGAAAGGGCAGTTTTGCCCTGCTTATATTGTTCGACTTGTTTCGGATTATTTTCGATCACCTGTTTAACGAGTTCGATGATTGCAGATTCGTCCTCTATTGCTATCAGATTACGTTCTTTTGAGACCTTCTCTGGGTTAGAACCAGCAACAACATCGGGGATGATTGTTTTCGCTGACTGGTTTGTTATCTGGCCTGAATCCACCAGCTTAACCAGCTCTGAAAGGAGCTTCGGGGTCAGTTTTGTCTGGCCAAGCAAGAGCCCCTCTTTTGCAAGGTAGCCCTGAATTTCTACTGTCAGGAAACTGCAGGTTTTTTTGGGGCTGGCGCCGTTTTTGACGCATTCTTCAAAAAACGCCGTTGTTTCCTTGTCTTGTGTCAGAACACCAGCATCATATTGCGAAAGGCCATATTCCTTCTCAAATTTCTCCGCTATCTGGCCAGGCGTTTTTGGCATTTCCTGTCTGATTTTCTCGATCTGGCTGGTACTTGTGACCATTGGTGGAAGGTCTGGTTCCGGGAAGTATCTATAATCGTTGAGCTCCTCTTTTGAGCGCATCCCCGCAGTTTCGCTTGTGGACTCGATAAAGTGTCTTGTTTCGGCAGTTACCTTCTCACCCTGGGCAATGAGGTCCCTCTGGCGTTTCGCCTCAAATTCGAGTGCTCTTCTTGCTGACCTGAAGGAATTGAGATTTTTTACTTCCACCTTTGTGCCGAAAGACCCGTCCGGATTTTTTACCGATACATTTACATCGCACCTGAGTGCGCCTTCTTCCATGTTGCCAGTTGAAATGCCAATGAACCGGACGAGGTTTCTCAGGGCAAAAAGGTATGCCTGGGCCTCTTCGGGGGTTTCAATGCATGGCTCTGTAACAATCTCTGCAAGGGGAGCGCCACATCTGTTGTAATCAACCAGAGACGAGGACGATTTTGTTATGTCCCCTGAATGGAACATTTTTCCTGCATCTTCTTCCAGGTGAACTCTTGTTATCTCGACCTTTTTTTTGTCTTTCCCAAATAGGAATTCAAGGAATCCTTTTTGCCCCAGGGGTATGGCGTACTGGGTTATCTGATAGCCCTTTGGAAGGTCGGGATAGAAGTAGTTTTTTCGGTAATATGGGGCCACTTCGTTTATCTTGCAGTTTAATGCCAGGGCAAGCTGGAGGCCCATTTCAGTTGCTTTTTCGTTGACCATTGGCAGGGCGCCTGGCAATCCGAGGCAAACTGGGCACACATTTGTATTTGGCTCGTCGCCAAACGAATTCTTGCAACCACAAAACATCTTTGTTGCAGACAAAAGTTGCACATGGACTTCAATTCCTATTACAAGATCAGACATTGCCGCTCCTGAGGTTTTCAATGAGTTTTTTCCGTCTTTTTGCCAGATCGGTAATGATTTGTCTGTATTCACTGGTCAACCCGTCATTGACGAGTGAGACTGTAAGTGTTTCGGTCCAGGAAAGCAAAAGAAATATCAACCCTGCACCAATACACCCCAAACTTAGCATGCCAAGATAGCCGTTTCCACTGAATGCAAGGATTATGCCTGTAAGCACTAGAAGAAGCCCCCAGAGCCTCTTCGGAGTTATTGCAAAACCTGATCTTCTGACCTTTTTCATGGACAACCTGTGTTCGGCCATGAGATCGTCTATCCCCCTGATTTCTTCTATTATCTTCTTCTCTCTTTCATTTGCACAGGTCTCACAAATGGGATAAGGCGATGGATTTTTGCACCTACAGCATTTCAACATCGTCAAACCTCTTCGACCTTGCTTGCAAGCACTGCAAGTGAATCATCTGAGAACGCCGGTCCTGAAAACTGCATTCCGATAGGCCTTCCTTTGCTATCTTTGCCAAATGGGAACGTTACTGCCGGAATACCCGCCAGACCCTGTGGAATTGTCAGAAGGTCACAGGCGTGCATTTTAAGAGGATCTTGGATTGAGTCTACTTCGAAGGCAGTAGTTGGCGTTGTTGGTGTCAGGATGGCGTCTGATTTTGACAATGCAGAATACAGTTCACTCGCTATCTTTGCCCTCATTTTGCATGCCTGAAGATAGTAGGCATCATAGAAACCCTCGGATAGCGCATAGGTGCCAATCAGTATCCTTCTCTTGACTTCAGCTCCAAAACCATCCGATCTGGTTTTTTTGTACTGCTTTCCAAGTTCTGGATCTTCGACCTGAAGTCCATACCTTACGCCATCGAACCTTGAGAGGTTGGCGCTGCATTCGGATGGTGTTATCAATTGATAGGTTGCCACCGAATGTTTAAGATTTGGTATGGAAACATCGATGAATTTTGCCCCGATTCCTTCAAGCTTTTTCTTGCATTCCTGGAGCAATGCCATGATTTCGGGGTCTATGTCTAGCTCAAAGAGTTCTTTGGGGATTCCAATTACCGGTTTTTCCGGTAATTCCACTGGCGACCATTCTACGCTTGTCGAATCCTTTTCGTCCAACCCACGCATGGCCTTCAAAATAGTGAGCGAGTCAAAGGAGTTTTTTGCCATTGGCCCTATCTGGTCGATCGAGGATGTAAAAGCAACAAGGCCATATCTACTCACCGTGCCGTAGGTTGGCCTTATGGCAGACAATCCACAGAATGCTGCTGGCTGTCGTACCGACCCGCCTGTGTCAGATCCAAGCGAGAAGATTGAGTAGCCTGCGGCAACGGCCGCAGAGGAGCCAGACGAAGAACCACCTGGAACAAGTTTTTTATCAAGCGGATTACGGGTTGGTCCAAAGGCAGAGTATTCACCAGATGATCCCATTGCGAATTCATCCATGTTTGTCTTGCATACGGCAATGGCACCGGCATTTGTAAGTCTTTGGGTTGCTGTCGATTCAAAAAGACTTTTGTATGCACCGAGAATTTTGGAGCCGCAGGTGAGCTTCTCTCCTTTGATGCAGATGTTGTCTTTTACAGCGTAAGGTATGCAGGAGAGTGGTTTTGATTCGTCAAAAACAGCTTTTTTGGCAATTTCCTTTGCTCTCTCGAACATGGGTGTTATTACTGCGTTAAGGTCGTATTCCTGGTTTTTCCAGTTTTTTTCGCATTCCTCAACAAGTTCAAGGGGCGAAATTGATTTTGATTTGAGAAGATTTCTGGCTTCTGGTATGTTCATGGTTCACCAGATATGATTTTTGGAACAATATAAAAGGTCCCGTCTGTTTTTGGTGCCTGTGAGAGTGCATCGCTTTTTTTGATGCCCTCCAGTGGCTCGTCTTTCCTGTATCTGAGAATGCACCACTTTGGGAATACCATTGGCTCGCAGTCCCTCAGGTCAATGTTTCTGATTTGTGAAAAACTTTCAACAAGCCTTTCAATGTCTTTTTCGAGGCCATCTGATTTCGTATGGTCGAGTTTTGACAGTTCGAAAATCCTTTTGAGGTCTTTTTTTTCAACAGACATCTTGCCTCCTGAAGGGGAAATTATAGCGGGTATTTGCCAATTCTCCAGTGTACTTGACAAATGTCGTTTGGGACAATACTTATTTCAGGTAGAACAAATGGAAAACGAAATATCCTCGATAAAACCCTTAAGGGCCAAGAACCTCCCAATCGTGGCCTTCATTGGAAGGCCGTCGGTTGGGAAGTCCACGATATTCAACAGAATCCTCAGAAAAGCCAGGACAATCACCGATCAGTCTATGGGTGTGACCCGCGACAGGATCATGGAAGATTTTATCTGGAATGGAGTCGATTTCACCCTCATGGACACTGGAGGGATAGCCCCTGAGGCCTCCACGATCCAGAGCCAGGTCTCCCTTCAGTCCGAAATGGCCATTGGCATCGCCGATGTCATCGTCTTTATGGTGGATGCGCAGATTGGCCCGACCAAAGAAGACATTTATGTTGCCAGAATGCTGAGAAAATCCTCCAAGAAAGTCATCCTCGTGGCAAACAAGGCCGATAACAGGGACTGGACTGACTTTAACTTTAATCAGCTGGGTTTTGGCGACCCATTTACTGTGTCTGCAACTTC
The DNA here is from genome assembly GCA_012517765.1 of Caldisericales bacterium. Lineage (GTDB taxonomy): Bacteria > Caldisericota > Caldisericia > JAAYUI01 > JAAYUI01 > JAAYUI01. Next base: position 70,527 of record JAAYUI010000010.1, on the reverse strand, counting down.
AGGCAGAAACCTTGCTGAGTTGCTTGATCTGATAGTGGAAAATGTTGGACAGGCTGTTGTCGAAGATATGCAAGGACAGGAAACGGAAGAAGAACTGCCACCAAGGAGAATTGCGATAGCAGGAAGGCCGAATGTCGGCAAATCATCACTTCTGAACGCATTTCTGGGTGAAAAGAGAACAACCGTTTCCAATGTTCCTGGAACGACCAGAGATGCTGTTGATACGCTCATTGAGTATGATGGCACCAGATATATTCTTGTAGATACGGCAGGAATCAAGAAGCGCTACAAATATGACGAACAGCTTGATTATGTGACCATCAAGAGGTCAGAACAGGCCATCCACAGGAGCGATCTCGTGATTCTGGTCATCGATGGTTCGTTTGGGGCCACCTCAGACGACCAGCAACTTGCAAGATATATTGCAGATGAGGGGAAGGCATGCGTGGTGGTTGTAAACAAGATTGATCTGGTTGAAGACAAAAAGGCACTCGAGGACAATTTGTCGCACCAGCTCAGGTTTATTGATTATGCCAAACGTGTGAATGTGTCCGCCTTGACTGGAAAAAATATCACAAAAATTTTCCCCCACATTATTGCAGCACTGGATAACTACAATGACAGGATAACCACCGGAAAGCTGAACAGGTGGCTGGCCCAGGTCACCGACAAGCAACCACCAAATGTTCATAAAGGGAAAGTCTTGAAAATTTATTATGTGACCCAGGTAACAACCCGTCCGCCAACTTTTCAATTTTTTGTTAACGATGTTGAGGCAGCTTCCGAGTCATATATGAGATTTTTGGAGAACAACTTACGAGAGGAATTCGGGCTCGAAGGCACACCGGTAAGGTTCTCAAGGAGACAGCACTGATGAGGGTTTGTGTCATGGGAGCAGGGGCATGGGGAACAGCTTTGGCCATGACTCTGGCCTCAAAACCGATAGAAATTATCCTTTGGGCGAATACTCCTGATCTGGCCGATGAAATAAAAAGAAATGCTGAAAATATCAGGTATCTTCCTGGGTATAAACTCCCAGACAAGGTCACTATTGAATCCGACCCCTTGACAGCCTCAAAAGGTATCGATATAATGGTGGCCGCTGTACCCGGGAAATATCTAGCCATGGCTGCAAGGGAGTTTGCCCGCAACCTTGAAAATCAAACTATGGTAGTTTCTGTGGTTAAAGGTATTGAACCTGAACAATCACTCACCATGTCAGAACTTCTTACAAAAGAGTGGAAACTTGACAGTGGAAGGATTGCAGTTCTTTCAGGCCCAAACTTTGCCAGAGAGGTTGCCCAGAAGATGCCCACCGCTGCGGTATGTGCTTCAGAAAGTGACGAACTTTCGAAGCATGTCCAGCAACTTTTTTCAAACACCTATTTCAGGGTTTATCGCTCAAGAGACGTCAGGGGCGTAGAACTTGGAGGTGTCCTGAAAAATGTAGTTGCGATAGGGGCTGGTGTTGTTGAAGGACTTGGTTTTGGAGACAACACAAAAGCCGCATTAGTGGTAAGAGGCCTTGAAGAAGCAAGAAGGTTGTACAGGGCGCTTGGTGCCCAGGAGACGACCCTTAGAGGATTATCCTGCCTTGGTGACATGGTGGCCACATGCTCTTCGCCACTTTCGAGAAACAAGCGCTTCGGGTATCTGCTTGGAAAAGGTAAAAAGCCTGTTGAAGCCAGAAATGAAGTATCACCGGACGGACAGGCCATAGAGGGGCTTGAATCACTGCAGGGATTACTCCTCCTGGCCGAAAAGTACGGAATCGAGCTACCGATAGCATCTGAAATAGATGCAGTATCAAAAGGCAGTACCACCCCTTTGCGGGCCATCAGAAGGCTCATGAAGAGGGAATTGAAAGAAGAATAAAAATTTACAGGAGGTCAAAATGACAAAACCAGAACTGATCGACAAGATCGCATCCACAACGAAGTTTTCAAAGAAAGATTGCGCAGCAATGCTCGACGCCACCCTTGATTCAATCAAGGACGCCATGAAGACAGGCGACAAGGTTCTCCTTGTTGGCTTCGGCAGCTTCTATGTGAGGAACCGCAAGGCACGCAAGGGCGTCAACCCAAAAACACGCAAGCCGCTCAACATCCCAGAGAAGAAAGTCCCAGCCTTCAAACCAGGCAAGGACCTCAAGTCCGCAGTCCACACCGTTCACCACAAGAAGTGATTGAGTAGAAGCATTTGACTTGACTTGACGGCCTGGTGTGTTAAAATCACCAGGCCGTTGTCATTTGCTCGGGGCGTGGCGCAGTTTGGTTAGCGCGTCAGTCTGGGGGACTGAAGGTCGGTAGTTCGAATCTACTCGCCCCGACCACTTCTGCCCTTTTGTGGGGCTTTTTTATTTTCTGGACTGCCATCAGTGTGGTTTACAGGTGAAACAAGGTTTTTTTCGTAAAAATGTGCAAAAGCAGCACTATACTGTGTCACAGAACTACAATATATAAAGATTAAAAATTCCCCTTTACAAAGGCCAAATAATCATTAGAATGCTAAATCCGTCGGGACGTGGCTCAGTTTGGTAGAGCGCTTGGTTCGGGACCAAGAGGTCGCCAGTTCGAATCTGGCCGTCCCGACCATTTCGTTTTTGGCAAGTCTGGATTTTTTATCAAAACAAACGAGAAGTCTGGTTCTATATTTTTACCAGCAACCTTTTACAAATCTCACTCCTTCTGACAGCATAAGAATCATTCCCCTTCCCCGATTTTAGCGACCTCTCCATCGCTGGTGCTGCATACCTTATTTCTTCCAGGGCCTCTTTCATGTCCATGTCAAGAAGTGCGTAGAGGGTGTAAAAAAATGGATAAAGTCTCCATTTGCCATTCCCAGTCCGGCTTTTTTTCAGGTCCTTCATTCCATTTGCAATCCGCTCTTCCTGCAGTGAAAGCCCGCCAGCCTGAAGGTGTCTCCAGAAGGACACCGAGCATGTTCCACAGCAATACTTGCCACTTGGGTTGTCTTTAATTCTTCCGAGCATGTCTTCTGTGGCTGTTTCAAGGGCTTTCTTGGCCTGTATGTTTTTGGTACCAAGCCTGATTATTGCTCTGCATGTCTCCTCGCTCAGTACGTGTGCTGTGGCAGCCCTCGAAGCTATTTTTTCTCCCGTAAAGAGCTTTGCCTCAAGAAAATCGTTTGCTGTTGGCGCAAACATGTTGTAGTAGGAACCTGGAAGCCCCTGTCTTGAAGCAATCCATGTCGCTGTTTCCCTGACAATGTTTTCAGGAATGTTTTTGTCAAATAGTACATCCTCGTTAAAGCTGTCCAGTGTTTTTGAGAGACTGTTTTGGTCTAGTTTCACATCTCCTCCTTTTGAGGAATGTTATATTGAGATTTTATTGTAAATGCAAAACCATTTTTTGAAATTTCTGCACCCGGTTTTGTTGCAGATGAATTTTACCCTATACTGGACAAGGTTTAAATTGTGTGTATGATGTTAGGCCAATTGCGTTCCCAAAGGAGGTGACCAAGTGAGAAAATACAGGCTTGACCAGACAAGAGCCCCGCTTGTGGAGAAAGTGATTGAATATATCGGGCAAAACAGATTGCCCTTCCATATGCCAGGGCATATGAGGGGAGGAGTTATTCCAGAGCCTCTTTCGGAATGGTTTGGTGAAGGTCTTTTCAAATTTGACCTTACGGAAGTCCAGAACCTTGATTACCTTCATACATCGAGTGGAGTCATTGGCGAAGCGCAGAAATTTGCCGCTGATGCCTTTGGGGTCAGGGAAACAAAATTCCTTATAAATGGTACGACTGTTGGTGTGCAGGCCATGATGCTTTCTTCGGCATGGAGCGAAGAAAAGATTATTCTGCAGAGAAACAGCCACAGATGTACTGTAGGAGGGCTTATTCTGGGCGGACTTGAACCAGTTTATGTGATGCCGGACTACAACTCTGATTTTGGGGAATACACCTCCATAACCCCGGCAACACTTGCAAGTGCTATCAAACGCCATCCTTCTGCAAAAGCTGTTCTGATGACCACACCAAATTATTTTGGCCTTGCTTCTGACATACAGACGCTTGCGTCAATGGCCACAATAAAGGGCCTCAGAGTGCTTGTGGATGAAGCACATGGTGCGCACTTCCCGTTCCACCCTGAAATGCCTGTTTCTGCTTGCCAGTGTGATGTCGATCTTGTTGCCCAGAGTGCCCACAAGACATTGCCAACCATGACCCAGAGTTCACTCATGCATGTTGTAACGGCAAGGGCGGCGACAGAAAGGCTCAAGATGATCCTTGTCCTTTTGCAGTCGTCTTCGCCATCATACGTCTTCATGAGCTCGCTTGATGCGGCAAGAAGATATATGGCCATTCATGGTCGGGAAAGGCTTACGCAGGTCCTCGAAATGGCCGACTGGTTGAGGGCCGAAATCAACAAGATCCCAGGATTGAAATGTCCGGGGAGTGAGGTTGTCGGAAAACAGGGAGTTGTTGGCTTTGATAGGACAAAGATAACAATAAACGTTTCAGAACTTGGCCTTTCCGGCTGGGAGGCCGAGAGGATACTTAACGACGAGTACAATGTCGAGATAGAGCTTTCCGATGCCGACAATTTCCTCTGTTTCCTGACCGTTGGATCAAAATGGGACTATGTAAAAGGGATGGTTGAGGTTTTGAAAAAACTGGCAAGCAAAAAATACAACTGCAGGCCGCTTGTGAAAGTGCCACTTCCAGAGATCCCGCCACTTGAAATGCTTCCGAGGAAAGCTTTCTATTCCAAATCGGAGCTTGTTTCTCTCAAGCAGGCTGTTGGAAGGGTCTCCGCCGACGTTGTGTGTCCTTATCCGCCGGGCATCCCCATACTGATACATGGAGAGCTCATAACCGCACAGATAGTTGATTACATTGAACAGATGAATTCACAAAAAGCCATGATCCAGGGCCTGATAAACGGAGAAGTCAGGGTCATAGCATAATTTCCCCATCAGAAACAATAAAAAAGGCAGGGTGTTGACCCTGCCTTTTTTATTTAAAAATAAGGTTCTTTAGGTTTATATCTTATTTTTCCTCTAGTTGCCCAGGACTCGAGAGCCTGTGTCGGGCAGTGGTTTATGCACGCGTAACAGCCTGCACATGGATAGGAAAATGAAGGACAGGAATTTATTTTTATACTTCCTGTGGGGCATATTTCTACACAAGCACCACATTTAACGCACTTGCTCTTGTCGAGGTTCACCCTGTAAAACATTTTGAGCACAGTTTTTGTATAAAATGGTATCATTAAACTGTAAAGAGAAAATTTGTATCTTGGTTTATTTATTGGTGCAATGTTGCCGTTTTTCAATTTCCTTCCGATTTCTTTGCCAAAACTGGTTGGGTCCGGTTGCGGGTTTTTTGAGAGCCACTCATCCATAGAGTTTATGCTTTTTGGCGTAAGGACTACAGTCCATGATTCTGGCATTACTATCTCGCTTGTATGGAAAACTTTTGCGCCAGTTTTTTCAAGATCCTCCATCATTTTGAGACAGGCATTGACCGGCTCTCCGGCATAGTCCATCACAATGAAGCATGGCTTGCCGTTTAGCAGGCCATGCCATTTTTTTAAGAGATCCCTGAGGGGCCATGGAGGTGACCAGTCATAAACCGGAAAGCACACCCCAAAGGAATCGTATGCTGAGGGATTGACGGGTTTGTCCTTGACCTCGAAATAATCGGTCTTGTGGCCTTCAAGTTCAAGGCCTTCCTTGACCTTCTGGGCAACCAGTCTTGTGTTTCCGGTTCCAGAAAAGCAGTAAAATGCTACCTTACTCACTTACCTTGACGCCAATTATTGAGATGCTGCGGAGTGGTGTATTTGGTTCGTCTGGACGGGTTTCTACATAGCTCATTCGGTCCACAACATCAAGACCTTGTACCACTTCCCCTATTGCAGTGTATTTCCCCTGGAATTGCGGGGCATCTACAAGAAGTATGAAGAAAATGCAGTTATTGTTTCCCTGGCCGTCGTTTGCCAGACAGACAACGCCCCTTTTCAGCAGCTTCTCTGTTTTCTCGAAGGGTATCTTGAATGGATCGGCCCCGGTGCCGTTGTTAAAAGGGTCGCCACCCTGGACGAATTTGCCAGGCATTATCCTGTAGAACTGTAATCCATTGTAAATACTCTCCACGAACTGCCCGTTTGGCGCCCTGAAGCCCTTGCACCAGGTTAGGAACTTTTCAACTGAATCCGGGGCATTTTTTGGAAGCACTCCAATAACAAAATCACCTTCAGTTGTTCTGAAGGTGATTTTGGTTTTTTCTTGCGGGACTTCGTTTTGTTTCTCTTCAAGCGACACACCCATGCAACTGGTCATTGAAAAAGCCAGGGCCAGTGTGGCCAGAGAGGCCAAAATTGTCCTATTTGACATAGACTTTATTGATAAGTACTGGTGAGACTGGGCTGGAGTTTGCGCCGTCTGCACCGGGATTGCATGGTACTTCTGCAATCTTGTCTACGACTTCCATGCCCTTTGTTACTTCGCCGAATGCAATAAATCCCATTTCGTCGAGGCGGAAATTGTCTACCAGGTTAATAAAGAATTGTGCATCGGACTGATTTACTTCAATATTGGCAGATGCCATGGAGATCGTTCCCCTCTTGCTCTGGTGGAGTCCCCTTGGATCAAGGCCCATTGTGTTGCCGCCGGTGCCGTTTCCAAGCGGGTCGCCGCCCTGGATGACGAAACCTTTTACAACACGGTGGAAGGTGAGCCCGTTGTAGAAGCCGGAATTTGCTTTGTCAATGAGGTTCTTTGATGCTATCGGGGCATCGCTGTAAAGGGCGATTTCAAAGATGCCATAATTAGTTTCGAATACAATGGTCTTTCCAAGATCAGTATTTGTTGTTCCCATGTCTTTGCTCTCTCCCTCTGCCGGGGTTTCTGTGCCAGTCTTGTCGGTTGCGTTGTCAGTCGGGGTTGTTGTGGTCTGGTCGGTTGTCTGATTGTCGGTGTTGTACTGGTCAGTGGTTGTTCCCTGATCAGCTGGGGTGGTCTCTTCATTTTTTGAACCGCAAGCGGCCATGAAGGTGATTCCAAGTGCCAAAATGGCTACTATTGCCAAGTATTTTTTCATTTTTTGAATTTCTCCTTGTTTATTTGGGTATCTATATCACTCGTTGACGTTGAAGACTTCGCGGTTTTCCCTCTCGAGGTCGTTCTCCGAGATGAGTCTTACGGACGGATCTGCCGATTCCTGGGCGAATTCCCTGAGGTACTGTTCTTCTTCGTCTTCATAAGCGTTAAAGCGTTTCCTTGGCTGGCGCTCCGGCCTTGGTTCCTCGGGGAGCGTTGCCTTGATGGAAAGCCTTATCTTGCGGTCGGGGACCCTGATTTCGAGAATCTTGCACTGGACTGTCTGGCCTTCCTTGATTTCAGTGTCTATCCTCTCGACCCTGTGGTTTGAAACCTGGGAGATGTGGAGAAGACCCGAGACACCTTCTTCAAGCTCTACAACAGCGCCAAACTTCAGCAGTCTGGTTATTGTGCCTTCGACAACGTCACCAACAGAGTATTTGTACGGGACAAGTTCCCATGGATGTGGCTGTGCCTGCCTGAGAGAAAGACTTATTCTGCCCTCTTCTCCAGCGATCTTGATGACTTTGACGTTGACTTTCTGGCGTTTCTTGAGCACCTGCTGCGGGGTCTTTCTTCCGCCCCAGGAAAGCTCTGAAAGGTGAATAAGTCCTTCCACGCCTTCGCCGAGGTCAACAAAAGCGCCGAATTCCACGAGGCCAACAACTGTGCCTTCATAGATTTCTCCAACCTTGAGGTTGGAGATGAATTCTTCACGCCTTCTTTCGCGGTCCTCTTCCAGGACTTCCTTCTGGGAGCAGACGACACGTCTTGTCGGACGGTCAACCTCTATAATCCTGACTTTGAGTTCCTTGCCAACCCACTTTGTCGGATCGGCATTGCGGTTAAGGTCAATCTGTGATCTCGGTACAAAAGCCGGTACGCCGACATCAACAAGAAGTCCACCCTTGACGGCCTTTGTGGCGACCGTTGTGAGGATTTCCTTGTTGTCCTTTGCCTCTTTGAGCCTGTCCCAGACAAGCTCGAAATCGGCACGCTTTTTGGAGAGTATTATCATGCCATCGTCATCGCCAATCTTGACAACGCGGCACTGGATCACGTCTCCTGTTTTGAACGTGGACACTAGATCCACGTCGTCTCTTGTAGATGCCTCTGCCCTGGGGATAAATCCCTCCGACTTCTGGCCGACATCAACCAGGAGACCATCAGACGTGACTTTCACTACTGTCGCGTTTACAAGCTGCCCTCTTTTGACAGACTTCATTTCGAAGTCGTTGACAGCTTTTTCCAGCTTGGATGACTCAGATTTTACTTCTGGCTGGACTTCTTTTTTCTCCTGGGGTTGCTCCACGGCTTTTCCCGTTTCTTCATCGAACTCAAAGACTACCATCATTCACCTCATCGTATATTGCGCCCATCATTGGACACTAGTGACTGATTTTATTGCAAAACCCTTAAATGTAAATAGAGAAGACAAGTTAAATCCTCCTGTTCGTTGACATGCGGTTTTGCTTGTTCTAGAATTCACCCGTGTCCATAGAAGAGATTGTCTCCCAGATTTACAGGAATGAGTCCGGAAAAGAGTTGACCCTGATACATTTTGAGGGAAGAAAAGGGACTTTTTCAGACATTCCGCTTTGTGTGCCCGAAACTGTTTCGGCTGGCCTCAGAAAAATTGGTATCGAAAAACTCTATTCGCACCAGTCAGAAGCTATTGAAAGTGTTTTGTCCGGCAAAAATGTTGTTGTGGCGACACCGACTGCCTCCGGAAAGACCCTCTGCTACAATGTTCCAGTTTTGTCTGCGATCTCCAAAGACCCAGCAGCAAGGGCGATTTACCTTTTTCCAACCAAGGCGCTTTCATTCGACCAGCAAACCGGGCTTTCGGAGCTAGTTGAAGCAACAGGACTTGGTGTAAAATTTCACACTTATGACGGTGACACCGATGTGGGCAAAAGAAAAATCCTCAAAGTAGAAGGCTCCATAATCCTTACGAACCCGGACATGCTCCACGCAGGAATTTTGCCACACCACACAAAATGGGTGCACCTTTTTGAGAACCTGAAGTATGTTGTCATCGATGAGCTCCACCAGTACAGGGGTGTTTTTGGTTCGCACATGGCGAATGTTATAAGAAGATTAAATAGAATTTGCGCTTTTTACGGGAGCCACCCAACTTTCATCATGTCTTCGGCAACAATTGCAAACCCTGCCGATCTTGCATCCAGAATTATCGAGGGCGATGTTGAGGCAATAACCGAGGATGGTTCTCCAAGCGGTGATAAATATTTTGTGGTGTACAATCCACCGGTTGTCGACAAGCAGCTTGGTTTGCGCAAATCCTCTATTTTTGAAGCAGAGCGGTTTGCCTCCCAGCTTGTCCAGTCTGGTATACAAACCATTGTTTTTGCAAGGGCAAGGACCACTGTCGAGAACGTCCTGAAACTCCTGAAGGACCACGCTGCAAGGGCTGGATTTAGTCCTGATTCAATCAGGGGCTACAGGGGTGGATATCTGCCCCTTGAGCGCAGGGAGATTGAAAAAGGACTGAGAGAAGGCAAAATAATGGGTGTTGTTTCAACCAATGCCCTTGAGCTTGGGATAGACATAGGAAGACTTGAAGCATCAGTAATGGTTGGCTACCCAGGCACAATAGCAAGCATGAGGCAGCAGGCTGGCAGGGCTGGGAGAAAACAGCAGACCAGCCTTGGCATTCTGGTACTATCTGGTAACCCACTTGATCAGTATATAGCCCAGAACCCTGACTATCTGTTATCGACACCTCCGGAATCAGGGTTAGTAAACCCTGACAACCTCTACATTATGGTCTCCCATGTGAAGTGTGCGGCATTCGAGCTTCCTTTTGTGGATGGAGAATCATTTGGCAGGGCGGAGATTGGGCCGGTTCTTTCGCATTTTGAAAAGGAGGGGATAGTCAATCACGACCAGGGGAGATGGTTCTGGATGACAGATTCTTACCCTGCTGATGAAATATCTCTCAGGAATGCAACCGAAGGGAATGTTGCCATAATCGATGTCACAGGTTCACCACACGTCAGAACCATTGGTGAAATAGATTTGTTTTCTGCACCAATGCTTGTGCATGACCAGGCAATCTACATGCACGACGGGGTCACATATCATGTTGATCGGCTTGACTTCAAGGAGAGAAAAGCTTTTGTCAGAAAAGTTCCGGTTGATTGGTATACAGACGCAAATTTGCAGATCAGCCTCAGAGTACTCTCGGAAGCTGAAAATAATGACATTGGAAACTGCAAGCTTGGTGCGGGCGAGGTCACTGTAACTGCATTGACGACAGTGTTTAAAAAAATCCAGCTGACCACGCACCAGAACCTTGGCTATGGTGAAGTACACCTTCCGGAAATGTCTATGGACACCATGTCATGGTGGGTGACTGTTGGCGAGAAGGTTGTTTCGGAATTCTCGAAAAATGACCTTGAGAAGGCATTAAAGGGGCTTGGAAATATTCTTATTGGAATCATGCCGTTGCCACTCATGTGTGACCCCAGGGATTTGGGGATGTATGTTGAGGTAAAATCACCCCATTTTGAGGCGCCGACGGTTTTCATCTATGAGAGAGTGGCTGGAGGGGTTGGTCTTTCGGAACACATGCTTGATATGGGAATATCACCGCTTATGCTTGCACTTGACACGCTCCAGAAGTGCCCGTGCGAGAATGGTTGCCCATCATGCGTTGGTCCTGCCGGCGATTCAGAATTGGGAACCAAGCTCCAGACAATAAGACTTTTAAAAATGCTTACAGCGGGTCGCCCTGGGCCTGCCTGAGCTCGTCCTCTGACAGACCGAAGTAGTGCCCTATTTCGTGATACAGGACATGTTTTATCGTCTTCCTGAGATTTTCAATGTCAAAAACTCTTGACATGATTGGCAACCTGAAAACAGTTATCCTGTCAGGAAAAGCCATTGGCTCAAAACCCTTGTGCCTGACTGTTTTTGGGACCCCGGAAAATAATCCCAGCAGGTTCCACGGACTCGTTCCGGCTTTTGCCGCGATTTCATTTGTTGCCAGGTCGATTATCTCGTAGGAGATGTTTGCTTCCTCAAGTTCTTTTTTCCATTCTTCTGGCAGTTCATTCCAGCATTGTTCGACAATCAGGTCAAATTCTTCACGTTCCACTCAGGTCTCCATGGTCATCAGGACAAAGTCATATTCTTTGTTTTCCTGGTTTTTCTGTTTTATAGATTTTTTTGTCTTGAACCCTGAACCATCATACATCGCCGAGTGGCCGGTTGATGGCATATAATCTTCCACAGATGTCTCCAGTGTGTAGACTTCTATCTTTTGATGTCTGTTTTTTCTGCAAAATTCTGCAAGGTTGCCAATCAGTGATTTTTCAACGCCACCTCCCCTAAATTGCGGATACACGTAAAGGTCGATAATTTGCATGACGCCCTTGTCCTGTATTTCGTCCACAAACTTGCAGCCCATTCTGTTGGCCAGAGGTTTTGGTACATGCGTTATATACCCGGCAACATCAGAACCAATAAAAGCAATGGACATCATTTTGCCATAATTCCTGGTCGCAAGCGTCATGAATTCGAGTGTTTCCGGATTTCCAATATCACCAAACCTGACATCCTCCTTCATACTTGGTGTTGGAAGACCGTATCCTGCAATATCTTTTGCTGTGACAGGCAACACAAGAACGTGCTGGTCCCTTCTCTCCCATGGGAGTCTTGGGTGGACAAATAGTTCGTTGATGACAGGTTCTCTGCTCCTTGCCATGTTTCTTTGTTCTATTGCTGCAAAAAAATCATGGATATTCTGGTAGCATGGGAGTTCTTCACCCTCGAGGAAAAAACATGGTTTGGCACCCTGGGTTTCTTTTCTTTCGTTGTTTGATCTTACTGATTTTATGCAACCGGCAATATGTTTTGGCAACAACGAGATTGAGGCGTCCCTGATTTGTGTTATGTCCCATCTGCGCAAAACCAGATCAAAACAAGCCTCGGCCTCTCTGGCAAAAGCACCTTTTGAGTTGTAGGGGCAGAAAACCCAGTCAAGGAGCATGGTCACCACTTTTCTGGCTTAATACCCGAGTACTTTGTCAGTAATATTAAGCAGTTGCTCCCCGGACTCAAGTCTTTTGACGTTCTCGATGATTATTTTAATGAACCTTTCCCAGAAATGTGGCGTGACACCTGCAGCGTGTGGAGTTGCCACGACCTGTGGAAGTGTTCTCAAAGGCGAATCTGCAGGCAGTGGCTCTTTTTCAAACACATCGAGCCCCGCAGCTGCCACTTTGCCACTTTTTATCGCGCTCACCAACTCCTGTGTGTCGATGAGGGAGCCCCTGGCAATATTTATGATGATCACCCCATGCTTCATGAGTGCAAATTCTTTTTGCCCAATAAAACACTGAGTGTTCTCTGTTTCAGGGAGACACAATACAATTACGTCGGAATTCTCGAGTATGTGGTCAAGCCCGTCTGGCCCAAAAACCTCGTCCACATTTTCAACGCTCCCTTTGCCACGCCTCATTCCAAGAACTTTCATGCCAAAACCATTCCTGGCTATTTTTGCGACCCTCTTGCCAATATTGCCAAGACCGAGTATCCCGATGGTTTTCCCTGAGATCTCCATTGGCGGGTGACCTTCTGTCACTCCATTACCCCACCATCCTTCAGGTGTGAGTGTTTTGCCCATTGGAATTATTTTTCTGGAGCATGCGAGGAGGAGTGAAAATGCGTGTTCTGCAATGGCCTGACTTCTGCAACCTTTTGAATTTATGACGGGTACTGGTGAGCTTCTCAGTTCCGGATAGAGTCTTTGCGGGCCAATGCCATCAACGGCAAACACCAACATTTTAAGGTCGTGTGCCTGAAGGAAAAGCTCCCTTGGAAGGGAATAGCATACAATGACGTCTGCATTCTCCACATAACTTGGGAGCTCATCACGTGTTACAGAAAATATTTCGTGCGCCGGAAGGGCCTTCCTTGTTTCAGAAAGTGCCCATTCCGGCATCGAGTGAAACGAACCTGCCGTCTTCACATCGAAGACTATTTTCATAGATTGATTTTACTGCTCTATTGTGGGTTGGTCAACCTTTTCATCAGCCTTCTCATCAACCTTTTTGTCTGGCTGCTGTGGGTGCTTTTTTGCCCACTCGTACATGAGGATTGCTGCGGCAACTGAAGCATTCAGCGAGCCGAGTTTTCCCTTCATGGGGATCTTGATTATCTCGTCACAGTGTTCTGCGACTGTCTTGTGCATACCGTCACCTTCGGAACCAATGATGAAACAGCACTTGTCAGGAAACTCCACTGATTGTGATTCCGAGGTGGCATCCGGCGATGAGCCATAGATCCAGTACCCTGCCTCCTTGAGCTTCTCAATTGCTATCTTGATGTTTGCCACCCTGGCTATTTTTTGCCTGAGCGCAGCGCCTGCAGAGGTTTTTGTCACAGTTGAGGTGACTGGTGCGGCACCATGTTTCGGGATTATGACACCAGAAGCCCCAAAACACTCGGAAGATCTTATGATTGCACCGAGATTTTGCGGATCTTCAATCCCGTCGAGGATGGCGATCATGGATATGGTGTTCTCTGGACTAATTAGATCTTCGATTTCAGCATACTGTGTTGGTGAGGCAAGCGCAACCACGTCCCTGCTGCCATATTTTCCGATTTCAAAATCAGAAACTAGGTCGTATCTTATGCCTCTGTCCTTGCTTTCATCCATGATTGCTTTCAGGACAGTGTTGATCTTGAGGGTTTTCCTGATGAGGACTTTGTTTATACTGGTACCTGCCCTGATTGCCTCAAGCACGGCGTTTTTGCCTATGATTGCGTTGTCTGTTTCTTCTAGGGTTACCTCATTGGCAAATGGGAGCTCCTCGGCATATTCCAGGTCCTGAACTTCCCTTTCTTCAAAGGGTCTTCTCTGAAACTTGCTTCCTGTGCGTGACGGCGGTCTTTCGTATACGTGCTCTCTCCTGAATTCGCCATCGCTATCCTGTCTTGGAAACCTCGGCCTGTGACCACCATCGTCATCTCTTCTGCCAAACCTTCTATCTGATGGGCCTGACCATTCTTTTTTTTGCCAGGAAAGTTTTGGGCTCCCGTCACCATCAGAATCGTCCCTTGGGGGTCTTCTTTCATAAGGTTTTCTTTCACCAAAAGGCCTGTCTTCACCAAACCTTTTCCTTGGTTCGTAGGGTTTGTCTCCATAGGGTTTTCTATCGCCATACGATCTTCTTTCACCAAAGGGCTTGTTTTCTCCATACGGTTTTCTGTCACCGTATGGCTTCCTATCGCCATACGATCTTCTTTCACCGAAAGGCTTGTTCTCGCCATATGGTTTTCTGTCTCCATAGGGCTTCCTTTCACCAAAAGGCCTGTCTTCACCAAACCTTTTCCTTGGTTCGTAGGGTTTGTCTCCATAGGGTTTTCTATCGCCATACGATCTTCTTTCACCAAAGGACTTTCTCTCACCAAATGGTTTGTTTTCTCCGTATGGTTTCCTGTCTCCACCAAAAGACTTTCTTTCACCAAAGGGTTTTTTGTCTCCAAAAGATCTTCTTGAAGGACCATTGTCCCTGAAATTGCTTTTTCCAAAGCCGCCTTTTCTGTCGCGGCCCCTTTCGTTTTCCACTTTAAATTCGCTTTCTGCCCTCTTGGGGGCTCTTGTATGGCCTTATTTTTTTGTCACGCGCTGGCCTTGGGGCGTATCTTTTACGATGAAGCCTAGCTCCAGTATTTTGTCTCTGAGCTGGTCCGACATGGCCCAATTTTTTTCTTTTCTCGCTTGCTCCCTTTGTTTCATCAGCTCTGTAACTTCCTCCGGAATAGTAGTTTGCGAGCCTTCAAGAAATGCAAAGACGGTGTTTACCTTTTCGATGGCCTTTAAGAGGTTTTCCCTTCCCAGTGTGCCGATCTTGCCTTCATCTATTGCCCTGTTTATAGGGCGCGTCATGTCAAATACCGCGGCAATTGCCTGCGGTGTGTTCAGGTCATCATCCATCCCGGCTTCAAACTCCCTGAACATCCCTTCGATTGTTGGCCCAACATCAAATTTATCGGGGCCATCGGGTATGTTTCTTACCCTGTCGACAAATTCAATAAGGCTGTCTCTCGCCTTTCCAGCGGCCCTTGCGGCCTCATCAGTGTAATTTAGACTCGTTCTGTAGTGGTTTGTTACCACGAAGAAGCGGAATGTTTCCGGAGTTATTGCCTTCTTTTCGAGGTCCTCCAGTGTGTAGAAATTCCCCAGCGATTTGCTCATTTTTGCGCCATCAACCATGAGATGGTACGAGTGCATCCAGTATTTTGAGAATGTCTTGCCGGTGAAGCCTTCCGACTGCGCAATCTCGTTCTGGTGGTGCGGGAAGATGTTGTCAATGCCACCTGTGTGAATATCGAGGGTTTCACCAAGGTATTCCATTGACATTGCAGAGCACTCTATGTGCCAGCCGGGGCGTCCCTTCCCAAGCTGGGTCTCCCAATACACTTCTCCGTCGTTTTCGTCCCATGCCTTCCATAAAGCAAAATCAGAGATAGAATCTTTCTCGTATTCGTCAGAGGCCACCCTTCCCGATGCCCCGGACTGGAGGGTGTTTATTTCGAGATGGGCAAGTTTGCCGTAATCTTTAAAGGATGAAATTGAATAATAGATCGAGTTGTCAGCGGCCCTGTATGCGTGGCCGTTGTCCATGAGCTTCTGGACGATTTCCACCATCTGTGGGACGTGCTCTGTCGCCCTTGGGTAATTTGTAGCATCGATTATATGGAGGGCTTTCCTGTCCCTGTGGAACAACTCAATATAAGGATCAGTGACTTCTTTTAACGGAACATTCCTTTGTCTGCTGGTCCTTATGGTTTTATCGTCAATATCGGTAATGTTCATCACCTGTTTTACCTTGTAGCCCTTATAAATGAAATACCTGACCAGAATGTCCTCAAAGAGGAATGTCTTGAAGTTGCCTATATGTATTCTTGAATAGACCGTTGGCCCGCAAGTGTAAAGCCTTACTTCGTTATCATGCACTGGCATGAACTCTTCTTTTGCTCTGGTCATCGTGTTGAAAAGCTTCATCTTCTTACTCTTCCTTCCGAGGCAATGTATTCATCGAGTTTGAGGGTCCTCATTATTTCGTCGCCCGGTTTGAAATGCCTGCCTATGACCTTTGACATCTGGTCAAATGCAAGTGGTGTCCCGACCAGGCTGTTGACATAGTCAATTATGTTCCAGAGAAGGTCTTTCAGTGCCTCGATGACGTTCTCGTTAAGCAGTCCTTTTGTCTTAAGACCCGTAAACTTGAGGTTTTCATCAAGCCTTAGGTCATTCATGAACTTGTAGCGCTTTGCCGTTTCAACTGTAAACTTGTCAACTATGCGCCTGAAGTGGTTTGCTCCCAGGTTTCTTTCGCCGAGTTCACTTCCCACGTCATTGAGAAAATTCATGATTTTTTCAATGTTCTCTTTGTCCTGTTTCTCAATTTTTATCAAATCTATTGAGAGAAACTTCAAAATTGCCTTGCCCGTTTTGAACCTTCCTACCTTGCTTTCTTCGAACACTTTGGATGTCAAGCCATACCTTTTTATCAGCTCGAGGACTTCCCACTCGTCCATGTTGAACACCAGATGTTCCCTTTCGTCCTCTGGGACATCCACCATCCTCAGGATAGCGTCTTGCTGGGGGAGTTTGTCCTTGATTGAATTCCACTCATCCATGAGGTTGCTCCAGTTGAGAAGCAGGCCCTCAATCTTGTTCCTTATCGTCCTCTTTGGCGGGGTCATATCGGGTATGAAACCCCATGTACCCTGTTCTACCGTCAGCAAGTCATAAAAGGCTGTCTCGCCCTCGAGGTTTTTTGTGAGCGCATGTACTATTGCGCCCTGCTCAAAAAAAATGCGGGAGGTTTCTTCGCCGGTCTTCACTTCCATACAGCCAGTTTTCTTGCTTATATTCATTGTCTGCAGAATTACTGCCAAATCAAGGTTCTCTATAGTTCCGGTAATTGCATACATTGCGCACCTCCGCAAACAATTAAGTTAATTTACTATTGATTTGTTGTCAAGCTGAACATTTGTTGTGGCTAAATGTTTTCTTGAGGTGTTGCAAGAGTCTTGTTATGATTTACCCAATGCACATAGTGGCGTTTCTTCTGGCCCTGCTTTTGTCTGTGACCGCAACGCTGAAGGCTTTCGACATTAAGGCTGATGTCCCGCCAGAGGCCAAAAGGTTTGATGTTTCCACGATAAGGCTTTTTTCTGTGCTCATTGACAACAGTGCTGGTGGGAAAATAACTATCTATACAGATGGCCGCTCCAGGGAGATAGGCGAGGTTGTCACCCCTGCCACCCAGGCCACAAGGGCCTCGGACGGCTTCTGGGCATCGCACTATGTTTGTGCACAGAACGGAACAAAAGGGGCAATTGTTGCATCTGCGGTCAATGCAATCCATATGAGGTGCGGGCCAAAAAGACAGTATGATCCTGCAAAACCAACAAACTGGAACGCGTCTGAGCTTTCGATAATCCCTTTCACCGAAGAGGGCGGAACAGGCGATATAGTGGTAAGTAATCCTGGAGGATACGGGATTTTTAATGAATGGTCACCCTATGTTGGTAATCCTGTTTATGCCCTGGACAGGGGTTCCTGGGTGCCGCTTGATTCCTATTTTACGGACCCGACACGCATTCCGCCACAATTCCTGTTCATTGACGTCAGAAGACCAAGGGACAATGTCAGATACATAGAGTTTGAGAACTGGTCCAAGGGCGACGTCGTAAATGGTGTACAGATGGAGGACTATGGCGGGATCTATGTGATGGACGAGACCGAGAAAAGGTACCAGATTGGGAGAGTTCTCCAGCGGGCAACCCAGACTGGCAGGTTTATTGGTTCAGAATATGCCGATATCGGAAGAGTGAGGGCAACCCATCCAGGCGTGCTTGAACTTTCCACCACAAGGTGGAGGGGCAAGACTGATGATGAAAACCTGAGGGGTGGTGTCCAGATAGTTCCTGCAAACCATGTAAAATACCTTCATTACAATCTTGGACAAAGCTGGTTTATTGGTGGTGGTGCCTGGATGATAGTTGGGCCCGTAAATTCTACACAGGAGGACCTCAAAAATCCTTCATATACCGAGGACGGGAAGTTGTTGATTGACCCAATTGAAGGTCTCCCGCCAATCTTTTCCGGGTACATAAGGCCTTATTTTGATGAAAACAATTATGAGTCTTCTTTTAGATTTTTTGTTTCCGAAGATTTTGGGAGAACATGGAGAACTCCTCCCGAAATAACAGGTGTTCCTGGGGCAGGAGAAAAGAGCCCTGTGTCTTACTGGACGCATGTCAGGCTCATGATTGGCAAGTAGCTGGCCATGCTCGTGGTTGAACTTAAACTTTTACAATAATAAACTAGTTTTTTGTGAAGATAAAAACTTTTTTGGCCCAGGGCACACAAAAGGGGATAGAAAACGATATTGTTGTTGTGGTCGATGTTTTAAGGGCCACAAGCAATGTTGTGACGATGTTTGACAGAGGCGCCACCAGGGTGTTACTTTACGAGAATGAAGAAGAAGCAAGATCGCAGAAGCTTTATTACCCGAACATGGCAATTGCCGGCGAAAGAAATTGTGAAAAAATAAAAGGATTCGAGATGGGCAATTCACCCTCGGAAACCCTCTCCGCAAAAATAAAAGGCAGGGAAGTAGCACTCACAACAACAAATGGCACCAAGGCCATGATCCAGGCGTGTGAATCTGAAACAGTGCTCGTAGGCTCGATAATAAACATGACTGCTGTTTGCGAGGAGATTGCACGACTTGTCAGGCAGACCGGAAAAGACATTGCAATGCTGTGCTCGGGTGTTGACGGAAACCCTGTGATTGATGATCTTTATGCCGCTGGTGCCATAATCAATAAATCGATAATGACAGGCAAAATCAGGGGCTTTGACCTGGATGATGCCTCGAGGGTCGCAAAGATGGTGCATGGAGGTTTTTCGCGCCCGCTTGACGCCCTTCTCGCCTCTGAATCGGGCAGGAACCTCACTGCCCTTGGCTTCTCTTCTGATATTGCGCTCTGTGCGAAACAGGACCTTATGAATTTTGTTCCAAAGGTGAAAAAGGATGATCATTCATACTATGTTGTTTGCGACGACAAACAGGAGGCTTGATGCAGGACAAAATTTTGGAAGCTGAGAAGCGGCTAAAACCTATTCTGGGCAAAAGGGTTTCCATACTTGAGGCCCACAGAATGAGCTACGGCAGGGACTGGAGCCCAAGGATGTATGGCGATGACAACATCCCGGAGATGGTTGCAGTTCCGAGGAACACTGAAGAATGCCAGGAAATCGTCAAAGTTGCTTACGATCTTGGTATTCCCGTTGTTGCCTTTGCCGGAGGCACCGGAATGGGTGGTGGTGTCCAGGCCTGGAAGGGTGGAATAATGGTCGACACCAAGGGCATGGACCAGATCATCGAATTTGATGAAAAAAACATGTCTGTCAGGGTTGGTGCCGGCATTACAATATGGCACCTCAACGAATTCCTTGCAAAGCATGGCATGTGGTTTCCCCACCAGCCCGAGTCCAAGCAGGCCTCAACAATCGGTGCGGCCATTGGCTGTGACAATGATTCAACATTTGGCATCAAGTATGGAAAAGTCTTGGAATGCCTGACATCGGCCAAAGTTGTTGTTGGCACCGGTGAAGCAATAGAGTTCGGCCACCGCAAGGCCAGCATGTCTTCCACCGGGTACAAGCTCCACCATCTTTTTGTCGGCTCGGAGGCCACGCTTGGTATTGTCACCGAGGCGCAGCTGAGGGTAAACTATCTGCCAAAAACAAGGGCCGTAATGGGGTTTTATGTCCGCACCATCGAGGATGCATGCTTTGCCTGCGAGCAGTTGATGACGTCAGGAGTGCAGCTTGAGTCCCTGCACGTCAACGACAAACAGCGCCTTCATTTTTACACGCACTCCTACAGGGTCAAATACAACAGGGAGCCTGAAGTCCCGGAATGGGCAGAGGCAATCATGTTTGTTTCAGTCGCAGGAGACCAGGATGTTGTTGATTTCTTTTCTGCCAAAATAAGGGACAAAGTGAAGGATGTAGCCTCTGAGGTAAAAGAAGAGGAGATTGTAACTGGCTACTGGGCCTCAAAACACACGCTCCAGTTTGAGCCATTCAAGCAGAAGTGGCCCGATTCCCAGAGGGAAAGAAAATTTGGTGCCGCAGATGTTGGTGTTCCAATAGGAAATCTGGAAAAGATGCACGATGCTTTTGTAAGTTTATCAGAGAAGTACAACCAGAAGATACTTGGAATGACTGTTTACAATGAGTGTCCCCAGAAGATCTCCCCTTCAATTTCTTTCGCTATTTTTGTTGATGATCATGATCAGACAAACATGGACAATTTTTACAAATTTGTCAAAGAGATGTCCCTTGAGGCCATAAGATTGGAAGGCACCATGAGCACGTACATTGGTGATGGAGACAGGCTTGGTGGTTTCAACCAGATTGAGCACGGCGACTCATTTGGGTACATGAAAAAACTCAAAAGCATGTTTGACCCGAAAAACATCATGAATCCTGGAAAGAAGTTTGAGAGCAGGTGGATAAAATGAAAAAACTGGAACAGTTCAAAGACGACATATACACCTGTGTAAGAACCAGATGTGGTTTCTGCACCCAGGAGTGCCCCACATACAGGGACGGGCTCATCGAGAGCTTTGCCTCCAGGGGAAAGATGATGCAGGCAAAAGGGCTTTTAGAGGGCGAAATAAAACTCTCCCAGGAGCTTGCAGAATCTGTGTTTTTCTGTGCCATGTGCGGCTGGTGCGAGGCAAAGTGCGCCCTTCACAATGTTGATATCTTCAAAGCTTTAAGAGAGACTTTGGTAGAGGCAGGCTTTACAATGCCAGGCAATGACCTTGTGGCCAAGAACATCATAGAAAAAGGTGACCCACTTGGCTCTGGCAGGCAGACAAAAATTGAGGGCGAAGTGACACTTTACCTGGGTTGTTCATACAGGGACAGGCCGACTGACACCGAAAGGATAGTCAAAGTCCTCACAAAGCTTGGCATCAAACCCAGGATAGTCGAGGAAACCTGTTGTGCAAATGCCCTTTACAATACCGGCTACGCAAAAGAATTTGAAAAGGCCAGAGAAAATTTTATGAAGGTCTATGGCCCGTACATCAATGATACCATAATAACCGTTTGCCCATCATGTACGCTCACGCTCCGCGAATATTACAAATTGCCCAAGGTGGTCCATGCCTCCGAGCTGATCAGAGAGCTCCTCCCGAATGCCCAGATAAAAAAGACTGGCTCCAAGGTTACTTACCATGATCCATGCCATCTTGGCAGGGGTGAGAGAATGTTTGACCAGCCGAGGGACATAATAAAAGCCCTTGGATATGAGCTTGTCGAAATGAGGCTCAACAGGGAATTTTCACAATGTTGTGGAGGCGGCGGTGGCCTTCAGGCCACAGCGACCGACACAGTCAAGGAGACGGCGAAAAGAAGGATCAGGGAAGCTATGGATACTGGCGCCGATTACATAACAACCATTTGCCCGACTTGTGAATCCACGCTTTTCAGAGCGGCCCTTGCCTGCTCCAGGGAAGAGAAGGAAAAGGGAACCGGAAGAAAGATCAAGAGTAAGGACATTTGGCAACTGCTTGAAGAAGCTCTGGAGGTATAGTTTGAAGAAAATATTGCTTGTAGTTCTTTGTGTTTTGATGCTTGCATCGTGCGGCGGAAGTGCTAGCCCTGATCAAAAAGACAATGGCAACGATAAGGGCACGGAAATTGTCACTGGTGGTGCCGAGAGTGTTCCCGGGATGGAAGCATATAAAATTGACCAGGTCAGCTTTTTTGTGCCGAAAGGCTGGAAATCCCAAGTGTTGAAGTTCAGGGACAGCACGCCTGATCTCGTAAAAGCAAACATGGAGGTTGTTTTCTGGCCAGAAGACCAGAAGATGGACGATCTGCTGCCAGCACTCCAACTTGGTGATTATAGATACCAGGATTTGAATATCGGTGGAAGAACACTTGTTGTCTTCATGAAGGGTTCAACTACGAGGTATGGCCTGCAGGGGATAGACCTTCCAAGAATGACTTTTTATGATGGCGAAGTAAAAGACTACCAGAAAATGGCCCACAAGATTGGTGACAAAAAATATGATGCCTGCCAGGCCATCCTTGATGCGCCGGTACTGAAATTTCCTGGCAGTGCGATCATGTGGGTCGTTTACGGGCAACAGAGGCCACTTGTCGATGCAGTGGCCACACAGTTCTACTCAATATCGGTTGTGTCAGGGTCTATTGGCAATGCAGATAGGGAAATGCTTGAAAATATTGTCTCAACCATGAAATTCTAAAAAGGAGGAGGGCATGATGCATTTAAAAAACTACATCAATGGAATGTGGAAGGATTCTGTTACTGGAAGGACCTTCGAGGACCATGATCCTGCGAATGGTGACCTTCTTGCGACCGTAACGCTTTCAAGTGCCGCAGATGTCAATGAAGCCGTTTCTGCAGCCAAAAAGACCCACCAGCAGTGGAGACTCGTTCCGGCCCCCGTGAAGGGCGATATTCTGATGAAAGCGGCCAGAATAATAGAAGAACGCAAAGAAGACATTGCCAGGGAGCTGACCTGCGAAATGGGCAAGGTCATAGCCGAAGCAAGGGGCGACGTCCAGGAAGCAATAGACATGTTCAACCTCATAGGTGGTGAAGGCAGAAGGCTCAGGGGGGAAACTGTTCCGTCTGAAATGCCAAACAAGACCATCTATGTGGTGAGGGATTCCATCGGCGTTTGTGGTCTTATCACACCCTGGAACTTTCCGACAGCCATTCCGACATGGAAGATAGCACCAGCACTCGTCTGTGGAAATACCGTTGTTGTAAAACCGGCAACCGAAACACCAAGGTGCATGGTGAGAATTTTTGAGGCCCTGATTGATGCTGGCCTTAAAGATTACCCTGGCGTCATAAACCTTGTCCTGGGTGGCGGCGGTGAGGTTGGAGAGGCGATCCTTGCCAACAAGGACATCTCGATGATAAGCTTCACCGGTTCGACCGATGTTGGCCGCAGGATTGCCACTGTCTGTGGCGAGACCTTGAAGAGGAGCTCGCTTGAGATGGGTGGAAAAAACGCCATCATCGTCATGGACGATGCCGACCTGCACCTTGCGGTTGATTCTGCGATCTGGTCCGCATACGGGACCACTGGCCAGCGCTGCACTGCCTGTTCGAGGCTCATTGTCCACAGGAAGGTGAAGGCAGAGTTTGAGAAATTGATGATTGAGGCAATCTCGAAGCTGAAACTGGGCCACGGGCTCAAATCAGATGTCGGCCCGGTCATCAATATGGGTGCAAGGCGCAAGATTGACGAGTACGTCCAGATTGGCAAAAATGAAGGTGCAAAGCTCCTTGTTGGTGGAGAAAATGCCACAGAAGGCGAGCTTGCAAAGGGTTCCTTCTACAAACCGACCCTCTTCACTGATTGCACTCCAAACATGAGGGTCTGCCAGGAAGAGATTTTTGGCCCAGTTGCCACAATAATCCCATTTGACACACTTGAAGAGGCAATCCAGATCAACAACAACACGGCTTTTGGCCTCTCCTCGGCGATAATTACCAACAACGTGAACAACGCAATGGTTGCCGCAAGAGACATCACAACTGGCCTTGTTTATATCAATGCTGGAACAATCGGCGCGGAGGTCTCGACACCATTTGGTGGAACGAGGGGAACAGGCAACGGCCATCGTGAGGGTGGCGTGCAGGTGCTTGATGCCTTCTCAGAGTGGAAAACCGTTACTTTTGATTTCTCCGGGCATGTCCAGAAGGCACAGATAGACAATAAGTAGGAGTATGAGGGCGCCCGAGGGCGCCTTTTTTTGTTAGAATCAATTTCAGTTTTGAAAATCACTATTTTTTAAATTTGAAAAGGAGGTATCAAATGCCAGCCGGAGATATAGTACATCTGGAGTTTTACACGACCGATTTTGAAAAATTCAAGAAGTTCTATGCACCATTCAACTGGAAGTTCACAGATTGGGGCGAGGACTACATGCTTTTTATGCCACCAAACGAGCAGGGTATTGGCGGTGGAATCATGAAATCACAAAAACCGATGCCAAACCAGAACATGTTTCCTTACATCATTGTTGGGGACATCAATGTGGAGTTGCCAAAGCTGAAAGAGATTGGCTGGGAAATTGTGGAAGGCAAGATGCCAATCACCGGCGTGGGATTTTTTGCTGTCCTGAAAGATTTTGATGGCAACACAATCAATCTTTTCGAGAGCCTGCCAAGACAACAATCTTAGCAAGAAGCCAAATATCATGAATAATAAGTTGGGGCCTGTTTATCAGGCCCTTTTTGACAAGTTTGGACCACAGCACTGGTGGCCGGGGGACTCACCATGGGAGATTGCCGTTGGTGCAATACTCACACAACAGGTGGCCTGGAAAAATGTGGAGAAGGCAATTTCTGCCTTGAAGGAAAGCAATCTTCTTGATATCGATGAGATGGTCAGCGCCGATGCAGAAACCATAAAAGAGCTTGTCAGGCCCGTCGGGTTTTATAACCAGAAAACTGCCAGGTTGATGGATTTTGCGCTTTATGTAAAAAACCGCTACGGCAAAATAGAAAAGATGCTGGATGGCGAGACGCTCAGGGTCAGGAGTGAGTTGTTGTCACTCAAGGGTATAGGCAGGGAGACTGCGGACTCGATCCTTCTTTACGCTGGTGGTCACCCCATCTTTGTCATTGATGCCTATACGAGAAGACTTGCGGGCTGTATCGGCATTGATCCTGACCAGGACTATGACGATTTGAAGGCTGTTTTTGAATCAGAGTTTGAGAGAGATCCAAAACTGTTCAATGAATATCACGCTTTAATCGTAAGACTCGGGAAGGAGCATTGCAGGACAAAACCAATGTGTGAGGGATGCCCTGTTTTCCCTTTCAGGAAGTAGTTAGAATTTTTGAGTACAACAACAAAAAAGCCGGCCCAAAAGGGCCGGCTTTTTATATACGATGATGATAGTTTTGAAGGGCTGGATTTATTCTTCTTTTTCTGGTGGCGGGAGGATGATTGTGGCCTTCTTTTCGGCCTGGGTCCAATCGACGTATCCACCAAAGAGCTCAACTACGCCCCTGAGTGGAACAACGGTGCTGCCCTGGTAAATTGTCGGGGCAACCTTGAGGGCGACTTTGTCGGTGAGGGTGGTGCCATCGCCGCACTTGAGGATGAGAGTGGCTTCTTTCTTGTTGATTGGAAGCATCATCTTGAAGTATGCCCTGTCATCACCGATTGTGTACATTGCAACCTTGTTCTTTGCGTCCCAGTCGACCTTTGCACCGAGGAGCTTTTCACCCATTGAGCGGAACGGGAGGAATGTTGAACCACCAAGAAGAACTGGTGGAACAGTAAGTGTTTCATCGGTCACCGTGAGTGGATATCTCTTGGTCCTGTCTTTGTTGGCCGGGTCCCATTCAAGGCATTTCTCAAGCTTCATTGTCTTGTTATTGATGATCATCGAGGCCCTGGTGAACGGGATGAATACTTCGCCGATGTACATCTTGTCGCGAAGGTCCTTGTTGTCTGTTGCCCAGACATCGACCCTTGCAGTTCCCATCATGCCGAACTTGCCCCTGGACTTTTTGTCGTGTGGGGCAAACTGTGCTGACATTTCTTCTTTCTCGCCCGGTTTGAGTTCCCTGTTTGTCCTGCCCTCGACCAATGGCGGATAGCAGGCATCAGAGAAGCAATACTGGACTATTTCCCAATCGTTGTTCTCGTCTGATGGTCCAAGATTGGTTATGACACCAATGAACTTGTGGTCCCTGGTGTCGGTGTTTGTGAAATGGAACCAGACATGGTTGTCGGCCTTGACGTCGTTGCTTGGCTTGAATTTTGCTGTTGGTTTGAAAAAGAACGTCCTGCCGAGGTCTCCGTACAGTGACGGGGCGGCGGAAGTCGGTATTGCTGAGAGCAGTGTCCCTGCAAGAAGAACGATCGCGAGAATTCCTGCAAATCTCTTCATTTTTCTACCTCCTAGAAATTTTGTACAACCTATACTATAACCAATTGTGAAATCCACAATAAAGGTAAAACAAAGACAAGGCAAAAAAGAACCACAGGTTCTGGAGGGAGGTGCAGGTGGAGATGGGGATGGTGACGAAAAAGAAGATTCTGGCCTTTTTATCGGTTTTTCTTGGGATAACAATTTTTTTTACAATTGGGATAATATTGGGGAAATCACCGCCATATCTTGGCACCAAAACTGTTGATTTATCAGGGCTTGCCAAAATGCTTCCAGATTGCAGGATAACCCAGAATAAATCCAGCGAAGATACCATCGATGTATATTTCAAATGTAATCCTGCAACGGAGGAAGAGGCGGCCCTTCTTTCCTTGTCAAAAGCCAGGGATATTTTTCAGTGCGTCACAAAGGCTGGCTTTAATTACTCCAGTGTGAGATTTATTTTGGAATCTGGTGATTTTAGCGAGGTAAAGGTTTTTTCGAAAGAGCTCGTGGAAGGGATTTTTTCAAGGACAATCAGTTCCAGGTCTTTCTGGAACAAAATATACAACATGTCTCCAAACCCTTTGAGCGTGGCTGGGATATCCAGTAAAAAGCAGGACATGATTGCTTTTTGCGCGGCACTGGGGTTTTCAGGGTTGACAATTGACGAGAACAACAATGCCAAATTTTATATAAAGTGCCAGGGCTGGCAAAAGCAGTTTTCAAAGTATTGTTGCATGCTTCTGGTCGCCTCGAAAAGTACAAAATGTTTTTTGTCTGGCATTGAGGCAAGTGTTGATGATGGAGCAAGAAAATTTTTTGTAAAAACGGATTTTAAAAATATTTCCACTTTGCTTGACGGCAAACTTTCTCCAGATGAATTATCCAGAAAAATTCATATGGAATGGTCTGATAGAGAGATAAAAAATAAATAATAAATTCAATCTGCAATATAAAATAAAAGTTAATTCTATAAATAAATTAATTATTTATACATCATTTCTTGCCCACATCATGTATAAAAATTAACGAATTTGACTCCATCTATAAAATCGATAAAATTTTTGCGTTTGTGCATTCTTTTTACAGGAGGAATTATGAAGAAAATTTTTTCTTTGACTCTGAGCATTCTTGTTGCGATTACTTTTGTTGTTTCCCCCTCACACAAAAACAATGTTTTTTCAGTAACCGGCTGGCTTGGTGCTGCAAACTCAGTCTACAATTTTTCTGCTCCCACACAACCTTCAGATATAAACGTTTCTGGTAATTCCGGAAACTCAGGATCTCCAAAGATGGTTCTGGACAGTTTTGGACGCCCACATATTGTCTGGTCAGATTTCACATATGTTTCAACAGGATCTTACGAGATTTTTTATGTTCGCTGGAACGGCACCCTGTGGGTGGGCGCCGCAGGCTCTGTTTACAATCCGTCTGCTACCACCCAACCTGCAGACATTAACGTTTCAAGGAGCTCGAACCCTAGCACAAACCCGATATTGAGGCTTGATTCTGCTGGCAACCCCCATATTGCCTGGGTCGAGAGGGTTGCAAGTTCGCCTGAAAACAGGGACATCTATTATGTAAGGTGGAATGGCAGTGACTGGGTCGGGGCCAATGGTTCGGCATACAATCCTGTGGTGCTTCCGCAGCCTTCTGACATCAATGTCACCAGAAGAACAGGAAATCAGGACTATGTCCATATGGTCCTTGATTCGGGCAATAGGCCGAATTTCTTTTACACCGACATTGGCGCCCAGGATGTCATGTTCCTTAAATGGAGTGGTTCGAACTGGGTGGGTGCAAATAATAGCGTCTACAATCCAGCCGGCACGCCACCATCTGACATAAATGTAAGCCGCAACAGTGGCGATTCGAGATCGGAAGGCAATGATCTCATAGCAATAAATTCAAGCGGAAACCCGCTTGTTTGCTGGTGGGACAACTCATTCAGGCAGGGGTCGACCTACAATTATGAAATTCTGATTTTGCAATATCTACCTGGCACCGGCTGGGTGTCCCTGAGCAACAGCACCTATTCGCCAACAAGTACAAGCCAGGGGCAGCACGTTAACATAAGCAGGACAACAAGCACGTCTGCAAATCCTTCTATGGCCTATGTTGTCGGCCAGGGGCCGTATGTTGCCTGGCAGGAGGATCCAGGTTCAGGGTATGATTTGTATTATGCCCACTACATGGGTTCTGGTACTACCGCAGACTGGTATGGCGCAAATGGCCTTCTTTACAATATATCAACTGGTGCAAATGCAAATGTGACAAGATCTTCATCCACTGTCTCCTTCAATCCACATTTGAGACTGGACCAGTCAGGCAACCCATGCATCACCTGGAACGAATCGTTTTCTGGTGGTTCAAGTGGTGTTACTGATATTATGTTCGCCAGATGGAACCTTGTTGAATGGTATGGACAGGGTGGTCTTCCATATGTTGCAGGAAATTTTGCCAGCATAAATGTATCAAACAGTTCAGGCCTCTCGCAATTCCCATTCCTTTGCATCGATTCCAGTTCAGCCCCACACATTGTTTTTGGGGACGGGTCCTTTACTGGTCTCACAGAAATTCTATATCTCAAGTGGGGCATGAGATTTGATGGAAGCGCAATCCTCACAAAAGGTGTCGATACAAATGGTGACGGTGTGTTTGACAATGACGGGGATACCGTTGTTCCAGGCGCAACGCTCTCCTACAGACTTGGCTGGCACTTCAACAATCCAAACAATGACCCCCTTGAGGATGCATACATTTATGACAGTGTC
Organism: Caldisericales bacterium; assembly: GCA_012517765.1. Lineage (GTDB taxonomy): Bacteria > Caldisericota > Caldisericia > JAAYUI01 > JAAYUI01 > JAAYUI01. The sequence continues at coordinate 41,680 of JAAYUI010000010.1, read as the reverse complement.
CCACTGGGGACGAATTATGTTTCTGGAACGGCAAACCCGACTACGCTTCTGAGTTACTCAACCAATGGCGGTGCAACATGGACGCCTGGTGAACCACCAAACGGATCGCCTGCTGGAACACTGCTCAGGTGGGGCCCATATACTGGCTCGTCATGGAAGGGCGCCGGTGGTTCAAACTATACAAGTGCTGCAGCTTCACCTCTCCCGCTCGATATAAATGTTTCCAGGCACCAGACAGCATCAGTCAGTACATATTCATACCAGTCAGTAAAACTTGATTCACGTGGTAATCCTCATGTGGCTTGGACAAGGAGGGTCTCTGGAACATATACGCTACGGTACCTGAGATGGGATCCAACGATCCAGAACTGGGTGGGTGCCAACGGGTCTGTTTACAATCCAACTGCTGCACAGCCATACGACATTGATTTTGCTCAAAACCCGAATATCTACACAACAAGTCCAAGCCTAGAACTGGACTCCAATGACAATCCGCATATTGCATACGCCATGACCACAGGATTGTGCTACATGAGGTGGAACCCTGCCATTTCAAACTGGGTCAATGCAAATGGAGCCACATACACTCCAGGTACTCCAAACACGATGATAGCCCCTTTGTCCACTTCAACAGCTTCCAATTTCCAGCTCGAGCTTGATGCAAATGACAATCCACATATTGCCTACACAAGCATCCAGTATGGAACAACCGATGTCATGTATGTGAGGTTCAATTCATCAACCGGAAACTGGGTTTGTGCAAATGGTGTGAATTATGTTTCCGGTGCCGGCAATGAAAGGGTCGCCAGGACAACAAATCTGGCGTGTTACCAGGTCGACCTCAAGCTGGATTCCTCAAACAATCCCCATATTGTTTACAGCAGGGCGCAAACAACCTCCGGTTCGCCGTGGGACATCGATTATGTGAGATGGTCAACGGCCCAAAACAACTGGGTCAATGCCTCAAATGCCGTTTACAACCCCGGCACACTCAATGCAAATGTTTCCAGGAGCACTGGCAACTCCTCCACCCCCTGTCTGGAACTGGACTCATCTAATATTCCCTATGTAGTATGGGCAGACGATACAACTTATGGAAGCACTGAAGTCTTCATAGTCCGCCTGAATGGGACCACATGGGCTGGCATGAATGGCACAGTCTATGTTCCCAATATTGCCCAGCCGTCTGACATCAATGTTTCACGCACTCCAACTGCAACCTCCGTGTGTTATGATTTTGCACTGGACAATAATGGGCTTCCATGTGTAGCATGGCGTGATGGAGTTTATGAGACAGGTGGTTACAGTGAGGTCCATTTTGTCAGATGGAACAGTGCAAAAACTGATTGGGTGCTCCAGGATGGAAGAACATACGTTCCGTTGATGCAATCAGAAAACATTTCAAAGCACCGCAATTGGGACGATTCAATTGCATCTGTAATTATCGACTGGAACAACAATCCGCACATCACATTTTCATCGGAGATTTTTACCGCGAGCAGTTATGACCTCCTTTATATCCACTGGCAAGCTGGCCCGACTGATCTGGCTTTCAATTTTAGCGTCAGGGTGGATGTACCTTTCAACTATCAATACACTCCAATTTGCAACTCTGGATGGTTCAGGCACAAGTATGACCAGGGGCCCATTTACTCAAACAGCGTATGCGTTGATGTTGGCGAGATATATATGCGAAAGAAGGCGGTTAAAGCTGACTACCAGCACGATGAAATGATCGAATTTGTCGTTGAAGTTGAGAACCCGACAGGCATGTATGCAAGCAATGCTATTATAAATGATACTTTCCCACAGGAGCTCCAGTTTGTTGAGGTGGTGCCATCCGGATCAATTGCTGTCTCTGGAAATGTGATTACATACAATGCAGGTTCAATTCCTCCATTTACGACGCTTGTCCTCACTTTCAGGTTCAGAATGAAAGAAGGATATCTGTTTGGTCTGACCCCGATAACGGTGACCAATTTTTCAGATGCCACAACAACGGAGTTTAGACCCGTCTTTGCCCAAGCCAGCACTGCCATTCACAAACTTGATTACTATTTTGAAAAGACGGCAACAAAAAAGGAGTTTGTGACAAAAGATAAACCGGTGTTCAACTTCAGAGTTGAAAACAGGGGCACTGATCCAATAAATTATGTGAAGATAAAAGACATGGTTCCTGATGTTCTTGTGCTTGAATCTTGCACTTCTCCAACCTCTCCTTCCCCGGCCGGTTTTATGATTGATGTTGGCACACTTGTGCCTGGACAGGTTTTTACTGCTTCAGCAACCTTTAGCATCAACCAGTCCAAAATTACAGGCGAGGAAACCTTCATCAGGGACAATGTTTCAGAATGCACATGCATGGAGATGCCATCGATCAGGAGTTCAGTCAGGTTCTCAATTCTAAGGCCAAGAATCGAAATCAGGAAAACAGCCGAAAGCATGAATGTCCAGAAGAATGGAATTGCAAAGTTTGTCATTGTGGTTGAAAACACTGGTAGAGACATGGCTTACAACCTGAAGATAAATGACGTGTTCCCGAGAGAACTTGAGTTCGTATCTGCCCAGCCAGAAGGCGTTGCTGGGCTGTCAAATTTGGCATGGCAGATTGCGCAGCTCCAGCCTGGAGAAAAGGCCAGATTTGTGGTCGCTTTCAGGGTGAAAGCCGGGAAATTGCCTGACGACGGACTTTATGTTGAAAACAGGGCAACGGTCAGTGCTGATGGTTTGCCACAGAAATCCGATGGTGCATCTGTACATATCGTTGAGAAAGACAAGGGCAAAGATCTCAAGCTTGACATAAAATGGCTTGGTATAGACATAAAGAAGGGAGAGGTGAAATCTGGGGAAGAAATAGAACTCCAGATCCTCCCCGAGGGTGGAACTGGTCCTTATGAAATCAGGATTGAATGGGGTGATGGAAATGTTTCGAAGCAATATACCGATGGTGAAAAGACCATGTTCAAGCACACATACGGCCAGACAGGTGAAATGGGTATAACGATAACACTCACCGACAATCTTGCAAGAAGCGTGAGGGTCACAAGAAAGATTCTGGTCAAATAAGAGAGAAGAGACGATTTGAATCAAAAAGGGCCACCTAAATGGTGGCCCTTTTTGATTCATGCAAGGATTGACTGTGCGATTACAATCCGTATTTTTCGATTATCTGGTCTTTGTTTTTGTGGAGAATGCCGTATTTTTCTCCAACCTCGGTAAAGGCCTTTATCGCCCTGTCGAGATGTTCCATTTCATGTCCTGCTGAAATCTGGACCCTTATTCTTGCCTGTCCCTTGGCCACGACAGGGTAGTAGAACCCTATGACATATATGCCTTTCTCGTAGAGGTCTTTTGCCATGTCCTGGCTTAGCTTTGCGTTGTAGAGCATTATCGGAACGATTGGGTGGACGCCTGGTTTTATGTCAAAACCGGCAGATGTCATCTTTTCCCTGAAGTACATGGTGTTTCTCTCAAGCTTGTCCCTGCGCTCGGTAGTAGAGGTGAGTATTTCCATTACTTTGAGGGCCGCATTGGCCACGACCGGCGGAATGGTGTTGGAGAACAGATATGGCCTGGATCTCTGACGAAGTATGTCAATAATCTCTTTCCTTCCACATGTTGCTCCACCAGATGCACCGCCAAGGGCTTTGCCCAGCGTGGTTGTTATTACGTCAATTCTCCCCATGACACCATTGTATTCATGTGTCCCCCTGCCAGTTTTTCCAATGAAGCCTGTTGCATGGGAATCATCAACCATGACGAGGGCATCATATTTGTCTGCAACATCACAGATGCCCTTCAGGTTGGCGATATCACCATCCATGGAAAAAACGCCATCGGTGGCAATTATCATGTGCCTTGCGCCAGCGTCCCTGGCTTCCTTGCATTTTGCCTCGAGGTCATTCATGTCGGAGTGTTTGAAGACGTACCTTTTTGCCTTTGAGAGCCTGACGCCATCAATTATTGAAGCATGGTTGAGCTCTTCTGTGATAATGGCGTCCTCTTCTTTCATCAGGGTCTCGAAAAGGCCACCATTTGCATCAAAACATGATGAATAAAGTATCGAATCTTCAACTCCTAGAAATTCTGAAAGTTTCCTCTCCAGTTTCTTGTGGATGTCCTGTGTTCCACAGATGAATCGAACGGATGAAAGACCGTAACCTCTCATCTGCAGTCCTTCACTTGCAGCTTTTAAAACATCTGGATGGGAAGAGAGACCAAGATAATTGTTTGCGCAAAAGTTCAGGGTTTCTCTTACCGGTGCGTTTTCAGGAAACTGGACCTTGATGTCTGCGGCCTGGGGGGTAACAATTATACGCTCTTCTTTATACAGTCCGGCGTCCCTTATCCCCTTGAGCTCGTTTGTCAAAAAATCTTTTATCTTTCCGTATGACACTTGTTTCCTCCTTATTTTCTGCGGGCCAGGGCCGCATTCAGTTCCTGCTTGTCGGGGAACATGACAATCTTTGCGCACAGTCTTGTTGGTGCTGTCAGCATTTCAAATGCTTTCTGGTAGTCTTCCAGGGCCATTAGATGAGTCACAACCGGTGTCGGATCAAGCTTGCGGTTTGCCAGCATGTTTCCATTGCGGTACCAGGTGTCAAAAATCTTTCTTCCAGAAATGCCGTGTATCTGGATGCCCTTGAAAACAATCTGGTCAGCATAATTTATCTGTGACGGTGACTTTGAAGGTATGCCAAATGCGGAGAGTCTTCCGCCTTTTCTTATACAGCGGAAAGCGTCATCAAGGGAGCTCTGGGCGCCTATCATTTCACAGACGAGATCGCATCCCCATCCTCCGGTGTGGTCCATGACCATTTTATATCTTTCATCAGGGGTGGTTTTTGTTACGTCGATTTGTATATCGACACCCATCTTGCGCCCGATCTCCATGTTGTAATCTGCCATGCCAAACTGGATTATTTTTGATGCACCAGCTGCTCTCGCGACGCCGATTGCAAAAAGTGATATCGGGCCATCACCGGTTATCAGGATCGTTTTTCCATAAACATCATTGTCTTCACCCATTACAGCATAACAGGCATTGCCAAGCGGTTCTTGAATTGATGCGTATTCAGGCGGCATTGACTTGTCGTTTTTCCAAAGGATTATTTCCGGGATTGCAACATAGTCAGCGAAGCAACCATCGGTATCAACACCCAGAATCTTCATGTTGTTGCCGACATGAAAGATCCCGAGCATTGAGGTCAGGTCCCCTGGATCATATATATGTGTTTCGCCTGATACATAATCGCCTATTTTGATCCTGTTACAGTTTGGCCCCAATTCGACCACCTCCCCGGAAAACTCATGGCCAAGTATCTGTGGCAATGCTTTTTCGCCTATCCTCCCCTGCGACCATTGGTCCCAATTCCAGATGTGGACGTCTGTTCCACAAATGGACGTTGCCCTTACCTTGACAAGAACCCATCCTGGCTTGAGGTTATTTGGAACTGGTGCTTCAACAAGTTTGGCGCCAACTTTTGGTTCAATCTTCTGGACGGCCTTCATTTGATCCTCCTTGTGGGTCTGTAAGCTTGTGCCGGGGGAGGTGCATCTTTCTCCTTCGACTCCTCAAATAAATTATGCTTGAACGTACGCAAGTCAAGCAAACTTGGGTGGATTTTAATGGCAACAATGTATCAATTGGGGCCGTTAATGTTCTATTTACACAAAAGCTTAATCACGATATAAATCTATCATGTATTCAGGCGAGATTACCGGAAACGGACTTTATGATCTGCTTATGTTTTTTCTGGGGCAGGGACATTCTGGAACTATCAACATTGAATCAGATTCAAAAAATGGCAATATTGTTATTTTGGAAAATAGTATTCCAATGGCCAGTTTCAATGGATTGATCGGTAAAGATGCACTATCTGCATTATCAAATCTTGGACATTTAAAATTCAGTTTTGCCAGATCGGCGAAGAAACCACTGGAGAAACCAATACCAGTACCGGTTCAATCTTTGTCCGTAATGAACAAAAAACCACCGGTTGAGCGTTTCTTTCCTGAAGCAACAATCCAGAAACCAGACAAGGTACTGGAAGCGGATCTGCCTGTTCAAAAGAAAAGCATCCTCAACTCCTTGCATTCCCCTTCAAGTGTTGCACAGCTTGCTGTTTTGACAAAACTTTCTTTGCCATACCTGCAAGAGGTGCTGGCCTCAATGGTCGAGGAGGGTTTTGTTTTTATAAGGCCAAGATTTATTGTGGACAACCTTTTTTTGTTTCCAAAAGAAAGTTCGCTTGGGCTTTCTGGCAGGGAGAGGCAAATTTTTGGCTCAATAACAAATGGAATGCCACTGGGCGAATTCCTTTCCCGGTATGAGAACCAGACAGTACTGATTGCCGATACGCTTGTTCTGCTTGTTCTCAAGAAGATGGTTGCCGTGTCCGATGATAACGGGAAGATAATGCCACCATGGCACATATATAAATCCATTGGATTTGAAAAAAATGCCAGGCCGGTATCACTAAGGCTTGCAATTGACAATTCCCTCTGTGTCAGACCCAACACAGTCACCATTGACGAGTTTGTTATTGGAATGTGGGAGAACCAGCTTTTTGGAATAAAAGTCAATACGGTAGAGCTTGACTGTCCGAATGGCAAGGTGGTGTTTCTTGTGGAAAAGGGGAGGGTGCTGAAAGATTCTTTTTATGTGAGTCCCAATGATCAAAAATTGATCAGTCTTCCAGAAGGGACTTTTCTGGACCTCAAACCGAAATATTAAGAAAATATAAAAATGTCAAAAAATTGACAACCTTTTTTATTGCTGGTAACCTGTTCCCATGCTTTCTGGCGAAATCAATGGCGCAGGCCTGCTTGAACTCCTGAGGTTTCTTATATCCCAAAACCAGGCTGGAACAGTTACGGTGTCATGTATCTCCGGATCTGGTTTTATAAGAATAAGAATGGGTGAGATAATTTTTGCCAGATGGCAGGACAAGCTTGCCGAACAGGCTTTTTATGAAATAATAAAACTCGACTCGCTGAAATTTGCCTTTGAACAGGGTGATTCCCTTGAGACAAACATAACAAAGCTAACCGAAAGCCTTTTGAAGACAGCATCGATTTATACAGAAATGCAGGACAGATTTGGTCAAGGCACCATACTTTCAAGAAACTCTCTTGGTGAAGGCAGCCAGATAACAATTGATTCTGACAAATTGCTGATCGCCGTGATTATCGGGAGTGGAACAACATACTCAAACCTTGTTTCATCATTGCCTTTTCCAGAGGGGGAAACCAGAAGGCTTGTCATGGAGATGCTTGAAGAAGGAACAATAGCGGCAAGGAAAGCCGAGATAAAAAAAGACATTTTTTTGATACCGAAAGCTACCAGGGTAAAACTTGATGCTGGTGAATCCGAGGTTTTACTGAAGATAACAAAAGGAATGAAACTTGCCACCCTTTTTGAAGGTATGGCAATGTCTCTTGATGGTTTTGCAGACACCTTGTGCATGCTTTGTCTTAAAGGTGCAGTTTCGATAATGGATGAATATTCAAAACCACTTGATCTGATGAAGCTTTATGATGTTCTTGGTTTGCACGGGATTACTTGCCAGAAAGAGTTATCAGTAGGTATAAACAACTCGGCAACTGCCAAACGTGGCCAGGTGCTTGTCGATGAATACCTTTATGAAATGTGGACCATGAGGGCGAGGGGACGCAAGGTTGAAACCATTGAACTAAGAAATGTTTATTACAAGCCAGTTTTTGATGTTACCAGGATGAAGAATCTTGACGGAAAGGTAATGTTTGCCCCAATAGATGCGACAAGATTTGATCTTAAAGAGGGGAAACGCGTGGTGTGTTTTCCAAACGCGAAAGGAGATTGAAAAAGGATGCCGCAATGGATTGAGAGCCTAGTTAATCTTGCATTCAGTCTTCTAATTGTTTTTCTTGGGGCGATGGCATACAGGAGGCATGGGGCAAGGGCTTTTTTTGTGATAGGCCTTGCTTTTTTGTGTTTTGCACTTTCGCATGCCGTAAAGCTCGGAGAATTCTTAATCGGATATCCGGTTACAGGCAATGATTTTTTAAGTGCTGTGCTTGTTATTGTCAGAATTACCGGTTATGCGCTGGTAGTTTTTGGTCTTGTGATAAGTTTCAGGAGGTAGCTTCAAGGGCCTGCATTATTGCCTTATATGCTCCCTCAAGGTCTGTCGGGTGTATTTTTACTCCGGCGAAAACTGGCATAAAGTTGGTATCGCCAGCCCACCTTGGCACGACATGAAGGTGAATGTGATCGGCGATTCCTGCACCAGCAACATTGCCAAGGTTCATCCCAATGTTGAATCCGTCTGGTTCGAATGCACATTTCAGGACTGATATGAATTTTTTTGCCAGAACCATCATTTCCGAGAGCTCTTCATCATCCAGGATTTCAAAATTCTTGCAGTGCCTGTAAGGGATTATCATTATGTGCCCTGTTGCATAAGGGTAGCGGTTGAGAATAACAAAACATTTCTCTCCACGGTAAACAATAAAGTCCTTGTCTTCACCGCTTATGTTTGCGCCTGCCTTGCAGAAAACGCAGTGATCAGGTTTCCTGGACTTTATGAAATCCATTCTCCACGGAGTGAAAATGCTTTTCAGTTTTGCCTTCCGTCGTTCTGGCCCGGTTTTCCAGGCACCTTGAATTGTGTTTTTTCGCAAACCATCTCTGCACTCTCAAGAACACTTTCAATCAATTTCTTATCACCCGTTATGACCACGAGTGATTTCTCGTTTGGCATACTTGTCAGCTGGATTTCTGCCAGTTCTATTCCATCAAACATTGCCGCCAGATTTGCACAGGCCAGAATTGCTTCGGGGCCAGCAGTTTCAAGAACTCCGAATGGTTGCCCTGGTTTGAATTTAGGGCTTTCTTTCAGGGTTTTTATCAATTTGGGTGAAACTTCCCTTATGTGGGTCAGCACTTTTGCGTATTCGGCTCCAAGACCTTCGGCCTGCTTGAAAGCCATGAGTGTCTGGTCTTCGGTGCCAACGAAAACAACTGTTGGCGGCATGCTTGCGCTATCAATCGTCTGAACCACCTGCACTCCAGTTGATTCAATTGCCTGCTTCAGACGGTATCTGTCAGCTTTTGTTGAAATCCTTATTATACCTATGTTCATCTATTGGCCAGGTGTCTCTCGATTTCTTGCGAGTCATATGTGTCCATTAGGCATGTTTTTGTCATGCCATCCGTTGCTTCAGATAGCCCTTTCCCGGAATCTGCCATTTTGAGGTAGTTTGAATAAACCTCCGGCCTTCCGATGGCCCTTGAAGCCAGTTTGTCTGCCCCAACGTCCATTTTCTTTGATATCAAATTAACCAGTGGAGTGGCAATCAGATAAAGAGTGCCAAAAACAAACATCAAAATGATTCCCACCGCCGGATCGCCAGTCCCGCCCTGCTCGGAGAACCATGAAAAGACATTGTTTACATAAACCCAGTTGAACGCAAGATACATGATGTAGGAGCCAGCCACAAAAAAGACCCATCTTGTGATGTTGATGACTGTACCTTTCAATACATCGGCCCTTGCCATTGCTTTTGCCACAGAAGCTATTATGACATCCTTGCCTTTCAGCTTGGCCGGCACAAAGACAAAGTAGACTCCGAAGAGCCCAAAAAGCTTTGTTTCAGCATTGAAATCACCACCGAGATTGTAGTAGAAAATATCAAGGATGGTTATCCTGAATTTTCTCCCGAGTTCCTTAATGATCCTTCTGTCTGGGCCTGATGGTACCTGCCCAACCGAATTGCCAGCAACCAGCCTCAGGAAATCGGTTATTATGAACCAGGCCGGCACAAGGAGCAAACCCCAGAGGGCTGAAATTATCCACCATTGTGGGGTGTTTCCGCCCAGAGGGCCCTGTCTTCCGGTCGTGGAGAGTGAGAAATACATCAAAAGGAAGAAATAGTTCAGGCCACCCCAAAGCAGTGCTTCGAGAACATCCCTGCGAAGAATCCTGCCGAGAGTGCTTGTCCACGGCATTCCATGGACACCAGATTTTACCTGCACGACCGCTTCTCTGTACCAGTCAATCGGGAAAACAACCACCAGAAGGCAGAGCGAGTAGGCGAAACCAAAACCGAACCACACTGCAAAATTGCCGGCATTACTGCCGAGGGCAACTGCCCAATCGCCTATGTATCTGGCAAAGCCAGTAATATAGGTCAAAAATATCAACAGGCCAATAACTCCATATTTTAATGCAAGCAAGAGTGTTGAAAAGCGCACTCCGTTGATATCAATCTGGTTCTTGCCGTATTGCACCTGATGGGTGCTGGTTTCCTGTTGCATGTTTTCTGTTTGCTCTTTTGGCATTGATTACCTCACTATCCTGATCTTGTCTCCACTTTTGAGCCAGGCTGCATTTGCCTCGTCTGTGTCAACATGGAAATCGAGTGCAAATTTGCCTGAAACCCTCACTACAATATCGCCCATTACGAATTTTCTGGGTGTGTTTGCAGACACCCAGACTGTCTCGCCATCAACGACCCCGGCTTTCTGGGCGTCCTCCGGTGACATGTGGATATGTCTTTTTGCCACGATCACGCCCTTGTCGAGCATGATTTCGCCTTTTTCTCCCACCAGTTTTATTCCAGGTGTCCCTTCTATATCATCCGACATTCTCAGCGGCACATCCAAACCAAGAATTATAGAATCTGTTTTTGAAACTTCCACCTGCGTGGCCCTCCTGGTTGGACCCAACACCCTGACGCCCTTTATTGTTCCCTTTGGGCCAATAAGATCCACCTTTTCATTGCATGCGTATTGCCCTGGCTGGGTCAGGTCCTTGTAGCATGTCAGGTCGTGGCCAAATAGTGCCTTTACATGATCTTCATGCAAATGGACATGTCTTGAGCTTACGCCAACATTGATGTCCAGGCCATTGCAGTTGTTCCATGTTTTTTGGATTATCTCATCTATGTTCATGTCTGTCTCCTTGAAAATGGGTTAAGGCTGTTTGGAAGTCTTTCATAGATGCCAGTGCTTATATCGGTGAATGCTTGCAGGCAATGATCCGGAACAAGATTTTTCATTTTTTCCAGGCATCTTATGGCCTTTGTTGAATATTCCCTGGCCTTGTCCACCGTTTTTGGGATTGCACCTTTTTCTGATATCAAAGTCTGGATCTCATCAATTTTTTTGTCGAACGGATTGTCTTTGATGCCAAGCAGTAGTATTGGCAGTGTCAGCAAGCCTTCCCTGAAATCCTGGCATTTTTCCTTTCCATCTGGCCCGACGAAGTCAAGTGCGTCGTCTACCAGTTGAAAGGCCATTCCAAGGTTCGCCCCGAATTCTGTAAATATATCGGTTGTTTGCATGTCGGCATTGGCCATGAAACAGGCGCTCTGGCAACAGAATGACAGGAGTGATGCTGTTTTAAGTGATATCGTGGTGAGATAATGGTCTGTTGATCTTGTGCTACTGAAAGCTATTTCAATTTCCATTGCCTCCCCGAAGGTCATCTGGGAAACGACCTCGGAGAAGCGTATTGTCAAGTCATGATTTTTCAACAGGCCCAGCTTTGCGAGGGCAAGTGAAAGGATGTAGTCACCAGTAAGCACAGCGAAACGGTTCCCCAAAAGGCTGTTTACGGTTGGCTCGTTTCGTCTCAATGAAGCTTCGTCAACAACATCGTCATGCACAAGGCTCGCCGCCTGTATCATTTCCACAAATGAGCCAAGACTGACTGCGGTATCCAGTGGCAGGCCAACGGCTTGCGATGATGCAATGGCCAGTTTTGCCCTGAACCTTTTGCCGGAACTCTGGCTGTTTTTTGACATTCTGGACAGCTTCTCAAACCAGAAGCGTGAATCCACCGGCAGTCCCAAAGGAACAAGAGAAATGGCTAGTTCCATGGCACGCTCTATTGGATATGAAGCGGCCTCTGACAGGGTTTCTTCCACACCAGCCAGGCCCTTGGACATATAATCGGAATCTGGATTCACAAACGGTCATTTTAATTGCGATCACTGTCAAATCAAGGCATCAGTCGTTGACTTGGCTGAAAGCGGCATTATATTACCATTAAAAGATGGTACAGTTCGAAAATGAATCAAAATATATGGTCAAAAAAAATGGGAAGGCCGTTGAAGAAGCAATTGGCAAGCTTTCCGTAGAACTTGGTTTTATTTTGGGTGAACCCAGCTTTGTAGACCAGCTTGACGTCTACCTGGACCATGATTTTGTTTTGAAAAATTCTGGCTATTCATTGAGAAACCGTTATGAGGGCGGAGTTTTGAAGAAAATCACACTGAAAACCCTGGAAACGCTTGATGAAAAAAACCATATCAGGATTGAAGAGGAATCTTCAACATATAAAGATCTCATGGGCAAAGTGACCAAAAAACTGAAATCAATTTTTCAGGACCCCGCAGACGAGACTGCATTGAAAGTGCTCTCTGATCCAGAAAAGCTTGTTCCGGTTGTGGTGCTGACCAAGGGTAGAAAAACCAGAGAAATATCCTGCAGCAAAGGTTGCGGGCAGTTTGCCTTTGATACCTATACATATATATTTCCTAAGACCAGCAATGTGTTTAAAGAGATAGAAATTGAGGGGCCGTCTTTTCTTGACTCTCTCAGGCAGGCAATTGAGAAAAAGTTTGTAAAAAATAAAAACCCCGCACTTGGCCCGACAAAAAAAAGCAAATTTCTCACGGGTCTTGATGGTGAAGGAGAACAATGAATCCGACCACTGAAAGAGAGCTCAAGCTTGACATCAATGCCGATGCATCGCCAAAAATTTCTGCCCTTGTGTCTGATCTCATCGAGAAATACAAATGGCCAGTGAGGGCAAGAATAGACATGTTCAATTACGACAGGTATTTTGACCAGCTCCAGCCGTCCGGTCTGTTCCTTTTGCATGGCCAGGACGCCTATGTCAGGGTAAGGAAGTCTGTATGGCCACAGAAATTGAGAGAAGCTGAATTTATAGCTTACAGGAAACTCAACGAGGCAAGCTATGGCAAACCTGCCGAGATATATGACAACGAGATATCTGTCCTCAAAACAAATGAGATCATCACTGAGCTCCTCAAAGACCATCCGGAGAAGCTTTTTCCACCAAGCCAGGAGGCAATAGGCGCGGTGGAACACCTTGAATCGATGGGTCTGTCCGAGATCATCAGGCTGAAGTGCGAAAGGTGCATTTACCCCATTTCTTATAGTGACCAACCCACAGACCAGGTCAAGATCAAAATCGACAGGGTAACCTACAAGGCAAGACCAAAAGAGGTTTTTACGCAGATCGAAATTGACTACTATTCAAACGAGCTGTTTGATTTGGCCACCAAAATAATGGAAGCGATAAGTATTGGAGTAAGGGACATAACTGGCATAAATTCGAGCTTTTCTTCAGTTTCAAAAATGAGCAGGGGGATAGAGCTCCTGTAGGGTCCTTTCAAAATAAATAAAAAAAGCGGCCTCCTAGTGGGGCCGCTTTTTGTTTTCTTGTCAGATTCAGAGCTTTATGGCGTTGACCGGGCAATTTTCGGAAGCTTCTTCGCAGCAACCGCAACCACCGCAATCCGAGCCGCTGATGACGTCTGCAAGACCATCGCTTCCGATTTCAAAAACGTCCGGGCAAACCGAGGCGCAAACTCCGCAACCGATGCAAGTCTCTTTGTCGACTGTTGGCTTCATGGTTCCTCCTTAATTTGCAATGCATGCGTAGTATATTTTTGGGAGTTTGTGTGTCAAGTTATCTTTTCTGTCTTGTATGGGTGCAAAATTAAAAAAGTGTATTTTTTGGTAAACCAATAATACCCTCTTCAAAAAATATTCGATAAGAATTGCACATATTATTGATAAAAATTATTAATATTATTTATGTTTAGTATTTATCAAATCAGTCACCTAATTGTATTTAGATACATAAATTGTAATAGTTTAATTATAAATTTTTATATAGTTAATAAATATGTATTCTTATATATGTAAAAACATTTAATATGGAAAATGATTTTATGTGCAATTTGATACGAATCAAATGTTTAATGAATATAGTATACATATATGTAACTCTAATCATTTAATATGTAATAATTTATCTCAAATTTGACTTTCTCGGAGCTATTGGCTCATGGCGAAATAACATGCAGATGAGAAAAACAATGCTCTGGATAGTGCAAAAATAACTACTTGACAACTTGCCTGTTATCGTTAGATTTGAATCGGGCAAATACCTTTTCTGTACCTTAATGTGTTTACATTAAAATCATCAAGTTGTTTGCTGGTCAGTATTCGGGTGGTTTTTTATTCTGGTTATTCCTCAAAAAAGGGAGTTGGTATGAAAAAACTTTCATTGGTTCTGACTGTTCTAATTGTTGCGCAAATCGGACTCGGTTACGTTTTTGCCTCTGAAACAAACATCACAGGCAAGGTAAACGAATCGAACCCTGGAGCAATTGTGGTGGACGTGACGCCAATTATTGGCGAAAAAACACCTTTTGTCCAGATTTACACAAGAGAAAACCAGAAGAAGATCAGAGGGATCGCAGACAGGGCCCTGAAAGAGATTTCAAGAGGTGTCCCGGCAGGTTTCAATTTTGATCCCCTGGTGATCTATAAACACAATGGAAAGATAATGGCTGATCCTATCCCACAGAATACTTACCGTACCGAAACTCCCGTTCTTCCAACACAAAAAATTGCACCATCTGGAATAATCGACTGGAAATTCACAGGTTCGTGCCAGTCTGGAGCTACCCCTCCTGACTCATACTGGAACTGCGCAACAGAAATGCCCAACATCCAGACCTTTGTTGATGGTGGCCCTGGTTTCCCGGTTGGAATGAAAAATTGCATCCAGGATGTTTTTGGCGCCCCGATGTTTTCAATAGAGGTCTATTTTAGAAGGGACGACAACCTGCCCACAGGGACTTTTGCCCAGTACACACAATCTGGTGTTGGAACAATTGGATATATTGACATGCCGACAGACATGGCACGTCCTCCAATCTATTTTGTTCCAGCCTGGAACATGACAGCACAAGAAGCAAGGCTTGATGCTCTTACGCATGAAATGGTCCATGCATACTATGACGACCTCAATCTTTACTTCCACGCGTGGGTCGAGGGCATGACCGAAATGCAGTCAATTCTTGCAAGAAGATTGTGGTGTCAACGCAATGGATACTCCCCAGCAAGCAGGCCAAACCTTGAATGGGGAACCCCCGTAACGCTGCCCCTTTATGAGAACTGCAACCAGACATCATTGCAGCCAGGTGGAGGCTTCTTCTATACCAGCACGCCAGGCGAGCGCATGCTTGTCCTTGCGCCAACAAGGTATCAGATGGCTGCTGCGGCCTGGTACAAGGTATGGAGAGAAACTACACCCGGAATCATCAACGATGGCCAGATAGCCACCTATGGTGCAGGAACTTTCTTTGTAGATTTTAACTCCGAATACTACAACAGGTATCTTATCTATGCACCCGGATATCCTGGAATCAGGGGCGATGTACCTGTGCTTAACCAGATCATCTCTGATGTCCTTTATACGGACAAGGCAAACAGCAATGTTGAAAATAAAGATTACATAACAACATGGCATGGTGCCCAGAACATTCTGGGTATTGGCACCTCGACCGGTGGCAAGCTTTATGTCCCAAACGGTCCGGTTACCCCTGATGGTGGAATTCCATACATGCCTGGTGATGATAGAACAGGGATTTGTGATATCGGCTCCCATCTCTTTAACTACGCTGGAGCAAGTTTTAATTTTGGACTTGATTTTGGCCCGGTTTTCTACCAGACCCTTTCCGGTGGTTTTGAGGCACCGCTTGCTGGAACAGCGACTATAACAGCATTTTCCTTGCATGGCCAGGGTGGTGTAACAATTGGTCAGGATGTCACTTCAAGGGTGGGTTTCCATGATGCTTACAGTGGTGCGCCAACGGGCTGGACTGCTTGTAATGTTGCACCAAACCCGACACTGACATTTGGTACTGATGGCAGGCTTGCTCCTTTTGGCAGCGGGGCAACATACCCGGCCGCCCTCTATTTCAGGTTTGATCCTGATGGAGCTGGCCCAGTCCAGCCACTTCCAACAGGTGGCTATCAGATCAACTTTAATGCATCCACCAGCACTATTCCTCCTGTGACAACAAGCCTGACTGCGTATTTTGCCAGCAGGGAGCAGATTGGTCCGTCAATACACAGTGGAGTCATGATTGGTGGAGGAACAAATGGTGGCGACAGAATAGCTTTCTCCTACAACAATTCCCCGTTTACCCCTCTTGCCGGTTTTGGTGGCGATGCCGCATTCAATCACTCCCCGTTCACTGATGGAGTGGTTATCGGATACCAGTATTTTGGCGCTGGTGCTCCATATCCCGATTATGACTATGCAAATACTGGAAGGTTCTATTATATCCACCAATTCACCACATCTTTTAACAGACTAAACCAGGATATTCCGCCATTCGTTGGAAAATATGGTTTTGCAATGATTGCCCAGTCGACCGATTTTGGTGGTGGCGGTGCCAACAGGACATATTTCTGCCAGTTTGTCCATGACACGTCACCTGGTGCTGCTGGAATAACACGCCTCAAATATCGCCCGGACTATCTACCAGACAATTCCAGGCTTGTTGCTTGCTATCTGTATGCCAACTCGGTTGGAAGGGACATAGGCGGAGGCAATTTCCAGCACGAGCCAATCCTTATAAATGCTGGAAGGCCTGGCAACCCACAGTCCATTCTTTGCACCGGCTCTTTCCTTGGAAGAAATAATGATAGTGGCTACAGGCCAGATTGTGGTTGCAGGGGCTGGGGTCAGATGCAATCAACATTCCGCTTCAATATCACACCCTACATAACCGACCCTTATGATTTGATTACGGTTTCAAGGGTGTATCAGGATTTCGAGCCTGGAAACCCTCAGTACTACGGGTTTGAAATAGTGATGATATTCGAGAACTCCACTCTCCCGCTCTCCCAGATAATGATCGCAGATGGTGCCTTGACGCTTTGCAACAATGACAGGCAAAACTCGCAAACCATGTTCTCCGGTTTCAGGACACCGCCAGACCCTTCAACATGGCCTGTTGATGGTGCCAATGCAGGTGCCTATGTTGGAATAATTGGAAACTCGGCCGATGATGGTGCGTGCGGAGGAAGTCCTGTTGGCAGGTTTACAACTGAATGGGATTTCTGGGCATGTGGCACCAACAAGGTTCCAACAGACCAGTTCTGGCTCAACCCACAGCCTGCCGATCCAACAGCTGGACAGGGTGGTCCATGGTGGGCAAATGGCTGGACAGGTTCAAATGGTGGAGCGGAGACCGCCCCGACTTTACCTTCTGGTTTCCCTGCCGGCTATCTCTGGAGCCCAAAAGCCATGAACCCAAATTATGCCGCAACCGCAAAGCAGTACAGCTGTTCATGGTTCTGGCACCGCAACTTCACGGTTGTTGCCGCAAAGACAGCCATCCACTGGAGACCCGACCAGTGGTGGGACTATGTAAACCAGGACTATGATACAAAGGCCCTTCACAGGCCAACGAGAACTTACCTTGCCGGTGAAGATTCATCGGTCTTGCTCAGGCCATATCTTGTTTGCACAAATGCCGGCGGATCAGACCCAAACACTATTGATGACGGCCAGGGACCATGCGTATCCACTGAATGGGGGAACCGTTGCCCGCCAAATGGCAACTCCTGGACTTGTGCCGGTTCACCGCCAGGCGGGCCATGGCCAAACCCATATTACCCGCGTTCTGAAGAAAGGGGCCACATGCACGGCTTCATTCTTCAGGTCCCAGTTGTGCCATCGCTCAAGATAACAAAAAAATGTGTCCCGGACCCTGTCCTTCCAGACAGCCTCCTCATTTATACAATAACGGTCACAAATGATACACCGTACACACAGACAAACGTCAACATCGTTGAAAATTATCCGAAGGGTGTAACATTCTATGATGCCAATCCGCCACCGGACATTGACAACAACAGATGGACAACATCCGTTGGCATCGCTGGAAATGGCAATCTGGCACCACATGAAACATTCGTGGTTGTTGTAAGGGTAAAAGTTGGCCATCTCTCAAAAGGCACCAAACTTACCAATAACGTCATTACCTATGCTGATACTGCACCAAACCCGGAATTTGCCCAGTGCACCGTTGAAGTTCTTGGCGAACCCCTTATCACAATCACAAAGACAACCAAAAAATTCATGGCCCAGCAAGGCGAGAAAGTCAACTACACAATAGTGGTAAAAAATGTTGGCACCAGGGAAGCGACCAATGTCGTTGTGGTTGATATCCTGCCGAGAGAACTGGAGTATGTTGCCTCGATACCTTCCGGTTCGCTAGGATTGCAAAAAATACTGTGGTCTTTTGGAATAATGAACCCTGGAGAAGTGAAAATCATTGAGCTTACGTTGAGGGTCAGGAAGGACATAAGCCTCAATCCTGGCATAAACATGATTAATACGGCCATTGCCACCTCGGCTGAAGGACTCAGGGACCAGGACACTGCAGTAATAGTCCTGAGAGGTGGCGCAAAGGAACCTGTGGTATGCGAGTGTCCTGACATTTCGATCATTGTTCCAGAAGCAAAACCCGACAAAGACAATGTCTATGTCATACCTGCTTCTGGCAAAATGACCATCAAGGTAAGCCCATTTGGCGGGTGTGGCCCATACGTCGTGGAGCTTGATTTCGAGGGCGATGGCAAAATAGACAAGACGTTCAACATTGAAAATGATGCCACAAGGGAATTCGATTATTCTTACTCGTCCGGGGATTACAGCATAGTATTGAAGACAACCGACTACTATGCGCACTCATGCACTTATACCAAAAAGATAAGGGTAAAATAGCAAACAATCCTTGTCATAACTGATGAATTAAAAAAGCCCCGCTTTCAGGCGGGGCTTTTTTAATTTGATTTAAATCTGATCTTTAGGTCAGATTTTATGGTTATTTCTGTTCGGTGTAATCGTAGAAACCTTTTCCGGATTTCCTTCCAAGAAGGCCCGCTGCAACCATTTTCCTAAGCAGTGGACATGGCCTGTATTTTGAGTCGCCAAGTCCTTCATAAAGCACTTCCATGATTGCCAGGCAGGTGTCAAGGCCGATAAGGTCTGCAAGTGCAAGAGGGCCCATTGGGTGGTTCATGCCGAGTTTCATTACTGTGTCTATCGATTCCTTGTCGGCAACGCCCTCCATGAGGCAGTAGACTGCCTCGTTTATCATTGGCATTAGTATCCTGTTGCTGACAAATCCTGGATAGTCATTTGCAACTGCTGGTGTTTTTCCCAGTTTGATTGAAAGATCATTCACAATATTGTAGGTTTCGTCGGTCGTGAGCATTCCTCTTATCACTTCAACAAGTTTCATGAGGGGGACCGGGTTCATGAAATGCATGCCGATAAATTTTCCTGGGTTCTTGTATTTTGCGGCCAGCTCGGTGATTGAAATTGTGGAAGTGTTTGAGGCCAGAATTGCGTCTCCCTGCAGGATGCCATTCAATTTGTCGTATATCTGGTTTTTGACCTGCCTGTTTTCAGTGACAGCCTCGACAACGATCTGACAATCCCTGAGGTCTTCAAGGTTTTCGGTGGTTTTTATTCTCGCAAGCGTTGCATCTGCGACTTCCTGTGTGATTGTGCCTTTCTGGACCATCCTGCCGAGGTTTTTCTGGATAGTTGCCTTGCCTTTTTCAGCAAGCTGGATGTTTGCTTCTGCAAGAACAACGTCGTATCCGGTCTGTGCAAATACATGGGCAATCCCGTTTCCCATTACACCTGCGCCTATGACACCAACTTTTTTTATCTCCATTGCTTCCTCCTCACACAAGTTCGATTGCCATTGCAACGGCGCCTCCGCCTCCAAGGCAGAGTGTTGCAAGTCCGCGCTTCTTGCCGTTCCTCTTCAGGTTGTAGATCAGTGTTGCAATAATCCTTGAACCGGAGGAGCCTATCGGGTGCCCGAGTGCTATGGCGCCACCAGAGATATTTACTGCGTTTGGGTCCCATTCGAGTCCCCTGCCGTCAACTATGCACTGGACAGCAAAAGCTTCATTGGCTTCGATGAGGTCAAAATCCGAGATTTTCAGGCCTGTTTTCTCCATCAGCTTTTTGACAGCAAAAACTGGTGCCCAGAAAAGCTCTTTTGGCTCTGTGTGTGCAGTTGCGTAATCGATTATTGAAGCAAGCGGTTTGTGGTTCTTAGCTACATTTTCGGATGCGACAACAACTGCCGAACCGCCATCAGAGAGGCCAGGGGCGTTGCCTGCGGTCACGATCCCTTCCTTGTCAAAGGCCGGTTTGAGCTTCTGCAGGGTGTCCATCGTAGTTGGTCTCGGGGTCTCGTCCTTTGAAAATATTACCGGATCGCCTTTTTTCTGTGGTATTGCAATTGGCGCTACTTCTTCGTCAAAAATTCCTGTTTCTATGGCTTTGATTGCCCTGTCCTGAGAGTTGAAGGCAAAAAGGTCAGCTTCTTCCCTGGTTACATTGCCCTTCTTTGCGGTATATTCTGCGAGGTTTCCCATGTGGGACCCGTTGAATGCGCACCAGAGGCCATCTTTTATGACCCCATCGACGAGGACCCCATCGCCATACCTGTACCCGTCTGTTCTTGCCTTGTCCAGGTAGTATGGTGCATTTGTCATGGACTCCATTCCGCCTGCCACGACAATGTCTGCCTCGCCGAGCTGGATTGATTGTGAAGCAAGCATGATTGCCTTCAGTCCCGAGCCGCACACCTTGTTGATTGTGAGGGCGTTTGTTTCTGGGTTTAGGCCTGCGTGGACAAGTGCCTGCCTTGCCGGGTTCTGGCCGCAGCCTGCCTGGACCACCTGGCCCATTATTACCTCGTCAATCCTCTCTTTTTCTACGCCGGCCCTTTCCACGGCCGCCTTGATGGCAAAACCGCCAAGTTTTGGTGCGGAAAACGGCGAAAGGCTACCCAAAAATTTGCCAATGGGTGTCCTTGCGGCACTCAAGATATAGCCTTTTGACATGACTCCTCCTTTTGTGAAATAATTGACAACTTTAACAGAAAAAGGTTAGCCTGGTTTGATTCATTTTGCAACACTCCTATAATCTTTTGTTATGCGAATGGTTGCCAGCAATCTGTCAAAATCTTTCGGGTCAAAAACAGTTTTTGCTGGCGTGTCTTTTGATATAAAAGATGGTGCATGGGCAATCGTTGGGCCTAATGGTTCGGGAAAAACAACTCTGTTGAGGATAATGGCTGGCCTCCTCAAGGCTTCTTCCGGAGCAATGGAGTGGTTTGACAAAGAGAAGAAGTATGAGAAGTTCCAGTTGCCCGGCAGGGTTGCCATGTGCTCCCCCGACCTTGGCCTTTACAAGGAAATGACTGTTTTTGAAAATGCCAGGTTTTTTGCAGACCTGGCTAGGGTGCCCGTGCCTGACTTCGGGGCATGGGGTCTGTCCGACCATCTTGGGAAACGCTACCACGAGCTTTCGGCAGGCCTCAAGCAGAGGGCCAAGCTAATGACAGCCTTTGCAGTGGCCCGGGATGTCATTTTGCTTGATGAACCGGAGCAACACCTGGATGCTGGGGGAAAAGCAATTCTGGACAATATGGTCTCGTCATTTAGTGGGCTAGTTGTGGTTGCCACAAACAATCCCTGGAGAGACTGGAGAAAAATTGCGCAGTTTTAGGGCACTTCTGGCAAAGGAGATAAGGGTTGCTTTCAGGGGGAGGCACCTTGTCGGGGTTGGTTTTGGGCTCGCGATTGTTCTCTCTGCCACGCTCGGGTTTTCGCTTGCCGGAACAAAGGTCAGCGAAAGGGCCATAGCCTCGCTCCTCTGGATTATTGTCATGTTTTCCTCTTCTGACACACTCTCCAGGTCTTTTGCAAAAGAGGAGGATGAGGGAACGGCTGATCAGTTGAGGCTTAGAGTTCCAATGCCTTCCGTTTTTCTTGCCAAAACAGTTGCAAACGCGTTTTTTGTTCTGTTGGTTGCCTGTGTGGTTTTTCCGCTTTTGTGTTTCTGGCTTGGTGTCAAGCTTTCGGCCTTGCCCCTTGTTGGCCTTCTGGTGCTGATCGGGTGCCCCGCCCTGTCTTTTGCACAAGGTTTTGTAGGCTACCTCATGTCACGCGGAAGGGCCCTGAGTGCCGCTTACCCCGTGATCGTCATGCCCGTAATACTTCCCTTGCTGGTCTGCCTTGTCCTGGCCACCTCCCAAGCCTTGGCAGAGGGGACATTTTCGATTAACCTTGTTGTCGTGATAATTAGCGAATCTCTGGCGGCGCTGGTGGCCGGTTTTGTGTTGGTGCCGTATATTGAGGAGGAATAGACAATGCTTTTTGGCCGCATTTTATCGGTGCTGACACCCCTTACGATGATACCTTCGATCATTTACTGCCTCATGTTTGCCCCAAAAGAGGCAACGATGGGGGACCTTTACAGGATAATTTATTTCCACATCCCATGCGCATGGGTTGCAACGCTTGCATTTTTCATCTCCTTTATCTTCTCGATAGCCTATCTTGCGAAGAGAAAAGCTGTATATGATTCTGTTGCCCACAGAAGCTCGGAGGCAGGGCTCGTGTTTTGTGTTCTGGCAACCATTACAGGCTCCATTTTTGCCACCTACACCTGGGGCTCGCCATGGAACTGGGACCCAAGGGAGACATCGATTGTCTTTCTTCTGATGATCTACATCGCCTATCTGCTTCTCAGGTGGCTCATAGAAGACAGGGACAAAAAGGCGGCCATTTCTGCAGGATATTCAATCGTTGCCTTTCTTGCCACACCGTTTCTTGTTTTTGTGATGCCGAGAATAACCAGCTCTTTGCACCCTGAACAGGTTGGCGGCCTTGGGCTCACAAAGCCAATGCTTTACGGGGTATTTGGCATGCTTGCTGGTTTTACGTCCCTGTATCTATGGATATTGTCTTTGTCCCAAAGGCTTGATATGGAGGAAATATGATACCGGTTCTTGTTGTGGTGTTGGTTGTTTTTTTGGGTATTTTTGCATATCTGATGTCACTTGAAGCCAGAATTGGGAAGTTGTTGAAGAAAAAATGAACAGAAAAACCTCCCTCGTAGCTGGAATCATTGCAATTGTCGTTCTCTCTGGGGTGTCAATATGGTTTTTCCTGTCCTCCATTGTGCCCTTTACGTCTGATTTCAGCGAGGCAAAAAATGGCAAAGCGTACCAGATTTACGGAGCGCTTGACCAGAATGGCCTGAGGCAGGAAGGCAACCTCAGCTACTTCAACATGGTGGATGAAAAAGGCGAGGTTTTGCCGGTTGTCCTGGACGGTGTTCTGCCACAAAATTTTGCCGGGGCCCAAAAAGGGGTTGCAGTCGGGTCTTACAGGGATGGAAGTTTTTATGCGGGCCAGCTGTTGGTCAAGTGTCCAAGCAAGTATGAAAATAAAGATGAAAAGGGGCCTGGTGGTAATGGAAAATAGGAGAAAGACAATGGTTTTTGAAAGTTTCTCAAAACATGGCAGTGGTGAACATGGCTGGTAATGTATTGATGTGGTTTTGCCTGGGTTTTTCTGTTCTTGCTGCAATACTTTGCACGAGACCAAGGTCCCAGAAAATACTTGCCATTTCTTCCATGCTGTCGGCAATGCTGGCATCGTCATACCTCATGCTTTCGATACTGAACAACAACTTCCAGCTTTCCTATGTTTTCCATAACAGCTCCATTTCACTTTCCTTCTGGTACAAGATATCGGCCTTTTGGGCCGACAAGGGCGGATCGATGCTCCTCTGGCTGCTTGCAATCTCGATTGTTACCGCCATTCTCTCCTTCAAGCCACAATCACAGAAGAGCTTTCTCGTCGTCCTCTTTGCCATACAGGCCTTTCTGGCGATTTTTGTAATCGGCTCGTCAACCTTTGATGTCCTTGCGCAAACAGCACCTGATGGCCTTGGGTTGAATGTTCTCCTGAAAAGCCCGTGGATGGCCTTCCACCCCCCAGTGATATTCCTGTCCTACGCCTTGATGGCCGTTCCCTTTGCGATGACAGTTGCCTACCTTTTCAGGCCATGCGAGCAGAACCACCAGATCTGGCTCTCAAGGATGACGCCATGGCTTGTAGCATCCTGGTTCCTGCTTGGCCTTGGCATCGCCATGGGTTCCATCTGGGCCTATGAAACGCTTGGGTGGGGCGGATACTGGGGCTGGGACCCTGTGGAAAACGCCTCGCTGGTTCCATGGCTCATCCAGACGGTTGCAATACATGCGGCACTCAATGACGAGAATGGCAACGGCAACGCCAGGTCGGTTGTTGTTGCCGTGCTCTCCTCCTTCTGCCTTGTCGTAATGGCGGTTTTTTTGACCAGATCAGGCGTGCTCTCCGATGTGTCCGTCCACTCTTTTGCTGGCTCGTCGATGCTTTTTTTGTATCTGGTCATGCTTCTGACTTCTATCGGATTGTCGGTATTTTTGTGCGTCCGTTCGTGGAAGTTTGTTCCCCATGGCCTTGAGAGCCATTACACCTCAAGATATTTCATGATGAGCATTGGCAACATAGTGCTGTCTGTTTATGCCATATTCATACTTGCCGCGACCCTGTTGCCGGCTATTACCCAGATTTTTGGTTCGCCTGCAGTCATCTCGCAGTCATTCTATCAGGCAATATCAGTCCCCGTAGCCATCATAATGTGTGTTGGTGGTGCACTTACCCCTTTAATGGCATGGAGAAAAACAAACATAAAATACCTTATAAAACAGCTTATTGCTCCGCTGTTTTTTGGGCTTGTTTTTGTCGTGCTGGCTGTCGAAGCTGGAATGGCCGATCCCCTTTTTATGATTACAGGTGCACTTGCCTCAATAATGCTCATTTCAAACTTCCAGGCAATGTTAAAGTACAGTGTACAAAAGTGGGGCGCTTTTGTTTCACATATGGGCGTTTGCCTCCTGTTGATGGGTGTAGTGGGAAGCTCGATATTTTTTGGGCAGGAATCGGTTTCCCTGGGAGTGTCGTCACAAAACAAGGAATGCCTTGATTTTGGCGTCGGGCTTGAATATGTAAAAAGCGATGGCCAGTCATTTGAGACCATGTATGTTCTTACCCACAAGGACTCTGAGATAAAAGGCAAAATCAGTGCCAAGTGGGATACAAGGTCACAGGCCTATTTTACAAAACCATTCATCCACAGATCATTTATCAGGGATGTTATGGTCTATGTCTCAAACATCAGGGAAGACATGGAATTTATTGTTGGAAAGGGAAGCTCTGTGTTGCAGGGCGGATACACCGTCAAACTCCTGGAATACAATGAGGACTTCATCAAGGTCCTGGTTTCAGATGGCCCAGATTCAGCAAAAGAAATCATATTCGACAAAGACAACATGGTTCCCGGGTCTGTTGCAAAGATTGATGGCAAGTCATATTTCCTGTCGATTGATACAATGGGAAGCAATACAGTCACATTCAGGCTTGTTGATCTTAGAAACCCTGACAGGAATACGGTTAGATTTACAATGACCGTCATGGTGAAATACTGCATGCTATTCGTGTGGCTTGGCATGATAATAACTCTTTTGGGTCTTTTATGGGCGTTTCTTGGAAGGTTGCGTTCGACAAGAGGCGGTATGATTGCGTCTGCTCTTGTAAAAGACAAAAGGATTGGTGTCGTGGCGCAGTGAGAAGGGCATTTGCATTTCTGCTTGTGGTTGTCCTTGCCGGTTGCACGCTTGCCAAGGGAGAAAGTATAGTCGAGCAGCCACTTGTAAGCTTTTCGGCCAGTGTGGATGGCAAGCAGGTCAATCCGTGGAGTTCTAAACCTGTTTCTTTTGAGGATTTTATAAAGGAAGAGTCGTATACGCTGGATGGCAGGAACAAGCTGGCTGCTGTCCAGACCCTCCTGAATGGTGATGTGATTTTCTGGTTTTTCCAGCCACAGTTCTCGCCAAAAACAAAGCTGTTTCTGAGCATAAATATAGAGGGGCCAGAATCTTTTACATACTGGACACACACATACGAGTCCAGATCAAATTATGCCGGTGACCCGATAAAGTCAGAATATGTGCCAGGTTTTGGTTCAGGGACGATCAGGGTCCCTGATGGCCCCTGTCTTATTGACTACGGGAAAAACAACAGGTCGGTCTTTGTTTGCTCAAATGGCCGCTACAGGAAGCAGGACACTGGAATGATAAGGAGGGTGGCGCCACCAAGCGGCATTTTCTTCTCGTCAGGAAAGAGTTCTGCACAGCTGGAAATCAACCTTGACAAAACCGATGATGAGTGGGAGGACGGGTTTGTTGTTATTTCCAAACAACTCCTTCACGACATGACAAATCAGAGGAGCAATGAGGCTTTGCTTGCCAGCGATCTTGGAAGGGTGAAGATACTGAGACAGGATGGTTTCTGGTTTATCACGCAGATAGGTGATTATGATGGTTGCGTCGAGGATTCTTTTTATCCCAACCCTGGTTTTTACACCTCGAACAGCATACTAAAATGGTATTGCCAGCAGGAAAATCGTCTGCTGATAGACATCCTTCTGACGACGATGAAAATTGCCGTAGAAACAACGCCCGATGTTGGTTACAATAAAATGCCTGTTATTTCAGAGCTTTTCGAATCTTGGTACGGGCTTGGACCAAATTATCTTGATACCAGGTTCTCAACTGACTGTTCCAGGTTTCTGATAAATTGTGCCCAGATTTTTAGCTGCAAGGGCGCGCTGGAAAAAGCGCCAATGCTGGCGAAAGCATACCAGAGGCTTGCACCTGGGCACACCATAAAGTTTGGGGACGGTTTTTTGTTTGAAGATTACATCTGGTTTGAAGGAGAGCCGAAGATCCCCATACATACGTCATTAAACCATACTCTCTGTGAAATCAATTATCTCCTGGAGCTTTATCTTCTGAATGAAGATGAGTCTGTCAAGCAGCTCGCATTGAAGCTTGTAGCCGGTCTTGAGGAAACCTGTGACAACTGGATAAGGAGCAACGGTGACCTCTGGTATGGGTATTTCCCGGCATGGCAAAAGTATGACCGCGAGGATTATACGGATCTCACCTACAATGACCTTCGTGACACCTCAAGGCTTTTCTTGCAGGTTTTTGGCCAAAAGAACTGGGCCATAGAAAAACTTCTCTCCTCCAAAAAGGCATATCTGGGAAAATAGGTCTTGGCAAAACCCCACAAGGCGTTATAATTTATTCAAATGGACAAAAGAACGGAGACTGCTTTTATTTTTGATGGGGAGGGCAACCAGCTCCAGAAACATGTACTTGTTTGGCCTGGCAGGGGCATTTATGAACGCTTCGAGTCGGGGTGGACAGGCAGGGGTGGGGAGCCCCAGATGCCATCAAGGCTATATTCTTATGCCGGAGGGACCGTCCTTTTGCCGTGGGAATTTGCAGATGGTAAATGGGTGACAGGCAAGGCGATCCAGATCGACAAGGGCGGTGTTTTGGCCGACCCTGAAATGATAGAGGGAAACCCGAAGGAATCAATACGGGCATTTGGCCATTGTGGAAATGTCATACTAGTCATTACCTGGCCTGATTTTGGCGAGAGGACCATATACATTTTTGACCAATACAAAAGACAGCTTTCAACGGCCCTTTATCAGTGGAGCCTTGGCTCGGAGCCGCCACCGCAGTTTTGCAAGGGGGTAACGGGGCCTTTTCTCAAGGACTTCCCGGAGGGCTATGAGCTGGTGGTCCTCAAAAACAACAAGCTGAAAACCTGCATAACTGTCGGCCTTGCGCAAACCATGGACGAGGACGAAAAAATACCCCTTCTTGCGCTGACACTATAGTCTTCAGCTTATAATTCCCATAGTTTTTTCAATTGGCCATTTAAATTTTTGGATATTGCTTTTTAGTAGGATTTTTTCTGGTTGTTTTGTGATGCAACCGACAAAAATGCCTCAATCCTGACCCTTAGCTGTTCTGTGTCCGAAGGTGAATAGTCAGTCTCGATTTTAAGGAAAGGGAGCCCCCATTTTTCCTGGACATGTTTTTTGACCAGTACTGATTCGATGTTGTATGTGTGACAAGCTTGCCACACCAGGTCGATGATGCCATGGGGCCTGAATTTTTCAATCAGGCTGTCAAGCAGTCCAAACCTGTCTTTGTTCGGCATCATGACCGAACACGGCAGTTTGAAGTATTTTCTGGCAATATTTTCCAGGAGATCGCCCTCTTCGCTGACGGGGTCGACGATTGGTTTGAGTCCGGTGCAGTTTTCCTGTGCCACAACCACTGCCCCCGCCTCCTCAATCAGTTTTAGGACTTTCTCTGCCTGGTGCGGTAACGGCACACCGGTAAGGAGCATCCTTGGCTTGTGTGAGTATCTATCACCGGAGTTTTCAGCTTCCGATATAATTTTTTCGTATGCCTTGAAGTCTCTCTCCTGGCAGGAGATGATGCTTTTGGCGTGGAGCACTTCCATTCCGGTAAGGCATTTCCCGCCAAAATCTGCGATCCTTGACCTGAGCGTCCTCTCCCTGTTCATTGTCCTGATTGCTGCCCTGAGCCTCTCTTCGGTGATTTCGTTTCCGGTCAGCTCTTCAAGCCTCTTTTTGAGCGCCTTTACTTCCAGCAGCCAGTGCTCGAATGCTGCCTCTTCATCCGGTTTCTGGGTCAGCTCAAGAATGTGCATGGGCTTTGTTTTTGACATCAGCTCATACATCTTCTTTTTGCCGTCGCAGGTTGTTTCGCACACAATCAAATCTGATTCGTTGAATATCGGGTTGGCCCTCTCGGTGTGGTAGCCGTAAGATGACTTGATGAGCGGGCAAAGGTTGGCAGGGAGCTCCTTTTCGGATGCCACGGCCATTGAATGGTTGCCTCCGCATGCGCACACGGGTATCGCTCCCGCGGCAAGTATCAGCTCCCTTGGCGTGTACTCGCAGAAAATGGAAACCACCTTTTTGCTGTCCGATTTTGCCTGCCTGGCAAGCTCAATGCAGTCTGATATCATGCGGTCGAAGTGTGAAAGTGACGGCACGGAATGCATGCCACCCTGTGGCGTTGTCGAACTGCATTGCTGTGTTTTAGCTGGCCCGCTTTCGCATGTGCTCTCTTTTTCAGATGAGCGGCATGGCTCTGGCTGGCTCCCTCCACAACATGGAGCTGGTTCTGCTTCCTCGCAGTATGACTGTTTTGCTTCATTCACACTCGCAGAGCTGCAACATGATGCTTCTTCATTACCATTACAATTCGCTTGTTTTTGGGTTTCAGAGCCACAGCAAACCTGTTGTTCCTCCTGGTGGTGGCACTCTGACGAATTTTTTACTGGTGGTGGCCACGGGCAACAATCGCCCTTTATGCTGTCAACAATCAGCATGTCCTGTTCCTCCCGTTTTTGGGACACATCTGAAAATGACTGCTGGAGGTTGATGGTTTTAAATTCGGTGCAAGTGAGATTACCTTTTTCGCCGAGTTGCCTTGCCGCTATGATTGCCGCACCAAGTGCGCCTGTTATTCTTGGGTCTGGCGGAATGAGCAGTTTTTCATGGAGCTCTGCGCCCAGCGCCCTTATCATTGCCATATCTTTGGCAACACCGCCGGTGAAAGCAACCGGAGGTTCAATCCTTCCTCTCTCTGCGAGCCCAGCGACTCTCCTGGCGATTGATTTGTGGATGCCTGCCGAAAGCTCCTCTCTCCTGATGCCCTTTGCGAGCATTCCTATCACTTCGCTTTCTGCAAAGACGACGCACATTGAGCTTATCTCAGGTACATCTGTTGCCATCCCGGCCAGTTTTGCCATTCCATCGAGGTTGGTCCCGAGGAGCTTTGAAACCACTTCGAGAAATCTCCCTGTTCCTGCCGCGCACCTATCGTTCATGGAGAAGTCTCTTATGGTACCGTCGGCATTGAGATGGATAGATTTGCTGTCCTGTCCGCCAATGTCGATAATTGTTCTTGCCTGTGGCACAAGGAGATGGACACCAACCGCATGGCATGTGATCTCTGTCGTTGTATCGCATGCGAAATCGACGAGACCCCTGCCATAGCCGGTTGCAATTGTTCTTTTCAAATCAGAAGGCAATACGCCTGCATACTCAAGAGCAAGTTCCTGCACCCTTTTTGCGTCACTTTTTGAATTGGCGGTTGTATCGGTGACTATTGCCGACGCGATCTTCTTTTCGTTTATGTTGTAGAGAACAGCTTTTGCAGTCCTGCTGCCGAGATCTATGCCAAGGGTGTAGGTTGCCACTTTTGTTTCCTCCTGCTTCTTATCAGCTCGAAAAATGCCTCAAATCTTGTGCCCAGCTGTGATGATGTTGCATCAGTGAGAGGTGGCACCGATATCTGGAGCACCGGAATTCCCTCTTTTGATGCCAGTTCCCTGATGATGTTTCCTTCGGTTGCGCTGTGGGAAGCGCCAGGGATGTTGCTTACAACGATGCCCTCTGCTTTGTATTTTTTTACTTCGTCAATAACAATTTTTGCCCTCTGCAATGCCGGGCCTATCATGGGGTCAGAAAGTGCTGTCAACGCCAGGGCCCTCATCGGGCTGACATTGGTGGGAATCTGGACGAGTGCATGCCTGAAAAGATATTCTGTTCCGGCGATTGCACCGCCAAGGTCCTCAAAGAGGTTCATGACCCTCAGGTCTGCAACCGGGTTTACCCAGACCGCCCTGCAGTTTTCTTTTGGGAGTACGCCAGCACCACTTTCCACCCTTTTTCTGACCGTTTCCAGGACATGGGCAAGCACATTTGTTGCCTCTTCCCTGTCTGAACAGAAGTGGATGGCTATCATTTCACAGATCTGGGTTTCCAGTGCAGGGAAGGGGCATGGCGAAGAGCCATAGCAAAGGTCCCTTACCTCGCCAATTATTTGCCTGAACCTGTTGGCTTTCTCTATGCCCTCCGAAACCATGTTGTCGGTTATGGGGTGCCCGAGAAACTCTGAAAGCTCGTTTCTTATCCTGTCGAATTCCCTTTCCAAGAAATCGGCTGTCCTTTTTGGGGCATAAAATCCTGTCGGGAGCAATTCAACTTCCTCGCCAGCAGATGGACTGCCCCTGAACGGGAGCTCCCACCAGCTCGTTTTTGTTCCCATGTCGGCCAGTCTCTGCATGATTGCCGAGAAATCGTCGCAACAGCACCCAACTGCGGCAATCAGGTAGTCCGGCCTTGGAAAATGGTTGTTTGATATGTAGGCAGAAAGGGTGGCCCTTGAGGGGCACACTTCCTCACCAAGGCCAAGCGAGTCGGCCATTTTGAGCAGCCCTTCCGACATCTCCATGATGCATGGTATCCACCATGCCCCGTCGGGATAAAACGCAATTGTGTCTGGTGATGAGTAGGTCAGGACTGGCATTGTACCAAGATCCTTGAGTGTCCCGATTATCTTTTTTCCTGCGAGTCTTGCCTTGTGGAGTCTCTCCTCCTCAGAAAGCAGGAAAGACCAGAGTCTTATTGAAGCAAGCGAGTTGTCATACTTGAGCGATTTTAGCCTCAAGTCTCCCTGGTCTTCGGCAAAGCACCTGGGTTCTTCCAGATACTGGGTTTCTTTGGAGGTTCCCTCCAAATAGCAAAAGGCCTTCTTTTGGCTTTCAGGCATCATCCTGAACTGGGAGTTCCACTGATCGTAGGTTATTCTCTCTGGTTTCGGATCGGGCCAGTATTGTCTCATTGTGGCAGACTCTCTCTGAACGCCTCTACTCTTGTTGCAGTCCTTGGAGAGCAGGTGTCTGAGTAGTTCATGTCAAGCACAAGCATTGGCAGATTGATTATCTGTTTTGCCCGCTGGGCCTCAATGTTCCACAGATCGCAATATCTCACTGATCTCCAGATCACTGAAGTTGCGCCTGTCTCCAAGATTTTTTTGGAAACATAGGAATAAAAAGAATCGTTTGGCCTCTTCCATATGCAAGGGGGACGATTGAAATATGAATCGGCCAGGTCGGCAATCGGGTCATCTTTTATGGAAATATCAAAATCAATACTTCTGTCGCCGGTGCACGTAGTATTGAAAACAATTTCAAAACCTGAATCTTCCAGGAGTTTTAGAAAAGCTGCGTCTTCAAGTGTCAACGGACTTCCTGCCAGCATAGTTTTTTTCTTTGAAGAGGTTTTTGTTTTAAAAGATCTTCCGAGATAGGAAATCATAAAATCAGGATCGGTCTGGGATTCCAGATGGACAAGGCAGTGAAAATCAACAGCACCTAAGGATTCTCTGAGCGACCTCAGTTCTGACCTGATGAAATTTCTTTTGCCACAAACACTTTTTAACTTGCCGGCGTTGGATGACTTATCAGTCAATGACTCACCAGTCAACGATTCGAGGTGTGAGCAAAGGGCCCTTATTTCACTGCGATAGAGTTCTCTTGAATTATCTGTGCAAGTTTTTGGAACGTTGACCATAAATTCTGCATCGCTTCTTTCTGAAAGAATGATCTCGGACAATCTTCTCATCTGGTCGCATGAGGTGCAGCCAATCACAGGTGCGCCACTTCCAGGCGCACCTGTGATGGTTTTACAGAAAGAACATACCTCTCCGCTTAATTTTCTTTCTCCAGCAGACTCATGGGATGGCGTTCCACAGCCCATCAGTCTTGCTGTTTTTAAGCCAAAGCTTTCCAGGAGCTCCCTTGGCACCCATGAGCAGGCATATTTTATTGCATTTTTCGCACTTTGCCTTGCTTCGAGCACATCAATAAAAATGGGGTTCTGGAAAACTTCTTTCATTCTACTTTTTTCTTCCTATGAACCTTCCCCTGCTGAAACGACCAGCACGGGCCATGTCTCTCATGAAGGCCATTTCTCCACCCATGGCCTGCATCATGTTCGCATCGTTTCCCATAATCCTGAGCGCATCGTAAGTGAATTGTTTTGTGAGCATGTCAATGTAGAGTGCAATGTGGTCTGCAAAATACTGATTTTGATCGGTTGCCTCAATTACTTCAAAGCCATTTTTTTCAAGGAGGTTTTTGTAACCCTCAAGAGTCTCCATATATGGGAATTTCATGAAGTCAAAAATTCTTGAGGCCTCGTCCTTCGTCAATTTGTTGTGCCCCTCGATCCAATCGGTGAAAGCAATTGTCCCACCTGGTTTTAATATTCTTGCAGCTTCAGAGACGAGTTTCCCCTTGTCTTCGACATAGCACCATGCATCCTCGCCCCACACGAAATCGAATGTTGAGTTCGGATACGGAACTGCTGTGACGTCGCCTTTCTTGAATTCCAGTTTTGCTTCAAGCCCCTCTTTTTTGGCCCGCTCCGCAGCCTCGCCAAGGACCCTGTCCGTTGCATCAACACCTGCCATGCTGACCTTGAAATTTCTTGACAGGAACCTCATGCCTGCACCAACGCAGCAGCACAGGTCAACGCCTTTCATCCCCTCCTTGATTCCGGCCCTCTGTGCCAGTTCCATTGAAGAAGCAAAACCGCCGATATGGATTTGTTCTCCCATGACGAGCTCCCAGAGGTCTTTTTCAGCCCCGGAATAGACATTCTGTACATCTTTTAGTGTAAATTTGCTGTGTTCCAAAATCATTCCTCCTTTTTGTGTGGCGCGGCCACCAAACAAAAAGGATCTAGATTTTTGGCTGGCGGGACGCGTCCGGATTATTATGCGGAACCGTCAGACTGACGGCTTGGCGCCCGGCTCAAAGACTTCTGTGATTGACGTTCCTTGAGTACATTTCCCGCCTCTTTCTTTTAGAATTTGCAAGCATGATAGCAGAAAAAAATCCAAAAAGTCAAGAAGAGTGCTTGTGGTGATATCGTTAACGTTCAAAATAATCCACATTTAATTTTTCTCTGGAATGATTTGCTTCAAGCTGGCGATTTATTACTCAAAATATTTTTCCATCTAGAATATTTTTTATTGGTATTATATTAACAATTGCTTATCTGGATTTATTTCTTTGTCACAATTAAAAACTAATATCAAATAAACGCCATTCTGGCAACGATTTAATTTGACTTTTCATTTAAAATTTTCTATATTTAAAACAAATGTCAACAATCCCACACTGTTGACGGAAAGGAAGTTTTATATGAAAGGGAAAAAACTTCTACTGACCCTGGTTCTTGCAATTTCAATCTTGGGAATGTCCTTTTATGGCACAGGGACTTCATGGGGTTATAAAACTGAAGGCAGCATTGGAGCCATCATAATTGATGGTACACCACCGCCAGTGCTTGAGCCTCCTGCCAGAGAGCCAACTTCTGAAATCCAGGGAGTATCCAAAATTTTATCTGGTGTTCCAGCTTTTGACTGGTGTTATGGTTGCTCTGCAACAAGCGCTGCAATGATGATGGGCTACTACGACAACAACGGTTATCCTGACATGTACAAGGGGCCCGCCAATGGCGGAGTTTGCCCGATGACAAACCAGACGTGGGGGGCTGGCAAGTGCCCGCTTTCCGCTACCATGCAGAGTGTTGACCAGAGAATGAGCAGAGGCCATGTCGATGATTTCTGGGTGGACACCTACAGCTCCGAGCCTGACCCGTACATCACTAACAAGTGGGTCATGCATGCACTTGGTGATTGTACCGGTGACTATATGGGCACCAACCAGTCAAGATATGGCAATATTGATGGTGGAACCATGTTCTGGGAAGATGATGCTGGTGACAAGCTGTCTGATTATACAGGCTCAGAGCCAACCTATAGAGACGGTTGCCATGGAATGAAGCTTTTTGTCCAGTCCAGGGGTTACACTGTTCTCGAGAACTTTACCCAGAGAATCAAGGGGCAGGGAAACGATCCGGCCAAAGGTTTTACATTTGACGACTTCAAGGCCGAGATTGATGCAGGAAGGCCTGTCATGATCCAGGTCACAAGCCATTCGATGCTTGGGTATGGATATGACACTTCTGATGGAACAAACAAGATATATATCAGGGACACCTGGGACCATGCAGCGCATACGATGACCTGGGGCGGAACATACAGCTCGATGAGGCTCCAGCACCTTGGCGTGACGGTCCTCAAGCTAAAGTCGGCAACACCACCCACTGTGGAAACTGCCCAGGCCACGAGGGTTGGTGCCTCAAGTGCACAACTCAATGGAAAGCTGACAAGCCTGGGAACTGAAAGCTCGGTAACAGTAAAATTTGAATATGGAACAAAAGCTGGAGGGCCATACAGCTGGTCAACCACAGGCGAAACAAAGACTGCAACCTGCAATTTCTATGCAATGGTGAGTGGTTTGAGTAATGGGACGAAATATTATTTCAGGGCAAAAGCCACTGGTGGCTCCGGTACAAGCTACGGGCAGGAGATGTACTTTATTGCAACAAATGCTGTTCCACCAATCACGCCAAACCTCAAGGCACCTGCAAACGAGTCAACAGTTTCAACCCAACACCCAAAACTTGAATGGGATGCCATTCCGGGCGATGTTACTTTCAAAGTGCAGGTATCCGACAGCTCTGATTTTGCAACAAAAGTTGTTGATGCAAGCAATATTTCGGGCAGCTATTATGAAGTAAATGATGCAACCCTGTTCTGGAACAGCCTCTATTACTGGCGTGCAGCATCAGTCAACGCACAGAATGTCGTCTCCTCGTGGTCGGATATCTGGAGCTTCAGGACCGCCTCGGCACCACCACCAAACCCGCCATCCAATCTTGCCGCAACTGCAGTGTCAACGTCCCAGATAAACTTGACATGGAGCGATAATTCAAACAATGAGACGGGGTTCTCGCTTGAAAAGAGAGAAGGACTGTCCGGTACATGGGAGCTTGTAACCAACCTCCAGCCCGACGTTGTTTCGTACTCCGTAAAAAACCTCAACCACACAACGGTCTATTATTTCAGAATCAGATCTGTCAATGTCAACTCCTATTCTGATTACAGCAATATCGCAAACGCAAAGACATTCCCGCCAGACCCTGACACGCCAACACTCAAAACCCCGACCTCAGGAACAGTTTTCCAGTATTTGACGCCAAAACTTGAATGGAACACGGCAAATTATGCTTCCTATTACAGGTTGCAGGTTTCAACCGCATCCGATTTCAGCACGACCGTGGTGGACAAAAACAACATTACAGGAACATCCTATGACATAACGGCCGGCACGATAAACTGGAAGACAAAATACTACTGGAGAGTAAAAGCTTTCAATTCCGTGGATGTTGGATCCGCATGGTCGTCCGTTTGGGATTTCCAGACCTCTGATCCCACACCAAATCCACCTTCAAACCTTGTCGCAACAGCTGTTTCTTCGTCGCAGATCAACATATCCTGGAAAGACAATTCTTCCAACGAAACAGGGTTTGAGATTGAGCGCAGAAACGGTCTTGGGAGTTATTCAAAGATCGCCTCTGTTGACAAGGATGTTACTTCCTACAGCAATACCGCTCTTACTGCTGACACGGAATATTTCTACAGGGTCAGGGCAATCAACGAGAATGGTGCTTCAATCTATTGCACTGAGGCAAGTGCGAAAACACTCCCGCTTCCTCCAGGACTACCATTCCCGTCCTCGCCAACCTACGGCTCAACAGTTTCAAGTCTCACTCCAACACTGCAGTGGAGCTCGGGCGACAGGGCAACATCCTACAATCTCCAGATTTCCACCTCAATGATGTTCTCAAGCACTGTGGTTGATGTAACTGGCATAACCACAACTTCGTATGTTTGCCCCACCCTGAATACATCAACAACATATTACTGGAGAATAAAATCTGTCAATGCGGCCGGTTCATCTGACTGGACTTCACCATACAGCTTCAAGACAAAAGCATCATACTACAGTTTCGTTGGTAAAATCGTAGATGCAATACTCAGCGTTTTAAGATAGACCGTAATCAATCCAGTCAAATTAGATGGAAAATGAAGGCCTGCCGGGTTCCCTCTTAGAGGGACTCGTAGCAGGTCTTCATTATTAGTGCGTCTTCTTCGAGCACAGGACTCTCGCAGATCAATGTTCCTGCGATCTCGAAGTCTTTCAGTGCCTTCATCAGTTCCTTGTAATTCATGTCAGATTCATCCAGTTTAAGATGTTTTCTTTCGCCTTTGTCTGAATATTCAATTCCTGACATGTGGATATGGATGTCCTTCAGGGCATTATCTCCGAGTTTTTTTCCTATCATCTCAAGAGACTCTGCAAATTCTTTGTAGGAGTTATTTTTGCCGCCTGTTCTTGCATGAAGATGGGCAAAGTCAATACATGGCAACGTGTTTGGGACCTCGAGGCAAATTTTGATGATTTCCTCCAGGGAACCGAATTGTGTTGGTTTCCCCGTTGTTTCCGGGCGTAGACAAACACCTTTCACGTTGTTCTCTTCGAGCCACTTTGTTACCTTGAGAAGGTTTTCAACCACAATCCCAAGCGTTTGTTCACTTGTCATCCCTTTGTAGAATGCGGGGTGAAAAACCACATTCCTTCCGCCTGTAATCGAGAGCGCTTTCGCCGATCGCTGGATCCTGTCCCTTGACGCACCGATGACTTCAGGTTCTCCGGCCAGATTGATGTAGTATGACGCATGGCATGAAAGGACAACTTTTGGTCCTTTTTCTGCCTCTTCCCTGATCCCGGAAAGTGTCTTGGATTCTTTTGCAGAAGGACTGCTCTGCACCCATTCAATCTCCATGCAGGAGAGTCCTAGCTCCCTGATCCTCTTTATTCCGGCTTCACTGCCGGAACCAGTAGTTGAGAGCGGAGCACCTCCGGTGCCAAAGAGCAGTTTTTCCAAGTTATTCTTCCTTTATACCCATAATTTGTTTTAGCAGGGATTTTTCTTTTTGTGAAAGCTTTTTGGGAACCGTCACCTTGAAGTTGATGATGTGGTCGCCCCTTCTGCTGGAGTTGAGATAGGGCATTCCCTTGCCTCTCAGGGTCATCGTGTCACCAGGCTGGGTGCCCGGTTTGATGGTTATTTTTTCCTTGCCGTCAATGGTGTATATCGTGATTTCGGCGCCAAGGGCCGCCTCGTACATGGAAATTGTTACCTGGGAATAAATATTTGCCCCTTCTCTTGTGAATATCTTGTCTGATTTGACATGGACCATTACATATAGGTCGCCAGGTCTGCCCCCGTTTTTGCCAGAATCACCCTGGCCCGCAAGCCTGACTCTCATCCCGTCTTCTACACCTGCGGGGATTTTTACTTCAATTTTGTGGGTTGCCTTGATGAGCGTCTCGCCCTTGCATTTTGGGCATGGGGAACTGATTACTTTTCCGGAGCCGCCACATTTCGGGCATGTGCCGACTGTCTGGAACGTACCCAGGAATGTCTGCTGGGTACGTTTGACCTGGCCGGAGCCTTTGCAATCCGGGCATGTTTCTGGTTTTGTGCCTTTGGCGGCACCTGTACCTTCACACTCTGGGCACTTGTCAAACCTTTGCAGGTCGATAAGAATCGTTTTGCCGCTAAAGGCCTCCTGGAGGGTTATCGATATGTCTGTCCTTATGTCTGCGCCCTCGTATACAACCTGCCCCCTTGGTCTCTGGCTCCTGCCACCACCGCCAAACATGGTGTCAAAAATGTCAGCAAACGACCCCAGATCATCGGTAAAATTTACGCCATACCCGCCACCCGGGAACCCTGCCCCTTCTGGTGGAACCTGTCCAAACTGGTCATATTTCGCCCTTTTTTCCTTGTTGGACAACACCGTGTAAGCCTCGTTGATTTCTGCCATCTTTTTTTCGGCATCCGGATTGTCCTTGTTTGTATCAGGGTGGTACTGCCTGACCAGCTTGCGGTAGGCGTCTTTTATCTCGTCTTCTGTGGCGTTTCTTCCAACACCCAAAACATCGTAATAATCTTTGGCAGCCATTGTTTTCCTAGTTTGCTTCGCGCTTGTATAATGTCAAGGATGCAGTTCCTCTCAGGGAAAGACTGCATCCTTGCAACTTCCAAATTCACATGAAAAAGACAGGATTGATTATTCCTTTACCCTGCCCTCTCCATTTATGGTCGGTCCTTCTCCATTGTCATTGTCGCCCTGGTCCTGGGTTCCAGGCCCTGGCTGTTCCTGTTGCGTTTGCTGGCCCTGTTGTGCCTGCTGGTACATCTGCTGGCCAAGCTCCGAGAGGGCGGATTCAAGCTCCGAAACCCTTGATTGCAGATTATCTGTCTGGTCTTCCTTGATCATCTTTTCGACATCATCGGCAAGATCGTTGACCCTTTTGATCTTTTCCGCATCCACCTTGCCCTCGGCATCTTTTGCCGATTTTCTGGCGGTATATATGAGAGTGTCGGCTTTGTTTTTAAGCTCGACCTTCTCTCTCCTGGCCTTATCAGCATCGGAATAGGTTTCAGCTTCTTTCTTCATCTTCTCGATGTCATTTTTGTCGAGCTTGTTGGCATTTTCTATGCGGATTGACTGCTTCTTGCCAGATGCTTTGTCCACGGCAGAGACATTGACGATTCCATTTGAGTCTATCTCATAGGTGACTTCGATTTGTGGTATGCCTCTTGGTGCCGGTGGTATGCCGTCAAGAATGAATTTTCCAAGTGAGAGATTGTCACCTGCCATTGGCCTTTCGCCCTGAAGGACATGGATTTCTACCTGGGTCTGATTGTCGGCTGCCGTTGAGAAAACCTGTGTTTGTTTGGTGGGAACAGGCGTGTTTCTGTCAATCATCTTTGTGAGGACGCCACCAAGTGTTTCTATTCCAAGTGTAAGAGGTGTAACGTCAACAAGAATGACATCTTTTACCTCTCCGGCAAGGACGGCACCCTGTATTGCTGCACCGAGTGAAACACATTCCATTGGATCAATGCCGCGTTCCGGCGCTTTGCCCATAAAGTCTTCGACAAATTTCTGCGTTATCGGCATCCTGGTTGGTCCGCCAACGAGCAGGATCTTGTCTATCTGGCTTGGCGTCAGGTTTGCGTCTCTGATGGCCTG
Source organism: Caldisericales bacterium (assembly GCA_012517765.1). GTDB lineage: Bacteria > Caldisericota > Caldisericia > JAAYUI01 > JAAYUI01 > JAAYUI01. The sequence goes on along the minus strand of JAAYUI010000010.1, from coordinate 1,936 downwards.
TTCCATTGGGGCCCTGCATTTTTCGATGATTGGTCTTACCAGCTGCTCAAGTTTTGTTCTGGTGATTGTGAGCATGAGGTGTTTTGGGCCAGAAGCATCGGATGCGATGAATGGAAGATTGATTTGTGTCTCCAGGGTTGTGGAGAGCTCGATTTTTGCCTTTTCTGCAGCTTCCTTTAATCTGTAAGTCACATCTTTGTTGCCCCTGAGATCAATTCCCGTGTCGTGTTTGAACTCGTCCATGATGTAGTTGATGAGAATATTGTCCATGTCGGTGCCACCAAGCTGTGTGTCGCCAGACGTTGACCTTACCTCGAAAACTCCACGCCCAAAATCCATTATTGTTACATCAAGCGTTCCGCCGCCGAAGTCAAAGACCATGATCTTCTGTTCTTTGTCTCCCTTGTCTACGCCATAGGCGAATGCAGCGGCTGTTGGCTCATTGATTAGCCTCAGGACTTCAAGACCGGCAATTGCTCCAGCATCCTTTGTTGCCTGTCTTTGGTCGTCATTGAAGTAAGCTGGAACAGTGATTACTGCCTTGCTGACCGGTTCGCCAAGGTATGCTTCGGCGTCCCTCTTAATCTTCTGAAGAATGAATGCTGATATTTGTTGTGGCGTGTATTCCTTGCCAAACACGTTGACTTTGTAGTTGGTACCCATCTTCCTCTTGATGGCCGTGATGGTGTTTTCCGGGTTAAGTGCAGCCTGCCTTCTGGCTGGCTCTCCAACCAGCATCTGCCCATCTTTTGTGAAAGCCACATACGACGGGACGGTCTTTCCTCCAACAGAGACACCCTCTGCCGCTGGTATGATTGTTGGTTTTCCTCCAATTACCACAGCAGAAGCGCTGTTTGAAGTTCCAAGATCAATTCCTATTATTTTGCTCATTGATTTTCCTCCTTTTGGTGGTTGCTTTTGGTGGTGCAGACGACCAGTGCTGGTCTGATGATTTCCTCTCCAATACTGTAGCCTTTTCGAAGTACCCGGCAAACCGTGTTTTCTTCTCCTTTACCTTCCTCTTGCCCGCCAAGCTCGAACTTGTGTGGGTCGAACTTTTCGCCTATCGGGTCGATGGCCTTTAGGCCCATCTGCGAGAGAGCATTTGAAAGACTTTTCAAGATGAATTCAACTGGGGCCCTGCAGCTTGCATCTTGCCCGGTTTCTCCAAGCATGGACATTGCCCTTTCCAGATCGTCTGCCACGGGTATTAGCAAATTACCCACCTCTTTGCGAGTTTTTTGGGCCATATTTTCCTTTTCCCTGTTGGCAATCTGGATTATGCGGGCGTTGTCCATCAGCTGGGCAGAAAGAGAAGATTTGAGTTTTTCAATCTCTTCTTCGAGTGTTTTTACTTTCTCCAAAGCTTCAAGGAGCCGGGTCATCTGTTCTGGTGCACCGGTTTCCTGTTCCGGTGTGTTGTTTCCACAATCTGGTTTTTCCTGCATATTTTCCGCCTTTAGCACTCTCTGGTTTCAACTGCCAAAATGATTCTAAACCGTCGAATATTTTTGTCAAGCCCTCCAAAATTTAGCCTTGACAGGCTCCCAAACAATATATATTATGTTTGCCGCGCGGTGGATGTAGCTCAGTTGGTTAGAGCGCCAGTCTGTGGAACTGGAGGCCGGGGGTTCAAATCCCCTCATCCACCCCAGTAATAAAACAACAAATACCCCCATAATAAATTTTTTTAATATCGATGGTTTTTCAAAAATGGGTTTGTTTATATAAAAAATCTCCTGGATTAACTTCTCTTGTTGTTCTTACCAGAAACCTAAACAAGTGATTGACTATTATTATAATTCGGCATTATATACTTGACAATTACAGTAAACCTGTTATCATACAATCATGAACCTGATAGAACTTGGACAACTTACCGAAGAAGAGACCAGAAACTACCTCGAAACAATCATCTGGCCAAATGGCCCTGTTT
>JAAYUI010000094.1 GCA_012517765.1 Caldisericales bacterium | reverse complement strand
TTATTCGGCATGGATCCACTTAAGTGGCGGTTCGAACCTAAACCGGTTCTAAATCTGCTCGGTCTTGACGTTTCCGGTTTAGCTGGAGGACCCAGCCTGGCGCTATTGACGATCATTATCTTTGGCATTTGGTCCTTCGTTGGTTACAACACCGTGATCTTTCTCTCTGGGTTGGGCAATATTCCAAAAGAGATTTACGAAGCCGCGGAGATTGACGGAGGCAGCAAATGGGATCGCTTCTGGCACATTACTATTCCAATGATCTCCCCGGTTACCTTTTATCTGAGTTTGATCGGCTTCATTGGCACCTTTAAAGCGTTCAACCACCTATACGTGATGCGCACACCAAGTGCACAGAATACGGTTATCACAACCAGCTTGTTGGTTTTTGATCGTTTTTATAAAGCAAACCAGTATGGTGTAGCCACAGCTCAAGCAATTGTCTTGTTCTTGGTGATCCTGGGACTGACGTTCGCACAAAATAAGCTTATGGGAGAGCGGGTCTTCTATGGATAATTCAGCGACACTACCTGGCATCAAGCATATAAAGAAAGAAACTCCTGTTGGCAAAATCTTAGGTAAAGCCTCTCTTTACCTGATATTGCTTGTTGGTGCGGTAATTTTCATTTTTCCGTTCTTCTGGATGATCTCAAGCTCGTTGATGACATTGGGCGAAACGATTATACGCAAATTTGTGCCTGCAATACCTCAGTGGGTCAACTACAAAGAAGCTTGGACGCAGGCTAACTTCTCAAAGTACTTTATTAATAGCGTCCTTGTAACCCTAGGCACCTTAACCGGTCTTCTTTTTACTTCAATCCTTGCTGGCTATGCCTTTGGAAGAATTGACTTTAAGGGTAAGAACCTGCTTTTCGGTATTTTCCTGGCTACGATGATGATCCCAGAGTCAGTTACGCTGATCCCGAACTACCTGCTCATCCGCGGTACTATCATCCCACTCCCAGGCGGCACCTGGATAAACACCTATTGGGCACTCACGGTGCCATTTATGGCAAACGCGTTCAGCATCTTCCTTTTACGACAATTCTTCGCGCAAATCCCCAAAGAACTTTGGGATGCCGCACGGATTGATGGCTGTGACCACCTGCGTTTTCTCATCCAGGTTGTCATGCCTATCAGCAAAGCCCCCATCATGACGGTGCTCCTGTTTGGGTTTACAGGCTCATGGAATGCATTCCAGTGGCCTTTGCTTGTGACAACCCGGGATACCTGGCGCCCATTGATGGTTGGCCTTTATGGATTTGTTCAGGAAGCTGGACCAAATACACACTGGTTAATGGCTGGCGCGGTCATAACGATTATTCCAATCCTGATAGTCTATTTCCTGACACAAAAGCAATTTACCCAGGGAATTGCCACTACTGGCTTAAAGGGATAAAATATATAGGATATTACGGGAATTGACCCGATATCAACAACACTATCTGTTCAAAATGGAGGTTTTGACAAATGAGAAGTAAATTGTTTAGTTTATTTGCAATCTTGATGGTTGCAGCGCTGGTACTGGGTGCTTGCGCCAAGCCAACCCCAGCCCCAACCGAGGTTCCAACCGAAGCTCCGACCGAAACCCCAGTGGCAACCGAAGCACCAACCGAAGCCCCGACCGAACCCCCCGTGGTCGATCCCTGGGCCGATGTTGTTCCCGCCAAGGAAATCGTTTGGTGGCATCAGCACACTGGTTCCGCACGTGAAGCAGCCATCGCCAAGATCGTCTCTGACTTCAATGCGACCAATGAATATGGTATCACCGTCACCGCTGAGTACGCCGGTAGCTATGGCGACATCTTCAACAAGATGCTCCCCATCCTGAACACCCCCGACGTGCCCGATGTGGTTGTTGGCTACCAGAATCAGGTTGCGACCTATCAACTGGCAGATGCCATGTTCGATATGAACGAACTGATCAATCACCCCAAGTATGGTCTGACCCAAGCAGAGCAGGACGATTTCTTCCCCGGCTTCTTCGCCCAGGACGTTCTCTCCCTGTTCAACAACCAGCGCCTCGGCCTGGCACCCAACCGCTCCATGGAAGTTATGTACTACAACATGGACTGGCTGAAGGAACTTGGTTACGACGCCCCTCCCACCACCCCTGAACAATTTAAAGAAATGGCTTGTAAAGCTGCCGCAACTCCATTCAGCGGTGCTACCGAAGGTGCAGCCTCCCCAGTCGGTTATGAACTGAGCATCGACACTTCCCGCTTTGCTAGCTGGACCTTCGCGTTTGGCGGCGACATGTTCGATTACACCACCAACCAGTTCACCCTGAACAGTGAAGCTGCCGTGAATGCATGGACCTTCATGCAGGGTTTGTTTAAAGACGGCTGCGCTCGCCTCGTGACCGAAAACTACGGCGATCAGACCGATTTTGGTAATGGCACTTTACTCTTCACCGTCGGTTCATCTTCAGGTCTGACCTACTACGGCGATGCAGTCGCAGCTGACGGCACCCCCTTCGAGTGGTCAGTGGCAGCAATTCCCCACACCACCCCAGATCCTGTGATGAACATCTACGGTGCATCCGTTTCCATCCCCAAGTCCACCCCCGAACGTGAACTGGCTGCCTGGCTGTTCGTCAAGTACTACACCAGCGCTCCTGTAAACGCCGCATGGGCCAAGGCCTCTGGGTACTTCCCGGTGAAAGCAAGCATTGCAGACGAAGTTACCGCAGAATTCGCTGGTAACAAGGAAGCATACGCAACCGCTATCTCCTTACTTCCTTTTGGCAAGTTCGAACCCCCAGTGCCTGGTTACGATTTCGTTCGCGACAATGTCGTCGAAGTTGTTATGACCAGCATTGTTGATGACGTCACCGCTGATGTCAAGGCTCTCCTCGACCAGGCGAATATTGACGCCAATGCCATCCTTGCCGAGCAAATGTCTCAGATCAAGTAAGCTCTTTCAAAAGTTAGTACGTAACCCCCTCGGGCAAAACCTGAGGGGGTTTTTTGTGCTATACTATAGTTACCGGGGATGCCAGGTCTCGACGGGAGAAGCTGGTTCCGGATTGCGAGCCGAGAGGTACCGACCTCGTGAAATCAGTACAAAAAACAAGTGCCAATCGCACAAACTACGCAACCCTTCCTTTAGCTGCATAAGCTAA
>JAAYUI010000068.1 GCA_012517765.1 Caldisericales bacterium | reverse complement strand
GAATTTTGTGAGTAGTCCGTGAAACTCGATCAATCCCGATTGGAATATTACATCACCCCCGAACAAGCCGCCAAACAGCTTGGGTTGGATTTGGATTCCATCTATCAGTTGGCAGATGAGGGAAAACTTCAGGCAGCTGTGATGACCGATGGAACTATTGGCATCAGTCAAATCAGCGTGAATAATCTGCTGCCCAAGGAAGCCTTACCTGAGTATCAGCTTAACGCCGGCCTGAAAGGCGTTCCAATCAGCATCAATGAAGCCGGCCGGAAATACAAGCTCAACACCTCCACCCTCACGCGCTGGATGCAGCGAGGGCTGATCCACCAATTGGGCAAAGAGGGTCGAAAGACACTGCTGGATGAAGCGGACGTGGCATACTGCGCCAGAGTCTATCGCCAAAACAGTGGTCAGGGCAAATGGGCATTTGATGATTCAGGACGGCCATATAAAAAGTAATCCTCTGAATAATTACTACAAGATATTGATTAACATGGAGTAATGTGCTACAATAAATTCAACCGATGAGGTTGATTTTTTACCTCAATATACTCCAAGTTAACTTGTATCTTGTAGAATAAAGGAGATTGCATGACAGAAACAATGAATTTTGGACTTGATCTGGGAATGGGAGCGCTCAAGCTGCACGGGAATCAGCAGAGCATTCAATTGATCTCTCAAGTCGCGGTCAACAATGGTCCGCTGGTAGGACGAATGCTGGGGTTGGGCAGTTCACGCCTGCCGCTGCGCATTACGCTCCCATCTGGAAGCACCTTTTTTGTTGACAGCGGCGCTCATGACAGCGGCCGCCCGGTCGAGAACCTGAGCATGGACCGCTTCGCCGGTTCACCTGAAATGCTGGCGCTTTTCTATGGTGCATTCACCCGCTTGATCCAGCGATCAGGTGATATTTCTCAGCCGGTCAGCATCACCTGTGGACTGCCGCTTGAAACCCTATCCGGAGATGATGCCCGTACAACGGTTGAAGGCATCCAGCGCTGGATGAAAGCTGAACACTCCTGGAAAGCCAACGATCAGGAATACCACCTGAATGTGGTTGAGGTTCGCGCTACCTCCCAGCCAGCCGGGGCTTTGTTCGATTATGTGCTCGACGGCGAAGGCAAGATCGTTCCTGAGCGACGCAGCGCATACACCCAGGAGGTCGGAATTGTATCCATCGGCATGAACACCACCGAATTGCTGGTGGTGCGCGAAAAAGTTCCTGTTCAACGCTTTACGGGTGCTTCAACCACTGGAGTACGCCGCCTGCTGGAGCTGGTCAACGGCCAGCAGCTTTATTCCCTGGGTGAATTGGACACGCTCCTGCGCGCCAATAAACTCGACATTTCGCAGGCACTACCAATCTGGGAGCGTGAGGTCACTGGAGAGATTGAAAAGCGGTGGGGCAAAGCCTGGCGGCGTTTCACGGCCGTCATCTTGGTAGGCGGCGGGGCGATCTTACTCAAGAACTCATTGCCTTATTTCTTCAATGGTAAAGCCGTCCTGTCAGATGATCCTGTTCAATCGATTGCGAGGGGTTTATGGAAACTATCGTTATTTCAGAACCACAATCGAAAAAACTAGACGTGGGTTCAAAGCGCGGTCGCCCAAAGCTGGATTGCAAGGTTCATCAGATACGTTTCACTCTCAGTCTGAGGGATGGCGAAGATGACGATCTGCTCTTCTTCTTTTCCGATATTCCCGAACGGAGGCGAGCTGCAGCCTTGAAAGCCGCTTTACGAGCGGGGGGTGTTTCACTTAAAGCCGGATCCGTCCCAATCACGGATGATCTCGATCTGACCATCCAGGGTCTGGTATTTGGATAATCATATTTCTGGAGGAAGATATGTTTCTGCTGAAGGGATTTCATTTGGTCTTTAAGGTTTTCAAAAACGCTTTGCTTCTGATGGTGATCGCAACCATCCTGTTTATCGCTTACCGGGGTAATCAGCCGATGAGCGTTCCCCAGGCACCACAAGGTATGACCTATTTTGAATTCATGGCAGATCGGATCGATGCTGCGAAAACGGTCAAACCGTCTCAATGCGGATGGGGAATGATGCTGTCACTGGCAGCCCTTGGGCCAATCTATTCAGTAGTGTACACAACGGTTGCGGTCAATCCAGATAGTGCATTGGCCAAGGGAACCGCTCCGGACCCGGATATTGCGCGGGATGTTGCCGGCGCAGCCTGGTATGAAATCCCGGATATCTGGTGGAAAACGGTTGAGCGATTATCCTGGACGAT
>JAAYUI010000107.1 GCA_012517765.1 Caldisericales bacterium | reverse complement strand
CTCGAATATGGACGCAGCTGAATATAAACACGTCGTATTAGGATTGATTTTTCTCAAATACATTTCTGATGCATTCAACGATTTGTACCAAAAGCTCGCAGAGAACAAAGGCGAATATGAGGGCTCTGATCCTGAAGACCCGGATGAGTATCTGGCTAATAATGTCTTTTTCGTACCTGAAAAGTCACGCTGGCAATACCTGCAGGACCGCGCTAAACAGCCCGAAATCGGCAAATATCTTGATGACGCTATGGATGCCATCGAACGGATTAACCCGCCGCTCAAGGGTGTGCTTCCCAAAATTTATGCAGACCCAGAGTTAAACAAGCCGCGTTTGGGGGAATTAATTGATTTAATTGGTACCATTGGTTTTCGCCAGGATGCACACAAATCCCAGGACCTGTTAGGACGTGTCTACGAATATTTCTTAGGCCAATTTGCCGACGCCGAAGGAAAAAAAGGCGGGCAATTTTACACCCCTGCCAGCATAGTCAAACTACTTGTTGAGATGATTGAACCTTTTAATGGTCGCGTTTATGACGGCTGCTGCGGCAGCGGTGGCATGTTTGTTCAGAGTGAAAAGTTTGTCCGTAATCACCAGGGGAACATCAAAGACCTGTCGATCTTCGGACAGGAATCGAACCCCACCACCCTTAGGCTGGCGCGCATGAACCTGGCTATTCGCGGCATCGATGCCAAATTGGAATTAGGCGATACCTTCCTCAATGACCGCCATCCGGATCTCAAAGCCGACTTTATTCTGGCCAACCCACCTTTCAATGTGAGTGATTGGAGCGGCGAGCAGCTGCGCGATGACATCCGTTGGAAATATGGATTGCCTCCGGTTGGAAACGCCAATTATGCCTGGCTGCAGCATTTCATCCATAAGCTCAGCCCAACCGGCACAGCCGGAATTGTACTGGCAAACGGAAGTATGAACAGCAACACTGGCGGTGAAGGCGAGATTCGCAAGAATATGATCGAAGCTAACATAGTGGACTGCATGGTTGCCCTGCCTGCCCAGCTTTTTTACAATACCATGATCCCTGCCTGTCTATGGTTCCTGGCCAGAGACAGGACGAATCACAAATTTCGCAACCGTTCCAATGAAATTTTGCTCATAGATGCCCGCAAACTGGGGACGATGATTAATCGCCGCAACAAAGAGTTTGCACCTGAAGATATCGCCAAAATTGCTAACACCTATCACGCCTGGCGCGGTGAGGGCGGCGTGTATGAAGACCAGGCTGGCTTCTGCAAAGCAGCAACCATTGATGAAGTTCGCGCTAACAATTATGTCCTGATGCCCGGACGGTATGTAGGCACAGAAGAAGCCGAAGATGATGGCATCCCTTTTGAAGAAAAAATGAATGCCCTAACGACTCAACTGGCCGATCAGTTCGCCCGTGGAAATGAACTGCAGCAGCGTATTCGCGAGAATTTGAAGGGGATCGGATATGAGTTTTAGAGAACTTCATTTTGATTGGCTTGAAGAAGTCATTGTTCCAGCAATTGCTTGGTTTTTTAACACGCCATTAGATCAAGACTTGGTAGCACGTAATGCCGCCGAAAGAACAATCGTAGCGAATATCTATAGTAAAGCAAACGCAGTCTTTTCTCAAAAGCGAGGGGGAAATCAAGACCTGGATGATTTGGTTATAGATATTGAATATAACAGGAATGGTGAAAATTCAAAGGAAGTATTTGGGAAATGTGATTTCTGTAATAAACAAGATTGTTTTATCAAACAAGAACATCTTCAATACACTACTAGTTCACCAGATATGATTATTCATCATCGAGGATTTAATGACAATAATCAGGTTGTTATAGAGTTTAAGAAAGTAAGCAATAGGAATAAAAAGGAACGTGATGATGATAAAGCAAAGCTGATATATTTCTCTTGTCAGCAACCTTTTCCAGACCATGAAAACGAGAACTATCAATACCATATTGGTTTTTTTATAGATCTTGACATTGATCGATATTTTGTAACAACATATCGAGATACACATAGTGATGAAACGATAACAAGACAAGGAGGTAAATGGTTATGATTTCTGATTTATATGCGTTTCCTCCTGCAAAAGTTGCTCAAACTGATGCTCTCACTAGCCAATTAATCATGGCGCACCGCCGGCTGGCAGAACTGAAAGGCGTAGCGCCTTTGCTGCCCAATCAAGACATCTTACTTAATACCCTGGCACTGCAAGAGGCCAAAGATAGTTCGGCCATAGAAAACATCATCACCTCGCATGATGAACTCTTCAAGCAAGAATTGGACATTCCCCAATTCAACAACGCTGCCGCAAAAGAAGTCGGCCGCTATTCTGAGGCGCTTAAGCTGGGATTTACCCGGGTCTCAGCCAAAGGAAAACTTACACTGGATGATCTGGTCGCGATTCAAGCTGTTTTGGTAATTGGAGAACCAGGGCCTGGTATACGCACCCGACCGGGAACAATTGTGGGAAATAGCGTCACTCGAGAAGTGATTTACACACCTCCCCAAGACTTTGACCAAATCGTGGAGCTGCTTGAACGTCTTCTGATCTTTTTTAATGAGGATGGCGATGGAGAACTCGATCCATTGGTACGGATGGCCTTGATCCATTACCAGTTCGAGAAAATTCACCCGTTTTATGATGGCAACGGACGAACCGGGCGTATCTTGAATTTACTTTACCTCGTGCAGCACGGTTTGCTGGATCTTCCCATCCTTTACCTGAGCCGTTACATTGTGCGTGAAAAAAGTGCTTATCTAGTCCAATTACGAAAAGATCCAATAGATGACAATTGGGAAGCCTGGTTAAAGTTTATGCTGCGCGGAGTGGAGTTAACCTCCACGGAAACCATCGAGACGATTCATAAGTTAAGAGACCTTATGGCTGATACTCAGGAAAGGATCAAAACGCAGCTGCCTAAAATTTATTCACTCGATTTGTTGAACACCCTTTTTAAACACCCCTATACCAAAATTGATTTTGTTATCCGGGATGTGGGCGTAAAGCGCGTTACAGCTGGCTCTTACCTGGATGCCCTGGCAGAAGCCGGCTTTCTCGAAAAACAAAAAATTTGGCGAAGTAATTATTATGTTAACTTGCCCTTATTCAAGCTTCTGCAAGGGAATCACAATGGTTGATCATATTCAATATTTAGCGAAATTTAGACATGACTGGTTTATCATGTTCAAAAATCCGGATTTTTCATATATGACAAGTTTCTAACGAATAAAAAAGGGAGAATCATGAACATGATGATAAGTCTACAAATTGCTAATTCAGCCCGAAAGTTTATCAGCGGATAAGAACTGCAACTGCAGATTTTCGAGAATAAAAGGAACTTTCGTATGAATTCTAATGAGTGGATGAAATATTCTCTTGGCGAAATCTGTTCTTTTATTAGCGGAACAGCGTTTCCTAGAGAAAGTCAAAATTCTTTAAATGGTACTATTCCGTTTATTAAAGTAAGTGATTTAAACACCAATGGTAATGAACGATGGATCGACTATGCAAACAACTATATTAGCGAATCCGAGGCAAAGAAATTAAGAGCAAAGATTCATCCTCCTTTTGCTACCACATTCGCCAAAATTGGAATTGCATTGACTTTTAACCGTAGGAGATTATTACGAAAAAAAACTATTGTTGATAATAACATGGCATCAGCTGTTCCGAATAAAACTATACTTGATTCAATTTTCTTGTATTACTTACTTCTCACAATAGATTTTAATAAAATTTCTTCAGGTACTGCGCTTCCATACGTAAACTTAAGCGATCTCGAACGAATTCCTGTTGATATTCCTCCCCTTTCCACCCAACGCCGCATTGCCGAAATCCTCTCCGCCCTGGATGACAAGATCGAACTCAACCGACAGACCAATGCCACGCTCGAAGCCATCGCTCAGGCCATTTTCAAAGAATGGTTTGTCGACTTCAATTTCCCCGGCGCGACAGGCGAGATGGTGGAGAGTGAACTGGGGATGATTCCCAAGGGGTGGAGAGTAGGAAAGTTGGGCGATTTCGGTGAAATAGTATGTGGAAAAACTCCTTCAAAGACAAATGAAAACTTCTTCGGTGGAAATATTCCATTTATTAAAATCCCTGACATGCACAATTCGGTGTTTATCGTAGAAACATCAGATACGTTGACACATGAAGGTGCGTTGAGCCAAAAAAACAAATTCTTACCGCCTAATTCCATTATTGTAAGTTGCATTGCAACTATTGGATTAGTTTCTTTAACGGCGGAAAAAAGCCAAACCAATCAACAAATCAATGCAATTGTCCCATTTAGAGACATTCTGACGCACTACGCATATTTCACAGCTAAGAATTTAAAAGATCAATTAATGGAATTGGGTAGTGGTGGTAGTGCAACGCTCAATGTCAACACTTCAAGTTTTTCCAACATAAAATGTGTTATTCCTTCCGACTACGTCTTATCAAGTTTTGAATTTCTCGTAAAACCCTTGTTCGAGGGAATCCTTGCCAACCAACAAGAAATACTTTCTATTGCAAAATGTCGAGACGAGCTTCTTCCAAAGTTAATGAATGGGGAAATCGATGTATGAGCGATGAGATAATTCTCAAGTATTCGGACAACCCGGATTTTAATGAGTGGCTTTTAGAAAACTACCTGGTCGAAATCGAAGAATACGAATTTCCATCCAGTGAAGTTCTGTATAGGATGAGCCACGAAAAATATACTGAAGCGTTGGCGAGATATACTGCTGATCCAAAGGTGCGCCTGAGCAGAATTGAAGAGAAATTTCCTAACCCCATCGCATACTATTTTCATCAGGCGACAAGTAATTACCAAAACGATCATCACAGGCTTGATTTACTCAAATCCTGTTGGGAGTCTATCGTGTTTTTTCTATACGGACTGGTTGTTGGAGAAGCCCGACATCGAAAAGTAGACCTAAAATCTCTTGGAATAAAATGGGAGAAATATTGGAGCGACAGACTCTTTGATAAACTGACAATCATTGAAAACATCCTGGATTACGCGACAAAAAGTGGAATTGCCTTTGGCTGTTCAAATATCATTCCAATCCCAACATTAGATTTGATAAAAAAGTTAAATCAGGAGCGCAATGGATTTGAACACGCCTCTGCAAAAACAGCCGCGCAGCAGCAAGAACTCTACAATGAACTTTATCCGCAATTAGAGCTGGTATTACGACAGTTAATAAAACTGGAAGAAGTCATTGTTTTTCGTTATCACGAAGCCGAGACCCCGCTCTATCCTCGCTGTGAAATACTGAATGGTTGTGATTTAAATGGGAAAAAAGAAATCATGCCAATTCAAAAAGATAACTACATGGAAATCGTTGATTATTTTGATAATAAATCCATTTACGCATGTGTGAAGGGAATTGTTTTTTGTTTGTCTCCCTTTATTCATTTTACCCAAGAAGCGCACGAGACAAATGCTATCTTATGTTTCTACAAAAAAGACAAGGGGGGCAAGTACCATTATGAAGTGGTTGGAAAATCGCAGGATAAAGAGTTCGATAAGAACACATTTGAACTTATGGAAAATCAATTGCGTGGTTTGGTGATTTGAGGGACTTATGAGTCATATACTTTACGAATCCGAAATTGAACAAATATCCCTCGAATTGCTCCGTGATGAGAACGGCTATGTCATCCTTTACGGCCCCGACCTATTGGAAGGCGCCTCTCCTGAGCGTGGTTATAGCGAGGTTGTTCTTAAAAACCGCTTGCGCGCTGCAATTAACCGGATTAACCCACGCATTCCAGAGGAAGCGCGTGAAGAAGCCTACAAAAAAGCGTTGCGCACCCACTCGTTAACCGTGATCGATAACAACGAAGCCTTCCACCACCTGCTGACCGAAGGCGTGGATGTGAAATTTAGCATTGGCGAGGGCAAAAGCCGCACCGACAAGGTCTGGCTGGTGGATTTTGAGCATCCGGAAAGTGATAAGAACGAATTTCTGGCCGTTAACCAGTTCGCGGTGGTGGAAAACAATGTCAATAAACGTCCGGATATTGTTCTTTTCATCAACGGCCTGCCGCTTGTAGTCATTGAATTGAAGAACGCCGCTGAAGAAAAAGCCGATGTTCAGGCTGCTTTTCACCAGGTGCAAACCTACCAACAGGTGATTCCTTCGCTGTTTACATTTAACGCCTTTGAAGTGATCAGCGACGGCTGGTTTGCCAAAGCCGGTACCATCTCCAGCGACTATTCCCGCTTCATGGAATGGAAAAGCGTGGATGGCGTCCATGTGGTGGATTCAAAACACGAACCTGAACTGGAACCCATGATTAAAGGGCTTCTGAATAAAAATACCCTGCTAGATATCATCCGTCACTTTATCGTTTTTGAAAAGAGCAAAGAAAAAACAATCAAAAAGGTGGCCGCTTACCACCAGTATTTTGCTGTCAACAAAGCCATCATCTCCACCTTGCGCGCCTCAGCCAATGAAAGCGGGCATTTCGCCGCCGAACACCCGGCTGTGTACGGCCTGCCAACCGTCGAAGCACAACCCAAAGGCGACAAACGCGCCGGGGTAGTGTGGCATACCCAGGGCAGCGGAAAAAGTCTTTCCATGGTGTTTTATGCCGGAAAGCTCGTGCTTGCAGAAGAAATGAATAACCCCACTCTGGTGGTGCTGACCGACCGAAATGATCTCGACCAGCAGCTCTTCGAGACTTTCAGCAACTGCCAGCAGTTGTTACGCCAGGCGCCGGTGCAGGCCGCCAACCGCGAAGACCTGAAAAAATTGCTTTCAGTGGCTTCTGGCGGGATTGTCTTCACCACCATTCAAAAATTTTTACCCGAAGAAAATGGCGGGGTGTATCCAACCCTGACCGAACGACGCAACGTGGTTGTCATCGCGGATGAAGCCCACCGCAGCCAATATGATTTCATTGACGGTTTTGCCCGGCACATGCGCGATGCGCTGCCGAATGCCTCATTCATTGGGTTTACCGGCACACCGATTGAAAAAGAGGACAAAAACACGCAGGCTGTCTTTGGCAATTATGTGGATATCTATGATATTCAGCAGGCTGTGGAAGATGGTGCGACTGTGCGCATCTTTTACGAAAGCCGGTTGGCAAAAATTGAACTATCTGCTGCGGATCAAAAAATCCTCGATGAACGCGTTGAAGAAATCACCGAAGATGATGAACTGACCGAAAAGCAAAAACGCTTTGCCCGCTGGACTGGCAAGGAAGCCGTGGTGGGAAGCAAAGATCGTATCAAACAGGTGGCAGCGGATATTGTCAGTCATTTTGAGCAGCGCCTTTCTGCCGCAGAGGGCAAAGGCATGATCGTGTGCATGAGCCGGCGCATCTGTGTTGCACTGCACAAAGAAATTATCAAATTACGCCCTCAATGGTACAGCCCGGAGGATGACAAAGGCGCTATCAAAATCGTAATGACCGGCTCAGCCAGTGATCCACTCGATTGGCAGGAGCATATTCGCAATAAAGACCGCCGCAAAGCCATTGGCAATCGTCTGAAAGACCCCAACGATTCGCTCAAGCTGATCATTGTCCGGGATATGTTCCTGACCGGTTTTGATGCGCCTTGCCTGAATACCATGTATATTGATAAACCCATGAACGGGCATACTCTCATGCAGGCTATCGCCCGGGTCAACCGTGTCTTTGGCGACAAGGAAGGTGGGTTGATTGTCGATTACATTGGGATTGCCCAGGACT
>JAAYUI010000056.1 GCA_012517765.1 Caldisericales bacterium | reverse complement strand
ATACCAACAAAAGCGAATTGAAGAAATAAGTTTGTTCATAAAAAACTGGCGGTTAAATGAAGGACTTTCCCAGCGAGAGTTCAGTCAGTTGGCTGGCATCCATCCTAACAGTCTCTACCACCTTGAAAGAATGGGTTTATACAATATCCTGACACTGCTAAAATGCATTGATGCAACCTGCCTGACCGTATCGCAATTCTTTGAAGGCATGGAGTGATAACATTAAATATCAATCATTTGGTAAACGCATCTGTGTTATTCTTTCTGCCAGATTGCGCAACAACTGGTTTGTTTTATCCTGTAAGAAACTATAACCGTTCCACAGATTTATCACATCATCATGCAGGATATTGCGTTCATACTGGTTTAACCACGGCAAATTCGATAAGTCTTCCAGAAATTCGGCATCCACATGCTCAAAATAATCATCCTGCACTCCGATGTCCAGAAGCCGTTGACAAATTTCTACTTCGTATTCATCCATGTCGAAAATTTCATTTATGGGTTGTTCATCAAATCCATATTCTGCATCATAGTTCGTAGTTAAAATATCCTCATCTGTCAACCATTGCATGTATGTGCTGTCTTCCAATTCATCAAAATCAACCGCTTCCCAGAATTTGTCCTCAACTTTGTGGTTGTATTTGAAGCCTAACTGTCGAAACACGTCTTTCGCAATCATTTCTGCATCATCCTGATGCCCATCAGCCACAACAACTGAATCGTGTCTTGTGAAGCACGGAACATTATTTTCCCTCAGGTTCTTTAAAATATTATCGACAAAAATCTCTGCCTCAATACACTGCAAGAATACAGAGAAATTACTTTCACGGTTGTCATCGGCTTTATCAGTGGTCTTCGATTTATCTGGTTTTTTAAACTCAGCAATGATATTCACCACAACTGGATAAAGTTGTGAGAGTTTATGCAGTAATGCGTCTGGGCGGTTTGTCTTCTTGAATAATAATTTAAACAATGCATACTTTGCCAGCAACCGTTCCTTCATGCCGAGTTCATGAGCGACAACCTCATAGAAATCCCGATAGAACACATCACGAATGAATTTCGTCACATCGCTTGACCCGTGTTCACCTGAATTTCTATCGGTTATTTCTAACCCAACCGCAGGTAATTGCTCCTGATGCTGCTTGAGTACCTTTATCAGCCGTTTAAGGTATGTTTTGTTCCTGTTTTGTTTGAACAACGACAACAAATGCTGCTCACCACCTTTTATGTAAACATTCAGCAGGTTGGCAAATATCAAAAACTGCGATGTGCGCAAATCGAGTTGTACAACCGTTTTATTGTTGATATGGATGAACTGTAATATTCGGCTGGGGAAATTCGTCAGGTGGCTATAAATACGAAGAGTAACTGGACTTTGCTTTTCTTCAATCGGTTGTGTTGCAACCTGCGATATCTGATGCTTGTAATGAAAAATTAGTGCTGGTATGCGGTACTGAAGGAACTCATCAACAGTGGCAATGTAAAACGAATTGTTGAAGTAAAATAATTCTTTCCCACGTGATTCAGCAATAAACTTCGCCCATTTAACAGTGCAATATTTAACGTTAAATGACCCTCTGTCCAGATACTCGTGACATTCGATTTGCAGACCATCAGGCAATGAGTTGATGTATTCCCGCCTCAGCATTTCGTTACATATCTGTTCTGCGTTGTTTTCTACCCATTTCCCCGCTTTACCAATATCGATGCTTATGCGGAAATTTAAGTCAGGAATATCTGGTATCTGTAACTCCTGATTATCAAACAGCATTCGTTCCAGTGCCGTGAGAACCCTTCGTTTATCTATGTATGGAATAAGAGAATAGGTTTCACTTAATAGTTCAGGATTTATACGGTATCTGGTGCTTACATCACCTTTTTTTATGACAATGCTGGATTGTTGTGTTTTATCGGGTATTGTACGGCAACCGAAATCAATACTCTCGATTATACCTGCTATGATAAGCGGTGAAATAACTCTGTCGTGATAATTGCCACCATATATTTTATGCCAATAATTACGACCCAGTGGTGCATAATAGTTCAAACCATTACCCTGAGTCACCTGATGAAAGAAAATGATGGAAACACATTGCAGAAAATTGTTCTTACTGGGATACGAAAGTCTGGGATTGCTGAAAATCTCATCCTGTAACTTCTGTACAAGTTTTTCAGGCAGATATTCTCCTTTCTGATATTTCTTTCTGTCTGTTTTGTCGTTTACCATTTGCATCAATATCGTTAGTATGTTATTGACCGTATCAGATGCTTCACCAAGACCTTATTTTCTGTATCATACATGTAACCATTTTCTTTCTTCAATTACTCAACCAATACAAATCCAACGATGGTTCATTACCATATTATTGACCGTAACTTCATCGACAATGCGACCTTAACCCATTCTATAAGGCTGATATACAACATCATGTGAGAGTTATGTAAACTAATATTTTGATACTTCATTACTAATTACGGTCGCATTTCTGGCTTAAATTAGGTCACTTTTTTATAATATTCCAAATTTCATATATAGTTGAATATTAAACATATACAATACACTACTTAATGTAACGCTTCACATATGTATCGTATCAACCAGATATTCCATTAATAAAAGTTTCAACAAAATCCATTATCCTTCTCAGTATCCTTTCACCCGTTGTTTTCCGTTGAAGCAATGTGGGTTTTTCACCGACCATCAATTCCAGTATTTCATCACGCATCGGCTCTTGTTCGGAATACAGATAGTTTTCAATCAATGTTTGTGTTTTTTCTTTCGACAATTTTTCTTCTTCAACCATTTTCAGGAATGCGTTTTCCTGCTCCACCGTCCAGAATTTTTCAAATTCTTGCGGTATGTCATCGGTGTCCAGAATAACAGGCATGTTTTCTCTGATGAACTTTTCAATCAGTTCCTTCTTGCTTCGCAGTTGCATTTCGGTGTTCAACAGGTTGAATATTTCCTTTTCAATCTGCTCCGCATCTTTCTTCTGGTTGGCTTTAAGTTTGATGAGCAACCGAATGATGTATGCAACATTTATTTCGTCACGGTGAATAAGTTCCAGTTCAAAATCAACATCTTCGAGTATGCTGACTTTTTCTTTTGTGTGTTCGCTTTTTACTTTATCATGCAGGTCGAGATACTTACTCTTATAATCTTCGAATTGCTGTTCCGTCATGGATAAATCGCTCCACTTGAAGTCGGAAAAGGATGTCAGCACGTTTTTAATACGCATCAAATCCCTGAAGGCAATAATAAATTTCAGTTCATAATCTTCGGTGACCAGATTGTTTACGCTGTCGACAGTTGGTGTAATCTGAAGCAGGTTGATAAAGCCGTCATTAAATGCCTTTACATACTCATCATAGGGTTTCATGATGATTTCTTCAATGGCATCCTTGTTGCTGAAAAGGGTTATGGCTTCATCGGTGGCATTTTTCAGGTTGCGGAAAACCACTATGTTCCCCTGTGATTTCAGTTCATTCAGAATGCGATTGGTTCGGGAATATGCCTGTATCAATCCATGATACCGCAGGTTCTTATCAACATAAAGGGTGTTTAGTGACGGACTGTCAAATCCTGTCAGGTACATGTTTACGACCAACAGTATGTCAATCTTTCGTTCTTTTACCTTCTTGCTGATGTCGTTGTAATAGTTGTAAAAACTCTGGCTGTCCCTTGTTGAAAACGCTGACCCGAACATCTGATTGTAATGTCCGATAAACTCATCGAGTTTTTCACGGGTATGTGGATTGGTTGCATACGCAATCTCTGGTTCGGCTGCAACCGAAATTTCCTCTGGGATGAACCCGTTGGCATCAACATCATCCTCGTTGGCAATGTAACTGAATATGGTGGCAATTTTTAAATCATGATTTCCGAGCATTTTCTTGCGCTGTAACAATTCGTAATAACGAATCAATGCTGGAATACTACTGACGCAAAACATCGCTGTAAACTCTCTGTTATGCGTTTTTCTGTTATGATGGGTAATGATATAATCAACAATTTTTTCCAACCGTGCAGGAGATTCCATCAGTTCATCAACATCAATGTCCTCGACCTGAATATCAATCTCATTAGCACTCTCCCTGTTTTTGTACCTGCCTACATATTCAACCGAAAACTTCAGAACATTCTCATCTCTGATAGCATCGGTTATCACATATTTGTGAAGGCACTCCCCGAATAATTCCTTTGTTGTTTTTTTGCCCAACTCATTTTTCACGGCATTTTCAGCGAAAATGGGCGTGCCAGTGAAGCCGAACATTTGGATGTTCCTGAAGAATGAAATGATACGCTGATGCGTTTCCCCGAACTGGCTGCGGTGGCACTCATCGAAGATGAAAACGATACGTTCATCCTGAAGTGGCTTCATCCGTTCCAGAAAGTGTTTTTTACTGATGGCTGCATTCAATTTCTGAATGGTAGTTACAATCAGTAAGGTATCATCGGTGAACTGTCTGACCAGTTGTCTGGTGTTATCTGTGCCGTCAACACTACCTTTACTGAAACTGTTAAATTCCTTGGTGGTCTGGTAATCCAAATCTTTCCTGTCAACCACAAACACAACCTTCTTAATCTTAGGTAAACTGGTTAGTATCTGGCTTGCCTTGAAAGATGTCAGTGTTTTACCAGACCCAGTGGTATGCCAGATATATCCGTTCTTGCGACTGTGAATTACTCTGTCCACCAATGCCTCAACTGCATAATACTGGTAAGGACGAAGAACCATCAGTATCTTGGATGTTTCGTTCAATACGATATACTTGCATATCATCTTTGAGATATGGCACTTCTCCAAGAAATCGGATGCGAAGCCATTTAAAATGTTTGTCAGCCGTTTATTTTCAATGTCCGTCCAGTAAAATGTCTGTTTAAATGACTGGAAGCGGTTATTTGCGTAATATTTCGTGTTTACACCATTGCTGATGACAAATATCTGGATGTACTGGAACAATCCATAACTGCTACTGAAGGAATGTCGCTGATACCTGTTGACCTGATTAAATGCTTCTTTCAGTTCCAGTCCTCTGCGCTTTAATTCAATCTGAACTAAGGGCAGACCATTGATAAGCAGTGTAACATCATAACGGTTTTTGTATTT
>JAAYUI010000224.1 GCA_012517765.1 Caldisericales bacterium | reverse complement strand
GGTATGTCTCTGGCGTTGTTTGAAGGATATGTCAGTTGTGGTTTATCCGGTGCTCTCGCCTCGGGTATCGTTATGTTGAACGGTATGAGTTCTCCCTTTGTTGGTACATTTGCGATCCTCTTGTCCCTTCCATAACCTTCAACATACACTTCTATTTCATAAGCTTTCCCTACCTCGAGTGATTCCTGCCACGGACTTCTGGAGGATAGTTCCCTTCCGTCTATCCATATCTTTGCGTTCGGTGGTATCGTCACTATCCTCAACACTCTCGTGGCAGGTTTACCTTCTATCCTTATTTCCCTGGTCTCGTAGTCGCTTTCAAATTTTATTTCTATCTCCTGCTTGTCTATCTTTTCTCCGTCTATCGCAAGCGTGTATATCCCGATCCCCAGGTCGAAGATTGTGAGCTGGCCATCTTGCAGGGTCCCTTCTTCTTTGTCGTTCAGATATACCGTCCCGCTCTTTGCAAGTTCATTTCCCGCTATTACTTTCAGCAGACAGTTGCCTTTTGTCTGTGTCTGCGGTTGTGTCGTTGTCTGCACAGTCCCCGCATCCACTGTCTTTATTATGAGCGTCGTCAGGTCCTTGCTCCTGGCATATTCAAGCAGCGCTTTCCTTATTTCTCCCTCTGCAGGACTGTCTTCTTCCTCTGCCTGCCTTAGGATCTTCACGTAGGTTGTCAAGTAATCACTCGTAAGGTTCCTGTTCATCGTCAGTTCCACTATGAGCGAGGAGTATATCTTTTCCCGGTCCTGCGCTATGGTTATGTCTTTCCCGAACATAAACGGGTTCTGTCTTCCCACCGTTATTTTCGGCACCTGTTCCCTTATGTATGCCGTCAGTTCCTCAAGCGTTATCACCTCGTCTCCATCTATGTTGGCTTCTCCCAGTAGACCCTGTACAAGATAGTACGTGAAGTAGCCCCCTCCCTCAGGCCTTTCCAGCGAGACTTCCTCTGGTTGTGAGGAGAAGAGGAAGGAGAATCTTCCCTTTTCGGCTATGTCTTTTATCTCTCTGGTCTCTATCCTGGCCCCGGATATAGGTCTGTCTTTCAGGAGGCTCCCGGCGTAGCAGGCATCTATTATCATCACTATGTTGTTCGCTTCTGTATTCCTGTCTATAAGTTCAACGGCCTCTTCAAGGTCGTATGCTGTGTACTGGATAAGGTCTGTGTCCACGTCTTTCGGTATGAGGTAGGTCTTCCCCTCAGTGCTGTAGCCGTGACCGCTGTAGTAGAAGATCAGTGTGTCTCCTTCTTCTCCCCTCCTTGCCCATTTCAGCGTTTCTGACAGCATCTCCGCGTATGACGGGTTTACCAGCTCTACTATCTCGCCAGGTGTTTCTATCGTCCCTTCGATCGTGTTCTTGAAGGTCGTTCCGTCTTCCAGTGCAGCAGGTAGTGGCGTTATCCTTTCGTCCCTGAACTCTCCGGAGCTTATCACCAGTATGTATGTCTTTCCCACCAGGCTCAGAGATATTAAGATGATTAACGCCAGGAACAGTCTCTTCATAGCATTCACCCCTGAAGTAGAGGCCGACCCTTTCGGGCCGGCCCTGACCGTGTCAGTAAGTCCTGACTTTTACCGTTATTTGCTGGACATCGCTGTATTTTATTACCCGGGCACCTATAAGGCTATCTACGAGCGTCATATCCGGCAGCAGTATTTCACCCTTTATCACCGAGCCGTTCTTCAGTGTTATCTTGAAGGTCTCTCCATATACTCTCAACAGTTCGCTCATATCCTCGGGCTTCACCTGCACGGTGGTACCTGTGTCGGATTTTATCGCTATCATTCCCTGTATCGTGCCGTTGTAGGCTTCCCCGTTGATAAGCTTCACGGTCGCTATGTAGTTCTCGGTCGAACTCTGGGCGGTGGTCTGCAGAGTCGCAGACATTGCCAGTGTTGTGGAGGTGTCGATTATGTCCATCAGCTTGGTTCCCAGGTTTATGTAAACTTCGTTCGCCAGGTCTTTCAGTAATTCCCTGAACCGACTGGTGTAGTAGAACTCCAACGTTGCCGAGGTGTCATAGAACTTAGGTTCTATTTCCCTTCTCTCTTTGTAGAAGGTCTTCGTTGCAAGTATTTTCTGTCCTTCCTTTTCGATTATCTGGTACCTCACCTCTATTGAGTAGTCAACCTCCGAGTTCGGGTACCATTTCGCTTTTAGGCCTATTATTTCGAAGAAGATGAGGTACTGGGGATTCTGGGCGATAAGCTCCGCTCTCCTGTTAGATACGTTCAAGTCTTCTGAAGTTGAATACATAGGAAGTTCAGTTTTTTGTTCATATCTTGCAGGTAGTTCGTTCAGTATTCTGTCCTGCACTTCATTTAACCATCTCCAGCCAAGATCCCTGTCAGCGAATTCTTTCGGGAAGTTCTGAGATTCCACTATGTTTACAGCCAGACCTATGTAGACTTTGTCGGCAGGTACAATGAGCCCGCTTATTCCCTTACCGGCATCCTGCAAAGCTCGTTTCGCGGCTATGTTCGCAGAAATGTCATTCGCCGTTCCGGTTATAGATGAGGAGAAGAGGATTCTGTTGTCGGCCGTACTTATGCCCCTTATTTCCGCTATGCTTCTGTAATAGAACAGTCCTTCCGCTGCTCCGGCATACTCTGCAAAGGCTTCCCCTATTATGAGTATGTCAAAACCTTGTCTCCTCGCTATTGCGGCACCGAGCGCCGGGTTCTGTATCGCCGCAGCCACTTCTCCCGGGTCTATGTTGATTTCCTGGGCGGTGTAGCCACTGTCGATGAGGTGCTTAATTATGGCGCTCTCTACCTGTGGGTCCGGTGGCTGGGCTACTATTACAACACTTACGGGCCTTGGTTCGTGAAAGACTTCTTCGGTTACCAGTACTCCAATCGTCGCTTCCTTCGGAGGCATCCACCAGCCCTGAGCGCTGGCGGTCACTGCTAGAAACACTGCCAAAATTACCAGTAACAATGCCTTTTTCATTCTTACCCCTCCTATTCTTTGAAGCTCATTTTCACTTCTGTTTCATCGAAGGAGTCTACGTTAACTCCAAGTTCCTCAGCCAGTTTCATCGCCAGTTCGAAGGGGTCTATTGCCGAGTAGATTTCCACCCTGAGGACGGAGTCTCTGTAGCTCTTCACCGCGTAGTTGAGCCCCTCCAGGCTTTTCCTTACGGAGGCCGCTCCTTCGAAGCTGCAGTTTGTGAAGATGAGTTCGGTTTTTCTCTTTGCTACCGTTATGATGTTGCCATCTATCTGGAGTATTTTGTAGCTTTTCTCTATCGTTCCTGTGAGTGCCGATGATGTGCCCAGGTAGTTGAACTCGAAGGTGTGTACAAGTTTCCCCTCGCTCTGGCTTGCGCCCCTGTCTGTCAGTTTCCCTATTATGGCCGGGAGTGTGTCTCTCATTCTCTGGATGAAGGTGTTTCTGTCGTCTTCGCTGAACTCTTCGAGTTTGACTATTATCTGTCTGTCGTATTTGTTGAATATGTATCCCACAAGGCCACTTTCAGCGCCCCGGAAGGCTCTCTTTATTACGTCTTCGGCCATATAGTCGAGCAGGAAGGACGGGTTTGTCTGAAAGCCCATTGGGCCTTCCACTGCCTGGCCTGAGTAGAATTTTATCTTGCTTGCCCGGTCTGTCAGTTCCAGTGAGAGGGTTAATGTGAGTGAGAAGCGTACGCTTCTATATATGTCTGCACTTGCACCGGCTTTTACTTCTAGCTGCGCCCTTTCCGGATCGCTCACCATCTCAAAGCCGAGAGCGGTCAGTTCTTTCATTATCATCGGTTCAAAGATGTTTTTCAGGGGCAGCTGCATTTCCATTTCCTTTATCGTGCCCGGTTCGCTTACGTTTTTCACGCTCACTGCCGTCTCCAGATCGAGGTATATTCTAGGCTTTCCCAGGTCGTTTATTAGTTCGTTCATTCCGGTGATCACGCTGCCTGTGGATATTATGGCCGTGGCCTTCGCGTAGGTGTAGTCTTTCTCTCTCTTCTCTTCGGTTATTTTGATCTCTTTAACGTATCCCTGCGGCCTGTAAGCCAGATAGTAGGTGGTCATTATCTCTCTCTGGAATGGTGAGGCCTGCGGCAGGCTGGCGTTTATGAATTCTTCGAGCGCTTTCATTTCGAGTTTCTGGAGGAGGTTTTCTCCAACAGTCGCCGTGGCTTCCACAGTTACTTCATAGAAGCTTGCCAGAAGGTTTATGGAGAGTAAGAGGAAGGTGATTAAGATAGCTCTCTTCATATTAAGACCTACTTTCTCCTGATTTCGTAGGATATTTCCTGCACTTCCCATTTGGAGCCGTCCATTCCGTTAAGGATCTTCTCCAGCCCTTCGATATCCGAAACGTCTTCTTCAAGTCCTGTGAGGTTGGTTTTAAGAGCAACGAAGAGAAGCGTTTCGATGTAGCTGGCCGCTTTCTCTCCAGCTGGAAGAAGCAACTCGCCTTCGAGGTAGTACTTTGTGTTCGGTTGGGTTATGGACTTATACAGAAAATACTCCAGAGTATTTCCTGTTCTGTAGAAGAGGTAAAGGTAAACGGGTTCTTCCAGGGTTACGCTTACACTGAGTGATTCTCCTTCTGTGTAAGTGTTCTTTGATTTGACCAGTTCGATGGAGGGTTTGCCTGGAAGGCTGTCTATGAAGCCTATTTTGAACACTTCGTAGAGCAGTTCTCTGGCGTGCTCTTTTCCGATTACATCGGTGCTCGTTTCATCTTTCTCAAGTGTACCGGTCTTTTTGAAGAGTGTTGTGCCCTGAATGTCCAGAAGGCTTATGGTTATTGATAGTTTGCCGTCGGAGGCGTAGTCGAAGGTGGCATTGAGGATAAGGGTCGCTTCCTCCAGCTTGTATTTCTCGTATATCTCTTTGCTCCCCATCTCGCCCATTTCGTAAAAATTCTTCAGCTCCCATATAACAGGTATGCTTTCGTCCTCGATCACATCTATGTAGTTCAGGCGTAACTGTTCGAGAAAGGCCGTTTTGTACTTGTTTACCAGTACAGCCTGTACTGCCTCTCCGCTCACGACGAAGTACAACGGGTTGCTTCCCAGCAATGCCGCTGTGATAAGCAGAAGGGCTATTGTTACCCACTTTGTCTTCAATTGCTCACCTCCCGTTCTTTATGGTGCAAGACTCAAAGGTCTGAAAAGGCTTTCTGTATCTGCGTCTTCTTGCGCCCCTGGGGCACAAGCCCACGCCCCGGCGCTCGAAGCCGCAGCAAAGGGTAAAAATGTAAAAAGGCTAGAGTGTAAATCAGGGCACCGTCCTGCAAATACGGAACCCGAGGTCGCTGTACGTGAAAGTGGGCGAGCGGTCGTCGCGACCAGCCACACGCGTGCGCGTCGCACTGTTGCGCCAGCTGCCGCCACGATACACCCGGGCGGAACCAGCTGTACTGTAATACGGATTCGTCTGTGCCGAGCTAGAGTAGTTTCCATACCAATCACTGCACCACTCCCATACGTTTCCGGACATATCGTAGATCCCCAGCTCGTTCGGCGCC
>JAAYUI010000091.1 GCA_012517765.1 Caldisericales bacterium | reverse complement strand
CCAAATTTGCCACATAGAGTATGGCGTTACACCAACACGAACTTTAGTTAATTCTTGGTTTTCTTGAGCTAAAGCACCTAATGATAAAACCAAGATTGAAAGCGTCAACAAAACCGATAACAATAGAACAGTTATTTTAACTTTCATTTAAATTTCTCCCTTCATTATTTTTAAATTTTTTATTTTTTACTTAATGAGTATAAAAGCACCTTCCACCCCCCGTTGTTCAATTTTTAACTTCTTTTATTTCAATTGCTAGTCAATTTTTATGTTATAAAGTCTTGCTGCATTCTTCCACAAAAATCCATCAATTTCATCTTGGGTAAATAACGGCCATCCACAGTTAGTACAAATTTCATTTAGACCGGTTTTTATGAAATTGATCCATCTTTTAAAATCTTTATCTGGTTCCGATGAGATAACATCATAACTCGTTGCAAAATAATCAGATGCATACATAATCCTATCAATAACTCCATATTGTTTGGCTAGGACCAGATTCCAAGTTACCCAAATTTTCTTATCATAGGTCATAGCAAGATCAGCCCAAAGGTTTTTATCATTTGCCATCAAAACAAATAAATGTTCGCTCCAGGGATAACCCAGATGTTCAACAATGAAGGTGAGATCAGGAAAGTCAATAATGATATCGTTGAGATTAAACATTGAGGCGTATTTAGTTGGAGCAAGAATGGCTGGTCCCATCTGTGCTGAGTGATGAAATTGCACGACTACACCTTTTTCTTGGGCAAACTCATAAAATGGATAGACGGTTTTATCATTGGAATTAAATTGCCCGTAAGGTGGTGTCATTAATACTCCACGAAACCCATATTCATTCACTGTTTTCTGAAAATACTCAAAATTTGCCTTATGAAAACGATTTGCTTCATCCATAGGTTCAACGCTAGCGAGAGGTATTAAGAAATCTGGATATTGCCGATAGGCTTCTAACACATATTCCTCTCCACAATTTGTTTTCCAAATTCTAGTCATATCCTGTCCCATTACCACTGCTTTTTTGACGCCTGCACTCTTTAACCACCCAACTAAATTCTCGAGTGGTGTGTCTTCGGGTAATTTCATACCCAATTTTGTATAGGTTTCGACATCAAAATTTTTCTTTCTAATGAGATGAGCATGAGAATCAATAATCATGTTTTTTTCTCCTTTATTTATTTTTTTTAACAAACTTTTTCAAAAGAAATCTTACTTCTTTCCGTCCAAAAGGTAATCCGTGTTTCTAATCTCCTTATTGCTTGGTCGAGCGTGATCGCTAATCCGCTATAAATAAAAACAATAGCTATAATTCCAGCAGTGTTTAAATAGATCTGTTGAACGATCATGTTATATCCTAGCCCCACTTGAACTCCCATAAATTCCGCTGCTACATCCAATCCCCAGGAAGCAGCTGCTGCAACTCGAATAGCCCCAATTAAATGTGGAAAAATATATGGAATAACAACGGTACGAAAAATGGTCTTTTTATTAGCTCCTAAATTAGAAGCAGCCCGTATATAAACCAAAGGTAAATTGCGAATGGCTTCATATGTTTCAACTCCAAGGATAGCTGAAACTCCTAAAGCAACTAACAATATTTGAGGCCAAAAACCAATCCCAAACCATAACATAAATAAGAGTATAAGAGCAAAAACTGGAACTGGTCGGGTAAACTCCATAAGAGGTCCTACTGAATCTAAAAAACCCCTTGAATAAGCCATAAGTAGCCCCATTCCCATACCAACAATTAAACCAATACCAAAACCACTAAGAGTTATCATTAAGCTCATCATTATTGCTGGGCTAAGATTCCCTTTCATATCCCAATAAGCTCGAGCAATATCAAAGGGGCTAGGAACAAATAAAGGACTTACCCAATTGGTACCTATAGTTATAATACTCCAGACTAATAACACAATCCCTATTACTATTAGGCTTTTAGAAAAACCTTTTCTCATAATGGAAGAACCTCCTGAGAAAAATTACAGTTTCTTTCTTCGGCCTTCCGGAATTCTTCAATTAAATCTCTTCTCATATGCTGAAAATCAATTTCTTCCTTAAGATAGAGCTCTCGAGGTCTTTGAAAGGGTACATCAAAAATTTTAAAATCTCCACCACTTTTAATATGATGCATAACCGCAATTCGGTCACCCAAAAAAAGAGCTTCCTCAACATCATGAGTGATAAATATAACCATTTTCTTGGATATTTCCCAAATTTCTATTAGCTTCATTTGAAGATTTTCCTTGGTCATAGCATCCAAAGCTCCAAAAGGCTCATCCATTAAAAGAATTTTAGGGTCATTAGCTAGGACTCGCCCCAAATCTACTCTCTTTCTCATACCACCGGACAATTGTCGTGGATAAGCATTCTCAAATCCTTTTAACCCTACTAACTCAAGGTATTCATCAACTATTTTCTTCCTAATTTCCAACGGCACTTTTCGGACTTTCAATCCATACTCAATATTTTCTTTCACTGATAACCAAGGAAATACGGCATCTTCTTGGAATACCATAGCTCGTTCATAAGAAACACTATCAATTAACTTTTCATTTTCAAAAATTTTTCCACTTGATGGAGTCTCAAAACCAGCTAAAACTTTTAAAAGAGTTGATTTTCCGCATCCTGATGGTCCAATAATGCAAAAAAACTCTTCATCAAAAACAGTTAAATTTATATTTTTAAAAACGGTATATTTTTGCTTTCCTATTTCATAAGAAAAACTTAAATCCTTAATATGTAACACTTTTTCCTCCTAATAAAATTAAATATTTATTGAAATTTTTAAATTTTGGTTAACACCAAATTCGTATTCCCCATATAAGGAAATAGCATCGCTTGAATATCAGAGGTTGGCATGACCTCATCAGCAATATGAATACCTAAGATTTCTTTCATTATTCTTCGTCGTTTTTCAATTCTTTTCCATGAATTAGGATATTGAGTTTGAATGATCTCTCGGGTTGCTGCATCAGCAATAAATAAACCATCTTCTACGTGAACACCACCAAAGGGCTCACCGGGAAACGCGATAATATCACATTGAAGAGCCATTCCTGATTTAATCTGGTGGGTTGATCCTTGAAAGAAAATACTATTAGTCCATTCTTCAGTATGAGTAAGATGACCCGGATTTAAACCAATACCAAATG
>JAAYUI010000223.1 GCA_012517765.1 Caldisericales bacterium | reverse complement strand
TGAGTATGCAAAAGAGGTGTTGGGTGATGGAAGAAAGTGGGGAGCTAAGTTTTGGTATATTTTGCAACCTGAACCTAAAGGATTGGCTAACATTGTGGAAGTAGCGGAAGAGTTTTTGAAAGGAAGTCGGTTTGTATTTCACTTAGGAGATAATATTTTCGTAGATGGTATCGATGATTTGGTAGAGAGTTTTGATAATGGCAGCATGGATGGGATGGTAACGATGGTAGAACATGAAGAGAATGTAAGAATGGGGGTACCGTATTTTGATAAGAAGGGGAGATTGCTTAAGTACGTGGAGAAGCCTAAGAAACCGCCACACAAGATGGCAGTGCCGGGATTGTATTTCTTGAGTGATAGCTCTTTTGGGGCTTTTCGAGGAAGAAATAGACTCAAACCTTCGGCAAGAGGTGAGTATGAAATCCCGGATTTGTATCAGTGGATGATTGATAAGGGGTTAAGAATCGAGGTGAGAAAGTATGAGGGTAAGTGGTTAGATCCGGGTAAGTTTGGTGATTGGCTGGAGAGTAATCAGTATCTGCTTGATAGATTATCTGAAAGGAAGATTTTGGGTAAGGTTGATAAGGATTCAAGAGTTGAGGGAAGGGTGGAGATTGGGAAGAAGAGTAGAGTGATTAACTCGGTGATTAGAGGTCCGGTGAGAATTGGTGAAAGAGTGGTGGTTAAGGATAGTTTTGTTGGTCCTTATACAAGGATCTATCATGGAAGCAAGATTGTTGGCTGTCGGGTAGAGAACTCGGTCTTAATGGAAGGAGTCGAGTTGGATAATATGCCAAAAGTGATTGATAACAGTATTTTGGGAAATAACACGGTGGTTAAGTCAGTTAGTCAGAATGGGGCATTGGGTATGTTTTTGGGTGAGGGATCAAGAGTGGAGTGGTAGGTTGGGGGTATTGTTTGATGTTGGTATAATAAATTTAGCCCTACAAAAGCGAAGTAGTGAGCAGGATTTTTTCCTGCACAAGCTTTTTGTAAAGGGGAGACGTGTTCTGTTGTTCAGCTTCGGCGAGACCCAGACAGCTCACCCCACCTGGTTTCCTACCGGGAAAAACGCCTGCTTCGACCGCTGATGTGGGGCTTTTTGGAACTGTCTTAGTGATTAGAGATGATTTTTCTGAGGATTTGCCCGAGTTTTTGAGGATCGTGGCGGAGGCGTGAGTATTTTTGGGTGATGGAGAAGTGGTTGGCGGAGATGACATGAATAGAGGAAGGGAGTTTGTTAGATTGAGCTTTGGTCCAGCCTAGGAAGTGAGAATGCTCTTGGGCGTAGCTGTGGGCAATGTTTGGATAGCGGTGGTTGAATTCTTTGGTGGAGAGATGTGGAGTGATGATGGTATCAAAGGGTTGGTCTAGACGAGTATAGAGACGGAAGAGGCGGAGGTAATCTAGAAGAGTGAAGCGGTGGGTTTCGTTACGGGTGGAGACAAGGTTGGTGATAAGTATTTTGTGGGCAGAGGATTGCTGAAGAGCTTTGATAATGCCGGTGGGGAGGAAG
>JAAYUI010000179.1 GCA_012517765.1 Caldisericales bacterium | reverse complement strand
GATGCTGGAATTTTATGAAATCGTGGTGGATATGTTCGGGCGTTTTGATTATCGTCGCTATTTCGCATTGGAACCCAAGAAAAAACTCACCTTCATCCTTGACGCAGCCAATTACATTGCCGACCTGTCTGAAGTAAAAGAGGGCACAACTATCCGCAATGGTAAAGAGAGATTCAAGGAGAACGTCATTAAGTTACAAAAAGCTTTTGGATTGGCAGTTCCGCACCCCAAAGCGCTCGAAATTCGCGATGACCTAGCTTTTTTTCAGGCGATCAAAGCCCGTTTTGCCAAGTTTGACGAGACAACCAAGACGCGCACGAACGAAGAAATCGAAACGGCCATCCGGCAAATTATTAATGACGCGATTATTTCCAGTGAAGTCATCGATATCTTCGATGCCGCCGGCATTCGCAAACCGGACATTTCCATCCTTTCAGATGAGTTTTTATCCGAGATCCAGGGTATGGAACGCAGAAACCTGGCGCTTGAATTGCTCAAACGGTTGCTCAACGATGAGATAAAAACCCGAGGACAGTTGAACATGGTCCAGGGACGCAAATTCTCTGAAATGCTGGCGGAAGCCGTGAAACACTATCAGAATGGATTAATTGATTCGGCCAAAATCATTGAAGAATTAATTCAATTGGCGAAGGATATCCGTGCAGCGGATCAACGTGGCGAAAATTTGAATCTCCGCCAGGATGAATTGGCCTTTTATGACGCTCTTGCAGATAATCCTAATGCTGAAAATCTGCTTGGTGACCAAATCCTGAAGCAAATCGCCCACGAGCTCACCGAAAGCGTCAGGAATAATACTTCAATCGACTGGCAATATAAGCAGAGTGTGCAGGCAAAATTGCGAGTATTGGTTAAACGCATTTTACGGAAATACAAATATCCACCAGATGACCCAACCACCGGAGAATATACAGTTTCAGTTAATAAGGTTTTAGATCAGGCAACCCAGTTGGCAGACTATTGGACAAAGGAATAATTCTCGGATTTTTCTAATAGATAAATCAAATAAACATTGGACGAATGGCATTGTAGCCAAACCGGTCAAGGAATGAAGTTGCGAAGGTGTGAGACATAAGGTAGTCTTCAAATCGTTTCGCCAACTCAGCCAGGCGAGGGACAAAATGATTATGGCTCACGGCTTTTCGGGTTGCTTTCCAAACATGTTCCTGAGGATTTAATTCAGGAGAGGCGACGGGGAAAAAGATCAATTCCAGACGAGGGTTTTCCTCCAGCAGTTGACGAATGGCCGGTCCTTTATGCCAGGGAGCACGATCCCAGAAAATCAAAATGGGACGGTCAGGATAAGCAAGCAAGATTTGTTTCAAATGCTGAGCGGTCATTTCCGCGTTCATCAATGGGGTTTGCATCGCAATTTCTTGCCCAGTCAATAAATTTAATGAACCATAGAAACAGGATTTTTCTCTTCCCGGATCAATTCGTACAACCGGAGATTGCCCCCGTTGGTACCACACTGCAATCGTTGTGGATTGGAGATATACCCCCGCTTCATCCTGGGCCATAATGACCGTTTCAGGTGCATTTTGGGCGATATCCATCAATTTTTTTCGACCTGTTCTTCAAATTCCATGACTTGTGCTTCCCGTCTGGACTTAAATACTCTTTCGGGTCGGTGAAAACTGAAACCACACGCCCGAAATAAATGCTGCAATGAACCGCGACTGGTGTATTCGACCTGGTACCATTTTTTGATGGCCTTTTGCAAATCTTCGATCGTCCAAAATTGTCCTGCCATTGAATGCGTTTGTTTTCCCAATATCTGTTCGGGGGTGTATTGGTGCAAACGCAAGCCTAATTCTTCAATCTGCAATTTACTCAATTTGGCACTATTTCCACCGGCCCGTTTATCCACCAGTCCTTGAACACCATATTTTTGATAAGCCCGGATCCATTCCATCAAGCTGCTTCGGCTGCAATTTGTTATTTGTTCGATTTCTGCCGTCGCATATCCTTGACCATACAATCTCACTGCCTGATAGCGTATTTTGGTTTGCCCTACTTTGCAGCTGTTGTATGCTGACATTATTTCTTTCGTTTCTTGTGGGGTTAATTTGAATTTTCGCTTTGCCATCCTTCTATTGTATACATTTTATTCGATTTGTCTATAAGGGGAACAACCTGAGAGTCACTTTACACCGTTCCTCCTTAAGACTCTACGGGAACGACCTAAGAGGAACGACCTGGCAGGTTGTTCCCCTTAATTCTTGGATTAGGATAAAATCGAAATTAGGCAAGATTATCAAAGGATGACTCCCGACAACACATTTAACATCAACCCCAATACCTGGATCATTTCCGACACGCATTTCTTCCACGAGAACATCGGAAGATACTGCAATCGCCCCGAAAACTGGCAGGAGTTGATCATCAAAAACTGGAACGACTTGATTCCTCCCGATGAAACCGTTCTTCATCTGGGTGATTTTGCATTGGGAAAGAAAACAAATTTTGAACAACTAACCAGTATGCTGAATGGCAGATTATTCTTAATCCAAGGAAACCACGACCGGTTGAGCCAGTCCTTTTGTGAAGCCCATTGCATAATCCGGGGCATGTCGCACACATAAACCGGAGTATGCCGCACAGGTAAACCGGAGCATGTCGCACACCCAAACCGGGGTATGGCGCACACTTTTGTAAGAGGGGAAAGAAACTGGTTAATCAAATAAGAGGCATGCTAGACTCCAGACAGAACAGGAGGAAGCATGTCCCAGGAGCGATTAACCTTGCGAAAGATCAAAGAAATCATGCGATTGAAACACGAGGCAGGCTTGTCCAACCGGGCAATAGCCGGAGCCTGTAAGATCTCCAACAGCACGGTTGGAGAGTATTTGCGTCGGGCAAAGGCGGCGGGGATTGGCTGGCCGTTGACAGAGGAGAATGAGGATCGGTTGTACCAGCAGTTGTTTCCGGGGAAACGGGCGCCGGTGGAACAAACGCGGCCGCTGCCGGGTTGGGAAGAGGTACGCAAGGAACTGCGCCAGAAAGGCGTGACCTTGCAATTGATCTGGACGGAATATATCGAGGAGCATCCAGACGGATACCAGTATTCGCAATTTTGCGAATACTACCGGCGGTGGAAAAAGGCACACCTGGAACCCGCCAAGCGGCAAGAGCATATCGGTGGGAAGCAAATGCAGGTGGACTATGCCGGGATGAAGATCAATATTACCGACCCGGAAACTGGTCAGGTCAGTCAGGCATCTGTTTTTGTGGCGGTACTGCCAGCCAGCAACTACGCCTATGCAGAAGCGCAAGCCAGCGAAAATCAAAGCAATTGGAACAACGGCCATGTGCGGGCATTTGCGTTCTATGGGGGAGTGCCACGAATCGTGGTACCCGACAACCTGAAGACCGGGGTGACGAAGCCGAGCTATTATGAGCCAGACATCAACCTGGCCTACCAGGAGCTGGCAGAGCACTATCACTTTGCCGTGCTGCCCGCGCGTATTCGCAAACCGAGAGACAAGGGCAAAGTGGAGAATGGGGTGCTGAATATGGAGCGCTGGGTGCTGGCTCCGCTGCGCAAGCGCACCTTTTTCAGTTTGGCAGAAGCCAACCATGCCATCCACGTTCAACTGGAATGGTTCAACAACCGGGTGATGAAACAGGTCGGCCGTTCACGTCGCCAGGAATTTGAGGAAATCGACCGCCCCAACCTGGGGCCGCTGCCCCAAATGGCCTATGAATACGCTGAAAGGAAGACTGTCCGGGTGAATATGGATTACCACATCGAATACGAGCACAATCTGTATTCGGTTCCACACACCCTGATCCGCCAGCAGGTGGAGGTGCACGCTACCGAGCGGATAGTGGAGATCTTCCACAAGGGCAGGTCGGTAGCTGTTCATCCGCGCGGGGATCGGAAGAACCAGTTCTTCACCCAGCGTGCCCACATGCCTGCCAATCACCAATTCATGGAACAGGTCAACGCGGACCAGCTTGTCCAATGGGCTGCATCCGTTGGACCACAGACCGCGGCGCTGGTCAGCGCTGCGCTCAAATCGCGCGCATTTCCAGAGCAGGCCTACCGTTCTTGCTTGGGAATATTGAGCCTGGCCAAGAAATATGCGCATCCTCTGGTCGAAACGGCCTGCCAGGCGCTGCTGGATGCCCGAACCTTCTCCTACAAGGCGCTCAAAGAGGAGTTGGAATGGAGGGTACAGCAACACAACAGCGCAGCTGAACCTGAAACCTTGCCCGCGCATGAGAATATCCGCGGTCATGATTATTACCACTAAGGAGGAACCCTGATGATTTCACAAACCCTATTTGAAAAACTGCTCGAACTGCGCTTGCCTGCGATGCGCAAAGCCCTGCGGGAACAGAGCGCCGATCCACAATATGCTCAACTGGCTTTTGAAGAGCGTCTGCTGTTGCTGGTCGAACTGGAATGCACCCGCCGCACTGAAAGCCGGGTCAAACGCTGGGTCAAAATGGCTGAGTTCTCCATGCAAGCAACCGTGGAGGATATCGACTTCGCCCCAGAACGCGGCCTCGACCGCCGCTTCATCCTCGAACTAGCTCAATGCCAGTGGGTCGACAAGGCACTCAATATTCTGGTTCTGGGGGCGACTGGTACTGGCAAATCTTTCTTGACTTGCGCGTTGGGCATGGCCGCCTGCCGATTGGGGTACACCGTCCGCTATGTGCGCACATCCCGCTTCCTGCACACCCTCGCCCGTGCCAGACAAGATGGCTCCTACCTCAATCTGCTGCGCTCGCTCACCAAGACCGATGTGCTGATCTTCGATGACTGGATGCGTGATCCGATTTCCCTTCCCTCTGCCCAGGATTTGCTGGAGGTTTTTGATGATCGTTTTGGCAAATCTGCCACCTTGATTGCTTCCCAGGTGCCGGTTGCCGAGTGGCATTCCCGCTTCCCTGACCCCACCATTGCCGATGCCATTCTCGACCGTTCCGTTCACAACGCCCACCGCGTTTCTATCGCCGGTGATTCCCAGCGAAAACTGCGCGGTTTCCGCGCCATGTCGCACACTTAGGGTACAATTATTTTGACCAGTCCTTTCCCTCTCTACTGTGCGGCATGAGCCCGGTTTACTTGTGCGATTTCACCGGAATATGCACCCATGGAGTGATCCTGATTAAAAATTCATTAATGGTTGAATTTGAAAATCAAATGAAGCTGATCTTTTCACACCGTCCGATTGTTCCTTTGGAAGATGGATGGATCAACCTTCATGGTCATATTCATAATGTTCCACCGCCTCCTGAGGGTTCTAATTCGGGTCCCGACCATATCAATATGAGCGTTGAGGTAAGGGACTATCGACCCTGGCGGTTGGGTGAACTTCTCAAAACCATCAAGGACCGTCCAACAGAGAACGATGTGTCACTCCGTTGACTCGTTCCCCCTTAAGACTCTAGGGGATCGAAGTGGGAAGAACGAAGTGCCACACCATTCCCCGCTGTATTGGAAATATTTTGTGCGCAAAAAAAAGCGGGCGATTTGTTTGTGCCAAAAAATATGCCTATTTACAATCGCGTGATCGAAAAATTTGATCCAAAACAATTCAGAATTTTAGCCATTGCCCTCGGAGAAAAGAGACCAATTCCACGCTTTTCTTCTTCAGTTGATATTTCCTGTCTCACCATCAGAAAGACCGCTTTAGAAACCGTCCTGTTCGATCAACGTCCGCGGCAGCGTCTGCGGTAACGTCTGCGGCGTGTCAACAAGGCGTCTGCGTCACGTCAGCCTGGACGCAGACGGTGTTAATTACCGATAAATCAACAGCAGGACCTTTTTGAATTGGAACAAAATGGTAATTTGCATAAAGAGGGTGGTTTCATTTTGT
>JAAYUI010000102.1 GCA_012517765.1 Caldisericales bacterium | reverse complement strand
TAGATAATATTGCCAACTCAACCTCTCCTCGGTCATAAAATGTTGAATCTGGATCCGGTCATCATAGTAAATATCCCAGCCGCACATTTTCATTAGTAATAGTAATTCTGATTCGTCACCTGATAACAACTTTGTTCCTCGTCGAGAAGATAATATTGGCTCATATCCCGCATTAATTAACTGCATGCAAGCTTCTTTACGAAATATACTTCCAGCACCCCAAATTAGTCCATCCAATTTATCTATTCTTCCACTTTTAGGGTATTGTTGTCCTACAGCGTAATTATTTTCATACTTTTTAAACCAATTGGGAATTTCAGTTTCAAATACTGCTTTGCTAGATACTCCAATTGCACCAGCACTTGGTTTTGATGCGATGGATAGAAACGCTTGTTCCACGTAATTTGGTGCAGCCCAGTTATCTTGATCTATAAAACTTACAAATTCATAATTACAATTTTTGAACCCTGTTTTGCGTGCATAGGCAACCCCAGGTCTTGATTCCTTCACTATTTTCATTGGAGCATTACTATTATTCCAATATTCTTGAGCAACTTGAATCGTATTATCAGTCGAAGCATTGTCCACTAGAACGATTTCCCAGTTGATTGGCGTTGAAAATTCTTGATGGCTTAAATGTGCCAAGGTCTCCTTTAACAAGGAGCTGGCGTTATAAGTTGGAATCATGATACTAAGTCCGGTGTTGTTTTCCATTTATTGTTCTTTCAATTTTTCAAAAAAACTAAGCCTCGAAAGTTATTTAGGTATTATTTAACTAATTATCTTATCGCAAGAATTAATAAATTACACATTGCAAGCCTATTTTACTCTCGTGCAACTATTATCCTTGTGTCGATTCGCAAAAATTGTTTTGCAGATTTGAAAAAGCTCAAATTTAGGTTTCATTAGGGCGCAGCAATTGAAAAGAATGATATGATTTTATTGGACGTGAAAATATCTCGCCAGAATCGGGGATAAGTCTGCAGTGCTGTATTTCACCAATGAGTCAAAGAAGTCTTCAGATGTGGCGATTTTATAGGTGTTACTGATGGCAAAATCCTTGAGTGCAGCGAAGAATGCCTCATCACCCACGGCATCGCGGATTTCTTGCAGGAACATGGCTCCACGCAAGTAAACCGCATTGCGATAAGCCTCATAGCCTCCTGCGATATAGATATCGCTGTTCACATCACCTTGTGGTGCAAAGCCGCTGACACGGTTATCCCACCACCACTGGACCAAGTCGGGATGGTAGCGCTGGTAGAATAAAACTTCGTGATATGTCGCTAAAGCTTCATCAAGCCAGGGCTCCTTGGCTTGGTCGTTGCCTACCAGGCTGTAAAACCACTGATGGGAGACTTCGTGAGGCGTCAGAATGGTGAGGTTAGTTTTGGGCGTGTCATTATAGAAATCGAACACCCCGTAGCTGATCATTACCATGCCGTCCATCTCCATGTTGTGCAAGAAGTCAGCAGCAACAATGGTGAGCATTTCCCGTGGGTAAGGGTAATACAGCTCGCCAAACAGCTTGAGCGCCTGCGCAGCAATCTCAGTCACGGCTTCGCCGGCATCTTGCGCCTCCATGAAGACGTAAGAGTGAATGCGCACGCCATCTTGCACGATTTCATGCTCGAAGTAGCTATCG
>JAAYUI010000087.1 GCA_012517765.1 Caldisericales bacterium | reverse complement strand
CGATAATTTCGGTAACCCACTGCCTGTTCTAGAAGTGGCGCAGGTGGAACAGGGATTTTGAGTTGAATCATCTGTTTTTCCATATATCTCCTTTGTTACAAAATAGTCTTCGAGTGGGTAAGTATCCGGGTCTGGTTCAAGATTATGCTTTTCCGCTTCAATCTCAACCCAATCAGTGAGCACATCCAGTTCCTCTTCTGTCATACGTGGCGTAGGAGGAAACCAATCAATCCAATCCCCTTCGGGGACGTACCGGTCCGATTCGGGCGGACTGTCACCCAGACACGCTTCATCAAACTTGCCCAGGATGAAATCTTCCAATGACTTCTTGGAGTATTCATCTATTAGGGCAATTTCTGCTTGAACCAGTTCCCAATTCACATCTTTTTGTATTTCGTAAAAAACCTCCAAATTTTCCTCCTTTTTATGAATAACTTCTGGCTAGTAGACTCCAGATGAAGAAAGCCAACGTTGATAATAGAAAAACCAACGTTAAAGAACCTTCATTGAGATGAAGTTTCAAAAAACCAAAGGGGGATTTGAAATCCAACCTTTTGATCACAACTGAGATGATGCCAATATTAAATTGAGCATTTCTATGGGGATTACAGACGCTTAACAGATAATTAATATTTGGAATGATATTATTAAGGATAAATATTATAAAATGAGAAGCGGAACGTATATGATCCTGTTTTTCCAAATCAAGCTAATGATCGCTCAGGTTTAATACCTCTATGAGAATATTAATTATCGAAGATGAAGTTGATTTTGCAAATGCATTATCACGTGGATTGAAGAACCAGGGATATGCAGTTGATGTCGCTAAGGATGGAGAAGAAGGCTGGGAGTTGGGAACTGTCAATCCTTATGATCTTGTGATTCTTGATCTAAGTCTCCCATTGATGGATGGTCTTGAGGTCTGCCGCCTTTTGCGCCGCCAACGACCGGATTTGCTCATTCTTATCCTTACAGCACGTGACCAGATTAGTGATCGGGTGATTGGTCTGGACATGGGGGCTGATGATTATTTGGTCAAGCCATTCCATTTTGAAGAGTTGACTGCCAGGATCCGAGCACTACTAAGACGTGATCTACGAGTTCGTGAGCCTATTTTGCATGTTGGTGATCTACAGATCGATCCCGCTGAAAGAATCGCATGGAAAGGAAAACGACGCCTGGACTTAACGGCTAAAGAATTTTCCATCTTGGAATATTTAGCGCGACACAAAGGTGAGATCATCACCAGCGAACAACTCATTGAACATATCTGGGGAGAAGACGAAATTGATCTATTTTCGGGTAGTGTTCGAGTCCATATTTATTCAATTCGCCGAAAACTAGGCAATAAATCTGATTCCACTCGATATATTGAGACAATTATTGGACAAGGGTATCGGCTGATTGACCCGGAGACGAACCTTGCATGAAAATATTACAATTTCAATGGCATAAAATTAGGAATTTCTTTACCCTAAGTCGCCGGCTCATGCTCCTGGTGGCTGGCCTTTTAATCATCTTGGGCTTTTCACAAGCCGCATTGATAAGTAT
>JAAYUI010000059.1 GCA_012517765.1 Caldisericales bacterium | reverse complement strand
CTGGGTTTTTTGTTCAAGCTGCTCCTGAAAGGTGCGCTCCTCCTGGGCCAGCAGGTTCAGCCGGTAGTTGCGGACCTGCGGCAGGCCGATCCGTTCGATGGTCCTGCGACGCGCGGCAAAGGCATAGTCGGCCTTTTCACGTTCACGGGCGATACGGGTATGATGTTCCTGAACCAATGCCTTATATAAAGACTGCCCCTGTTCCTCGGCAATCTTGAACACTTTTTGCAAGACTGCTTGCGAGACGGCGGGTTCCAGGACGGAATTGATCAACGGACTCGCTGCAAGAAGCTGATCCCAGATGTGCCTTGCCGTTTGCATGTAGACCATGCCATTGTCCGACAGAAAGAGCGGCATAATTCGCCGTCGATTCCACCCCATCGTTGCGATGGCGATCTGCCA
This sequence comes from Caldisericales bacterium, assembly GCA_012517765.1. Classification (GTDB taxonomy): domain Bacteria; phylum Caldisericota; class Caldisericia; order JAAYUI01; family JAAYUI01; genus JAAYUI01. Next base: position 20,458 of record JAAYUI010000059.1, on the reverse strand, counting down.
TAAAGACCAGATGCCGGCCATTTCATCAGCCACACCGGGGATCGATACTATGGGAACCGGCTGACCGGGTACGAAACGGGGCAGCCGCATGGCCAGGCTGCGCACTTTCGGCTCTTCCAGCGTGACGTGACGAGCGGCGAGCAGCCGTTCAGCCTCTTTGCCGGTAAAGACCACATTGTCCCAGATTTCTCCATCAGGCCAGGTCAGTTTCCAGAATTGATTCTTTTTCTCTGCCTGGCCGTTATGCGCTGAAAGATAACTCACAGCCATACGCTCAACCCAATAAGGCAAGGGGTGCGTAGCCAGCCGCTGGGCTTCGCCGGGTTCCAGCTCCTCCATGGCGCCGAGAACGGCAGCATTGGTGCGCGCCTCGTGGGCCTGCTCCTGCAAGCGAGCGACCACGCTCTCCACGGATTCCTCCACCTTTTCGGGATCGAGGATCGCCTCGACATACATCTCGTCGAATAGGCGGCCCGCCTGGGCCGAGTCGAGGACATCACCGGTCTTCTCGATGCCGAACTCCTCGAAAATGACAGCGAGCTTTCTCTCCAATACCTCCCGCACACGGTGTTCCACAGAGCCTTCAAAGACCAAATTGACCGCGCGCACCATATGGGTCTGTCCGATTCGGTCCACCCGGCCGATCCGCTGTTCGAGACGCATCGGGTTCCAGGGAATGTCGTAGTTGATCACCACGTGGCAGAATTGAAGATTCAAACCTTCCCCGCCGGCATCTGTGGAGATGAGAATTCGCACCTCCCCGGCAAATGCATCCTGGACATGCTGGCGTTCTTCCATGTCCATGGAGCCGTTCAGGCAAGCCACAGAGAAACCGCGTTCGGAGAGAAATTGACGCAGCATCTCCTGGGTGGGAACAAACTCGGTGAAGATAAGCGCCTTGAGGTCCGGGTCCCCCTCTTCTGACTGGAGACGGTAGAGCCATTCGAGCAGGGCTTCGGCCTTGGCGTCCGGACCGGTATGTTCGCAGCGGGCGGCAGAGTCCATCAGCAGCTTGACCTCGGCGCGTTCATTCTTGAGCGCCTTGAGGCGGGTGCGCAGCAGCACCTCGATCTGCTCCTGACCGTCCAGGTCCGCCCATTCCTCATCGGAGATGAGCGGAAACAGAGTCAGTTGTTCCTGGGGTTCGGTCAGGGCTTCGAGCCGCCTTGCAAGAGTGGTATGGATGGCTCTTGTGCTGGAGACGACCAGTCGCTGCATCAGGATCATGAGAAAACCGATATAGCTTCGTTTCTCCCGCATGGCCTGATTATAGCCTTCGCGAACATATTCGGTGACGGCCTCATACAGAAGCTTCTGGTCGTGATGATGTGCCTTCCAGGAGACCGGCACAAGCTGTGTGCGCCGCGGTTTGAACAGAGGTTTGCCCTCGCTATCGATGGCGCGGCGTTTTTCGGTGCGAATCACATAGGGCTGAACCCGGTCGCGGGTGACGCTGCCGACATCCGGAAACTCCTGGCTGTCGATCAGCGACACCAGCCGGTGAAAGGCGTCGGTCTTGCCCTGGTGGGGGGTTGCCGAGAGCAGCAGGAGATAGGGCGCCGCTTCGGCGAGGCCCTGGCCCAGTTTAAAGCGGGCCACCTGGTCCGTGCTGCCTCCCAGCCGGTGCGCCTCGTCCACGATGACCAGGTCCCAGCCGGCGGAGATCAGATCCTCGAACCGCTCGCGATTGTGCTCGCTCACTTGAACGGCGCTCCACCCTCGGCGTCTGTCCAGAGGCTTGACCGAATCCATCGGCACTGCAACTTGAGAGAACATTCGCCAGGCATTGTCGGGAACGCCTTCATAGTGATTATCCCTTTCGCCGTTTCCTCTACGCGATATGGGAGCGATCCTTTTCAGTGTCTTGATATCTTCGGGCAGTACAGGCTGAAAGGTTTCGCCGAAATGGAAGCGCATCTCGCTGACCCACTGGTTCACCAATCCCTTGGGGGCAATGACCAGGGTTCGTTTGACCAGCCCGCGCAGCTTTAATTCACGCAGAATAAGGCCGGCCTCGATGGTCTTGCCCAGGCCGACCTCGTCCGCCAGGAGATAGCGCACGCGGTCATCGGCGATGGCGCGGGACAGGGCACGAATCTGGTGCGGCAGCGGGATGACGGAGGACTCGATGGGCGCGAGCAGGACGTCCTGGGTCAGGGCGTCGGCTACCCGCGCGGCAGCGGTGAGATAGGTAATATTATCCGGCGAACTAGTAGCGGCACTATCAATAGGCTTTAGGTGAGAAGCCGGAATACGAACCACGACGTCACGGTCGGGCAGCCAGGCAAGGCAGATTGTTTCACCCCAGAGCGTCTGGATTTCAACGACCTGGCAGGGCTGCTTGTGCTCTAGGCTGTAGTACCATGTACCTTGCTGCATGAATCGAACCTGGTCTACATGAAGTGCTTTTTAATGATTTCATCCGCTTGTTTACTCAAATCGACGGACTCCTGTGTAATGATCAAGCGACTCTTGAAAAATCGTTCGTACCACGCTCGTTTCTTCTCCCAATGTGACCGGTAGTCTTCTCGATGCAACATGCCTACGTGCTCCCAGTAATAGTCTGTGCCTCTCCAGGTAATAGTAAAGTCGGGCAAATAGAAGCTGCCATCCTTTGCGAAGAGCGGTTGTTCGTAACTGAACGGAATGTCCCGTTCGTAAAGCATGTTGGCGATGATGACCTCAGACTTGGAACGGACCACCACGTCCGCCAGCGTCTGATGGATCCGCCCGTCTTCATACCAGCCGCCCACGGTCAGCAGCGCCTCGGGCACAGGGCGGAACGAAAAGAGCGAGGAGTTGATGCGCCGCAGACGCGAGGCCTCGAGCCGTCGCATACCCAGAAGCGACGTGACGTCCTGCTCCACGAGCAGCGTGCAGTGGCGGCGGGCTCTCGTGATCGCGGTGTAGAACAGCTCTGTGGAGAGCAGCGCTTGCTTGCTTTTAGGCACCACGACGTAGACGCGCTCGAACTCGCTCCCCTGCGCCTTGTGGATCGAGATGGCGTAGGCCAGCTCGAGGTTTTCCTCGACGCCCTCCTCCGTTATCCACCGGCCGTTCGCATCTTTCCCCAGCCCCCTGCCATAGCTGGTCGAATAGCCTTCACGCCGGTCAAAGATGACACGAAATCTTTCGAGCCGAAAGAAGGGCATTTTCCACTTCTTGTCGAAGAGATGCGGCCAGACAAAGCCGAGCTGGCCGTTGAAAATCTCGATGGCCTCCATGCAGCGGTCGTTGTGGTTCCAGGCCCAGATTGGCCACGACTTGGGCCGATTTCGAATCTGGATGACCTTATCGAAGAGCATCACCCCGCCGAGAGCATTCGTCCCCGCCGGACGTTGCCCCCGAATGTGCTCCTGGCAAACGCGGTTGATCTCCTCGACTCCGAAGAACTCGCCACGGTAGGGGCTCAGCACCTGGAAGTATGAGGGCTTGCTGTTATTTTCATGCGCTTGCCTCCAGATATCCTTGAGCGCCTTTTCAGGCTGTTCACCGCGCGATCTGACGTCCTCCTCCATGTCCGACGCCATCTGTTCGAGCAGCACGCGGGAAAGGTCCGCCTGGTCCCTCCAGTAGATCACTCGCAGGTCAGGCGCCACGTCTCCGCCAAGCTGTACGCGTTGCAACATTTGTTCGGCTGCGGTCGTGATGTCCTCATTCTTTGGTCCCTCGTCGCGGTCGTGGAGGTAGCACTGCGCGAGATCGATAATCCCAGTTGCGCCACCAGTGAGCCGGCCCACAAGCTGTCGGAGGTTTTGCTCCAGTGTAGCGATGCTCTCCTGCGCTTGCTCCTTGACAAACTCGATGATGTCGGCAAAGAGTCGCCCGCGACCGATTGGCGGAAGCTGGTTCGGATCGCCCACCAGGATGAGTCGCTGTACTGTGGGCCAGCGCACGGCCCGAAAAAAGGTCGCCGTCATGCCCAGCTCGAGCATAGAGGACTCGTCGAGAATGTACGTCGCGTAACCCTCCTCGACACGTCCGCCCGACCGTTTGAAGCTCATGTTGTCGTTGAGCCAGCCTCTCTTGGCCAGGAAGGAGTGGATCGTTGCGACCTCCACCTGGCCCTGGAGCGCCTCGTCCTTCTCCACCACCTCGCGGATGCGATCAGCGGCCTTGCCCGTGGGGGCGAGCGCGATGACCGATGAGCCGACACCGTGTCCCCGCTTGATGGCTTTGATCAGCGCCCGGATGACGGTCGTCTTGCCCGTACCGGCCTCTCCGGCGAGCACCCCAATGGGGCGGACAAAGACCCGCTGGCAGGCCTCGATTTGCTTCTCGATGGCGGCGTTGTACTCCTTGGCAGCTTTGCGGGCCAAAACACTCTGCGGATCGTGTAGAAAACCTTTCCAAACGCCCTCGGTAACCGGCGTTTGCAGAACGATGTCCGGACCGCCGACCAGAAAGCGCAACTTTTCCTCGAGCAGACGCTCATCCTCAAAGGCTTCGCGCAGGTAAAGGTAGGTGCGCTTGTCCTCTTCACGGATTTCAACAGCCTCACGAATGAGTTCTTCGTCGGCGATGAGGAAGCGGTTGTTGAAAGCGAAGCGCTTCCACTCCGGGAGCACGGAAAGACGGCGGTTGACGGTCGCGATGATGGCATCCGCAGGCGCGAAAACATGAGACTCCTCGTGACGGAGCGCCTCTACCAGCAGGCTGCGAAACCTGCGTCCATCGTCAATCGCTGCAAGGGCTTTGCCTCCCAACTCGGGCGACGGGATCATGCCGCGATCGATAGTTCCCCACGGGATAAAGTCGTCGGGGTCGTTGCCCTGGTACTGCTCGGAAAGGATATAGGGGTTGTCGGCGATGGCGCCGAGAGTGGCGGTGATGCTGTTCTGCGCCCGTCTCTCGTCGAGGATCTTGAAAAGCTGATCGTTCCGTAGGGCGAAAAGCGGAAACACCTCCCGGAGAAGCCGTTGCTCTTCCTTTGTCCGCAGCTTCCACTGCCTGCGCACGCTCTTGATCTCGTTGGCATCGAGATTGAGACCAGAGACCTTGTCCGCTTTGCCTTCCACGAGGGCGAAAAGAGCGTCGCGGGTCTCAACTTCCTTCCCGGCGAGCGCCTTCTGCTTGAACAACGGGATGGCATCGTGCAAGGAGAGCAGCTCGAGCACCGCCGGCATGCCGGGCAAAAGCCCGCGGTGTCGCCATAACTCCGAGACCAGTTCCTTGAGCCAGCGCGCCCGGACCGACCAATCCTCAGTGGCGTCGCCGATCTCCTGAAGCTCGCGTACAACCTGTAGAAAACCTTCCACCAAACCAAGAGCATCATCATCATCAAAGGGCCGGGTCGCATACTTGCAGAGACGAGGATTTTCTGGGAACAGCGCGATTTTTTCCAGTACCTCCGGCCGATCCCGATAGACGTGGTACGGCAACCGTAGACCCTGTTCAGGGTAATGCGATGTGATGGCCCGCTGCCAGACAAAGCCGCCGCCGTATTTTTCCTTGACAGCATCGGAGCAGCCCTCGTAGAACAGCTCCTCCCCGAGCGCTTTAACGCGCGACAGGCCGATGAGCGCGTAGCGCTTCGTCTCGTCCTCGCTGAAAGGGTTGGAGTAGTTGGCGTAGTAAAAGATGAGGCTTTTGTCCGGCTGAATGGCGTCGAAGAACTCTCTTGCGTTTGTCAGACGTTGTTCGTAGTCGAACCGCCCCCCAGTCTTGACGTCGTCTCCGTACATCACCTCATAGGGCCACACGCAGACCGTCGCAGGCGGCAGCACCCACCGGCGGGTTTGACTTCCGTCCCTGAACCATTCAGGAGGCGCAGCCTCGGCCGGCGCCTCGTCGAGGCCGAACGCGTTGTGGCTGTAGCAGCACGGTGGAATGCGATCAAGCTCCTTGCAGGAGCGACCACGAACCTTATTCTCCCATTCGAGAGATCGATTTTCGGCGATATGCTGGCCCGGGTAGGACTGGGCGCCTACGCAAAAGGTGTTGGCGGCTGGATTTTTACAAATGCAGCCGTTCCATCCATCATCGTGCCATGCCACACGTGCTGAAATATGGGTTGTCATGCGTCCTCCCCCGAGCGGGTGAGTGCCTGGTCGTACCACATGAGGAGCTTGGGATCTTCCTGGAGGACGTTTTCGGGAATCTTGCGGGCCACGGTGATAATCGTGGCATAGTCGCGCTCCTGCCACGCCTTCTTGAATCCGGCGCGGACGGCTTCGAGACGGAAAACTTTCAGGCGTTTCTGGCTGGATTCGCGGTATTCTTCGAACTCTTTCAATAAAGCCCGTTCACGCAATTTTTCCAGGTCGCCGGCCTTGTTGGGATCCGGCACGTACCAGCGATCTTTTGCCTTGGTGCGCAGCCGGTCGTCATTTTTGGCCAAGTTGCGAAGTTCCTTGAAATTCGTTGAGAGGTAGCTGTGAATCTGGTTCGGCACCTCGCCCTTGCCGTCGTAACGGAGGAAGTTTTGTTCGAGCAGTTCATCGAGTTCAAGCAGTCTTTCGGTTTTTTGCCAGCCGCCTATTTCCTGCATAAACTGAAGCTTTAGCTCCCCCGCTGTCTGGGGCTTTCTCAAGAGTTGCTGTCGAAGCCATTGAATCGCTGACGACTCGTCGGTGACGAAAAGCTGGAGCTGCAGAACTTTTCGGACGGTCATTCGCTTCTTGTCGTACTCGGCCACCTGCTCGGGGAGAAAGTACATCCCATCCCGTTCGGAGAACCTCTGGGAAATCCCGGCATAGAACTCAGCCGCGGACAGCGGAACGGTTACTCCGCGCTGGACGTGGAAGGCGACCATGCGGTCGAAGAGTAAGTAATTCTGACGCTCGGCGATGATCTCAGCCTGGCCATCCTTGGAAACAAATACCGGCAGTTGCTTCAAGTGAGTGCGAACGAAGTCCCAGACGCCTTCTTCAGTTCCAGCTTTGAGTCTAAAGCGTTCCTCAAGTCCGCCGTTGGGCTTGTACGCAGAAATAACGAGATCTTGGTCGACCGCACCCGATCTATTGACCGCATTGAAAGACCGCTGTTGCTTATCTAAGACGCGTACATCTGCGACAACCAACCCAGATGATTCAATAGATTGCTGTATCGCGCTCCAAACTGCATTCTGGCTGTTGTGGAATTCAATGGTTATCCATCGCCCAGGCTTCAGAAGTCTGGCGTACTCCCTGAACGCACCGAGCATCATGTGCGAATAAAAAGGCAAATCCTTCTTGTGCACATAATTCAGAACGCAATCTTCCTCGACGACGGTCCTCACTCTTAGCCAAGCCTCAACAAACATATTGAGCTCGGCATACTGGAGCGACTCGCCGAATGGTGGGTCAGTGAAGATATAGTCAACGGTCCCACTGGGAATATTTCGCAAGTCAACGATGCTTTGAGTCGAGACGCAGCCTATCCCTGTTTCTTTCACAGCAAGTGATCGCAGCTTCTTGAGTTTGCGCCTCAGAACGTCGAAAACATTTCTCTCAAGGTGAAGTGACGGGGTGAAAAGCGTCCCGGATACACCGCCACCGCCGCCGAAGTAGCCTTGCTTCCTGGATATGTAATTGTTAATGGAACTCAAACAAAATCTGAACAGTGAAGTGTGTCTATGAGAGGAAAGCTGTTGTTGCCATAAGGTGCCGTAAGCGAATAGCGCCCTCTGCGTGTACATGTGGCAAATATGCGAGATGCCTGAACCATTTATGAGTTTGTTGGTTTGCCGCCCCGGGAAGAACTCTTCTGTGGGAATATATGGCCAGGAGCGTCCTTCAAAGCGAGAATCGAGTTTTTTCCGTCCATCTTCCTTGATGGATTTTGCCTTGCGCATCGATCCGGATTTGGTCGTTTCCTCCACGAGAGCAAGCTTCGGTACCCGCACCGCCTTCTTAAGAATCGGATCGAATCCTGTAGCAAACGGACGGTCAAGCTTGATGGCACCGCTTGTCTTCGAAGCAGTTTTGCCTACCGTTGTTCCACAATGTGGACATGGAAATGACTCTTGAAGCTTTTCATTTTTGAGCGCAGCTTCCCAAAAGACGAATTCGTGGCTGCAATTTGGACAAAGAAACACGTCTGACCATACCGCGCTCAAGACCTGGCCACCGGAAACGCCCGCATAGAGCCAAGCCAGTTCCTTCTCAACCTTGGAAAGCAGTTTCAGTGCCTCATCTGTGAAAGTTACAAGGGAAGAGAAGTCAGCATAGTTGCTTGCAATGAAAGTGGCGACTGGAGACAAATCTGACAGGATAGCCCAGCGCCCTCCGACATGCGAAATGCGATTACCGCTGGAATCCAGAACAGCTCCATCGGGACTGACCTGATAGCCCATTGACGCCACAGCTTGTTTACTTCCACACAGCCGTGCTGCCACTCCAGTCATCCCGGTACCACAAAATCCGTCCAAGACCACATCCCCTGGCTCGGTGTAATGGAGGATGTACCGCATAATGGCCTTGTGCGGAACCTTGGTGTGGTAAGAGTGGGCGTTATAGATTGGGTCGTTCTTGCCCTCGCTCACATCCGCAGCGAACGGCTCACGGCTGTATGGTTTGCTCGGGTCGTAGGGCTTGCCGTAGTGCTTGATAAAATCGGCAATGAACGGGTTCGGGCAGGCGGTGTAGTAAGGCGGATCAGAAAGCGCGAGAATATCCTCATCCGAGCCGATGGGGAATCCCTCGATCTTGCGGAACTCGGGGTCCTTTAATTTTTCAGCCAGAATGGCGAGAAAATGGTTACGCCGCTCCTCGTCGTTCGGAAAGGTCATGCCCAGGCATTGCACCGGTTCCTCATCGGCTGTAACCTCTTCTTCAAAAAGGTACTCGGAGCCCGGTTTACTTGGCACCAATTGTGTCTTGAACAATTCAGATTGTTTGCTGCCGGTTTTTGATTTCTTCATTATTCCGAACCTTTTTTATCGCCAACGCACCTACGCCAAGAAAATAAATGCCCAAGTCGAACGATTCGTGTTTAGAATGCTGCTGAAGCAAGACGCTTCGGTCACAATAATCACTTAATTCAAGAAATTATAAAAATCCGCTTGCTGAACATTTGCTGATCATTCGCTCGATTGCACGTTACCATCCTTGAACTCCGTTTCGATTCATTTGAGCCAGGATTTGAAATTTTTAGTTCATTATTCTCTTCTTGGAATGCGCGCGATGAACAGGTTACGTTCATAATCTGATTCCAACTCTAGCTCCGGGACGGCCGCCAGTGCCCGCAGGATGCCGGTGCCGATGCCACGGTAGGGAAGCTCATCCGCTTTGGTAGCAAAAGAAGCGATGAGTGGGTTGCGGATAATCGACACTCCTTTGCGGATATTTTCTATTGTTATATTGTTCGGCAAAGCGCCCGGGCTGATCAGCTCAATCCGATTGTCGAACATGAATACGCGCCATGGAGCAGCGATGAAATAGTCGCGGTGCAAAAGCATGTTGACGACCAGCTCTTCCAGGGCGGCTGAAGGAACCTCCAGATCGCCTTGCGTGTTGAAATTTTTTCCGTCCTGTATCCGTCGCAGATTGCGTGTGAGAAAAGAAATCGCCCCTTTGTATAAATCACGCAGGCAACCGCTGATGTCCTGGCTGTCCCGGTACCTATCGCCGGCGGCCTCGTTGCCGACAAAGGATACTGCCTTGACGATAAGCGCAGGACGATACCTTTGAGGATTGTTTCCGAAAAGCAGTAATCCGGCCAGGTTGAGCCTGGTGTCGCGTGCCAGGCCCAGGTTGTTCAGCAATTGGCCAAGCGAGATTCCCGTGTTGTTGAGATCTTCACCATACTGCTTTTTAAAAAATGCGCCCAAGTGATCCTGATCGATATCTCCTGACGTGGTTCCATCAACGGGCACTTCATCCGCATGAACAAGGTCTGCGCTCTGAAGCATGCGTTGGATTTCTTCGCGAGAAGTCACCCGGCGTTTATCCGCACCCGATTTCATCCAGAACACACCATTGTTGTCAGAATAAGGCTTTGAGATACCCTCGGGCACCGTAATCACCATAATCAGATGCCCACTGGCAACTGTGATATTCTGAGTTGTCGGACTGATTGAAGGGCGAACTTGATTTGTCGCAGTATTGGACAGCAATTGATTAATCCGGCGCACATCGTCTGTTGTCAGTCCTGCAATCGTGCCATCATCGTTGACGCCGACGAGAATCCTGCCGCCTTTAAAATTAGAAAAAGCCACGAGGTCACCGGCTAACGATTCGGGATTGGCAAGGTTCTGTTTGAACTGGGTCCGGCTGTCTTCGCCGCGTCCAATTAATTCTATGAGTTCTATTGCTTCCATAGCTGATATATCTCCTTTCGCCTCGCAAAAGCTTCTTGCCCGCCTTCCATGATGGATACAATAGCCTGCTGTATTCCAGGATCATCAATACTTCCAACCTGTATGTCGGCATTTTTTCCGGCAAAAGAGCAGGCGCCTACTTGTTCCGCATCGCCCAGTACGGGGAAATTGGCATTGTGTGTGGCAAAGATGAATTGAATTTTCTTCTTTAGCTCACGCACAATTTTAATGACATCTTCAAAAATGGTCTGATTGTCCAGATCATCTTCCGGTTGGTCTATCACGATGACATCATTATCGTGTTGACTCAAGATAAATAGAATCAGTGCCGTCGCTCTTTGGCCCAATGAATGTTCGCGCAGTTCTTTGCCGTGGTATTCAATTTGAAATAGGTTAGGCACCTGCCAGGTGAGCAAGGAGTCCTTGGCTTCATTAAAGTATCTCCGGAATAAATCGCCTGAATCACCTAGTCGATTGCAGATTGAGTCCAAAGCCTCGTAGACCGAAATGAAATCCGCGTGTGAATCCAACACCTCTTTTAAGGTTGCTTCCCTGAGCTTGCTGCCGCGAAAATGATTCTGCAACTCTTTCAGGAAAGCAGTCTTGTCGCCTTTGTATAGCGGGATAATCCGCAGCGCGGTCTGGCTCGCGTTGAGTTTGTTGATTTCAAGCTCGATTACTTTGAATTCCTGGTGCCACAGGTCAGAGAGCCGCTTCAGCTCTATCAGCAGATCGTCTTTGAGTGCGTTTTTGCGTGAACGGCTTTTATCAACTTCTGCCAGCGACAGATTTACTTTCTGCAATTCGGCATTCAACTTTACAAAATCGTCCGGTCGAATGTTGAGGCTACCGGCTTGTCTGAGGTGTTCGCTCAGTTTTCTCTCAATAGCTGCGAAATCGTCTTTAAGCGCTTCACGACGACGTTCCAGTTCCGCCAATTTACTGCGCAAAGCTTGTATATCATTGCGGGCCGCCTGGAGAATCTGCCGGGCGTGTGCCGGCGCCTGGCGAATTCGATCAAAAATAGCACTGATCTCTGCGATAATATCAGAGTTTTCTTTTGATTCCAGCTTTGGCTGCACCGCCAGTTCAGATTCCTGCTCCTGCAAAAAACCATCCAGCGACCGGATAAATGACTCTGCTGCATCGACGATGCGATGGGCATGCGTAACGTCTGCATTGAACTCTACCTGGCGTTTAAGCTGCTGCTCGACGCCAAACTTCCTGAAAAGCTCCAGACGAAACTCGGTATCTTTCTTCTTGCTCGTGTATTCCTGTTCCAAGGCATCGAGATTTTTTAATTTATCTAAATTCATCAATACATCCAGTACCCGTTGACGCTGGGCTTCAATGTCCCGACGAACGACATCGAGTTTGGAGCCCAGCAGTCGTTCTACCAATTCTCGCTCCGAACCCTCGCCTCTTTTCACCAGTTCCTTTTGGCCAAAAAACAGAGGATTCTGCAAAGGGATACGCACGCCAGGGCGTAATTCCCCATCAAAATAAACGTCTGCTCGTTCGTTTAGTATCCGTCGGATTTCGTAAAGCCGGCCTTGTGCATCTTCCACCTCAACCACGACCTTGCCGCCGCTGCCGAGGGCAAACCGGACAAGATCCTGCTTGTATTTGAGGTCCAGTTCTTCTGAGGATTCGGGTAACGGCAACTCTAGCGCAAATCGCAGGCATTCGAGAACGGCAGATTTGCCGCTTCCTCGGATGCCGATCAAGCAGTTCATTTCATTGGATAGATTGAAACATTTCCCATCCAGGATCCCTCCCTGGAAGGCAATTGATCGTATCCAGGAATGTGGCTGCTTTGCGATGACCTTGTCGGATAGCCGGTTTGTTTCAGGTTTTAAGGAAAACTGGACCGCCTCAAAAGTGAAAGCACCGATCTTGATAAAGGTCGGTTCCCCGCGTCCGATTTCATCCAATGATTTGGGATCTGATCCCTCCACTTCTGAGGGATACCAGCCGCCGAGCCATCCTTTGACTTTATCGCGCAGATCCCGCGTTCTCACTTTTTGAAAAGCTGCCGTATGCAAGCAAAACAGTTCGTTTTTTCCGAGTTCGGTGATTCGCCCGCCATCCAGCGCTCCCCAGAAACCGCTGTCATCTTCAACATGGGCAAAGACAAGTAGATAGGCCTTTGCAAATTTGTCCAGCTCGCGTATGGTCTCCAAAAGGGCATGGTTTGATCGGGCATTATGGTGTTCATAGTTTACCTGCCCGGAAAAAGTAACTCCCAAAAAATTGTTGATATGATCTGCATTTTCGCGATTATCGATCCAATCTTCATGAAAGACGATGAGCGTGTGAATACCATTTCGGCCATCCTCGACAGACAGCTCTACACCGGGCATTAGATAGATGTCTTTTTGTCTTGCGGCTTTCCGGAGAGTTTTAAATTCATTCCGGTCAAACTTGTTATGATTGGCAATAACGCCAACGCGAATGTCCGCTTGCTCAAGCGCAGAGATGTAGCGCACCACAAAATCGTTCTCGGAGCCTGAGTAGTTAAACTCTTTATCGCGCCGGGTATGCAGGTGAAAATCAGCCCGTACCCATCGGCTTCCGTGAACGAAAAAGGATGTACTCTCATTCATGGCTTTCTTCTCCCTACTGAGTTTACTATACTTCTATGATTTTCATTCAGTCATTCACAGATTGCCAAAACTCGTCAATCCAACCCTATTCTGATCTTATTAGACTTTTTATTATCCAGCAAAACTCGGGGTCCTTTCCATAAGGATGTTGGGGAAATGAGTATGCTGTGATACTATCTACAGATCAAGTCGCTCTTCAATCATTCCAAGATTTTAAAACGTTCTCGCAATATAGCCAATTATGATACCATTAATGGATTATTGAGCTCATTCCTGCAAAATCTGAATATATCCATTTATGATCCCATTAATAGGGTCATGACCCCTTTTTTACCCAAACGGCATCCCGTCCGGGGCGAACACATCCCTCCTTGCCTATATTCCGCAACTGTCCATGAACCCGTTTGATGGTCGGTTGGCTGACGTTTGGGCACTCTTGTGCCAGTTCTGCATAGCGAAAGCTGGTCTGAAGCTGCCAAACACATCTGATCAGCCAAGTTTCTTTTGCGTTTATTCGAGATTCCTACTCCAAATCGATAGAGTTGCACTGGTCTGTTCGCACAAAAAATAGTCGAACCGTACGGATCGGAAGATAATGACCAGAAATGTTTCCTACATGACCAATAATACATTTATTTGATACATTTAATGGCGTAAATGTATTATTATACATTTACAGGTAACATTTAGTCGCCCTCACTCAATAAAAAAATACCTGGCGCCGCGGCCATGCCCATCGATCCGAACATGGCCCTCCTCCTCAAGTTCATGGATTAGCCGGTTCACTTGCTGGCGATCAAGGTGGGTAATGCGCCGGACTTCAGCGTTTTGGATTCCAGGTCCCCCTCTTTGAGCGCGACGTTTAAGCACGCTCAGCACCCTTGTTTTGGCTGCCTCCCAATCAATGCGTTGGTCTCTCTCCAAATGGCCCGAGGTGGACAGGCGGCTATGAAGGTCATGCCGCAGAATCCAGTACGTTCCCCTGCCTGTTCCGCCACGCTCGAGGTAGCCAAGAGCTGTTTCCATTCGGTTCAATATTTCACGCGCTTCAGGCTCGTCCTGCTGGGTGATACGAGCAGCGGTTGCGGTGTCGATCTCTGGATGCCGTAATAAATGCTGAATGATGAGCAGCTGATCCAGAGAAAGCAGACGCCCTCGATCCGCTTCTTCAGCCACAAACATCCGAAAGGGGACCGAAAGCTGGGATGCCCGGAAAATGATGCGTACCGCATTTCCTTCATCGAAGATCTGGGGCGGCTCTTTACCTTCCATGAGAAGAGCTTGATACATTCTCCGCACGCCAAGATTGCTGCGGTTCACGAGGCGCAGTCGAGTCAGGGCATCGACAAGGGCTGGATTTCGCGGGACTGGTTCATGGCGCAGGATATTGTCAGGAGTAATCCCACCGGGAAGACCGCCGGGATTGCTGATTTCAAGACGATCCTTGAACTGCTTGATCAGGATGGGGCCGGGTATCCGAAAGTCGGTGTGGACCAATGCATTCAACAATGCCTCGCGAAGTGCAATTTCCGGATAAGTGCGGATCTCAAAATGAAAAAGCCCCTGCGGAACCGTGGCTATTGGATTATCGGCCATGATCCGGTCGAGAATTCGTTCCAGAGCGATGGGGACGGCATCATTACCATCGGCGCGATCCGAATAGTCGGTATCTGTCGCCATACGCAGGTGCGTCCACACATATCCCGGCAAGTGCTCGCGGATGGTTTCTGCCGTTCCCGCGAGGAGAATACCCGCCCGTAAAAGATAACCGTTGCGAACCAACCCAAGCGTGCCGAGAAGATCACGATCCGTTTTATGTAAGAGATCATCCGGCGCCTTTTCACGCCGGGCAGATTCGCGCAATCGCTCCAGCGCTGCAGCGGATATCAGCGATTCCAGTTGGCCGGCAGTTTCACTGGCAGTAGAATCGGTCTCGCCTGTCTCGACCATGATTTTGCGGCGAAGTGTGCCGGTGAGCGGCTGGCAATCTTTGCCGATGCGAATCTTTCCTTTTCCACTGGTATCCGTATAAGGCGGCAATCCTGGATAGACCTGCATGGCGATAAGGCGACCCGTGCCTTCCGGAACAGAAATCTCCTGAAAAATCGGCGTCAGTTTTGGATCCGTGGCATCATAGACGGCCTTTTTCAGTCTATTAACATCCACGTCGTGTGGCACGCCGATGATGGCGCTTGAACGGCCTACAGCCGCATCGTTGACGCCAAAAACAACAGTGCCTCCTCCGCCATTGGCCATACAGACAGCCATTTCAATTACCAAGGACACCCCACCAGAGATGCTGCGCGAATTCCATTCCTTGAAATCCAGGTCCTGATCTTCGAGCTCACTGGCCGGTTGATATTGCAGTTCGTCTAATAAACTGCAGATAGCAGAAGGGTCGCGCATGGTTCACTTACTCCAAAACGATTCGGACTTTGCCTGGTTCTTTGCCCCTGGTCAGTCTCTCCAAGTATTCCTCGAACCGCTTCCGCATCTCGGCCGGTGTGGCCGGTGAACCGCCCGAGAGCAGGGCATCGCGCAGGTCCGCGATCTTGACCGAGACCTTGGTGAGCCCGGACAGCACCTCCTGCAAGGCATGGATAACGTTCTGGTCCAGGTTGTCCGGCAGAGTCCGCTTCTTAATAAAGCCGTCCACCAGCTTGCGCGGCTCAGGTTTGAGCAGGCTCAGATTCCCCTTGGTGGTCGGATCCTCGAGGTTGGTCAACAGCGTTTGGGTCCAATTCTCGACCAGCTTATCGAGCTCGTCATCCAGGGCGTCCAGTTGGGCCGCTGCAGAAGCCGCAGGTGGTTCTGCCGCCGGTTTAAAGCTGCAATGTGGACACACCGGCGAGGCTTCCAATTCCTGCTCGGTCAGTGCAAAACAGCTTTTCAGTCCGGCCAGGCGGTTCTGAAAATCCAAAAGATGCTGACGCGGCATCAAATCAATGGTGGAGAGTTTCTGCAATTCTCTGAGACGGTCATCGCTCAGGAGCTTGGCCTTGCGCTTGTCCTCGTTCACGCCCAGACGCGCTTTGGCATGCATGGAAAGGTAAGCCTGCAGGTAGGCCTTCTTGAGGTCGCCGAGCTTGCGCTGAGTCTGCTGGCGAAAGGCGGCTGCGTTTCGTTTGGCCGGGTCGCTTATCTGAGCGAGGACCTCGTCGCGCACCGTTTTCATCCTGTCAATCCACTCATGACTGGTGGGCAGCACCGCTTCGGCTGTGGAGAGATACGATGCCGTGGCGCCGAGGTCGATCACCAGTTCCTCAAGCGATTTGATCTCGTCAAGAGAACTCAGCCCGTCCCTATGGGCGGTCACCTCCGCAGCACTATAGCGAAAGTTTTTCAGTTTGCCGGGCGTGGTGTAGGCCTGCAGAGATTCGAGAAAAACTTTGGTCTCGTCCAGTTTTGTGCGCAGCTTACGAATATCATCCTCTGCCAGCAGACTGCGGCCCCAGAAACCAAGTCCGGTCTGCAAATTCTGCTGCACCAGCACCTGTAGCTCCACCGTATGAGTGACGGCTTTTTGCAGTTCCTGCACAGGCTCATCCTTGCCCAGGGTGACCAGTTGCGCCATGCCCGGCGTGAGCCCGAGCAATTCAAAGAGCGCCTTGAGCGCCGGCAGATTCCACTCCTTGGGTGGTTCGATATGCTTGAACAGGACCAGTTCATCGACGCTGGTCCCGGCCAGTTGCGCGAGCCCGCCGGCGTCAAACTTTTTGCCCGGGATGGCAAGAACCACCTCGCCGGAGTAGACCAATGCAGCCAGCACTACCACGGCCCATTCAGGTTCAAGACGCAAAGACTGCGGTGCGAGGTACTCCACGCCGAGCGCGTCCTGGATCAACTCGGAACGGTTGACCACCTGCCCCGAGCCTTTCTTTTTTACAAGGTCAAGAATATACCTGGTGTATCTGGAGCGGGTGGTATCGAGCCGGTCGCCATTGAGGAGTTCAAGCGCATCGAGCACTGCGGTGGCCTGGCGGGTGCGACTCTGGCCTGCAATGGAGCGAAGAGCATCCTGTGCCGCCTGCGCCCGGTTGGCGCTGGTGATAAGAACCGGAAAAAACGGGTATTTTGGAGCCTGATCCTGAAAGCTGGTTCCAAGACAAACCCCTGCAATGGTATTCACCAGGTCGCGGAAATTGATGCGCTCATGGGAACCGATCCCGGAAAGCTCGCGTATCGATCTGCCCTCTGCCCACTCAACCAGGGGTTTGGCGCGCCCCTGCCAGGTGACCTCAAAAGCAGAGGTCATGTTTTTTTGCAGCCACTGCACGAGGTCGCGCAAAAAGTTCGAGGCCTTGGATTCGTAGGTGGATTTGGCGTGGCCCGAAGCGGTGGAGGCGAGGTCGAGCGCTGCGGCATAGTTGCGCAAGGCTGTGAGAAACTCCTCATCCGTCTTCTTTAAATGGAAGAACAGCTCATCGGGCTTTTTATCGTTTTTAAAGTGCGGCGCATCGAAAGGTTGAATAAAGTAGAGGTAAAAATCCCGCGGCGGCGCTGCCGTGGAGCGTTCATTAGGCGCGCCGAAAAAAAGATAACCCTGTCGAGCAGCTTTGCGCTCCAGCCACTCTATCTCGTGCTGCCATATTTTGTAGCCCGTCACATAGGTCTGGTCGGTGCACTCCATGACCCGGCGCAGTGCTTCATAGTAATAACAGTCAAGCTGCGATGCCTCCAGGCTTTCGGCCCGCTTTTCGATCAACGCGTCGAAATCGTCGGTCTTTTTCAGGTCCAGATAGTATTGGCGATTCTCAGCATTTACCGAGATAAATTGCCCGCTGACTGTTTTATGGATTTCGCGCAGAACGGTCTCCACCTGGGAGAGCAGGTCATCAGCCGGCTCACCGCCCAGTTCCTCGATGCCCGGCTGAAAGAGGCATAGACTGTCGCGCAGTTCCTCCGCCGTCGCACCCAGGGGGGCATTGATATCGCCTGTCGTGAGTCGGTGGACCGAAAGCGCGTGAATGACCTGGATCGCCATGGGCTTGTAAACAGGACGAGTGAACGCCTGCTGGATGCGGGATTCGAGCACCTGGCTGCAGTCGATCACTGCCTTGATATCCGGGACAGCGCGGAAGGAGGGATTCTCTCGCAGAGTGGTCCAGTAGCCGTCATAGGCAATGACACCGGGACGATCCTGGGGAATCTCCTGCCCAAGGAGCTTTTTCATGGCCAGGGACAGGGTTTTGAGCACCTCGCGCTTTTCCACCGCGGTGACCCGCTCGAAGGTGTCGATGTAGTCCGGATGCACGGGGAAGAGGCGCACGAACTCGTCCATGCGCTCGTTCATGCGGCCGTAGAACTTGGCGAAGGGGGTCAGGTACTCCCGGATTTTCACCTGCTGGTCGGCGGTCTTTTTGAGCAGACGCTCGGCCACCACGAACTTGACATCCTTGCGGGCGATGAGGATTTGCTCGAAGCGGTCCTTAACCCGGCGGATGCTGTCGGCCACAAAAGCAAAGCGCGGGCTGTCAAAGATGGCCTCCTGGATACCGGCCATGAAGCGGAAGCGCAGGTCCTTGCAGACTTCACCGATTTCGCGCAGGAAATTAAGATCAAGAATGATTTCCTGGTCCTTGCGGCTGCGCAAATAGTCGAGTAATTCGTCCACGACCAGGAGCAGCCCATGATCGGGATATTCGGCATGGAAAGCGGTCATCATCTCTTCAAAGGCGCCCTTGTT
This sequence comes from Caldisericales bacterium, assembly GCA_012517765.1. Lineage (GTDB taxonomy): Bacteria > Caldisericota > Caldisericia > JAAYUI01 > JAAYUI01 > JAAYUI01. The sequence goes on along the minus strand of JAAYUI010000059.1, from coordinate 1,926 downwards.
GTTGGCTACCCTGTCCGCAGCAGGAAAGGCATAGGCGACGCCAATCGCAGCCAGATGTTCCTCCAGTTCGGCCACGAGGATATCGCGCAGGGACATGGTGGTGGCGCCGATCTCGGTCCGCACCACCTTGAAGCGCCCACTGATCTTGCTCGCGGCACCGGCCACGCTTTTTTCGTTCAGATGCGTCGCGAGATCACGGTTTTCAGCCAGAGCAGAGATCACGGATATGAGGTGCGATTTACCGGTGCCATAGTTGCCCACGACCAGCAGCCCTTTGTTGTCCATGGGCTGGTCGAACTGAAGCTGAGGAACAACCAGATTGATCAGTTTCTCGGCCATCTCCTCGGAGATGACATAGGTCTGGACAAGCTGCCGGGCGGCAGCGGCCTCATCGGCGTCCCGCAGCTGGACAACAGATTCAATGGGTTCAAATTGAATCAACTCGCTGTATTTCATCATTATTTCCTACTTTGATAGTCGGCTTATTTCTCTGAATGTAGTATCTCTATGATTAGGTCGTTTATCGGATAATGACGATATTCCGGATGACCGGGTTCCGCATAGAATAGCGTATCATATTTCACATCTCCGTTCCAAGCTGCAATTATTGTACGTTTACGCGATAAGCCTTGCAGCAATCGTAGAGGATCTTGTTTAAGCGCAGGATCAAATAAAAGTTCGAGGTTATCTAGAAGCACTACATCTGATCGAGATTCAAGGAGAGTATCCTCCAACAAGTGAGGCACTTGCAAATTCCGCTGTCTTCCGGTTAAATCGAGTAAGCAGCGTGATAGCTCGAGATTTACATTGATCAGCGGAGCTGATATCTGCACCTGCAATCCCTGGAGAGCCTTGGTTTTACCGGCATTGCTAACGCCAACTACAAGAATGAGTCGATAGTAGAGTTCAGCGGCAGGAGCCATCCGATTAAGAATTCGATCTGTTATGGGCTCAGTCATGGCGATAAGTGAGGGACCCAAAATTAGTAGTGGTCAATTCAGAAAAGCTGTTTGCAGAAGGATTAGGTGCTGTTAACGAGGGGATCTTGAAGGGCGAATAAAAAAGGCTCATCCTTTAATCATTGATATGAGCCCATTGATTTGATAGCCTTTCCCCTCCCGGAAAAATCATCTTTTCTGCCCTAGCTTCTGGCTATAATCTATTAATATTTTGCAAATAAACAAGGGAAATTGCTGCATGGATTCATTTGGCTATTTCCCTGTGCAAGAGGGCATAGGACTATATTGCTTCCAGTTGAAGATAATAAGCGACAGTAGCTGTTCTATTGTTGGTATTTCATCGAAAGAAGTAAAAATCTGGTGTCTTGTATCTAATGCGCAAGGATTTTATGGGGTTAATTTGGGGTTATTTTGTGTCCAAAGATGGGTAAAAATGAGAATTCCGGCCAATAAAAAAGCCCTCAGTTTCTGAGGGCTTATTCATGTTTTTACTGCTTTTACCTTTGCAGGGCCGACGGGACTCGAACCCGCGGCCTTTGGCTTGACAGGCCAGGAACAGTGGGCTAGAAATTGGCCTAACTTATTGATTATTTGTACGGGTTGAAAAATACTGGGCTAAAGTTGGGCTAAAAGAATCTCGGTGGATTTCACGCGAGAAATACTTGTTAGGAGTGGCTGACAATAAATTACAGTTACAGGCGATGAAGTGAAGGTGACTTTATATCATTCGTCCTTCTCTGATTGCTGCGCGAGTTGATCCTGCAGCGATAGGGCCTGGTTATATACCTTTTTGCACTTTTCCTTGGTTTTCAGATTCTGATTGACTAATTTTCGGGCATCGAGTAGGCGATGAGGGGGCCGGGCAAGGGCTTGGCGCTATGAAAATGGGGTATCAGGCGCTTAACCGAGGACGATTTCCTCAGTTTTTTGCCCCCCAGCAAAATCAAATTTCCTATCAGCCCTGACT
>JAAYUI010000060.1 GCA_012517765.1 Caldisericales bacterium | reverse complement strand
TAGGATACGCAGCGATGTAAAAGGCCGGACAGATAACCAATTTCGCAAATCCAAATTCCGTTCGAGCAAGCCTAAAAAGTTCCGCAATGCAGGCATGGTTTGGTCATACGATTGCCGCCAGCGATCCACATCAGTGCTTTCCCGAAATTTGCCACTGGGATAGTTGCTGATTTTTCGTAAAGTGTCTTGCAGCAATCCTCCTGCGCCTGTGTCATCTAAAATAAGATCTGGAGCCAATAATTTATCAAACCATCCTTGTACGGAATCAATCTCATCCAGAATCACCAACGTTGATTGTTCGTAAACCAATAGCCATAAAGGGATTTGTCTATTATCCACTTGCGAAGGGACTTTGGCCTGGCCCAACCCGCCCATTGTTGTCACCCATATTGGGGAATCGATCATATCCCGATACACTTGTTGCATTGGACAGATCGAAAACAAAGGGCACAGAAAATGTTTCTTTCGATCGCTCTTATCATTTAGTTCAAAAAGCTCATTGCATGGTTCGTTTCCTGGCTCCATGCTGCCCTCAACAGTTTCGTCAATATTAGCAAGCCAATGCTTGACAAGGCAAGTGGTATCTAGAAATCTCAATCGCCATTGATCAGAAGCGATTGAAAATTCTTTTTGTCTGTACACGTTGATGAGATGAGAATCCCGCATCGTAGCACCGAGCAACGGGACCGCGACCGGAAAATCGTTATTTGCAAGCAAGTTATTGAAATATTCGGACATCCGTAGGACTTCGACAACATCTGCGACCACCAAAGTAACCCGTTGGCTCGGATGGTGTCGGGCGATATCAAAGGCGATCAAGGTAGCGATTGTACTTTTCCCGGATCCGACCATACCAGCGACATGAGTCATTCCTGAAATAGCTAATGCTTCTGTATTTACCTCGCTCAGACTTCCATCTGGACGTCTAGCTCGATACCGTATCATTGAGTCAATGCGGTCAAGCCATTTGTTGGGGCGTTTATATCCCTGGCTTTGTTCTAGATGATCCATTTCTATAGCCAGTTCGCGCAATTGTTGATGTGAGTAGGTCTGCTTGGTTCGTTCAGGGTGCACCTTGAAAGTGGAAACTGGATGTTTCCGTGCTTCTCTCAATATTTTTTCCGAAAAAACCACTTCACCCTTGTACTCTCGGTTATATGCGAATCCATATGATCCTTGAGAGGCAATCGACCGCTTTTCTTTCCTGAACGGTAATATCCCTGAAAACACATCATCATATACTTTTATTCTCTGTGTTTGTCTCCCGGTTCGTGAAAGCGGTTCTACCTCGTAATTTTCATCGCCGGGCAATCGATATACCCTCTTATTTTCAGGATATTGAGTGTAGGTCGAAAAATCGAATTGCCAATCTCTTTTACTCGTCCGGTGGATGACTGCCCGATAATTTGCAAGCCAACGTTTTTGAATTTCATTCAGTTGCAGGTCAGCTAAAGCTGGTGTAACCAACCCTTGATTGAGAGCCCATATGGTCATTACTGGCTGGTCTTGTAATCCAAGCATCTCAAGTAGGCGGAGCCCCGTTTCCACTCTGATGAGGAGATTAAAACTCATCTCCTTATCGTTACTTTCGGTAGGAAATCGGGTTTTGAACAAATCCTGAAGTGAAGAATACATTATTGTCAGTCTCCTTTTCGGTTTAAGGCAAACGAACTTGATTTACCTTCGACCTATGCCTTGGTAACTTCCCTCAAGAATGTGCTCATCAATTGGATCTTCGCTTGGGGGGCCAGTTTCTTTAATTTCTGAAGATACCCTGAAGTCATCCTTTCCCGGTAATCCGGGATGACGTAATAGAATTTCACATCTTTCTTATAGGGAGGGTGAGATTGGCGCAACAAATTGCTCAGAGTAAATTCGCTGGCATAATCCTTGACATCAATTGCCCAGCGCATGTTTCCATTTTTCTCAACGAGCAGGTCATACCGGTCTGCCTCAGGCCATAATGCGACAGATACGCCCGGAATTTTGGCGAGTTCTCGATGCAACTCCAACTCCGGCAATCCTGGCAATTGAACTCGTTTCCTGAAGGTCATTTTCAGTGTGCTTATTTCATTAGTGGTCGCTCTTGCCTGAGCAAGGTCTACAATCTGCTCGCATAAGCCCTTCGTCGCGCATCTGGGTTTTTCGTCTGCCCAAATCAATATTCCATTGCAGCGAGGGCAGAGCCAGTATTTCCCTTCATGAAGCATATTGGGAGATGGTTTTTCATAGAAGTCGCTAACTTTTCCCATTAATTGGATTGTTTCATTAGGTATATGGATGCCATCACTAATGTTGATCCATGGATTTTCAATTAGAAACCGTCGAAGGGTTATATAAGCGTCTTCCAATTCGGGGTGTTTTTGAACTTTTAGAACAGCGTCACGAATCTTACGGTTATCTAGAACAAGTTTAAGCTCGCTGGCATTGAATTTCTGATTACCAGAAAGATCATCCAGATCGAGCAGCAGTTCTTCCACCTGGCTGGATATTTGTAGCTGCGAATCGATCATTGGGATATCAGGATCAATCCCATCTGGCAGCTCAGAAAATGGCCACCAATCCTTGAGAGGCGTTTGAATCATTCGGAGGAACTCACTGATCGACTGGAATTTCCAATTACCTTGTTCTATGTAAGCACCAAAGAGCAGACCTCGGGCTCTGATTAGGGTGGATGGATACGGGTACATCCAATTATTTTCAGCAAGGGCAACCAACCCCGACATTAAAAATGACAATGTTTCGTTGGATTTACTTGTATCTACGTAATTCTCTTCCTTCATTGCCGCCCCTTTCTTATCTTGTTTTAGATTCCATAAACGCCTGCTACGCTCTTGATTTCATCAATACATTCTTGGCGTAAACTTTCTGGAGAAAGGACTTCAGCGCCACTCCCGTATTGCAATACCCAACGTTTTAATTCGCCCAAGCCCCCTATTTTGAGATGAAGAATCAAGCAGCCATCTTCCAATTCTTCAATCCGTTGCGATATATGCCAATTCCTTTCCCGAATATATCGTGCTGTGACTGCATTGAATTTGATCGAAATATCGGTGGATTCGCTGCTTCGCTCAGCTTGAAAAGCATTCTCCATCCAATCTGAAACCGAGAATTTCGCATCCCGAATAAATTTTTCTGGCATAATTTTCAAGTTTTCAATTCGACTCACCAGAAAGGTGCGAAACTCATTGCGCAGTTTATCGAAAGCGATAAGATACCAATCTCCCCTAACGTTATTTAGGTGGTATGGCATAACAGTTCGTTCTGTATACTCACCACGGTATGCAGCGTAATATCGAATCCACAAACATTGACTTCCGTAAATTGCATGGTGGATATCCAATAAGAATTGTTCATTTGCTGAGATCAACATTGGCGCAGAGAAGGTGT
>JAAYUI010000061.1 GCA_012517765.1 Caldisericales bacterium | reverse complement strand
ACGCCGAGGAAACCTACTTCCCTCGTCCGGGAAGGGAAACTCATGATCCAAAGGAGTATATGAAGAAAAAACTTTACCCCGATGAAATTTAGCAAACTGTTCAAGATAAACGAGGATAGAAACCTTTACCCACCGCTTAACAGCGAGGGCAAGGTAGATATTGACCTTAGCTCACATAAGTATGTGAAGCTATGGCATGGCCCACAACACCCGGGCATAACAGGAAACATGTCGCTTGAGTTAACCCTTTTAGGCGACGAGATTATGGATTGCGAAACCCACGTGGGATACCTACACCGCGGTTTTGAGAAGCTGATGGAGCGCCGCAAATGGATCCAGTGCTTCCCCATTGTTTGCCGAATTACCGTACCTGAACCCGACTTCAACGAGTACTGTTTTGCTGCTGGAGTCGAGGAATTGGCCGGGATTGAGATTCCTGAAACAGCCCAATGGCTTAGAACTCTTACATTAGAAATGGCACGCCTGCAAAGCTACCTGATGTGGATAGGCGGACAAGCCGGCTCGCTGGGAATGGGAATAATTGGACAGTGGAGCAACTACTGCCGCGACCTGGTTCTCGACCGCTTTGAGGAACTTACCGGTGGACGTATATACCACATGTATATCATACCCGGAGGAGTTCGAGGACTTTTGCCCGATGGATTTGAAGCACGCATGGAGGAAACCCTCAAAACAATTGAGGAGTTTATGGTTGATATTGACAGGGTGATGTTCAACAATGCAGTTTTCAAGAAACGCACTGTTGGTATGGGATATATCGACCCTAAATGGATTTACCAGTTTGGCATTACCGGCCCTAACGCACGTGCGGCCGGCATCCCCGATGATGTTCGTAAAAAGTACCCTTACCTGAAATACCCCGAGCTCGACTTTGAACCCGTTGTGGGGAAGGATTCCGATATCTATACCCGAGCCGATGTCCGCCGTCGCGACCTGCTTCTTTCGGTTGACCTCATCCGCCAAATACTGGCCAAAATGCCAAAAGATGGCGATTTTAAGGCATCCACTCCCAATGTGCTGCACTGGCAAATACCAGCAGGCGAAACCTTTATCCGTTCCGAATGTACACGCGGCGAGTTTGCCTACTACATTGTTTCCGATGGCAGCGAGTACCCCCGCCGTATTAATGTTCGCGGGCCAAGCTACACCCATGCCGTTGCATTGCTGGAAAAAATGATAATCAATACCAACCTTGCCGATGTGGCTGGCCTTATGACCTCGTTGCACACCTATCCACCTGAAATTGAAAGGTAATTTATTGAAATGTAAGTAAAGTATGGCACGAATAAAAGATATCATAAGCCCCTTTACCGCATGGAAAAATGTGGTTAAAGAGCCTGTAACCATTAAGGAACCCCTCAAGAGAGAGGCTGCGCCCAGATACAGGGGTTTCCACAAGAACGATGTTGATACCTGCATAGGTTGCGGAACATGCGAGTCAATATGCCAGAATGCAGCTATCGATATGGTTCCGGTTGAGGGCATTGAGACAAAAAATGGTGATAGCGGGTTAAGACCCCGTATCGACTATGGCCGCTGCTGCTGGTGCGCCCTTTGCGTTGATGTTTGCACCACAGGCTCACTGTCCATGTCGAATCACTTCAAGTGGGTCGATTCCGACCCAGATGTATTCCGGTTTATTCCCGGGGTCGATAAAAAAGAATGGGACGACGAACCCAATGGCTACAAAAAACCTGGGCCAAATTACGAGCTCTACAGCAAGGAACGCGTTCATATGCCCGAGCTTAAACCCGAGGAACGCGACAAGTCGTTCATTGAAATTGTTCGCGGCTATTCCAGGGAACAGGCCATAAAGGAAGCCGACCGCTGCGTAGAATGCGGAATTTGCGTTGCAACCTGCCCGGCACATATGGGAATCCCAGAATACATTAAAGCAATACGAAACGACGACCCGAACGAAGGGTTACGCATACTATATGACACTAACCCGCTACCAGAGGTTTGCGGCCGCATTTGTACACATAAGTGCGAAACAGTTTGCTCCGTGGGGCATCAGGGCGACCCGCTCTCCATACGCTGGCTTAAACGCTACATTGCCGACCAGCAACCCGCGGAGAATTACAAACAAATTCTGGAAACCGAGAACATCAGCAAGAATGGTAAGCGGATAGCCATT
>JAAYUI010000095.1 GCA_012517765.1 Caldisericales bacterium | reverse complement strand
GGCGCATGACGGCGATGAGCAGCCCCATCAGGAACGACAGGACGATCGACACCGCCGAGAGCTGGATGGTGATCTTGATGCCGTCAACGATCCACTGGGCGTACTGCCCGGTGAGGACGACGGACCAGTCGAACTGGTAATTGAACATTGCCCTGCTGTCGCTGGTTTATCGGCCGCCGGGCGCTTGAAGGGGCGACCGGGGCCGGAAAAATGAGCCGTCCGCACCCTCCTGCCGGGCGGATGCGGACGGCTGCCGGTCAAAACAAACGATGGGACCGACGAACGGATGCTACTTCCGGTCCGCCGTGATCTTGAACTTGCCGCGCTCCATGGGCTGGTCGCTCTTGGGGTGGAACCACTTGTCCCAGATCCTCCTGGCTTCGCCGTTCTTCTCCATCTCGAGGAGCGTGTCGTTGACGAACTTCTTCATCTTCGGGCTGTCCTTGCGCATGGCGATCCCGTAGGGCTCGTCGGAGATCCGGATGTCGGCGATCTCGAACTGGTCCTTGTTGGGGGCCTTGCCGAGGATGCCGGCCAGGATCGACTCGTCCGTCGTCACCGCCGCGACCTTGCCCTGCTGGAGGGCCAGGAAGGCCTGGGGGTAGTCGTCGAAGGAGAGGATCGTCGCCTTGGGCAGGGCCTTGGAGGCGTTCTGCTCCGAGGTGGTGCCCTTGGCCGTGCCGATCTTCTTGCCGTCGAGGTCGGCGAGGCTCTTCACGGTGCCCTTCTTCACGAGGAACTTCTGTCCCGTGAGGAAGTAGGTGTGGGAGAAGTCGACCTGCTTGGCCCGCTCGGGCGTGTAGGTCAGCGTCGCGATGACCAGGTCGATGTTGCCCGCCTGGAGCTGGGGAATGCGGGCCGCCGAGGTGACGCCCTTGAGCTCGAGCTTCACGCCCATCTTCTTGGCGAGGTAGGCCGCGAAGTCACAGTCGTAGCCCACGATCTCGCGCGTCTTGGGGTCGATGTAGCCGAACCCGTGCGAGGCGTCCTTGACGCCCACCACGAGGACGCCCCTTTTCTTCACGATGTCGTAGGTGTCTTCGGCCAGGGCGACACCCGCCAGGCCGGCCACGAAGGCAACGGTCAACGCAAGCGCCAGAATCTTTCTCATGTCCTTCCTCCTTCTCAATAGGGTTTCCTCTCTTGTCGGGCTGCAAGCCTAGTGCATGGGAGACAGGATCTCCTTCAGGAACTGCTTGGCCCGCTCGTGCTTCGGGTTCTTGAAGAACTCCTCGGGGTGGGCCTCCTCGAGGATCTTGCCGTAGTCCATGAAGACGACGCGGTTGGAGACCTCGCGGGCGAACCCCATCTCGTGGGTGACGACGACGAGGGTCATCCCCGTGTTGGCCAGGCCCAGCATGACCTGGAGCACCTCGCCGATCATCTCGGGGTCGAGGGCCGAGGTGGGCTCGTCGAAGAGCATGATCTTGGGCTTCATCGCGAGGGCCCGGGCGATGGCCACGCGCTGCTGCTGGCCGCCCGAGAGCTGCGCCGGGTAGGCGTCGCGTTTCTCCGTCAGCCCCACCCGCTCGAGGAGCGACATGGCCAGGTCCTCGGCTGCTTTCCTGTTCATCCCCCGGACCTTGATGGGCGCGAGCGTGATGTTCTTGATCGTCGTCAGGTGGGGGTAGAGGTTGAACTGCTGGAAGACGAAGCCGATCTCGGCGCGCAGCTTCGTGATGTTGGTCTTCGGGTCGCTGAGGTCCATCCCGTCGACGATGAGCTGCCCCTTCTGGATGGGTTCGAGGCTGTTGATGCAGCGGATGAGCGTGGACTTGCCCGAGCCCGAGGGCCCGCAGACGACCACCACCTCGCCCTGCTTGACGTGGAAGTTGATCCCGTTGAGCACGTGGAGGTCCTTGAACCACTTGTGGACCTCGATGAACCTGATCATCCGCTGATCTCCCGGTGCGAAACGGCCCGCATCACGCCAGGGCCGCCGCTGAAACGAACGGTCCCTTTTATTATCTTGAATGCGAAAAATCAAGGACATTTTGAGGCGCCGGCGCCTTCCGGGTCCCCAAAGTATCCGTTTTGCAACGAATTTTACAAAGGGAACCCTGTGGATGGCCGAGGGAAATGCTTGACAACGGGGGGGATTTATTCTAATCAGGTCCATCGGCCCGAAACGGCCGTTCGATCCCGGGAGCGGAGCCGGTCCCGGGACCGACCGTCAGCAGGGGCCACAGCCGGCATCCTATCGGGAATTTCAGCCAACATCTTGATAAGGAGGGTT
>JAAYUI010000181.1 GCA_012517765.1 Caldisericales bacterium | reverse complement strand
TCGAAGCATCCGCCGTTTCACCGCAGAAAAGGTCAGTGATGATCAGGTAAAAGTGTTGCTCGAAGCGGCTATGGCTGCGCCGACCGCAATGAACCTGCAACCCTGGCATTTTGTGGTGGTGGACGACCCCGTCAAGCTGGCTGAGCTTCGCAAGGTCCTGCCTTTTGGCAAAATGCAGGTGCCCCTGGCAATAAGCGTCTGCGGAAATATGGGACCTGTAAAAAAGCTTGTGACCGAACGCTTTTGGGTCCAGGACTGCAGCGCAGCCACTGAAAATCTGCTTCTGGCTGCGAACGCCTTGGGGTTGGGAGCAGTCTGGTGTGGGGTGCATCCGATCAATCGCCTGGAGACCTCTATAAGGACAACTCTCAACTTACCGGAAACGGTGACTCCCTTGAATATAGTTTACGTTGGTCATCCAGCTGAGGAGAAACCCGCCCGCACGCAGTTTGACCAGGCAAAAATATCACATAACCTTTTTAACCTCCCTTGGAAACTTCCAACGGATCAGGATTGACCTTACTTCAATATATTTTTTGTGCACTTCTGTCCTGAACAGTTGTGCACATAACGGCTGGCTTTGCAATTGGCTGGTCTATCATTCAAAAATTGTGCCATTTGTACGTTCGTCGGGTAAATGTGTTGTACATCTCGGTCGTGTGGGATTTACACAATCTGTGTATGGTAAAATTAAAGATTGTGGATATACACAATAATCAAGATCGTTAGGAGGATCTATGTCAAAAAAATGGGTTTATTTATTCAATGAAGTTGATCAGGCTGAAGCTTACGCCGGCAGCTGGGATGGCGTTCGCGGCCTGCTGGGCGGCAAAGGTGCCAACCTTGGGGATATGACACGCGCTGGTGTTCCAGTACCCCCCGGACTGACCATTACTACCGAAGCCTGCAACGCTTTTCAGGTTACCCGCGCATTTCCTGAGGGGATGTGGGATCAGGTTCTAGTTGGCCTCAAAACTGTCGAGGAAAAAGCTGGCAAGAAATTCGGCGACCCTGCCAATCCTTTGTTGGTTTCCTGCCGTTCAGGTGCCAAATTCTCAATGCCTGGCATGATGGACACTGTCCTTAATATCGGCTTGAATGACGAAGTGGCAAAAGGCTTGGTGGTGAAGAGTGGTGACGAGCGTTTCGTCAACGATTCTTATCGCCGGCTTGTCCACATGCTCGGCACGGTTGTGATGGGCATCGATGACGAACATTTCGAAGAGCCTCTAAAAGCCTACAAAGCAGAAAAAGGCTATAAGAGTGACACCGAAATGAACGCTGCTGATTGGGCTGCCATCACTGAAGCCTACAAGAAGGTCGTTAAAGAGCAGATGGGTTTTGAATTCCCACAGGATCCTTACAAGCAGCTCGAGTTGGCAGCGAAAGCCGTGTTTGACTCCTGGAATTCCAAGCGCGCCATCGATTATCGCCGCCGCGAGAGCATTCCTGATTCTCTTGGTACTGCCGTCAACATCCAGACCATGGTCTTTGGTAACATGGGCGGCGACTCTGGTACCGGCGTTGCCTTCACCCGTGATCCCCAGACTGGTGAGAAAGTCATGTTTGGCGAGTATCTGATGAACGCCCAGGGCGAAGATGTCGTGGCTGGTATTCGCAATACTTCCAAAATTTCCGGTATGAAGATCGAATTACCTGAGGTTTACGCCCAGTTTGCCGACATTACCGAGCGCCTCGAGCAGCATTACAAGGATATGCAGGATGTTGAGTTCACCATCGAGCATAACAAGCTCTGGATGCTCCAGACCCGCAATGGCAAACGCTCCGCGAAAGCTGCCATCAAAATTGCTCACGATATGGTCCAGGAAGGTTTGATCGACAAGGAAACCGCACTGAATCGTGTCACGCCTGAACAAATCGACCAGATGCTCCATCCCCAGTTCTCCCGCACAGACATGGACAAAGCTCGCAAGGAAGGCCGTTTCTACGCCAAGGGCGTGAATGCCTCCCCAGGTGCGGCTGTTGGCCAGATTTATTTCGATGCAGATCTTGTTGAGAAAATGCACAACGTGGAAAAACAGGATGTCATTATGGTTCGCCCTTTCACCAAGCCGGATGATGTGCATGGTATGCTAGCTGCCAAGGGTATCCTCACCAGCGAAGGTGGAGCCACCTCGCACGCCGCAGTGGTTGCCCGCCAGTTTGGTGTTCCCTGTGTGGTTGGCGCTGCAGATATCAATATCGACATGAACAAGCGCCAGATGACCTGCCGCGGTATCACCGTCAAAGAGGGTGAATGGATCTCCCTCGACGGAACTACCGGTGAAGTTTTCGTTGGTCAGCTTGGACTTACCACGCCGGATCTCTCCGAGCAAAAAGAACTCATGACCCTCCTCGGCTGGGCAGACGAAGTTTCTCGTCTCCAGGTCTGGGCAAACGCGGATTATCCAAAGGATGCCAAGCGCGCTCGCTCTTACGGCGCCAAGGGTATTGGCCTTTGTCGCACCGAGCATATGTTCTTCGAAACCTCCCGTCTGCCAGACGTGCAGAAAATGATCATGAACTCCGAGGCCACCCAGCATATGCTGAACAACCTCGAACAGCTTGAGAAGGCTTATGCTGCTGGTCGTCTTGAGGGTCGGACTCTCAATGAAAAAGATAAGGCTGCTCTCAAGGCCGAGATTGACGCACTAAAAGCTCAGATCGATAATTCTCCGGTTTCCCGGGCTTACTTCGGCGCTCTTGAGAAGATCCTGCCCCTCCAGCGCAGTGACTTCTATGGTCTCTTTGAAGCAATGACCGGTCTGCCGGTTATCATTCGCCTGATCGATCCTCCTCTGCATGAGTTTCTGCCCAGCATGGAAGATCTGCTGACCGAGGTTGCCACCCTGAAAGCCAAGGGTATCACCGAAGGCCTGGCAGAGAAACAAAACTTGCTTGATATTGTTACAGGACTGCATGAAAGCAATCCAATGATGGGTCTGCGTGGTATCCGCCTCGGGATCGTCTACCCCGACATCATGAAGATGCAGGTTCGAGCCATTTTTGAAGCGGCTTGCGACGCCAAGCTCAATGGCTTTGATCCTCACCCCGAGGTAATGATCCCCTTGACCGGTCACGTTAACGAGCTCAAGGAAGTTCAACCTACTTTGGTGAAAATTGCCAAGGATGTCATGGCTGAGAAGGGCGTTGAAGTTAAATACAAGTTCGGCACCATGATCGAAATCCCTCGTGCAGCCGTGACGGCTGGTGAGATTGCCGAATATGCTGAATTCTTCTCCTTCGGCACCAATGACCTGACCCAGATGACCTTCGGCTACAGCCGCGATGACGCGGAACGCACCTTCCTGGGTGTGTATGTTGAGAAGGGTATTCTCGAAAAGAACCCCTTCCAGCAGCTCGACCGCGATGGTGTTGGTCGCCTGATGCGCCGCGCCGTTGAAGATGGCCGCGCTGTTCGACCAAGCCTGGAAGTTGGCATCTGCGGCGAACACGGTGGTGATCCGAGCTCGATCGAGTTCTGCCATATGATCGGCAACAACTACGTCAGCTGCTCACCCTTCCGTGTGCCCTTAGCCCGCCTTGCGGCAGCTCAGGCTGCACTGAAGCACGGCTAATATCTTGTTAGTTCAAATGAAAACGGCTCCTACCAAGGAGCCGTTTTTCGTTAATGTGGACCGAATAGTTTATTGACCGTAAATCAACGAGTAACGGTTGAATATCTCTACAATGTTGCGGATGTACACTCTTGTTTCCTGGTATCGGATAGTGTTTAGGAACACATCCGGGTCATCACCCGTCAAGGCGACCCAACTCATCACATTTCCTGGACCAGCGTTGTAAGCTGCCAGAGCCTGGTAATCATCACCCTCAAATACATACAACATCCTGGCCAGGTAGTTGCTTCCAAGTTCAAGGTTGTAGTAGGGCACATCCAGGTCTGAAGCTTCAAAAGTTGACAAAAATCCAGTTTCTGTGGCTATCTGCTCGGCGGTGGCGGGCATCAGCTGCATGATGCCACGCGCGCCAGCCCCCGAAGCAGCCTGCGCGCCAAAGTGACTCTCCTGGTAGATCACGCTCAACAGTAATAATTCAGAAAGGTTGTACTTTTCCGAGGCAGCCTGGATCCAGGGCAAGTAATACGCGCCATATTCAATGTAGGTGAAATAAGGCGGATAAGCTGCTGAAAAAGGCGTGTCCGCGTACCCGGAAAGTTTGGCGATGATCTTGCTGGCTTCCAGAGCGGAACGGTAATAACCCTTATCAAGGAAAACTTTGATCAGTCGGAAAACATCCAGCGCGTCATCTTGATTTTCAGTAAGGAGAGCACTGAATTCAGTCGATGCCTTGTCATAAAGTCCAAGCCGGTCAAACTCCATCGCCCGGATAAATCCGGGGTGGTTGAAAAGCTCTGAAGAGTAATCGAGATTGGTGCTCATGGGGAGGTTGAACGCAGTTTTTAACCACTCTCCTGCAGGGATGCGCAGATCAGGCAAGTTAACTGCCAAATTGTATCGCGCTGGCTCCTGGAACGGCGTTCGGTTCTCAAGTAACTCAGCTGCCCGAATGCCGTAATACCCGTAAGTCGCCTGGTTCATCGCAGCTTGCCAGTTGAGCCTGGCTTCGTCGTCCTTGCCTTGTGCCTGGCTAATTTTGCCCAACCAAAAGTATGCAGCCGAAAGTTCGAAAGGCTCAGCGCTCATGGGAATGATGCGGTTGAAGTTCTCAGCTGCTTTATCGTATTGACCCAATTCAAAATAGACCGAACCTCCAAAGAATAAACCATTGAAGGCTTTCTCTGAGGTCGGGAACTCAAGCGCGATGCGCGTCCAGGACTCTGCCGCGGCTTGTTTCTGGTTATCAAAGAGTTGGTAACTTGCGGCAGTATCAAGTAGATCCGGAGCCTCAGCCGCGGAATGAAGTTCTGCCACAAGGTTCAGGGCTGTGTCAATTGCCAGTTGGATTTGCCCCAGGTAACGGTTTTGGGTTTCAATGATCGCCTGGATTGCATCCATCCGATATGTACTGGCTGGGTAGGTGCTGATCAGTCCGCTCCAAAGTTCAATTGCTGCCTTATCCTCAGGCGTTCCGCCCGAAAAATTCGCCTGCGTGCGCTCATTCGACTCAAAACCCGCCAACACCAACCCCTGCGCCCTTGTCGCCAGCCCTTTGTAGTAGAGCGCTTTGTCAACATCCACGTTGTTGTTGGCAATATATCGGTCAAACGCCTCAATGGCGAGCGGATATTGACCGATGTAATAATTGATTAATCCCCGCTGAAGCTCATTCACTTCCTGATTCGCATCCAACAATGCCAACAGGGCAGAGTAGCTGTCGTAGGCATAAGGGAAATTGTTGACCGCATCCTGGTAATATGTGTTTGCTTCTTCGGTCTGTCCAATGCTGGTAAGCAGGCGTCCGATCAACAGGTCCATCTGGGCTTTCGTATAATCGCTGGTAGTTCGAAAATAGATCTCTTTGTAGATATCAATCGCTGCCTGGCTTTCACCCAGGTTAACATAACCTTCCGCCACCTTTTGGGCGAGGCTGAGATTATCGGTTGGAGGAGCTGCCAGGTAGGCGGTTTTATACGCTTCAAAAGCTGCTTCAGCCTGGCCATCTTCGAGCAGTAAGTCACCAATTTTCTCGAAAACAACATTATCAATCACGCCTGCCCGAGCTGTGGAATAAGCCTGGAATTCAGCCAGTGCCTCATCCTTGTGATCTTCCGCGAGGGCGACTTCACCAAGAATATAATGTGCCCTGGCAGCAGGGAGTGTTGCAGGGTATTTATTGATCAGATCATTAAGCATGCGGTTGGACTGAAAATAGTCTTCCTGTTTGTAAAAGGTCAAAGCCTGTCCAAAGAGTGCTGCGGCTCTGAACTCGTTCGTCTCTTGAGGCAGAGTTCCGCTGTATAGCTTGTACGCTTCGCGGTAGTCGCCGAACGCCAGCGC
>JAAYUI010000115.1 GCA_012517765.1 Caldisericales bacterium | reverse complement strand
TCGTGGTAGCAGAGTGTTGGAATATGGATATTCAACTTTTTGGCAGCCTGCAGTATAGTTGTTCCCTCATCCACGGTAACGGGCATGCCATCAATTATAAGGTTTATCTGTTTTGCCATAATTGGTTCAATTTTGATCATTAGTAAATCATTTCTTCCCTAAAGTTCTCAACAATTGAGAAGAAGGAGTTAGCCACGCTTTGGCCTAAACCGCATTTTGCGGTTATTTTCATGGTTTGAGCAAGTTTCTGAAGCTGTTCCAGGTAGTTAGCATGCTTTTCGCCCTTCTTTACCGCCTCGATACCCAGTTTAAGCTGCTGGCAACCCACGCGGCAGGGGGTACACTGCCCACATGATTCCTCCTCAAAGAATTCGAGGTAGTTATGCAGTACGTTGTACATGGAACGTGAACTATTGAAAAGCATCATTGAACCTCCAGTGGGAACTCCTTCGAAACCAATAATGGTATCCTTGAACTTTTTGCGGGGTACGCAAAAACCTGAAGCTCCCCCAACCTGAACTGCCTTGGTGTCGCCATCGCCAAACTCCTGAACAAACTGGTCAACAGTCATACCAAGTTCCAGCTCATAAATACCGGGTTTTGGGGTATCGCCTGAAACGGAGAACACCTTTGAACCGCGAGAATCGGCAGTACCAAGTTCTTTAAACTTGCGAGCACCGTAGCGGAATATCATGAAGGAGTAAACCAACGTTTCAACGTTGTTAATAACGGTAGGTTTCTTGCGGAAACCGGAAACGGTTGGGTAGGGAGGCTTATTGCGGGGTTCGCCGCGGTCGCCTTCCATTGACTCGAACAAAGCGCTTTCCTCGCCACAGATGTAAGCGCCGCTTCCCATAACAATTTTAATGCGGAAGGGGATTTTAAGATCATTGAGTATGGAGTGGAAAATCTCAAGCTGATTTTCAAGTTCCTTTAGCAAGAAACGGTATTCACCACGGAGGTAGATATAACCTTCCTTAGCGCCAATTACCTTAGCGCAAATGGCCATACCGCCAAAAACCTTAAGGGGAACCTGGAATAGTATTTCGCGATCCTTAAAAGTTCCGGGTTCGCCTTCGTCGGCATTACAAACCACATATTTTTCAGGGTCGGGTTGTTCACTGGTGAATTTCCACTTCAGGGCTGTAGGGAAACCAGCACCACCCCTACCCTTGAGTCCTGACTCAAGGAGTTCGTTGATTATTTCATCGTTGTTGCGCTTATAGGCCGACTGTAACACCTGTTTGAAGTCGCAATCCTTATCGAAAATCAGGTCGACACGACGTAAGAAGTTATTTGACATAATCGAATCTCCTATTATTACTTTTTCATGTATTCATTAATAATCTCACGAACCTTCTCTGGGGTAAGCTCAGTGTAAGCCTCGTCGTTAATGAGCATAGCGGGTCCCTTATGGCACCAACCCAAGCAGTTTGTTTCGAGTAACGAGAACTTACGGTTCGAAGTTGTTTCCCCCACCTTAATCTTGAGCATATCCTCGAGCTCCTGGATGATAAGGTTTTTGCCTTTCATGGCGCACGAAATGGT
>JAAYUI010000134.1 GCA_012517765.1 Caldisericales bacterium | reverse complement strand
TCTCGCCTTTACGAGCATAGCGGAGAATGTCCTTCCCCAGCTGGGGCAGAAGACAAGGATAAAGGTTAAAGGATAAAGGATAAAAAAATTCAAGCAGGATTCTAGATTCCAGAACTTGTCCGCCTAACGGCGGATTCAAGAACCTGTCCGCCTACCGGCGGAACTTGTCCGGCTCCTGACGGAACTTGTCCGCCTCCCGGCGGATTCTAGATTAAAAAAATTATCCT
Organism: Caldisericales bacterium; assembly: GCA_012517765.1. Lineage (GTDB taxonomy): Bacteria > Caldisericota > Caldisericia > JAAYUI01 > JAAYUI01 > JAAYUI01. Next base: position 3,457 of record JAAYUI010000134.1, on the reverse strand, counting down.
TCACCTGACGGAACCTGTCCTCCTCCCAGCGAAACTTTTCCGTCCACTGAAAGATTATTGAAACTTATCCCGCCCCTTCAGGGCTTCACATATCATACTGCCCTGCCACAAGGGGCTTCGCCCCTTGTATGGAGCGAACAATTTTTACAAGCCCCGAAGGGGCGGAATAGGTTTGAAATGAAGGGCCTGGAGAGAATGTGTTGGCGAGGCAAGCAGCAAACTTTCCAAAGCGCAACCCCGACTCTTTGCATCGCAACGGGAAGGAATAAGGTTGAAGGATATAAAATATTAACCTTTCACTTAGCATTATTCACGTAATAAATCCATGGCATCATCAATTAAACATACGGAAATTGATTATTTTTTTGTCATTTTGTAAATTTTGGAAAATGGCAGGAGCCGAGCTTACCTGAATTACACTCGGAACAAAAGTGCTGATTACGTGGTTTCACTTTGGTAAAAATCCGCCTGGGCATTTTACATTTGGATAGCTACACAAAAATTACTTTACTTAAAACCGATTTTTGTCCCGAAGGGGTTAGATATTAAGTGTGATTTTTAAAGTATGCAAAGCGCTAGCGTAAGTGTCCATTATCGTACGGCGGAAATTACCCGCAAACTATGTATCGTTCAACTATTCAAATAGTTAACGCAATAGGTTTGATATTTGTATGTAGAAAAAGGGATATTTTTGCACTTTTGGAAGCCGAGAAGTAAGGTGATTTTGATGAAAGTGCGTTATACCTTGATGAGGAGATGTAACCTTTTTGAGCCCGCAGGGGTAAATTTACTCGCAGGGGGCTACACACCCTGCGGGGCGAAACATGTTAACGTGTAGAGAACACTATATTCTTTTGAAGATATTGGCTTCGAAACCGTAAAAGCCAAATAAAATATTGAATTTTGAAAAATTAGATATGCGTACACACACCACCACAGCTGCCCTAAGGGGCACAACATTACGAAAAGCCCTGCGGGCGGGTTTCCTGGCTTTTTCCCTGGTTCTTTCCGCCTCTACCGCTTTTAGCCAGGCGGTGGGCGACTACCGAACCATAAGCGGAGGAAACTGGATTAATACTGCCATTTGGCAGCGTTATGACGGGGCTACATGGGTTGCTGCAACCGATTTCCCTGGACAGAATCCAGGCGCAGGAACCGTAACTATTCAAAATAGCCATAATGTTACGCATAACGTTACTCCTGGAAATAGTATAGGGGCGTTAGTAATTGCTACCGGGGGTAATACTACCTTATCGTTTTCTGGAGCAAATTCGCTTACTGTTACAGGTAGTGTTACAGTAAACTCAACTAGCGCCAATGTTTCTAAATATATTGCTGTTGCTGGGGGTTCCTTAACATGTAACAGTATAAGCCTTATTTCTACGGGAGGAAATAATACTCGCGATGCTTATGTTTCGTTGACAACCGGAACAATTAATGTTGCTGGTGATATTACAATGAATGCAGCAAACTTGAGAACATACCTTCTTTTTCCAGGTAATGGTACAATAAACGTTGGTGGCACCATTTCCGGGGGAGGAATTACCAGCACAGCCGGTGGTGGTACCGGTGCCCCAACCGCAGGTACCGTGAACTACAACAACAGCGGCAACCAGAACGTGGGGGCCTACACCTACTACAACCTTACCATCTCGGGTAGCGGCAACAAGTCGCTTACGGGCATCACAACCGTAAACAGAACCCTAACGCTGAACGGAGGCGTTTTGCAGCTGGGAGGCAACAACCTAACCTTGGCTACTGCGGCTAGCAGCAACATACTTGGCGGGCCGTTCAGCTCCACCTGCATGGTGGAGACCAACGGCACCGGCTACCTGCAGCAGCGGATACCTACAACCACTCCCTACACCGTTCCCATCGGCTCCAACGGCACCTATGCACCCGTTACCGTTCAAAGCATTTCCGGTTCCACCTACCTGCGTTTCCGTACGGTTTACAGCACCTCGCTTGGCTCGCAGTACCTGAAACGCTACTGGCAGCTTACCGGTTCGGCAACTACCACCGCCACAATTACCTTTGGCTACGACCCAACCGAAAACCCCAAGGACCCAACAAAGATATGGTACAGGAATGGCGGAGCCTGGTCACAGCCTACCGGCACGCAATCGTTCGACGGTATTAACAGGAAATTCACCATTACAGGCACCACTAATATTTCAGCTGCCACCACCGAATGGACAGCCGGCTACCCGCCCAAGACCTTCTTCTCCTACCAGTCGGGCAGCTGGAGCGATGCCTCCACCTGGACCAGCGACCCCGGAGGAACAACCTATGAAAACATTGGCACACCAACCGACAGCAGCGTTGTGGTTATCCTGCCCGACCGCACGGTTTCCCTGGCCTCCAACGTGAGCAACGTTCAGCTGGAGGTGAACATCAACGAGGGGGGAATTCTCGATATGGCTACCTACTCCTTTTCAAGCGGGCTTAAGGAGCTCGATGGGGGTGGAACCCTTAAGCTGGCCTCCGTTAGCTTCCCCACAGCTACTACCAATACCTTTGTAAACGCTGGCGGTGGCACCACCGAGTACTACAACTCCGCCAGCTTCACCCTCCCCGCAGCACAAACCACCTATAACCACCTAAGAATTAATGCCCCGGGTGTAACGGCCACCCAGCTCAGCAACATCACCCTCAACGGCAACCTGCACGTTAAGCAGGGGACCTACAGGATAAACGACAACTCGGCCAACCGCCGACAGCTGACCATTCACGGCGATGTAACCGTTGATGCGGGCGCCTCCATTACCGTTGGCACAGGGGTTACCAACACCATTACCGACCCAACCACAGCGGCCGAATCGGGAACGGCACCCTACATTACCTACTACGATGCCCACTCGCACCGGGTGGTGATATACGGAAACCTCACCAACAACGGCACGATTAGGTTCACCAACCTCAGCTATCCTGTTTACAACGCGTTTCCTCCCACTACCCTGGGGCCCACAACAGGTTTTGCCACCGTTTACTTTGTGGGCGCCTCCGGCAACGACCTCTACTGCAACGGAACTACCGATTTCTACAACCTGGTGCTCGACAAGGGGGTTGACCAAACCTACTCTCTTACGGTTTACTCCACCGCCTACGCCAACTTCAGGCTATTTGGTGCTAATAATGCCGGGGGTTACGGCGGAGGCGCCAACCCCAACCTACGCAAAGCACTTTGGATACGAAACGGAACCATGGTGCTTCAGGGAAATACCATTATTCCCTCGCTGAGCGAGGGGAACTGCGACGATGTCACCGATGACCCAAATTCCGATTTTTACGTTCCTGCCAACGGTGCGCTGGTGCTGGATGGAGACAACGTGGTGGTGCTTGCCACGTCCGACGACGACCAAGAGGTGAACGTGGCTTACGGCGTGAGCGCACCCGACAATGCTGCAATGGGTGTTCTCACCAGTGCTGGCTGCAGCTCGTTTTCCATCCTGGGGCT
>JAAYUI010000118.1 GCA_012517765.1 Caldisericales bacterium | reverse complement strand
CGTGTCCATGCCGATGTGGATCAGTAGTTCCACACCGCTGTCAGCCCGCAGGCCCACCGCATGACCGGTCGGGAAGGCAACGATCACCACTCCGTCCACCGGGGAAACCACGGGTCCGCCCTCAGGAACCACTGCAGCACCGGGACCGAGCAGTCCACGAGCGAATGTCGGGTCCTTGACGTCGGTCAGCGCGACGAGCTCGCCGTTGACCGGTGCCGTGATCGTCAGGTCGACCGAGCCGTCCAGGGGCACCGGCGAGATCGGAGCCGTCTCCAGGGCCGCATCCGAGGCAGCCTGCTCCGCTTCCTCCTGTTCAACGGTTTCGTCGACATGGGTACCGGCGAGCGAGGCCTTGCCGCGAGAGCGGGCATAGGTGAGGGTGATACCGAAGGAGAGCGCGAAGGTCACGCCGAGCGCCAGCAGGAACATCGGGATGTCCGTGGCCCGGATCGACACGAAGCCCAGCAGCCCGGCAGCGCCGAGCGCGATGGCCTTCACATTGAAGATACTGACCAGGGCGCCCCCGACGGCGGCCGAACCGATACCGATGAAGAACGGCCAGCGCAGTCGCAGGTTCACGCCGAAGATCGCAGGCTCGGTGATGCCCATCAACGCCGAGGCGGCGGACGCACCGGCCAGACCCTTGAGCTTGCCCTCGTGAGCGCAGAGGAAGACTGCCAATGTTGCCGCGCCCTGGGCGACATTGGCCATCGAGGCGATCGCGAAGATGAAGGAACCGCCCTGGGCGATCAGGGAAAGCTCGACGGCCGGGAAGCTCTGATGCAAGCCGGTGACCACGATCGGCGAGTAGACCAGGCCGAAGAGCAACCCGCCCAGGAAACCGGTGGAGTCGTACAGCCACTGCAATCCGAAGGTGATCCCGTCGCCGAGGGATCGGGTCAGCGGGCCCACGATGACGAACGCCAGGAAGCCGGTCACGATCATGGTGATCAGCGGTGTCAATAAGAAATCGACGGTGCCCTTGAGCCTGCGGTGCAACCATTTCTCGGTGGTGGCGAGCAAGAAGCTGACCGCCAGGGTCGGGACGACCTGGCCCTGATAGCCGGCCTGAGCGACCTGCAAGCCGAACAGATCCCAGTAGGTCATGGTTCCGTCGCTGACGGCCGCGGCAACGTTCCAGCCGTTCACAAGGGCCGGCATCACCATTGCCCCGCCCATCGCGGCACCGAGGTAGGGGTTGCCGCCGAAGCGTTTCGTGGCGGAGAAGCCGATCAGCACGGGCAGGAACGCGAACGGCGCACTCGCGAACAGGTTGATCATCGCTGCCACATCGGTGATGGCGGGCGCCATCTCCACGATCGATTTCGGTCCGACCAGCCCCGGGGCCGTCAGCACGTTGTTCAGAGCCATCATGAGGCCGCCGGCGATCAACGCCGGGAGTATCGGTACGAAGACGTCGGCCAGCACCTTGATGAACCGGATGACCACGTTGGCCTTCTGTCCGCCCACCTGCTTGGCCTCGTCCTTGCTCACCTCCCGGACGCCGGACCTGGTCAGGCTTTCGTAGACGGTGTCGACATCGCCCGGGCCAATGATGATCTGGAACATCCCGCCTGCGGAGAACGTGCCCTTGACGTCGGGGTCCTCGTCGAGGGTGGCGTGGTCAATGAGTTGCTCGTCTCTGAGAACGAGCCTCAGCCGGGTAGCACAGTGTGCTGCCGCTGTGATGTTGTCGGGACCGCCGACCGCTTGGAGAACGGTCTGGGCGACTCTGGCGTGGTCCATGGAAAATGTTCCTCCTCGAACAGTGCACCCATCGATGAATCACGTGGATTGCTTCTTGGAAAGAGTATGTCAATCGATTGACATACTTGTCAACGCGTCTACCAAGATCTTTTTTTCGCTAACCCGTGACGACGGCGACAGCGGAATGCACGGCGAGCGTCCCGCTGGCGGTTATGGTCACGGTGAACTCGCCGGGCTCCAGATAGCTGCGCAGGCTGAAGACGGCCTGGCCGTCGCCGACGAACAATTCGGTGACGGAACGGTCATGCACCAGTTGAAGACGCAGACGATCATCGCCGGGCACTGCGATCGTCCTCGTCCCGCCGTGCGGGTAGCGGGTGGCGCTGCGGTCGACGCTCAGGCTGCCCTTCTCGAAGCGGCAGGTCACATCGCTCGAGCCGCTCGCGAGTCGCAGCTGCCAGCCGGACGCAGCCGACTGATCGACGTCCAGATCGAGCACGAAGGACCGCTGATCGGTCAGCTCCGGGATCTGCACCACATCGCCACGCACCCTGGCGCCGGCCACAGCCAGGCTCAGTGCGGCCTTGGCGCTCAACGGATCGAGGTCGGGTGCGGCAATCCGCTGACGCAGCCGGCCATCCCGCACCGTGAGCCTGCGCGGGACGCTCAGCAGATGCACCCATCCGTGCTCGGTCAGCGACGGCTGATCATCCTCCGAGGCATTGCCAAGCCAGCCGAGCAGCACCGGCGCGTCGTCCTCGTGCCCTGCCCGGGCGAAGGTCTGCGGCGCATAGAACTCGAACCCGTGATCGAGTTCCACGAACTCTCCGGCACCCCGCAATGCGCGGCCATCCCACTCCCCGATGAGGTATCCACAAGGGAAGATGTTCCGAAAACTGTCACCGATCGGCCCGACGCCCTGCGGGCAGAAGATCAGCACATCCCAGTACTTGCCGGTGACCTCATCGGGGATCCGCAGCAGGTTCGGGCACTCCCACATATAGCCGAAGCTGTCGAAGCGACCATCGGCGTCGGGCAGTTCGAGTTCACCCACCAGGTCCCAGGCCCGCAGATCGTGCGAGTGATAGACCAGGACACAGCCGGTGAGATCCTCCCGCTGGGCGCCGATGCACATCCGCCAGTGGTCACCCTCGGCGACCACCTGGGGATCACGGAAGTGAGCCGTGTAGCCGGGCGGAGGCCCGGCGATCAGTGGATTGTCCGCGTCCTTGGCGAAAGTCACCAGATCGGAGCTGGTCACCAGGCACTGGTAACTCTCTCGGTCCCCGGCGTCGGTCTTCACATTGCCGGTGTAGTGAAACCAGACAGCACCATCGTGGACGATCGCACCCCCGGAATAGGCACCGCAGCGGTCGTACCAGCTGTCGGGAGAAATCGCCGGCCGATGATGGCGCCAATGCACCAGGTCTGCCGAGGAGGCGTGTCCCCAGTGCACCAGCTTCTCCTGCGGGAAGCCGGGTCCGTACTGGAAGAAGGCGTGGTAGACGCCGTCTACCACCACCAGGCCATTGGGATCGTTCAGCCGCCCTCGCGCCGGCGCGAGGTGAAAGCGGGGATAGTCGGGATCGGTGCTGGTCAGCATCACTGGCAGACCAGGCGAGTCGTCAGTAACTCCTATCACGCTGGTTACTATAGCGGAGACTGACAATCGTTTGACATACCCGGTGGGACTTTCTCTTGCCCGTTGAACATGCAGAACCTGCCAAGAACCTCCCGCCGGCGAGCGAATCATGCAGATCCACCGCCGGCGCCCGTACCGAGGCCGGCATCGCAGGTGCGGTAGGGTCCTGCACGGGCAGGCGGAAGAGGAACGGCAAATGACCACGGCAGAGATCATCAGACTGCTGGCACTGTGCGCACACATCATCTTCGGTTTCGTCGCTGCGGTGGTCATCTCGCTGCGGCGCAAGCCAGCCACAGCGATCGCCTGGATCCTGACGATCGTCTTCATCCCGATTCTCGGCGCGGTCGCATTCTTTCTCGTCGGCTTCGGGCGGCTCCCCAAGGCCCG
>JAAYUI010000151.1 GCA_012517765.1 Caldisericales bacterium | reverse complement strand
CTGCGAAAACTAGCCTCGCAGATAACCCGGATTTAAAATCGGACAACAGGAATAACCGGTCATTTTCAGTGGATGGTCTGCGCTTGGGCATAACGGATGGGTATATGAAAAGTTGGGCATTTCGGAGCGAATCACTGTCAAACCGCACAAAGTTAAATGCGAGCTACACACTTGAAACTTAGCACTATCTGCCCAATTTTTTATATACCGTGTTACCAACTGGGCGTTCTTGTCTGTCAATGGTTTGAGATAATTTTTCAATACTGTCATTCCGTTTTCCTCTGTCTTAAAAGATTTAGTTTTTTTTGTGTCGGGTAAGTCAGGGTAGGAAAATAGACAAGCTCTATGGCAGGTTTTGGCTTTAGCGTGGGCTTGTGCGACCTGCCATTGTGCTTGGCTATGTGGGTCAGCGTTTTATTGCTCTATAAATTTCCCCTATCCATAAAACTAAAGAGGTTGAACCAATAATAATAGCCCAATCTTTTAATGACAATGGTACTGTTCTGAAAACTTCGCCTCCAAATTCAACAATTAATATTTGACCTACTAAAATGACAAAAGCTACAATTAAGAAACCAATAGATTTATTTAATCCATGGAATGCAGATTTACCTGATGCGAATGCTTTTGCATTAAACATATTCCAGAATTGCAACATTACAAATATTGTGAAGAAACGAGATAAGTCATAACGACTAACTTCACCATTATTTGAGAAATAAAATAGAAGACCTAATAAAATAATGACAAATGAAAAACCAACAAATAAAATATTAGAACGCATTGGAGGTGTGATAATAAAATCCTCATTTTTCCTAGGTTTATTATCCATTACGCGCAAATTCGGAGGCAGAGAAGCCAATGCCCCTGCTGCAAATGTGTCCATAATTAAATTTACCCAAAGCATTTGCGTAACAGTTAAAGGTAATTCATGACCGAATATTGAACCTAAAAAGACAATAATAAGGGCAGCAACATTAATTGTTAATTGAAAAAGAATAAAACGTTGAATATTCTGATACAATGAACGACCCCACATTACAGCAGTCGTAATACTACTAAAAGAGTCATCTAATAGGGTTATGTCGCTTGCTTCTTTAGCAACAGAAGTCCCTGAACCCATTGATAAGCCAACATGAGCAAAATTCAAAGCTGGTGCATCATTCGTACCATCACCTGTTACCGCAACAACAGAACCGTTTCTTTGCAATAATTGAACTAGTCTTTGCTTATCAGTCGGTCTAGCTCTACACATTATTTTTAAATGTTGAACTCTATTTAATGCATCTTCATCAGAAAGATTTTCAAATTCAACACCTGTTAAAATATTGTGTATATTATCGCTGTCATTCCAAATGCCTATCTGACGACCAATTTCTTTAGCTGTACCCGGAGTATCGCCCGTGACAATTTTTACTTCTATACCAGCATTTAAGCATTTTGTTACAGCAGAGGGAACGTCTAATCTAACAGGGTCGGAAATAGCAGTTATTCCAAGAAAAACAAGGTTTGAATTAACTAATTTTCCATTTTCAAATCTATCGACATTGTCTTCAATAATTTCGTACGCAAACCCCAAAGTCCTCATTGCCTGATTCTGATATTGGGTTAGGGAATTTTCGATTAACGAGTTGTATTCCTTAGCATCTTTTAAACCTTGCTCTGTCAATATCTTACTACATTTTGACAAAACAATTTCAGGAGCTCCTTTAACATATAAAACTTTTTTATTTAACAATGGGCTATTAATCAAAGAAGCCATAAATTTTCTTTCGGTTGAAAAAGTAAGTTGTTCGATGACTTCCGCATCTTCACGAATATCTAAATAATTTATCCCTTGTTCATGCAACCACAATAAAAGAGCAGCTTCAGTCGGATTACCTAAAGTTTTTATTTTTGATGGCTCTGAATAATCAAGATATGCTGTTGAATTAGCAGAAATACTCTCTTTAATAATATTATGGTTTTCATCATTTGACAGCTTATTTCCATTTAAACAGAAAAAATCGGCTTTATAAACTTGCATTTGATTTTGGGTCAAAGTGCCAGTTTTATCAGTACAAATAACAGTTGTTGCTCCCATTGTTTCACAAGCATGCATCTTTCTCACAAGATTATTGTTTTGAAGCATTCTACGCATGCTTAATGCTAAACTTAGGGTTACACTCATTGGCAAACCTTCCGGAACTGCAACCACGATTAATGTAACAGCAACCATAAAATATTGCAAAATACGACCTGCAACGTCTAAGCTAACCCAAGATTCAGAATTTAAAGGATTTATACCAAATAAATAACCTGCAGAGGCAAGTATTACAAATGTTCCAATACCATATAATATCCATCTAAACCAACTACCTTCTTCAACACTTTTCGGTAATTCCTTTTCTTTACCTAACAATTCAAATGCATCGTAGATGATTGGCAACCAAACTTTGGTTAAGACTATTGAAGCTGATAAAATTACTATACCAATTGAACCTAATTGTCCAATTGTATATTGAGCTTCCCCTAAGAATAAATCTTTAACAAAAAGGGCGAGAAATGTCAAGACTGCCAAAGCAAAACCAACAACACCAATAAATTTAGCCAGTTTGTCCAATTGCTTATTCAACGGCGTTTCTTCACCACTCATTTCAGTTGCTTTCTCTGCAACTTTACCAAATTCTGTTTCATCGCCAACTTTCTTTATCTCAAGAATACCATGACCGTCCATCAATTTTGTCCCTCTCATTGCCCAATTCGAAGGATATGTTGAATCCGAATGAAAATTAGCAGGGTTGGTAGTTTTATCAATTATTGGCTCACCAGTTAAACATGATTCATCTATTTGAAGAGACACTGCTTCAAGTAATTCTCCATCAGCAGGAACGTCTTCGCCCGTACCGAGAATTACTATATCACCAACAACGATTTCTTTTTTTGGTATTTCGCAAATATTTCCATTTCGTATTACCTTGTAAAGCGTGTCGTCATTAACTTTATTTAAAACATCAAATTTCTTATTTGCGTCCATCTCAAACCAAAAAGCAACACCGGTTGCTAAAAGAATAGCACAAAAGATACCTATTGTTTCAGCAAACTCCATGTGAACAAATGAAATACCTAATGAAAGAAATGCCGCAATTAAAAGTATTCTGATAATTGGGTCTTCAAACTTTTCTAAAAAAAGCTTCCATAAAGGTTCTCTCTCTGGTGGAGTTAAAATATTTTCTCCATATTTATTACGGCTTTCGAGAACTTGCTCATTTGAAAGTCCGGTGTAGTGCTTCTTGTGTTCCATCTTATTTCAATAGATTTAATAATGATTGTGGTAATTGCTTTGATTTTGCTTTTAGGTTTTTTAGTAAGGTAAGTTCAATGTTGTCCAACTTTCCATCACCTTGAATTTTTGCTAAAAGCCATTTTGCTTCTTCTTCATCAACGATGCCGGGAGATGATTCATCTTCTAATAAGAAACTGGTTATTGCATCAACAAAAAGCGTTTCCCAACTTGGATGATTAATTTTTCCGCTTACAGCATCGTTTAAATCGAACAGAAATTCTGCTTCTTCTTTGTCAATTACGCCATCAGCATATAATACTTCACGTAATTGTTTTACTTCTTGTTCATCAATTACGCCATCGGCGAGTATTGATTTTTTTAATTCATTTAGTTCACTCATTTTTTTTAAATTTAATTGTTAGACATTAGAAACTATTTTTGACTCTCCAAATACTGACTTCAAAGAATTGACAATTACCTTTTTATATTCTGAGCTTTTTAGGTATATCGCTTCATCCTCCATGTCAGAAATGTCGAAAAGAATTTTATTATCTGATACGATTATTTTATTAAGAATATTTTGATTTTGAAAGCATTTATTAATTCGGCTTTTTGAAAAAGAGGTTTTTCCCTTAATGCTCAAAAATGTTGTATAGGATAAAAAAAGAAATAACAACTCGGCTATTGATATGAAAATAGCTGTCAAATATTTACCTGAAATAAATTCATCGTAAACGAGAATAGGACTTAACACAACAAATAAAAGAAGTGGTATAAGTTTTACCATTTTACTGAAGTATTCAATTTTATATAAGCGTTTAAATTGCTTTATTAAAAAGGTTTTGTTTTGTTCCATGACAATTAATGTTGATTAAGATTTTACTAATTGTACTATAATTAATCTGCCACCTTCTTCTTTTGATAATAGAATTTTTTTGCCTTCTGTTAATTCCACAGCCTCGCCAATTTCAATTTTTTTATCAATGTCTTTGTCGTACATACTTGTAAGTTTCCTATTTATTAGAATCCACTTGCCATTATGGAAATGAAAGTCTCCTACAGGAATTTTTTGGTCAGTAGTTGTTTTTTCATTAGCATTTACAAAACGATTTACATGCCACATATATAAAAGTTGCTTATTATAAACCATCAATCTGTAGTTTTCAGGTTTGAAAACACCAACTTTGGGGGAATAATATAAATTTAAAACAGGTAACTGTCCTTTATAGTCTGTACCACAAAATGGGCATTTAGGTTTTGTAGAATTATCAAATACAAACCATTTGTGCCAGCAGTTAGGATTTTGACAAGGTTGCATTAAATCTACAGTTTTTAATAATGCCTGTTCCCATTCGTCAGCAGTTGGACGAATATCTGGATTTTGTAAACCATCAATAAAAGCCTTATTAAATAATTCTTTTAAATATGGGCCACAAACAGAATATGGAATTTTAACAGGGTCACCTTGAGGTAGCTGACTTGGGTGTAACTGGTCAACTTTTACTCTGTTGCTTTTATCTGTCGGATGTTCAACAAATAGAGCCTTGATACCCATTGAAAGCTCTTCGTCCTTAGCCGAATCTAAATCATTAACTTTTCCACCTCTTAAAGGGTGTCGATATAACAAATACATATAAATCATTACAGCTAAGGCATGCCTATCTGTCTTTATACTCGGCAATTTTCGCTTAGCATCAGTTATTGGAAGGTGCTTTGTTGAAATTACTTCGGGAGCAATAAAATCAGGAGTTCCTAAAACATCTGGTGGATACTTGCCCGGAACGACTAATCCGTCAATGTCAATTATTGATGCTTGACCTGTTGTTGGGTCGACTAAAACATTTTTATAAGACAAATCTGAATGAGCCAAACCTGCGGCATGAAGCCTCTTTACTGCACGACTAATTCGAATACTAATTTGAAAATATTTAAACCAATCGCCCTTTTCTTCGGGTGCTAAAAACTTATTTAGATTTTTAGCTGATGCATACCACTTACCCTCTTTTTCTTTTCCTTTAATTCCTAAAAAATCATTATTTATTGAACCCTTTTTAAAGAAAAACTGCTTTTGATAAGTAGGGCAAGTAATTCCAAGTTTTCCATTATACTCCACTATTTTAGTTGGCCAACAATATAAATCTTTCCAATATTCTCCACCTACTTGGTTAAAAATGTTTTCTCTGTATTTGCCCGTAATATTTTGTAATCGGTCTTTTGCATTAAAATCCTGTTTATCTCTAAAAAAAGCCACTACATAACTTTTGTCAGGGCTAAAATAGACATCTTTCATACCGCCAGCACCAATCATTTCGTCCACAAATTCAACTTGTGAGCCGTCTGTCGCTGTAATTTTTACTGTTTTTGCCATAATTAAAATAGTATTGCTATTGTCCTATCATCATGATTACCCGGCGACCAAAAGTCCAGCCAGTTTAATAATTGGTCTGCTGAAGCTTCGTTATCATCCGAAAAATCAACCTCCTTTGATAGGTCTTGCCATAGTTCATTCCATTTTTCAACTTTCAACAAATTTGCATCTGTTTCAAATTTGGGGTCGGTAATTCCGTCAGTCATTAGAATTAATGCTGTGAAATCATCAACAATATCGAATCTCAGTCTTCTGTATAATTCTGTGGGTTGGGTTATCTCAGGCATTGTTAAAAAACGTGTCTGACCTGCATACTCACCACCATCAGATTCTCCAAGAATCTTTAAAAAATTAGTGTCTTTATTGTAAATTCCAATACCTCCATCACCTACCCAAAATGCTCCAACGAACCATCCAAATTTGAATTTCTTACAAATTGATACTATTAGAGTCGTGGCAAAATCTTTTAAAGGTTTGTTAGTTTTCTTTGCTTCTTCTTCAATGTTTTTTACTGCTTTAAATACTGAATTACCAAGAATACCATATAAAGAATCTCCCATTTTTTTTCTTCTCTCATTCGATTTTTCAGTACTAAAGTCCTTGATTAAATTTTCAAATTCTTTCGTTTTTTCCTTAATTAGTTGTTCGCAAACTTCACCTACTGTTTTACATGCTATTTCAGAACCTTTTCTTGATGATTTTGCAGAACCGGCACCATCAGCAACAGATAAAATATACCAATCAACTTCACTTATATATCTAATATAAAAATCATCATCTCGGGGTTTACCTTCTTGGGCATGTGAACGACCTCTTTGGCTTGCAGCAACGATGTCTTTTTTATGGGTTTTACCTAGACCAAAAATATTAGTAGAGGATGTTACTTTTACAAAACATTTGTCGCTATCAGGTTTATAATATTCAATGTCATTGGGAGTAGGAATATTTTTCCATAATGATTTTGGGTCTGGATTAATTATAAATGTAATTTGTCTTTCGAATACAGGTTTCCCATCTGACCAATCGTTTCTTTTAATCTTTAGTTTTATTTTATGGTCGCCTGCAGTGTTTGGTTTGCCTTTAATTTCATTTGTGTCAGAATTAAAGATTAGCCCTATTGCCTCTAGTCCTTCAAACCAATAGTCGCCAATTTCTGTTAAACCGAGTTCCTCAATTTTAAAAAGAAAGCAATAATCTTGGTTTACTTTCCCATTTGGAATGATTATACTTTTATTCTTTATTTGTAACTCAAAGGAGCTAGTGTTTTTGTCTTTAATTTGTTCAATTTTTTCGGGTTCGAATTTAGTTTTATTTTCGTCTATCAGAATATCTGCACCTTGAGATAAAATAGATTCATTGCTGACGGAAATTTCAACCGATTTATTTTCCTCTACTATTTTTAAATCCTCTTTTATTTCATCTGTTGTTTCGGCTTTTGTTGAAGGCTCTTCATTAATAAATACTGCATCTTTGTTTTCTGATTCAGCAGTTTTTTCATCTGAAAATTCTTTCCATAAAGCTAATATTGAACCCTTTATTTCAGATTCCTTTTCGTTGAGAAATCTTGATAATTGTTCTTCATCTTTTGCCTCTATTTCAAGGCTTCCCATGTATTTTAAAATATCCATAACTACCCCCTTGTTCTGTTTATGTTAATACTTCCTTCACCAAAACCAAATTTTGCTTCAATACCACACCAAGGACATTTACTAACTTCTTCTTCACCCGTACACATTATATTTCCACAACCACAATGACTAAAACCAAATTGATTACCACAACAAGGGCAAGCAGGAAAACCAACTAATTCAGAGGTATTTATTTTGATTTGATTTGAATCACTTTCGCACAAATCAAAGTATGAGTTTTCAACTGGATATGCACCAACGAGTTTATAATCTACTGTGTTTAATGCTAATTCTTTAAATTCTGATGGTGAAATTCTTTTTTGATACTTGATTAAATATGGTCTTTTGGTGCTTTGACACTTAGCTAAAATAACAGCAAAATTCTCATCAACCTTTTTATTAAAGCCCTTTTCAAGGTCAATTTTTGATAAAAAACCATTTGTTATTGGTGCTAAATGCAACCCATCATCTTTTGACTCCGATACACTAACACTACTTGTTTTAATTGAAGCAGTTACCCATTTAAAAAATTTCTTAAAAGATTCAGAATCTGTGTTTTTAAGTAACAATACTTGCTCTGTAATTTTACCAAATATGCTTGTGTCCGTATTGTCACCCAATGAGATTACAACTAAATTGGTTTTTGATTTATATTTTTGATTCCATTTATCAAATGCAGATTCATACTTGTCTGTTGGATTTCCATCAGTAAATAAAAAAACAATTGGTTTCCAATCGCCCTTAATTTCAGGAGTAGTCTTTTGAAGTGACGAATCAAAATCATTCATTAAAAAATTCAGAGCATTTCCCAATGAAGTACCACCACCTATAGGCAATTTGGGCGGATAAAAATTAAAAAGCTCAATTAATGGCGTTATCTTTTGTGCTTTACCCGCAAAAACTATTATTGAAACGTAGACAGTTTCCAACGCATAAGGGTCTGTCCTTAGTTCCTTTATTATAGTTGCGATACCTTCTTGAACTTGTTCAATGGGCTCGCCAATCATTGACTCAGAAATATCAATTACAAAATATATAGGTAATCTTCTCATAAAATGAATTTTAACGTTAATAATAGCAACAAAAGCAAAATTATTTGCGACATATCAACGGCAATACCATTGCCAACTTGTGCGGGTTTTGCTATTTTTTTCAGAAAGTTTAAAAACGGATTAAAAATACCTTCAAACAAATTGAATGCTTTTAGATACCTTCCGGTTAGCCTGTTTTTATATGGTGTAAGTTTAGAATACAAGAATAAACCTACAATCAAAACATTAACTAATATGTAAAAAAGTAATCTCATAAAAAACTATATTACAGAATGAACCTCAGGAGGGGGTGGCGGTAACAACATTTGGTCAGTAGCACCTATACTTCTATTGCCAACACTAACTGATGCTGAAACCCATTTGAAAAACTGTTTAAATGTAACGCTGTCAGTTGTTTCAAGACTTACAATTTTATCGGTAATCTTTTTTACGTTTTCAACATCCGTTTTCGAGCCTACTATACACGCGATTATGCTACCAAAATGGTGTTTTTGTATTTCAGGTATTATTGCATTAAAAAGCTGAGGGTCTGATGCTCTTCCATCACACATTACAAATAGTAAAGGCATCCAGTCTCCTTTTTTATCAGGCGTACTTAACTCAACTTCATTGTCCACTTTTTTGCAAATAAACTGTAAAGCTTCCCCTAAATGTGTTGGGCCTGATTCTGGTTGCTTTATTGTTGGTATTTGCAAACTTTCTAATTCTGTTAGAGGGACTAATAATTCAACATTTCTGTTGAAAGTAGCGATACTCATATACACTGATTCAAGTGCAAATGGGTCTTGTCGAAGACTAGCTACCATAGCCTCTAAACCTACTTTTATTGATTCAATAGGTTCACCTCTCATAGCTCCTGATGTTTGAATCAAAATATATACTGGTAATCTTCTCATAATTATTTTTTTCCAAAAAATAGCGACATAAGTAAACTAAAAATAGATGAACCTACTTTGCGTTCTAAACCTTGTTTCGTGGTAGGAATTCCCGTTCTACGAGCAAAACTTTGTTTTGCACCGGAAATTCCTACCGCCCTTTTCCACGAAAAGGAAAACCCATAACTCTTACTCCGTCCCATAATTAAACTACAATATTAACTTCGGGTGGTGGTGGTGGTAACTCATTTAAACCAGATACATCTTTTCCACTAGCTTCAATTTTTTGACTTCCAGTACTTACGGAAGCTGAAACCCATTTAAAAAATGCTTTAATAGTTGCACTGTCTGCTGTATCAAGCTGAACAACGACTTCAGTAATTTGCTTTAAAATGCTGGTATTAGCACCTGACCCTGCTGCACAAGCGACAACCATTCCGAATTTTTGGTTTTTAAAATCGTTTAAACCTTTCTGCCAATTGTCAGTAGGTTCACCATCTGTCATAATGAAAACCAAAGGTTTCCAATCTCCTTTTACTTCGGCTGTTGATTTTGTCACCTCTGTACTAACTTTATTTGCAAGTAAAGAAAGCGCATCACCTAAAGCGGTTGTCCCTGTTGCTTGTATGTCTGGCATCTGAAACATTGATAATTCAGTTAACGGGACAACCTGTCTTGCTGAACTGTCAAAAGTAATTACACTTAAAAAGGCTGTTTCCAACGCATACGGGTCTTGCCTTAATGTTGAAACCAAAACCTGAACGCCATTTTTCACGGCTTCTATTGGTTCACCGGTCATTGAACCGGAAATATCCAAAACTAAATAAACTGGTAATCTTCTCATTTTGCGTATTTGTTTAAAATTGTTTGAATTGTTTCAAGAAAAACTTTGTCTTCTGTCGGGTCACCGATAGCATCAAATTTCCATTCCCCATTGCGTTTATACAATTTCCCTAAAACTAAAGCCCTTTTGTTAGCGAATGTAGAGTCTGTGGTTATGTCATAGTTGGAAAATACTTTATTAACCTTTGTTGATGTTCCTTCGTACATGCGGATTTTTGCATAAGGGATATTCGTAAAATCAAAACTCTGACCTTGATTAAGATAGATATTGATAAAGAAGAAAATTTTCTCAACAGTAGTGTTTACTTTGTTTAAATCAACAGTAATTATTTCATTATCTAAACCATCGTCACCGCCTTGGTCGCCTTTCCTGTCATCTCCACTATGACGTAACGAACCATCAACAGACGTTAATTTACCAAGTGGAAGATTATTCCTTTGTAAAAAACCATTGTAATCTGGTGAATAGATATAGTCAATTAGATTTCCTGCATTATCTGTCATTATGCAACTTAAATCTAAATCGACATCCTCAATTATTTTTTTGCTTCCAAATAGACCTTTTTTGATGGTTTCAATTGCACCCCAATTAACACCAACACAGAAGTTAGTGAGTTTCTCTCCTGTTTCTTTTCTTAGGTCAATTTTTTGACCTTTTGATAAATTTATTGCCATATTATTAAATTAAAAAGGTTAATTATACTTGTTTAAAAAATCTTGCAACCCACCTTTTAGTCCAACTCCAACTGCTTCAAATTTCCATTCTCCATTTCGTTTGTAAAGGCGTCCAAATTCAACAGCTGTTTCAATAGAAAAATCTTCTTCCAATTCATATTTCAGAATTTCTTCTTTTGTGTCAGGGTTGTAAACACGTACAAATGAATTCCTTACTTGACCAAAGTTTTGTTTACGATTTTCTGCATCATGTATTGTTACGACAAAACACAGTTCAGTAGCATTTGGGTTAATTTTAGACAAATCAATTTTTATGCTTTCGTCGTCACCATCACCATCACCGGTAAGATTATCACCTGTATGTTCAACTGCACCATCCGGAGAGGTAAGGTTATTGTAAAAAACGAAATGAGAATCGGTTAGTAGTTTCTTGTTTTCGCCTAATACAAAAACAGAAGCATCTAAATCAAAGTCTTGTCCTGTACTTGAAGCGTTGGCATCCCAGCCAAGCCCGACAACGAATTTTGGTAAATTCACATTAACTCGTTGCCCTTTTTCTAAATTTATTGCCATTGTATTTTTGTTTTTTATTATTATTTACTGCCAGCAGTCCATTTCATTCCCCAATTATAAGCTTTATCGCAATCCCCGTGTCCATTGTGAAAGGTTACAAGTTTTTTAACTGTGATAGAGTCGTTTTGGTCGAAAATAATTTCAGCTATTGCACAAAACTTTTGGGAACTGTATTGTTTGCCCATTTCAACAACAATTTCAGGATTTTCAGGAACTTTTATTGTAACTACTGCATTTGTTTCAGCCCATTTTGCAACGCCTTCATAAATAAAACAGTATACTACAATTCTTTTAAGTTCAGATAATCCTTGTGGATTAACTAAAATATTCTCCCCTGAACCTGCACCAGAGCGGTCATCACCAGTGTGCCAAACCCAGGGAATTCCTGTATATTTTCCTTGTTTTGTTAGTCTGTCTTTGGGTCCTCCTTGTCCGTGTGCAAATTGAATTCCATCAATTACAGATTTTTGTCCATCATTAAGAAGATAAAAACAACCTAGGTCAAGGTCAATGCCTTGCGAACCACCAAATAGACCTGATAAAAACCCTTTTTTTTGAGTTTCTTGTGTCCAATTCAAATTAATGATAATCTCCTTATTGGATTTATTCCCTTTCGACAAGTCAATTTTATGACTGTCGCCTTGTTTTTCAAGGGTTACTTTGTTTAGATTTATTGCCATAGCTGTTAATATTAAGCGTATTTCTTCACAAAATATTCAAGTCCGCCTTTATAACCAATTCCCATTGCTTCAAATTTCCATTCTCCATTACGTTTATAAAGTCTGCCAAATTCAACTGCGGTTTCAACTGAAAAATCTTCATCCAGTTCATATTTCGCAATTTCTTCATTTGTTTGGGCATTGTAAATTCTAATAAATGAATTTCTCACTTGTCCGAAGTTCTGTTTCCGATTTTCATAATCGTGAATGGTTACTGTGAAAATTATTTCGTGTATTTTTAAGTCAACTTTTGAAAGGTCGACTGTTAAAGTTTCATCATCACCGTCACTGTTTCCTCCTGTTAAATCATCTCCAGACGATTCTACAGAATTGTCGGGTGATTTTTGATTGTTATAAAAAACAAAAAACTCGTCTTTGGGAATTTTTTTGTTTTCACCTAGCATGAACGCAGATGCATCCAAGTCAAAGTCAAAACCTGTACCTTCGTTTGGGTCCCATCCCAAACCGACACCTACTTTTGCTAAGCCAATTTCGATGCGTTGTCCTTTTGTCAAATTGATAGCCATGAAATTTTATTTTAATTAGTTAAACAAACCGTGAAATTACAATTATTTTGTTCAATGAAAGTCTTTGGTGCGTAGGAAAGATTTGGCTCTTTGACTTTTGCGAAGCGTAGGCTTGTGTGTCGGGCAAAAGGCAATGTGCCAAATGTGTGGTGGCTTTCCGCTTTTCTTTCTTGCGGGTCGGCAAAAAAACTAAATCTTTTTTCTTTCGTTGTCATTTCATTTTTTTTATTCTCAAACCATTTTTGTCAGTCATTTTCGTTGTCGCTGTCTTTTTCTTCGCCTTGTTGGTAACGGCCAGCGGGTATGGGCAGTAAGTGTTACCTGACGTAGCCATCCGGCCACCAGTCCTGGTACTTTAGCCGAAAAGCTGTCCCGGTGGCAAGGAAGGTATGGCGCAATTTTTGCAAGTCCCGGCGAAAGATTTAATTG
>JAAYUI010000009.1 GCA_012517765.1 Caldisericales bacterium | reverse complement strand
GACGATTCCGAGATGGCGCTGTTGCTGGCCCGCATGCTGGCGGATCAGGGACGTTATGATCCCGAGGGAGCCAGGAAAGCGTACATTTTCTGGCTGGACTCCGGGCCCTTCGATTGCGGCATGACCGTCGCCGGTGGTCTGCGGGGTCGTCCCAATCCGGACAGCCAGGCCAACGGCGCGATGATGCGGATCAGCCCGTTGGGCATCTTCGGAGCGAACCACGATTTGAGGCATGTGGCCGAGTGGGCACGACAGGATGCTGCGATCACCCATCCCCATCCGGTCTGCCAGCAAGCCAACGCATTGTTCACGATGGCCATTGCCCATGCCATCCGCCAAGGGTGCGATGGCCGAAATCTGTACGAGCAGATCGTGACCTGGGCGGAAGACATGAAGGTGGATGGGAGCCTCCTGGAAGCGGTTCGAGGTGCCGCCGAATCACCGCCAGCGGATTATGTCCGCCAGCAGGGGTGGGTACTGACGGCATTCCGCAACGCCCTGTGGCAGCTTCTGCATGCCACGAATCTGGAGGAAGCAGTTGTGGACACCGTCATGCGCGGGGGAGACACCGACACCAACGCCGCCATCTGTGGCGCGATTCTGGGTGCCGTGCATGGCCGGGACGCCGTCCCCGACCAATGGGTCGACTCCCTGCTCAATTGCCGCCCCGCTGTGGGACAACCGAATGTGCGTCGTCCTCGTCCGGAGTGCTTCTGGCCGGTGGATGCTTTGGAACTGGCGGAGCGATTACTCGTGTTCGATCAGCGGGATATGCCGACGAACCAGATGAAAGAATATTGATACTGATTGGGAGGGAGGGATGAAACTATGCCGCGATTAACACAAATTGACGAAGTTCTGTTTCCGGTCAAAGAGCACCCGGTTTTCGTGAGTGTTCCTACGGAATCTGGAGAGCGGCGGCTCTCGGTGCCTGATAAGAAAGCGATTGTGAATAAAAAGACTAATCGGGTGTTGGGTGTGGTTAGCAGGGGCTACAGGCTGGTGACAAATCGCGAGGCGCTGGACTGGGCATATCAGTGCTGCCAAACCGCCTTCCCCGAAACCAAACCCGGCGAGTGGGAGGTGAAAACAACTGACGCCCCGGGTACCGGTGGGCATTGCTTCGTTGACCTCGTTCACAACTCAGCGGCTTTGGACTTCCAATTCGTTCCGGCCAAGGACCGGCCGGACGCATTCGGGCCTTTCATCCGTGTAACGAACAGCTATAACGGTTTGAGGGCACTCGCCTTCGACATTGGTTTTCTCCGAAAGGTCTGCAAGAATGGGTTGATTCTCCCAGAATCGATCATCCGCTTTAAATTCACTCATCTGCAGAGGGATATCGGAAAAGAGATCAATTTTGAGGTTGCACATGAACGCCTCTCCAAACTCAGGGCCAGTTTCAGTGAATATCTGGGCGTCCTTCGAGATTGCAAGGTCACCCATCAGGAATTTGAACCGCTGTTCCGTGGGGTTCTTCTGATCCGAAAGCCCAAGGATATGAAACCAGATGGTCCAATAGCCAGCGATTGGGGTGTTCTGTCTCAACACATAAGTGCTCTCTGCAGTCGATACAGAAATGATCTTGGTGAAAACGCCTATGCGGTATTCAACGCCATCACCGAGTTCGCTTCGCACCCGCCCGAGAACCGATGCGTCCACAGGGATCGCCATAGTTTTCAGAGGTTGGCTGGCGATTGGATGAGCCGGTTCAGCCAGGAGTGCCGCCAACCTGGGTTTGCCATTTCCGACTACTTGGCAAATTTGGCCAAGGGTAAGGGTAACGGCAAAGTGGCAGCCGATGAGGCAGGTGGCACAAGGGCGTAGCAATAGTGGAGCGCTACCCAGGCTTAGTGCATACCAGGCCCTTGTGTCGACCGATCGCCAGGGAAATGTATCTTGACACCGCTTCCGCCTCATCGGCGGCGGCCTGATCTTTGATAACCCGTTGATATTGAAGGTTTTCGGTTAACGGCGGGAGAAAGAGAACGGTTATGAAAAGGGTTGCATACGGGGAGCCAGTTCCAAAAAATCCCAAAATTTCCAGACAGCTTTGATTTTTCCATACAACTCTGGGCCCAGTCATTCTCAAGGCTTGCTTTATTCAAAATTTCTCCAGAAAAACCGCACATCTCGAAAGGTGACTTTTCGGTAACAAATTGGCTCTGCCAAAAGTGTACAATTTTGGCATATACTCCAAAGGAGGGGTCAATGGTACAAAAAACAAGGGTTTTAAAGAGGAAAGCAAAAGTTTTAGAAAAGCCGGCCACACAAATGGTACGCAAAGCTTCCAGTGACACAAAACATCCCCAGTACCACCTTGTCCCGGACAAAGAGAAGAAGTGGATAATCAGGAAGGCTGATGCCGAGAAAATTATGATGCATGCATCAACGAAAGACGATCTTTTGAAAAAAGCGTCAGATTATATAAAAAACCACGGTGGTGGCTCCTTGAGAATCCACAAGCTTGACGGGACCATACAGGAAGAAAGAAGCTATGGTTTCAATTCCAGGAGCTCAAAAGGCTAACATCCAATATTCTTGAACCTAATTTCTTTTGACCGTTTTTTCCGGAAAAATTTGCCATATGTACATTTTACTTGTCAGGGATGACGGTCATCAAATAATGGATAATTAGGGTTTTGAAACTCTCTTATAAAGATGGGGATTTTTGTGTTGCCACACAACAAACAAATAACAAATCCTTGTTTAATTGATCTTAGGACAAGCATTTGATTATTCCATCTATGTCAGCCTGCCTGCCCATTTGACCGGAAGCCGAGTTTGGAGAACCACCACCTTTTCCATCAAAGCTTGCCACAATCGCAGAAATTACCTCTTTTGCGTTCCCGTTTTGTGAAACAACACTTACCTGTTGTGGGTGGGTACCATTAAAAACGATCACCGGAAGTTTTGTTTTGTTTGCAACTATTGCAGAAAGCTTTCCCAGGAGTTTTAGTGGCGTGTCGGTTTTTAGCATGGCCATTTCACCAAATCTTGTCTGGTATTTTTCTGCTTTTTCGGCCTCGGTCGGGAGCAAAACCTCCCAGAGCCTGCTCAGTTCTTTCTGGAATGACTGGGCCTGGTCAATGTATTTCTGGAACGCCTGGGGCAGTTCCTCTGTGCCCGTAGTCGATATTTCCCTAAGTTGCCTGATTATTCTGTCTTGCCTCTGGAAGTGATCAATACATCTCTCGCCTGCAAGATAGACGACCCTTGTGCCACCCTTGTGACCTTCAATGGAAATGATTTTTATTGGGCCAACCTTTCCGGTTGAGACACAATGCGTACCGCAGCAGGCCGATGTGTCAATGTCTCCTATGCTCACAATCCTCAGTTCGTCCTTCTTGTCACCCAGAAGGTCTTCCCTCACCCTTGTTCCATCGTCTGGAGCCCCAAAGGTTGTTTTGATCTGGACGTCCATCATTACGATCCTGTTTGCCTGCATCTCGACATCTTCGACCTGAATAATGTTTATTGGATTTTTCAAGTCGAGTGTTGAGACGGTGTCTCCGATATGAAACCCATGTGTTGGTGATTTGTAAACCCTCTCTGCAATTGCTGAGATTATGTGCTGTGCAGTATGTTGCCTGCTGTTTTCTATCCTCGTGTGGGCGTCAACTCTTGCCGTGTGTTTCCCAGGTGCGAGATCTTTGTCCAGCTTTACGCAAACTTTTCCATTTTTGAACTGGACATCCAGAACGTTTGCATCATCGACAATTCCACGATCTGGGGGTTGCCCTCCCTCGTCTGGATGGAACACAACTGGTTCCATAATAAATTCATTCCCGCCTATTGGGATAAGGTCGACTTCATAATCAAGCCGTTCCGGATCAGTCCAATATTGTCTCTTCATGTGTAAAAGTATAGGCAAGCAAAAGAAATCGGTCAATCTTGAAGCTGTTATTGCATGGTGTAGACTCTAGCCATGAACTGCCCACCAATACTTGCTGTCAAAAAAAGAGGGCCCCTGGATGAATCAATCTTCAGGGGGCATATTGTTGTTGCTGATGGTCATGGCAATATTGGCCAAAGCTTTGGAAATTCCCATTATATCACTTATTTAAGGAGCTCTGCCAAGCCTTTTCAGGCAATGGCGCTCCTTTTGACCGGGACCTATGAATATTTTGGACTGGAGCTGGAACATTTGGCCATAGCCTGTGGCTCTCACAATGGACAAGCCGGGCACACCGAAATCGTTCTTGGGATGCTTTCAAGGGCTGGCCTGTCAGAAAAGGACCTTTTGTGCGGAACCCACGAACCAATCTCTGCCGCAGCGAGAGCAGAACTTGAAAGCCAACATCTTTCACAATTGAACCACAACTGCTCTGGCAAGCACTCGGCAATGCTGGCGGTGTGCAAGAAAATGGGTTGGGACACAAAAACCTACCTTGAGCCGACTCACCCTATTCAGAGATTGTCCCTTGAGATTGTAGCCGGCATGTGCGGTATGCCAGCTTCAGATGTTGTTGTGGCAACAGATGGCTGTGGTGTTCCGGTTTTTGGTGTGCCACTCGCCAACATGGCCCAGGGTTTTGCTAGGCTGTCTGATCCCGATTCAGCACCATTTGATCTTCAGGGGCCTGCAAAAATGGTATTTGAGGCAATGACAAAAAATCCGGAGCTTGTTGCGGGTATTGACAGGGTTGACACTATCGCCATGAAAGACAACCCTGATTTTGCCGTCAAATCGGGCGCAGAAGGAGTCAACTGCATCTCGGCAAACAAAAAAGGCCTTGCCATCAAGATGGAATCGGGCGAAGGCCATGAGCCATTCTATTGTGTTGTTGCCAATTGTGTCCGCCTGCTTGGTGGAAAAATCAGCAGGCTTGAGATGTTCAACAACCAGCCACTAATGAGTACAAATGGGGTCCAGTCAGGGCAGATTGTCTGGAGAGGACCCTTCTAGGACCTTCCTTTTGGGCTCTCCTCTGGCACTATGTTTCTGAGGAACTGCTCGTTATTATGGGTATCGCCAAGCCACTTGAGGATCTTCTCGAGTGCCTCGTAGTTTTCCAGGTTGGAGAGGAACCTCTTGAGGCTCCATATTCTCTTTCTTTCCTCTTCGCCATAAAGCAGCTCGTCCCTTCTTGTTCCAGACCTCTTGACGTCTATGGCAGGGAAAAGGCCTCTTTCTGCAAGCTTGCGGTCAAGGACCAGCTCCATATTGCCAGTGCCCTTGAACTCCTCGTATATGACTTCGTCCATTTTTGAGCCAGTCTCGACAAGGCATGTGGCCAGGATAGTCAAAGAGCCACCGTTGTCGATGTTTCTTGCAGCTCCAAGAATCTTTTTTGGTCCGTGGATTGCTGATGTATCAAGTCCGCCGGTGAGTGTCCTTCCAGTCGGACTCATGACGAGGTTGTAGGCCCTTGTTAGTCTTGTGATGCCATCCATGAGGACTACAACGTCCTTTTTCATTTCCACAAGACGTTTTGCCCTTTCAATTGCAAGCTCAACGACCCTGATATGGTTTTCCGGAAGCTGGTCAAAAGTCGATGAAATAATTTGTGCTCTTACGGATCTTTGCATGTCCGTTACTTCCTCCGGGCGCTCGTCGACGAGGAGAATCATGAGGACGGTGTCCGGGTGGTTGAGCGAAATTGCTTTTGCAATCTTCTTGATTATGGTTGTTTTTCCGACCTTTGGTGGTGAGACTATCATTCCGCGCTGGCCCTTGCCTATTGGTGAGGACAGTTCTATGAGCCTTAGAGTGACATCATTTGTCCCCCTTACTTCAAGCTTGAGCCTCTCGTCGGGGAAAATCGGAACCAGGTTTTCAAAGTGAGGCCTGTTGCGTATGTATTCCGGATCCATGCCATTGACTGAATCAAGCTTCAGCATTGCAGCGTATTTTTCACCCGGTTTTGTGGGATACCTAACAGAACCCTCGACAAAATCGCCATTCCTGAGGCCAAAGCGCCTTATCTGTGAAGGTGCAAGATAGATGTCTTTGGGGTTTGGAACATAATTGAGCCTGAGGAAACCATATCCATCAGGATGAATTTCGAGGACTCCGCCGCCTTGGCCCATTGACTGGTCGCCTCTCTGGGGTTCGCTTTGCGGCTCACTTGAAAAAGAATGGCTGTATTCAGGTTTGCGATATTGAGACTGGTCATGGGTCCTGTATGTCTGCTCTTGCGGCTTGTAATCAAACTTTTTTTCCGGCTGGGGTGGTGGTGTGAAAAGCGTTTCCTTTTTAGTCTCTACCTTTGGCGCCTGCTCGGCAGCCTTTCTCATGGCTTCGAGTTCTGCCTTCGATTTTCTGCCCCTTTTTTTACGGACTATGACCTTCTCGCCCCTTGATACAAGGACGATCTCGTTTATCAGATCATCTTTTTTGAAGCTTGTGTAATTCTTTATCTTGAGCGCCTTGCAAATGTCGTAAAGTTGCCTCGCGGTTTTGTCCTCAAGTTCTTCGGCCGTATATACCCTAACTAAATCTTCCATAGTCCTCCTTCGTCAAGCGCCAGGTTGGCAAGTTTGTCAGCCTTTGCGTTTTTTTCACGTCTAACGTGTTTGATCTCTATTTTTGCAAACCTCATCAAGAGGTTTTTTGCAACCAGATAATACTCAGCCAGTTCTTCTTTTTTTAACCTGTACTGGCCGTTTATCTGTTTGACCATCAGTTCTGAATCTGAATTAAGCGTTATTTGTTCACTCTCCAGCTTGAGCGCCAGAAGGATCGAGAGTGCAAAGATGAGGCCGGCATATTCGGCCGTGTTGTTTGTTTTGGTCCCTATTTCGTGTGATTCTTCAACGACGGTTTCCCCATCCACTGTGATGAAGACTCCAAACGAGGCCTTTCCGGGGTTGCCTCTCGATGCCCCGTCAGTAAAGACTTCCACTTTTTTCAAACCTGGGTCCTCCTGATGAAAACCATCCTTCCACAATTGTTGCAGTAATGGATCTCTTCCGGTTCTGATTTTATCGAGTCGCACAATGTGACGGAAATCGGCTGCTGACAGCCCGTGCAAAGATTGTTTGTTATTTCAACCATTGCGAGGCCCATTTTTTGTTCAGCAAGCCTGTCATATCTGGAAAGGAGCGAAGGATCTGTTGCTTTCCGGATCGCTTCCCTTTCCAGACCGAGCTCTTTGAGTTTAATCTGTCCTTTAACAGTCATATTTTTGAATTTTTGGGTTACAGTTTCCAGCTCCTGGGTTTTCTGGTCTGACATTGCCTGTAGCTTGTCGCAGGATACAGTGATTTTCTCGAGAGCTTCCATTGCCTCGAGCTGTCCTGTTTCAACTTCATCTATATGGGAGTTTATTGATGCAAGCCTCGCCTGTATTTCAGATATTGTCTTTGGCGATACGCCCTGGGAGAAAAGCTGTGTCTCCATCTTCTTTTTTTCAGAAGAGGCCTTTTCATATTTGAACTTCAAATCGTCAAGCAGTGATGAAACCTGTTTCTTTTTTGCCAATGCAATAGAGAGTTTCTGGTTTATGGCTTCCAATTCTTTTTTGCAGGCCCTTCCATCATCAAGCGAGTCTATTTCGTTCTGGATGGACCGGATTTGCAAATCAATCAAAGATAGCTGGACGAGTTCGGAAAATCCTTGCATTTTTTCTTGGAGTCTGGGACCAGTAGGACTCGAACCTACGACCCGCTGGTTATGAGCCAGCTGCTCTGACCGACTGAGCTATGGTCCCGTACGACCGTGCATGTCTCCTATTTATTTGATAGGTGTTTGAAACCAGACGATGGCGCTAACCATCGGGAAAACATTAAAGCGAATAAAGCATGGATGTCAAGGCCCTCTTTTTAAGAGACACCTTACAAGTTTCCCCAATCATCTCCGCGTTTTCCCAAGCAGGACTGAAAGCTCTTTGTCTGTCAACATTCTCCATTGTCCGGACAAAAGCCCGTCAATCTTTATCGGCCCAATTGCTGTCCTTCTCAGGAAGCACACTTTTTTCCCAAGAGATTCTGCCATTCTTTTGATATGGTGGTATTTGCCCTCGTGAATGGTCAGGGTAAGCACTTCACCAGACAAAATTGCCCTGTCGGCCCTTGCCCAGACATCTTCTGCAATCTGTACCCCTCCAAGAATTGCATCAATATCATCCCTGTCAAATGGAGGGTTTGCCCTGACCTGATAGGTTTTTGGGAAACTGAATCTTGGGTGGGTAAGGAGATTGGCAAGTTCGCCATCGTTTGTCATTATCACAAGGCCACTTGAATCAAAATCAAGCCTTCCCACCGGATTAAGGTGATAGAGCCTCTCCGGAAGAAGGTCCATTACGGTGGTTCTTCCCTGCTCGTCGCTTTTGCTTGTGATAACAAGCTTGGGCTTGTTGAGGGCAATATAAACCTTCTCTTCGATTGGCCTTATGGTTTTTCCATCAACCTTTACAATATTGTCCTGGGCGACCATTATGCCGGGATTTGTTTCGGGCCTCCCATCAACAAAAACCCGACCAGCAAGAATGAGCTGGTCGGCGTTTCTTCTTGAACACAGGCCTGAAGAGGCAATATACCTGTTCAGCCTAATTTTGTCTTGATCAGTAGGAATCGAACAGGTCTCCTTCTTTTTGGGATTTCTCGTCTTCCTGGGGTTCATCCGACCTGTTTTTGCTGCCATTGTTAAAATTGAACCAGGGTATGACTTCGGGTGTCTCCTGTTCTTTCTGCGGCTCTTGTTGCGTTTCTGAATTTTCAACAGGGGATTCCGGCCTGTTTGAGTAAACAACTATGTCATTTATGTAAATCCCTTTTGGCAGCACAAGGTCCACAACTGGGGGTTCAACTTCATTTTCAATGACAGGCTCTTCATCTATTTTGGAGAGTTTTGCCAAGTCTTCATCCGTGGCAAAAACATCTTTGTCGGAGTAGATGCCATCAAAACGTTCCTCTTCAATTTCAGTCTCAATGTCGTTTTCTGCCTCTTCGTTACCTTTTGCGGATTTTTCCGGCCAAAATTTTGCTTCGATTGCATCTGGTTCGGCAACGAGATGCTCCTGGCCATCAAGCTCTTCGCATCCCTCGCATTCGCTGCAACATTCAATTTCCGCCACAGGCTGTTCTTCATTGCGCACTTCCGGTTTTGGGTTGGGTTCGATCAGGGGTTGTTCTCCAAAAACCTGAAAACTGGCCTCCATGGCGCTACTTAATTCGCCAAGATTTCCTGTGAAATCGGAAACGGGTTTTGCAAAAGCAGGCATGCCTATTCCCTGTTCCGGGAATTCAGGCTCTGGCCTGGGCTCACGAACTTGCTGTGTGGGGGCCTCTTTTAACCCGGCCTCTTCAAGAGGAGGGGGTTCAATTGTGCCAAGTTCTCTGGCGTAAATCCTCGGATGTTCAAGCTTTTTTGGCGCAATGTGCTCATCGATTATTCCACTGAGTTTTTCAACAAGCTTTTGCCCCTGCAGCAGGAGCATGCCAAGGTTTGCTTTCTGCCCGGCCATTACAAGCACCGAGAAATTCTGCTGACCCAGTGTCATCATGAAGCCATTGTTTGACCTTATGAGAACGTATTCAGCATCACCCTTTCCGGCAAGCTCGGATGTTGCGGCAGTAAGCCCAAGGACCGATGTTGATGACGCAGCAAGGGAATCATTTTTGTCTGGATTGTAGTCAGGATATGCCGTTATAATAAGACCATCTGATGATGCCACAAGTATCTTGTCACAATACTGGATTTTTGAAAAGGTCTCTGACAACAGCCTGCTTATGTCATTCATAGAATTGCTTCCTTGATTCTGGCCTCTGTTTTGCCCATCAGGTATCTCGCCTTTCCGATGTTTCCGTCGGACCTGAGGCAGATTATCTGGAAAAATGGGGTTTCACCAACTTGGGAGGTCAGAATATGGTAATTGTCTGTTGAGAAGATGGAACTGTGAAGCTTCCCTGCATTTATTTCCCTGCCCGCCTTTGAAACCATCGAAACAATCGAGGCAAATTCGGCCCCAACCATACTCATGTCAACCGAGCTGTCTTTTGTCAGGGTCGATATTGTCAGACCATCACTTCCAGCAATGGCCGCAGCAACAAATTCGGGGAGCTCGTCCTTCAATCCTTCAAGAATTGTGTCCAGTTCCACTTTGTCCTCCTTCATATTGGTGATATCGCACATCTTATGCGATTCTTTTTTCATAGTCAAGCCCCGACCTCGTTTTGTCCTTTCATTTTATCAACGTTTTGTTATAATTCTCCAGAATATGTCAAGCATTGTATCAATATTTGTTTCTAGCGGTTTTGCCAGGTCCATCCTCAGGGTAAGCTATCCCCTTTCGAAGCTTGCAATCGACAGCATTGGCGGAAGAAAAAAACCGAAAGGACTCCAGAAAGCCTATGTCTGGACTTTCTCAGCAATCATGAGGTCCTACATGGCCTCCCTTGGAGTGTCATGGAGTGAAGTAAAGAAGACTCTCTCCGATCCAGGGATTGCACGTTGCTTCGATCTTGTTGTAAAAAGCATCACCGAATATGGTCTCAAAAAACCAATTGTTCTTTCTGCTCCATTTTCGGTGGTCTACAATCTGACAAACAAGTGCAACTTGAGGTGCGTGCACTGCTTCCAGAGCGCAGACTCCTCGCTTGGCGACCTCATGACAAGAGAACAGAAGTTCTCAATCATCAAGCAGATGGCCGATCTTGGAACAGCGGCCATAACATTCTCCGGTGGAGAGCCGCTCCTCTCGCCAGATTTTTGGGACTGCGTCAGGTATGCCACAGAAAACGGCATATATTGCTCCATAGATACCAATGGCACCCTGATCGATGACAACGTTGCCGAAAAACTCTTCAAGACAGGTTTAAGGTCTGCCCAAGTCTCGATTGATTCACCATTCCCTGAAAAGCACGATGAATTCAGGTGCATGAAGGGCGCATTCGACCTTTCCATGCGAGGCGTGAAGGCGATGAAGAAAGCAGGGCTTTTTGTTTCAATGGGTGTGACCCTCACCTCAAACAATATTGGGCTCATAGATGATTTTGTTGCGCTAGCAAAAAAGCACTCTTTCGACAGGATTGTTTTCTATCATCTCATACCCGTTGGAAGGGGTGAAGAGATATCAGACCTCGATCTTACGCCAAAAGCCCGCGCCGAGGCCATGGAAAAGCTGGCCAGAATGCAGGACCCGGACATCGAGATAATGTCTGAAACACCCCACTATGCAACTGAGACATCCATGGTTGGTGGGAACTGCCAGCAAAAACTTCCTGCCTCAAACTGTTTCCCGATAACAGCATTCTTTGACATGGGGCCTTCCAGAAAATTCTTCAGGGCGTTCAAGGACATCCTTGGGGGCTGCCCTGCGGGAAGGCTCTACTGCAACATACAGCCAAACGGCGACTTAACCCCCTGCATGTTCTCGCCATTTGATCCGGTGGTTGGAAATCTCACAAGACAGAGCTTCAAGGAGGCCTGGAAGGGTTTCAGCATCATGTGGGACAGGACAAAGCTGACCGGTTTTTGTGGCGAATGCGCACATTCCATAGATTGTGGGGGCTGCAGGGCAAGGGCAGTTGCAAAAGGAAATTTGATGGGGCCAGATTATGGTTGCTTCACGGCCCGATACTTCTCGGAGGCAAGGCGTGGACATAGAAAAGATAAAGCAGGAAGCACTAAATCTCGTTGAGCAGGCAAAAAGCTCCAAAGAGCTTGAAGATATAAGGGTAAGGTTCCTTGGCAGGAAGGGTGAGCTGACCTCACTCCTCAGGGAACTTGGCAATCTATCGCCAGAAGAAAGAAAATCTGCTGGAGCAAACCTCAACAGCGCCAAAGAAGATATTGAAGCAAAAATTGAATCCAGGCTCTCCGACATATCCAGGAAAGAAATGCAGGAGAAGCTTTTTGCAGAAAAAATAGACATCACAATGCCAGGCAGGCCCGTAATGAAGGGTGCCATGCACCCACTGTCCATTGTTGCCGAAGACATAACCGAAGTGTTCCATAAGCTCGGCTTCGTTGTGAGACAGGGGCCAATAATCGAATCCGACTGGTACAATTTCGAGGCCCTGAACATTCCGCAATGGCACCCGGCAAGGGCCATGCAGGACACTTTTTACATCGAAGGCAACAAGCTCCTGAGAACACACACATCACCTGTCCAGATAAGGACGATGGAGAGCGAGAAGCCACCAATAAGGATGATTGCCATGGGACTCTGTCACCGTAGGGACACTACAGATGCTTCCCACTCGCCATTTTTCCACCAGGTCGAGGGCCTGATGATCGATCGCCACATCTCTTTCTCTGATCTTGCAGGGATATTGTCCGTCATTCTTTCAAATGTTTTTGGCGGCAATGTAAAGGTAAAATTCCTTCCGTCGTTCTTTCCGTTCGTTGAGCCTGGGGCAGAAACTCTAGCCTCATGCCCATTCTGTGACGGAAAGGGGTGCAGGGTCTGCCAGAATAGCGGCTGGATCGAAATGGGTGGGTCCGGAATGGTAAACCCAAAGGTGTTGAAAAATGTTGGCTATGATCCGGAAGAGTATCAGGGTTTTGCTTTTGGCTGGGGGATCGAGAGGATAGCAATGCTGAAGTTTGGAATCAGTGACATAAGGGACTTCACCACCAATGACCTCAGGTTCCTTTCCCAGTTTGGAGGTGTCAGATGAAGCTTTCTTATCGCTATCTGAAAAGTGTTGTTCCGTGGGACATCGACCTGGAAACCATCCAGGAAGGCTTCAAGATATTGGGTCTTGAAGTCGAGGACCTTCAAAAAAGGGACAAAGTCAGGGGCTCGGTTTTTGGAAAAATAACTGAAATCAGGCCGGCAACAGAAAAACTGCACATAGCAAAAATAGAAATCGCGCCAGGAAAAACTATCGAAGTTGTGACAAACTCTGACAGGGTGAAATCAGGGCAGATTTATCCGGTGGCAATTCATGGAACGCGCATTGGTGATGTCACAGTCGAGCCAAGAAACATAAGGGGATTTGCTTCGGAAGGGGCAATCCTTTCTGCCCAGGATTTTGGCATTGACCCGGAAATCCTTCCACAGGCAGAGAGGGAAGGCCCGTGGCAGATGCCGGATGATACACCACTGTTTACGGACCCGGCAGAATCATTCTGGCTTTCAGACTCGATGCTGGACATCAAGATAACACCAAACCATCCGGAATGGCTCTCCCTCCGCGGACTCCTTCACGAGGTTGCCGCAATCCTCTGGAGGAAAACCGGCAAGACATATGAGACCCCATCATTTGGGACATCAAAAAATATCTCCACTGAAAATACATGCGCGGAATTCAGAATAGACATAGAAGACCTTGGGGACTGTCAGAGATACATCGGAATACTCGCAAATGTAACTGTTGTACCCTCTGGGTTTGAAACCAGAAGAAAATTGCTGGCTTCAGGGACGAGGCCAATAAACAATGTTGTCGATGCCTCCAATCTTTCCATGTATGAGGACGGACAGCCAACCCATGCCTTTGATGCAGACAAAATAAAGAGTGGCGTGGTAAGGGTCGCAAGAACAAAAGCACCAATGAAATTTAAAACCCTTGATGACAAGGAACGCGACCTTCCGGTTGGCACCCTTATGATCTGGGACGGCGAGAAACCGGTTGGGATAGCCGGCATCATGGGTGGACAGGACTCGGAAGTCACTTCTGCAACAAAAAGGATTTTCCTCGAATCTGCGAACTTCAACCCTCTTCTTATAGCCAAATCCAGCTCGATCCTTGGAATAAGGAGCGAGGCTTCAACAAGGTTCGAGAAGGGCGCAGATGTGGAGGTCGCCGAGGACACCGCCTGGAAAGTCATCTCGATGATTGGAACAAGCGGGTGTGCCCTAGTGGAAAGCTACAACAAAAAAGAAAGGCGCCAGGTCCAGGTAAGGGTCAAGAGAATGAAAAAGATACTGGGTTTTGATCTTGATCCGGAGAAAATAAAAGAAGGCCTTGGCACCCTTGGAATTGACATCAAGGTTGGAGATCCTCTATTGGCCACTATCCCGGGGTTCAGGGACAATGACCTCAGGGACGAAATCGACCTTATCGAGGAAGCAATAAGAGTCATAGGATATGACACAATCCCCACCACTTTCCCAATAATCGAGGAGAAGATAGTCACCGAAACCCCGATTTTCCTTCTTGAGAGAAGGCTCAAAAAAATCTTGTCCGGAATGGGCCTTTACGAGTGCGTCTCAAAACCAATGACTTGCGAGGACGAGCTCAAATTGATGAAGCTCGAAACGCTTGTCCCAAACGCCCCGAAGGTCCTCAATCCGATGACAACAGATTCAACAATCATGAGGCCTGTTTGCGAGTTGGGTGTTCTTGCGGCATCTTCATACAACGCCAGACAGGGCAATTCTACCATGGCGCTATTTGAGGTGGGTTCACAGTTTGGACCTGAATGCCGCAGGCTGGTCATGATTATGACCGGCAAAAGGCCTTCCGGATGGGACTCCCAGCTCAAAGCCAAAGAAACCGAAGGTAAGAAAGACAATATCGAGAATTATGACTTTTTTGACCTGAAAGGCTCACTTGAGGCACTGTTTGATCTGCTTTGCGTTTGTGGTGTCTCGTACAGACCTTTAAATAAACCCCACCCCCACTTGCACCAGTACAGGCAAGCTGAAATAGCAATCTCTGGCAACCCAATAGGCTATATCGGCCAGCTTGACCCGGAAGTAAACGAGAGACTGCAGGTTGCAACTCCCATAGCAATTGCAAATATAAACATAGAAAGTCTTCTTCCGCACATTCCAGAAGTGACTGTTGCAAAACCTGTCCCGAGGTTCCCGATGGTCCTGAGGGACATAGCAGTTCTTGCACCGGAAACAGTCCCTTGCTCCCAGATCGAATCAACAATCAAAGACCACGCCGGCAACAATCTTTCATCGATAAGGCTTTTTGACCAGTTTGTTGGCGGATTTGCAAGAGAGGGCAAGCGTTCGCTGGCATTCTCGCTGTCTTTCTATGATCCCGAAGGGACACTGCTGGGCAGCCAGATTGACGCTATAATCGAGAAAATTGATCTGGCCCTAGAAAAAATTGGTGCTTCTGTCAGAAAGGCATGAACTCTTGGGAGCTTGCAGAGAAGCTCAATTTTTTGGCAAGGCTTGCAAGATACACAAATACTGGCATTGGCTCTAACCAGTTTCTTGATGCCTCGACAACAATTCGCCACTTGGATGTCGATGAAGTCGAACTCCAAATGGTCGGTTTCCTTTTGGCGCAAGGGTTGCTTTCTGAAACAACAGCTTCTGCAATTTCAGAGATGATAAAGACTGGCAGTTCAAGTCTTGAGCAGGCATTGCTGAAAAAAACTCCAAAAGGCGTGCAGAGTCTTCTGCAGATTTCAGGCCTTAGTATCTCAAATATCGCAAGACTCTATGAGGATTGTGGAATAGAAACACTTGAGGAGCTCAGAAAAGCATCAAGAGGTGGTCTGCTTTCCTCAAGAAAAGGTTTTGGTGAGAGATTTTCAAAACAAGTAGAGGGAATGGTGACGCAGACCCTCTCCGGAAGGAGGACCCTCCCGCTTTCAAACGCAGTACATCTGGCGAATCTCCTTCAAAGAAAAGTAAAGCATTTCGAAGAGGCATCAAAAGTGTTTGTTGCTGGCGATATAAGGCGAGGCAGGGAGCTGATAGAAAAAATCGATCTGCTTGTTGTCGTTTCCAAGCCAACCGTAAAAACAGCGCAAGAGATATCAAAATATCTGGAATTTGGTGAGTGCAACATTACAAAATATGGCTGCGAAGGCCAAGTTTCAGGTGTCCAGGTGAGAGTACATCTGTGCAGACAAGAGTATATTGGCTCTGCAATGTGCCTTGCCACTGGCCCCGGCGACCACTACCAGAAGCTCTGCTCGAGGACAGCATTCAAAAACAGATCAGTTGCTGGTTTTTTGCTTGTAAAAGGTGACGAAGAATCTTTCTACAAACAGCTTGGTTTGCCATACATTCCGCCAGAAATACGCGAATGGCCGGACTGCATAGAGCTTTCCGAAGGCAAACTCGGCTGGGACATCGTTGAAGAAGATGACATCCTGGGCGATCTTCACGCACATACGCCATGGAGTGATGGCAGATCAAGGCTTTCAGAGCTTGTAAGACAGGCAGAGCAGATGGGTCTTGAATACATAACAGTCACCGACCATGCCCAGGGAATATCTGTAACAAAAGGACTTTCAGCACACGATCTTGAAATCCAGACAGACAAAATAAGAAAAATGAACGCTTTCAAAGGAACAGTAAAGATAGTTCCCGGCATTGAATACAACATCGATGCCGATGGCCATGTCGATTTCCAGACAAGGCAAAAAATCATGAGGATTGGAGCACTACACTCCGGGCTTGGTGACGATCCATCTATCCTGGAGAACCGGTATCTAAGGGCAATAAGCTCTGGCCTTATTGATATTGTTGCGCACCCTACACTCCGGAGGCTCCTTGTCAGGCCGCCCATAGAAATAGATTGGGACATGGTTTTTTCCGAGTGTTCAAAAACAGGTGTTGCAGTAGAATTGAATTATGCCCCCGACAAGCTTGATCCGCCATGGCAGGTGGCAAGGGTTGCAATGAAACATGGGTGCATGTTTACTCTTGGCAGTGATGCCCATTACGCATTGCACCTCAAAGAACTGCCTTCCGGTGTGAAGCTTGCGCGAAGGGCTGGCGTTTCCCGGGAAAATTTGTTAAACTGCAAACCATATGAACAGGTCCGCGAGCTCTGCTGGAGGGGTCAGTGAATGAACATGCCCTTAGGGTGCTTGAGTTTGAAAAAATAAAGGAAAAACTCACCGAATTTGCACACACCCAGGGTGGCAGAGACCTTGTTTTTGTAATGCTCCCCACGAGTTCGGCTGAAGAAGTTGCGAGACTGCAGAGAGAAACATCCCAGTGCAAGGACCAACTCCTCAGATACGGCCCGTTACCGTTCATTGATGCAAAATCGATAACCGACTATATCAAATCATGTCTTATCGGCTCACCGCTCTCACCAGAGGAATTACTTGAGGTGTTAAAAACCCTCAGATGCTCAAGATCTGTAAAATCATCGCTGGAAGGTTCGAAGGAAGACATCCCGGATGTCTGGGTGGTTGCTTCAAGAATAAAACCACAGCAGGCAATCGAACAGATGATTGCAAAGACAGTCGACGATCACGGGGAAGTCCTTGATTCTGCCTCTGAAAGGCTTGCCTCTATAAGGGTCCAGATGAGGCTTGTGCACACAAAGATACAGTCCAAGCTTGGGGAAATAATGAAATCCTCTTCTTACTCCAAGATGATACAGGACCCGATAATCACTATCCGCGATGACAGGTATGTAATCCCGCTCAAAAGTGAGTATAAAAACCACTTCCCGTGCATAGTCCATGATTCTTCCGCATCGGGGCAAACACTCTATGTGGAGCCTCTTTCTGTTATCCCACTAAACAATGACCTCAGGAACCTGCGACTCAGGGAGCGCGAGGAAATTGCAGAAATATTGAGGAGAATATCTGATGAAATAGCCACGAAGTCTGAAGACATGGAAGTGATCGATGGGGCACTTTCCAGCCTGGACTTCATGTTTGCAAGGGCAGAACTCTCGATAAGATGGAACTGCAATGAACCAGTCATAAACGATGGCTACAGACTGGACATCAGGGGTGGGAGACACCCGCTGATAAATGAACCAGTGCCAATCGACATAAGAATCGGCTCTGACTTCAGGATGATCATACTCACCGGGCCAAATACCGGAGGGAAAACTGCCTCACTCAAAACTGTTGGCCTCTTTGTGGCAATGACCCAGTGTGGGCTTCATCTCCCGTGCAGTGAAGGGATCGAGATGGGCATTTTTGATGACGTCCTTCTGGATATTGGAGATGAACAGAGTCTCGCCCAGAATCTTTCCACCTTCTCGTCGCATCTGAAAAATATATCACTGATAATCGGAGATGCATCACCCTCGAAACTTGTCCTTCTGGACGAGCTTGGTGCCGGAACTGATCCGACTGAGGGGGCTTCCCTGGCCTATGCCATTGCCGAACACTTTTATGAAATCAGTTGCCCAACAATAATCACGACGCACATCGGCGAGATGAAGGGTTTTGCATACAACAACATAAATGCGGTAAATGCTTCGGTTGGATTTGACCATGAGACCCTCATGCCAACTTACAAGATACATGTTGGGACGCCTGGTTCCTCACATGCTTTTGAAATAGCCGAGAGGACAGGGCTTCCCGATTTGGTGGTCTCAAGAGCAAGGGCACTCATGAGGCCGGAGGACAAAAATAGCGCAGACATAATATCCAGGATGGCTGAAGATGCCAGGATGATAATGGAGGAAAGGGAGCAGGTCAGCAAGGCCAGGATGGAGGCCGAGGAGCTCTTGAGGAAGCGCGAAATAGAGCTTGTGGAAATAGAGCAGAACCGC
Organism: Caldisericales bacterium; assembly: GCA_012517765.1. Taxonomy (GTDB): domain Bacteria; phylum Caldisericota; class Caldisericia; order JAAYUI01; family JAAYUI01; genus JAAYUI01. The sequence goes on along the minus strand of JAAYUI010000009.1, from coordinate 15,506 downwards.
AAACAGATGCTCGATCGTGAGCTCCTGAAGGCCAGGAAGTTTTTTGGAGAGAAGCTTGCTGAAGCAGACGAGATAGTCAAAAAGCTTGCCAAGGCCTCGAGACAAAATAAGGAAACTGACATCCTCCAGAAGCGCCTTCAGGAGATCCACGAGGAGGTCTCAAAGGCAGAAGAGGAACAGCCAAGAACAACGCCAGTCGATGTCGAAGGCATAAAAGCGGGAGACATCGTTTATGTCCCAAGGTTCAAATCGCAGGGTGTTGTCATGGACATATATCCTGAAAAGGGCAAAGTACTTGTCCAGGTTGGAACGGCAAGGGTACAGTTGCCGGCAGGCAGCGTTGAACTGGTATGCGAACCTGTGGAAGGCGAGGAGGCAGGGAAACCGGAAGTCAGGCCGGAAACACAGTCGGTACCGATAAAGCTGGAACTTTTCGGCATGCCCATAGAGGACGCGCTTATAAAGCTTGAAAGATATCTTGACAGCGCCTATTCCGCTGGTATGCCATTCGTATATGTCGTTCATGGCAGGGGTTCAGGGGTCTTGAGGAAGGCCATACAGGACTATCTGCCACACTGCCCCCGTGTTGACAGGTTCAACCTCGCCCAGCCAAACGAGGGTGGCGATGCCGTAACAATAGTCTTCTTAAAGTGAGGTATAGATGGAACTTGCAGGAAACATAAAAGATTTCTCGGTTATAGAAATATGCCAGTTTATCTGGATCTCGAAGCGCACTGGCAAGCTCCAGCTTTTTCTGGAGCAATCCGGAAGGAGATTTGAAGCATCAGTTTTTTTTATGAATGGTGGCATAACCGCCGCTTTTGCAGACAACCAGAATGGCAAGGAGGCCTTTTTCGCAATATGTGAGGCTGAAAATGGCAGCTTCAGGTTTATAAGCGATGAAAACAGTCCCGAAACAAACATCATCGTTTCAATGGACCAGTTGCTCCTGGAAGCCTCTGGAAGAATAAAGCTCTACGAAACCTTGAGACGTGAAATTCCTTCCACTAACATTATTTATTCGCTTTCATCAGAATTTGAGACCTACGATCTGGTTTTTGATTCAAAACAGTGGCAGATAATCGGGCTTATAGATGGCGAAAAATCACTGGGCGACATCAGCAAAGACCTTGGTTGGCCAGAGTTTGACGCAATAAGGATTTTTTATTCGCTTTTGCAGGTTGGGGTCATCAGAAGGGCCGCAGTAAAACAAAGAACAGATTTTGTGCAGAACGGGCAAAATGACCAGAAGCCAAAACAGTCATTCATATCAAAAATTATTGACTATCTCAGGAAGCTATGAAGAGAGTCAAAATACTTGTGACCGGACCTTTTTCATCCGGCAAGACAAGTTTGATCAGGTCGGTTTCTGAGATACCAGTGGTTTCAACAGAAAAGGCAGTAACAGATGAAACAAGGGTCATAAAAAACCAGACAACGGTCGCACTTGATTTTGGAAGGCTGACAATTGATGATGATCTTGTGCTCTATATATTTGGAACACCAGGACAGGAGAGGTTTTCGTATATGTGGGATGTCCTCTCGGTCGGGGCCGTAGGCATGGTGTTGATTGTCGATTCGGCAGATTACAAGTCAATTATAGAAGCAAGACGTTATCTTGCTTTCTTTTTGCCAAAACTCCAGATACCATGTGTTGTTGCGGCAAACAAGCAGGACATTATAGGTTCCCTGAGCCCTGAACAGGTCGGACAAATGCTTGGGATTGACGAAAGTGTCGAGGTTGTATCGTGCATGGCCAAGGACAGGGAATCTGTAAAAAATGTTTTGATAAAGCTATTTGAGCTGGTTGAAAGAACAGGACTGGCGCAGGAAGATCAGGATGCAATCGTATAGAACAAGAAAATATCTCGAATCAAACGACCATGAAAACATCGTCAGGACTTATGGAAATCCAGATCCGGCAAAAACCTCGGACAGGGACGCGGAGCTTTACTGCAAAGCACTGAGAAAAACCGGAAAGGAAAAACAGGCCAGAGATTTCCTCGAAAAAGTGGTCGACTGTGGTGGTTGTAAATACCCGCGATCTGTGAGATTGCTGGCCAGAATCTACAGTATTTCTGGTGAATACCAGAAGGCCATCGATTTGCTGCAGAAAATTTTTGACCAGAGACCAACACAGTACTGGTACTACCTTTCAATGGGTGACGTCTATTATTATCACAAAAAAGACCTCGAGGCAGCCTTCCAGGTCTACATAAAAGGAATGGACATCGGCAAAGAGCACCTCAGAAGGGACATACTTTCAATCTACAGGTATCTTCTTAAAAGGATTTCGCATTGCCTTTTTGAGCTTGGCCGTCTCAATGATGCGATCTGGTACTTCGAGGAGTTCAAGAGGCTCGAACCATCAAATTTCTATGAGACCGATTTTGTCCTCCTCGGGCAATGCTACGAGAAGACCGGCCAGAAAGAAAAGGCCCTCGATATATGGAAAGAGGGCACCAGAAGAAGAAAAGGCAACAAGTGTCTGGAAGAGATCGAAAGAGTGTTCCCGGATGAGGCAAAAAAGATAACCTTAAAACCACCTCTTCCTTCAAAACCCGGCTCGGTAAAGATATCTGTAAAAACAAAAATAATCACCGAGGAAGATGACGCAGCACAGGTTATTGCAGAATCGATAAAAGGCATTGTCCAAAAAGGTGACATAGTAACATTTGCTTCTGCTGTGGCTGCAATAACACAGGCAAGGATCTACTCTGCGGAAACAATTCACTCCACAAGGATCGCGAGGATGCTTTCCGGTTTTGTAACAGCTTCGTCAAAAAATTCATTTGCTACAACTTCCCCCCTTGCAAATCCGCTCTCCTTCCAGGTGGCAATTGAAATAGCAGGACTAGCAAAAATACTTTTTGCAACGTTTTGTGGTGCTCTTGGCAAGCTGATCGGCAAAAAGGGCTGGTTTTATATGGTGGCAGGGCCCGAGGTTGCGATGATAGACGACATGCCGGCATCGATGGCCCCCTACGATTATTTTGTCATACCAGGACCGTACAACAGTGACAGGCTTGCCCAGATAATAAAGGAAAAAACTGGCTTTGAAGCGGCAATTATTGATGCCAACGACATGGGAATAGCATGGGCAGTTGGTGCCTCTGACGGTGTAGACAAAAAAGAGCTCGAGCAATTTATGGCTGACAACCCTGCCGGCAACGAGGACGACCAAACACCGATAATAATCATCAGGAAAATGGCCACCGGACAAAAGGAGGACTGATGTTTGATCTGATTGAGAAAGCATTGTCTTTGAGCAATGGGTTTTGCGAAATAAGGATTTCTGACAAGACAAGCCGTGGCGTGGCAATAAAAAACGGCCTGCTCGAAACATCCAGCTCCAAAAGGAGCATTGGGGCAGGCATAAGGGTGCTCAGGAACGGTGCATGGGGCTTTGCTTCAACATCCGACCTTGATCCAGATTCCCTTGCCAGAGCCCTGAGAGATGCCGAGATAGCAGCCATGGCAATTGGTTCGCAGTCACAAAAGAAAGTGCCGGCCCTGCCCCCAAAAAAACTTGCAAGCAGGGACTATGGATATAAGGCAAAAAAAGACCTCGAAGACATTCCGTTTGAAGAAAAAATAGCTCTGGCCATAAGGATCGAGTCACTGATCAGGAAAAACTCCCAATTTATCGTGACTGCCACAACCTACTACTCAGAAACAACAGAAAACAAGTGGGTGATGACAAATGATGGGGCAAAGTGCCACAGTAGGCTCTCCAAGCCTGATTTCTACTGCGTTGCTGTTGCCTCAAAAGATGGTCAGATGCAGAGCTCTTTTGAATCCAGGGGCGTTGTTGGTGGTTTTGATGAACTCTTTGATTCCAGGACACCAGAGCAGATGGCTGAAAAGGCCGCCAGAATAGCCGTTGACAAGCTGGATGCGCCCTATGTGGAAGGCGGGATACACAATGTCGTTCTAAAACCGGGCATGGTTGGCATCCTTGCACATGAGGCAATAGGACACACGGTCGAGGCTGATTTCGTACTTTCAGGGTCGATAACGGCAGGCAAGATTGGCCAGAAGATAGCCTCAGACTTGATCACCATGGTCGATGACGGGCCAAATCTGATGAAGATTGGCAACCCTGCGGGCTACATCGAGGTTGACGATGAGGGTGTAGAGGCCGGGGGAACGGTCATCATAAAAGACGGCATTTTGTCTTCATATCTCCACAGCAGGGAAACAGCAGAGCTGTTTGGTGTTGAACCCACCGGCAATGCAAGGGCATGGGGTTACACTGATGTCCCGATAATAAGGATGAGAAACACATACATAAGACCTGGCAAAAACAGTTTTGATGAGATCATTGGCTCGGTAGACAAGGGCTACCTTCTGGTAAACCCCGAAAATGGCGAGGCTGACGCAAACGCAGAATTCATGTTCGGATGCGGCGAGGCCTACGAAATAGCCAGGGGGAAGGTCGGCAGGCTGGTGAAAAACGTCACCATCTCCGGCCAGGCCTTTGATGTCCTGAAAAGCGTGGACATGGTCGGAAATGACTTTGAGTTTGCAATGGGTTCCGGGGCCTGTGGGAAAATACAGCCTGCCAAAGTCGATGGCGGCGGGCCCTCGATCAAATGCAAGGCAATGCTTGGAGGCAGATAATGGACACAAGAGAAATAGCGGAACACACGCTTGGAATGTGCAAAAAAGCCGGTGCGCAAAATGCCGAGGTGGCCATTTCCCACAGCAAGAACATCTCTGTCAGTGCGCAGGACAACGAGATACATGTTGCAACTTCGGACAAAGGCAGCTGGCTTGGCGTAAGGGTCATCAATTCCCATTCACAGGGCTTTTCATGCATAAATTCCTTCGAAGATTCAAAAGTGCAGATGGCCATCGAAGAGGCAATGGCAATTGCCAAGTCATCACCACCTGACGATTCAAACGTCCTTCCAGACCAGGGAGAAACAATCTCAATTGGAGACCTCCACAATCAAGGCCTTGCTGAAATGGGCCTCGACAAGGTTGTGGGCTACGCCAAACAGATGCTCCTGGAATGCAAGGCCTATGATAGCAGGGTTTCAGTTGACATGGCCAAATTCAACCTGGCTTCCACTGTTTCAACACTTGCCAACTCAAACGGGATTAATCTTTCACAGGAGAGGACCGGAATTTTCTATTTTGTCTATGGCATGGCAAAAGATGGCGAGACCGTTTCATCGATGGATGGTGCCTTTGGTGCCACAACCGACCCAAAAAAGATCAATGTTTCAGAGGTGGCAAGGAAGTTCTCAAAAAATGTCATTGAATCACTCGGTGCAAAAAGTGGAAAGAGCTTTGAAGGTCCGGTAATCTTTTTTGGTGACGCACTTGGCGAACTTGTTTTTCCAACAATCCTGTGGTCCTGCAACGCCAATTCCATCCAGATGGGCGAGTCAAGGTTTGCCGGAATGCAAGGGAAACAGGTTGCTTCCGAAAAGTTGTCCATCCTTGATGATGGAAGGCGCCCCGGCAGATTTGAGTCAACCAACTTTGATAGGGAAGGAATCGCACCAAAAATCATGTGGCCAATAAAAAACGGCATTTTCACAGAGCCTTTCCACAATGCAAGGACAGCAGCAAGGGACAAAACTATATCAAATGGCCATGCCTCAGGACCACCATCTTCGACCCCTTCCGTTTCCACAACCAACATTATCGTGGAAAATGGCAAAAGTACACTTGAAGAGCTCATTGCAGACACAAAACTTGGCCTTCTTGTGAAAAGATATTCTGGCAATTTCGACCCCTCATCTGGCGATTTCTCTGGTGTTATAAAGGGAGGGTATTTAATCGAGAACGGAAAGATAACAACACCCCTCCTGGGAACCATGATCGCTGGAAATGTATTCGAGATGATCAAAAACATAAGCGGTATATCAAGCGATGTTGAAGACCTAATTACGACAATCACTCCAAGCATCAGGTTCGAAGGGATAAAAGTAACAAGCCAATGAGTCTTGCACCAGAGAAAGTGTTGCCTTCGCTGGCAACGGTGGACATTGACAGGCTAATATCAAACCTTGGTCTGGTGAGAAGGATCTCCCGGGCGCCAAAGGTGATGGCTGTTGTCAAGGCCAACGCTTATGGACACGGTGATGTCGCAGTCTCGCAAGCGCTCGCCTATAATGGTGCCGACTGGCTGGCTGCCCAGACCCCGGAGGAAGCAATCAAGCTAAGAGCAGGGGGAGTTGTCTGTCCAATACTCATACTTGGCTATACACACTCTGCCTATGCTTCTGACATACTGCATTACCAGATCACCCCGACCATTTTCGACTACCAGCTTGCAGTGGAACTTGACAGGCTAACACCTGCTCCGGTACCGGTGCACATAAAGGTCGATACAGGCATGTGCTGGGCCGGGATATCGGTCAAGGACTCGGTGCCATTTATAAAAAGTGTGATGAAGCTCCCAAAAATCAGGATCAGTGGCCTATTTACCCACTTTGCTGCGGCCGATTCTGATCCTGAATTCACAAAGCGCCAGGCCGACCTATTCACAGCAGTGGCCCTTGAGGCAAAGGCAATGGGAGCAACGCCAATACTCCATGCCTCTGCATCGGCCGCAACGATGAATTATCCGGAGTACCATTTTGATATGGTCAGGCCAGGCATGATGCTCTATGGGGTACCAGTTGGCGGCAGGTTCGACCAGGAACTCCTGCCGATTCTTTCATGGACTTCTGTTGTTTGCGACATGAAAGTCATCCACAAGGGTGAAAGTGTCGGCTACGGCAGGGATTTTGTCGCTGATTCTACAAGGGTCATCGCAACTGTGCCTGTGGGATATGCCGATGGATGGAGATGGAACCTTAAAAATGGTGGTTTTGTGCTGGTCCAGGGCAAGCAGGCAAGGATAACGGGAAGAATATGTATGGACCAGTTCATGATTGACGTGACAGATAACCCGGGAGTTGAGGTTGGGGACAGGGTAACGCTCATCGGGAAAGATGCCGATGAGGCTGTTACCGTAAAAGATTTGTCTGGAATACTCAGGACCACCCCCTATGAAATCTTGACTGGCCTTGGTGGCAGGACTAAATTTGTTTACAAGCAATCAGGAAAGGAGGCCGAGCTGTGAAAAAATTGTCAGTAATTGTTCTGCTCTCTCTCATGCTTTCACAGACCGTCCAGGTCTATTCAAGGACAATGCCGCTCTCCGCTTCGGATTTCACCCCGAAACGTGCTGCATTCTGCGAAATTTTTGTGGAGCCGAACTGAACGAAATGCCACACTGCCGTGAGCAGTATGGACAAACTCGAATCTGAGCTTGGCTCGGACTCTATTATTAAGGTAAGATTGCATTCAAATCCGAATGACGAGTTTTATATTGATGAAGCCGACAAGAGGGGCCAGATGTATGAAAGAAAGGCCTATCCAACGATAGCTTTCAATGGCAACTTCGTAAAAAGATCCGGCATGACTGCAAAAGAGGTTGAAGAAACTGTCTCAAAGGTCCGCTCCTCGCCCCTCAGCTTCAACGTTTCCCTGAATGCAAAGCTGAAGGAAGAGGCCGCAGGGCAAAAGATTGATTTTGAGGCAACAGTCGAGCAGTTTGGCCCACTCGATCAGGCGACATTAAAATACTCCTTCTTTCTCTTTGAAGACAATATTGACAGGGAAGACCAGTATTTCCAGCATGTCGTCCGCGCAATCAAGCCTTCTGCAAAAGGCACGACAATGCGAATCAAAAATGGTGAAACCAAGAAGCTCACGACTAATTTTGACTTAAAAGAGGACTGGGTTAAAGAAGAGCTTGGTGCCACAGTGGTGATATTTGACCAGGACACGCTCGAAGTTTATGCGTATGGCGCATGGAGATTCAAGGCACCACACCTTGTTGGCCCGCTTGCTGGCAAAATATCACCGAACTCACCACTTTCGCTGTCATTTGACAAGGACATGGACCCTGCAACATTCAACGAGGGCACAGTGCTTTTTGTGGACCAGAATGGCCTTGCTGTTCCTGGAAAGATTTCTGTTTCCGGGTCAAAATGCATATATGTTCCAGGTAGGGCGCTCGAGGAGGGTAAAAAATATACTCTATACATAAAGGGTGGCCAGTCAGGCATAAGATCAAAAACAGGTGAAAAGCTCATAGGCAACATCATCTGGAAGTTTGAGTGTGAAAAAGTGGCCGAAGAGCCGAAGCTTGAAGTTGCAGAAAAAACATTCGATCTCGGCGAGATTTCAACCACCGCAACCAGGAAGCTCACTCTCAAAAACATCGGGACTGGAAAACTTTCAGCAACCATCAAGCCTTCAGAACCATGGCTCAGGACCGAACAATCAGAATTTGAAATCGAGCCGGATGGTTCTTTCGAAACAACCATGATTGTTGACCCGCTTGGCCTCGAACCAGGGCCATATTCAGGGAAGTTGTCAATTAAAAGCAACGGCGGCAATTCAGAAATTGCAGTGGGTTTCACCTACAAAAAATCCGGAATGATTCTGAAAGTTGAGCCATCAGAGCTAGACTTTGGCAAAATACCAAAGAACACAAAAAAATCGCTCCAGATCGAAATCATCGAGCAGGCTGGCGAAGGCGGAATGCTTGAGGGAACAATTACTGCGAGCGCTCCATGGATAAAAGTCGATCCGTCATCATTCAAGTGTGATAGGTGTAAGATAAATATCACAGTGGAGCCAAACACAGAAGGTGCCCTGGCAGGCGAAGTGACAATTGAATCCAACGCAGGAAAAACTGTTGTTCCCATAAGGGTATTGGTCGAATCTGCCGCACTTCTTGATCTTTCGGTCAACGGTTTCTCTGGTACCCCATTAAAAACTGCCTCCCCAAGTTACACAATCCCGATTTCCACAACAAAGGGCGCAACAGTGATGGTCGGTGGCAAGCCGGCAACTGTGGACCAGAACGGAAAGGCTAACTACTCAGTAACGCTTATCCCAGGGCTCAACAGGTTCGAGATCTCGGCGACACTGGGCAGCCAGAACAAAAAAATAACGGTCGATGTAATTTATGCCGTCACAATAGAATTATGGCTGGACAAAACAGATATCACTATAAACGGCCTGAAGGTGACACTCAAAACTGCTCCAACATCTTCCTCGCCACCGCTTCCGAAAGAACTTGGCGGGAGCACATACATGCCAATAAGGGAAGTCGCAGAGGCCCTTGGAGCACAGGTTGGCTATGATGGTGCAGAAAAAAAGGTCACCCTGACGCAATCACTTTGGAACGGGAAAAACATCGTTGAGTTGTGGATTGGCAAGAAAACCGCCAAGATAAATGGCAAAGAGGTCTTCATTGACTCAAAAACCCAAAAGCTCTATCCAACAATCATTAGCGCAAAAACCATGTTGCCGCTAAGGTTTGTTGGAGAAGCCCTTGGAGCAGGTGTGGCCTGGGAAGGTGCCACAAGAAAGATAACGCTGATATATCCAAAATGAAAATAGATTTTGCAATATTGGGTGGCGGCGGAGTTGAGCCGTGGTTTGCAAATGAGGGCGTGCCCAACAAGGGCATGCTTTCATTTGCAGGCAAGCCATCAATTGAATACGTCATTGATGCGCTTCGCAAGGCTTCCCTCACGAACAGGATCATCCTTGTTGGCAACGGCTATCCGGATTCCATAAAATCAAAGGTGGACCTGATGCTGGAAGAGGGCGACAGCCAGAAGGCAAACATAGACCGCCTTGTGGATGCCTCAGAGACAGAGTATCTCGTCGTGACAACAAACGACATCCCGCTGGTAACTGAAAAGACCTTTGACATGGTGGTTTCTGCACTCCAAAAAACAAGGTGTGATCTTGGTTTGCCAATCATAACCAAAGAAGACACCCTGAGGATGTTCCCCGGAACAAAGCGCACTTTTCTCCGTATCAAAGAGGGAAATGTCAAAATCGGAAACCTCTTCTACATAAGCAAAACCGCCTACAAAAAGGTGGAACCAATAGTCGAGGAAACATCAAGGAGGAGGAAGTCTGCCATAAAACAGGCCCTCCAGCTTGGCGTTCCGTTCCTTTTGAGATTGCTTTTGTTCAAAAATGTCGGAATACCCGAGCTTGAAAAGAGAATTTCAAAAATGCTTGGCGTTGCTATAAAAGCACCAATATTGCAGTGCCCGGAGCTGGGTGTCGATGTTGATAAAATAGAGGACCTCGAATTCTGCAGGTCCATTCTGGAGGCAAAATAGTGGGAATCATTGAAGCATTGGTCCTCGGCTTTGTCCAGGGTCTCACAGAGTTTATTCCGGTCTCGTCTTCTGCCCATCTTGTCCTTGTTCCCGCTTTTTTGGGGTGGGGCAAACCACCGATGTGGTTCGATGTGTTCCTTCATGCTGGAACGCTCCTTGGAATAATCGTCTTTTTCTGGCCGGAAGTAGTCAAATATGTAAAGGCCTTTTTTGCTGGTTTGCCAAAGATTGGCAGGGGTCTCCCGCCAGATTCGATTTTTTCATACAACCTCATACTTTCAGTTGTACCGGCAATCATCTTCGGCCTGCTCTTTGAAAGCAGGATTGAATCTGTTTTCCAGGACCCAAAAACTACCTCTTACCTTTTGCTTGTTACTGCAGCTTTCCTCATAGTTGCTTCTCTCATGAGTGGCAAACGCAAACTTGAAGAAACAACATGGATCGATGCACTAACTGTTGGCTGTGCCCAGGCGATTGCCATGTTTCCTGGCATATCAAGGTCAGGCGCCACAATAACCGCAGCCAGGCTGTTGGGGTTTGGCAAAAAATCATCTTCCAAACTGGCTTTTCTTGTTGCAATTCCTGCAGTCGGCGCTGCAACAGCAAAAACACTCTATGATGTTTATAAAATGGTGGCCAGTTCAGGGATGCAGATTGACTGGATGCCTTCCATAGTTGGCTTTGTGGTGGCCGCCGTTGTTGGCTACTTATCATTTTTCCTGTTCTTCAAGGTCATCCAGAAATTCAATTTCTACATCTTTGCGGCCTACTGCGTTGCCCTCTTTGTTGTAGCCCAGATTATCTTATGAGTCTTTCTCCTGTCAGAACGCTCATCCTTGGCCCTGCAATGGCCGAGCTTGAGAGGGGTTGCGATGACAGGGCGGTGTTTGGCGGGTTTTCAAAATTTGTTCTGGCAAAGCTCGACCAGTGGGCAAAAGACGAACCCAGTCAAAATGCCAGCATAAAAAGGGCTATTGAGGTTTTTTCCAGTTATACCTCCCTGGATATCACATCAAGGGAAAAGGCCGTAAATGACCTGTTAAAGTTTGCCAGGGGCCATTATGTCAGGCAGAAACCGGTACCCAGGCAACAAAAAATACATCTGGGTACAGAAATGTCTCTCGCTTCCATTCCAGGAATCGGCCCCGAGAGGGCAAAACTCTTAAAAAAACTTGGACTTGTGACTGTCCTGGACGCCCTAAACCATTTTCCCATCAGATTTATAGACAGAACAAAGGTCTTGCGTATTGCACAGCTCTCCACCGGAACGGAAGCGACTGTCTTTGCAAAAGTGCTTGATGTCAGGGAGCCGCGTGCCGGAAGGAATTTTGTGCAGGCGCTTTTTGGCGACTCGACCGGCAAAATAATGGCCACATGGTTCAACAACCCATACGTCCTGAAAAAGCTTGCCATCGGGAAAACAGTGGCACTCTATGGGAAAGTGGGCGATTATGGCGGCCCACACATGACAAACCCCGATCTGGACACTGACATACAGGACATGGGGATTGTGCCGGTCTATCCACTGACTACTGGGCTCCCACAGTGGGTCATAAGAAGCGTAATCAAAAAAATCGTCGACAACATGCCGGAGATTGGTGATGGCTACCTTCCTAATGCCGTAAAGAAGAGCATGTCTTTGCCATCCCTCCGTGAATCCTACGAGAAAGTGCATTTCCCTGACAACTTTGAGCAACTCAAACTCTGCGAAAAAAGGCTCGTGTTGGACGAATTTTTGCTCATGGAAACAGCGCTTCTCCTCCGCAGGGCAGAGTACAGGCAGCAGGATGCTCCAATCATCAAGGGTGCACAAAAATCTTCAAAGGATTTCCTTTCAAAACTTCCGTTCGAGCCGACCATAGCCCAGAAGAGATGTTGTCTGGAAATAGCAAAAGACCTGGAGTCGGGAAGGCCGATGAACAGGCTCCTGCATGGAGATGTTGGCTCTGGGAAGACGGTTGTTGGTTTGAGTGCATGCAGCTCTGCCGCAAAGCTGGGCTACCAGGTTGCATGGATTGCGCCGACAGAAATCCTTGCAAGCCAGACCTACAATGTCGCCAGAAAACTCTTGCCGTTCAACACTGCGTACCTCTCCGGTTCATCAAAAAAAATGGCAAGGGAAAAGATTTTTGAGCTGCTTTCCTCTGGGGAGCCATGTGTTCTTTTTGGAACACACGCGCTCCTCGAAGACTGGGTAAAATTTGAAAACCTCGGGCTTGTTGTTGTTGACGAGCAGCACAGGTTTGGCGTACTGCAGAGGGCCAGGCTGGCAAAAAAGGGCTTCTGCCCGCATGTGCTCGTCATGAGTGCCACCCCGATCCCGAGGACGCTTGCCATGACGATCTACGGTGATCTGGACGTCTCTGTGGTTGATGAAATGCCAAAGGGCAGGGCAACTATAGAAACAAAAGTGCTCACCGGTGCAGGCAGTCTCGCCTACAAAACGGCCCTCGCCGAAATAGAAAAAGGCAGGCAGGTCTACGTTGTCTGCCCTCTTGTCGAGGAATCGGAGAAACTCTCTGCAAAAGCCGCCACAAAACAGTTCGTTGAGCTCACGGAGTCCCATTTCAAAGGTATTCCATGCGGACTGCTCCATGGGAGAATGCCATCAAAAGAGAAGGATGAAGTGATGTGCAGGTTCAGAGACAAAGAACTAAAAATCCTTGTCTCGACGACTGTCATTGAGGTTGGAATAGACGTCCCGAACGCAACGGTCATGATAATTGAAAACGCTGAAAGGTTCGGGCTGGCCCAGCTCCACCAGCTGAGGGGCAGGGTCGGAAGGGGCGAGCACAAAAGCTATTGTTTCCTGATACCGTCAAGGCCGACAGTTTCACTGCAAGTTCTGGAAAGAACAGCAAACGGCCTTGAGGTTGCCGAGGAAGACCTCAAATTGCGCGGGCCTGGGGACATTGGCGGAACAATGCAGTCAGGATTGCCGATGCTTGCCTCATCAAGACTCATCACTCCTTCAAACTTCCCGCTTCTTTCCTTGGCAAGGGAAATCGCAGAGGATATCATTAAACATGATCCGGAGTTGAGGTTCAAAGAAAATAGAGAACTTAGGACAGGTATTGAAGGAAAAATGGCACAAAGAGTAGGACTTGCCTGGGTGAGCTGATGGGGCAGATCCAGGTTCAGAACATAACAAAATATTTTGGCGTGAGGGCCGTTCTCGATAGCATATCATTCACGCTTGGCGGCAACGACAGGCTGGCGCTTGTTGGCGCAAATGGCACCGGCAAATCCACACTGATAAAGATAATCATGGACCAGATGGAGCCGGACGACGGAAAGGTCTTCAAAGAGCCCGACAAGGTAATCGGGTATTTTGCCCAGGACAGGTCACTTGATGTCTCGGACGTCATTTTGTTTGACCAGGTCAGGTCAGCTTTCAAAAACATATATGAAACCGGTAGGCAGCTTGAAGAGATCTCTTCAGAGGTTGCAAAAGACCCCCACAATTCACAGCTTCTTGCCAAGTTTGAAAAACTCCAGCACCAGTATGAAGCGCTTGGAGGGTATGACATAGACCACAGGATAGAACGAATCCTGTCTGGCCTCGGTTTCTCAAAGGAAGACTGGAAAAGGCCCGTTGTTTCCCTTTCTGGTGGCGAGAGGTCGCGTCTTCAGCTGGCAACAATACTGGCCACGGAACCCGACACGCTGGTACTCGACGAACCAACAAACCACCTCGATCTCGAGGCAACCATCTGGCTTGAGGGCTTCCTGCAGGAATTCAAGGGCTCGGTGCTCATTGTCTCTCACGACAGGTACCTTCTGGACAAGGTTTGCAATCACACCGTGATACTCATTGACGGAAAGTCCTTTGATTTTACCGGCAATTTCACACAGGCAAGGGCCCAGTATGACCTCGAGAGGGAACACTCTCTCGAGAAATTGCAGGAGCAACAGGAATTTATCGAGAGAGCAACCCGTTTCATAAAGAGGTTCAAGGGATACGGAACGGAAGTGGCCGCCAAGAGGGCAAGGAGCATGGAAAGGCGCCTTGAAAGGGTTGTCCAGGTCGAGGCCCTCCCACAGGAGAAAAAAGTCCAGCTCAACCTTGAGTCGTCTGGAAGGACCGGCGAGATCATCTTCAGGACAAAGGGTCTGTCAAAATCTTTTGGAGGCAGGGAGCTTTTTGGTGGCCTCAATCTCGAGATGAAGAGAGGGCAGAAAATCGCCCTGATGGGTCCCAATGGTTGTGGAAAAACAACGTTTTTGAAGACGGTGATTGGTGAAGAAGAGCCTTCATCAGGTGAGGTCTGGCTTGGCTACAATGTTTCCATGGCATATCTCGAGCAGGAACTCGGCAGTTTCAATCCAGAGGCAACTGTTATTGAGGAAATAATGAACAATTCTGATCTCAAACCCCAGGAGGCGAGAGACCATCTTGCGACATTCCTCTTTGTTGGTGATGATGTCCTGAAACTGTGCAAGGCACTCTCTGGCGGTGAAATAAGCAGGCTCATACTTGCCAAATTGGCCCTCATTGACGCCAATTTCATCATCTTTGACGAGCCTACAAACCATCTCGACATAAATGCCAGGGCTTCCCTAGAAGATACCATAAAAAATTATTCCGGGAGCGTGCTTTTGGTTTCCCACGACAGATATTTCATAAACAACGTTGGTGCCACAATATGGGCATTTGACGGAAACACCATTGTCGATACCAGGGGCAGCCTTGAGGAATATCTGCAGAGGAAACCTGAAAAACAGACAGACAAGGGCGACCAGAAAACCCAGCAGAAACAAAAGAAAAAAGACCAGGGTCCATCAAAGAACCAGATAAAATCAATGCAAGACAGGCTTAAGAATCTCGAGGACGATATGGCCATGCTGGAATCGAGGAAAAATGGCATTGAACAGTCAATGTCAAACCCGGATTTCTATTCTCGGGGAGAGCAGACAAAACTCGATCTTGACGAATATGACATGGTAAAGATCAGGCTTGCGGAGACCGAGAACGCATGGGCCGAGCTTTCTGAAGAGTTGTCCGCAATTTCTGCCCAGTAAGACATTTTTGGCACAAAAAAGAACATCGGGGGCCATTCCACGAAAAAATCATTTTTAAAACAATTTGTGAATTTATTAACTTTTTAAATTGGGGTTATTTTCTGGTTTTATAAAGCGCAAGTTTTTGCCCAGTCTTAATTTGTTCTTCTTTGTCCTTTCGGTGTAACTTTTTTATAAAATGTATTGTCTATGCTCACTGTAAAGACATTGCTTATCGTGTTTACGCTTATATAATTTGCAAAAGTGTGCAACTTTTGGAGGTAAGCTTTGAACGATTATTCTTTCGGTTACCTGTTTGTGGGCATCTTCGCCCTGGTTGGTCTG
>JAAYUI010000215.1 GCA_012517765.1 Caldisericales bacterium | reverse complement strand
CCAATATCCAAACTATTGAGGCCAGTTTTTGAGGCTCCAAAAATCAAGAGTTTGGTAGGGGTACAGCTCACTATTGTTACCTTGCTGACTGGAATGTTTTCGAGTATTCCAGCTTCAGCGCTGGGAGTAGTATCAAGTGAGATGGTTGGATTAGAGAAAAAAATGGAAATCCAGGTAAAAACTGATTCCTCACTCACCTACCCTGTTCCTGAAGCCATTGGCGTATCTCAGACATATCACGTGTTTCATGCTGGTATAGATATTAGGGCACCTAAAGGATCAGTTGTACTGCCATTAGCAAGCGGTAAGGTGGTGGCTGTATTAAATCATAGAAGTGGTTATGGTCGACATTTGATAATCGACCACGGTGGTGATGTGCAGTCATTATATGCCCATTTAGGTAAAATTTATGTCCAGGAGGGCGATGAGGTTGCTGGAGATACGGCGATTGGTGAGATTGGCATGACAGGGTGGACCACTGGTCCCCACTTGCATTTGGAGGTAATCGAGTCTGGTAGACGTGTAAATCCAGCTTTGTACTTGAGGTAAGTTGACGAATCTGTTATGAATCGGTTTTTTCCAGATATCTTTTTAGATATTGGTTGATGTGCCAGTTAAATATTTTGTGTGGAAATCTTGTCTTTTTTGTGGATATGTAGTGAGGTACAATTAAGAGGTGGTTCAAAAAAAGCAATTTATAAGTAAGTCTGGAAAGATTAACACGCCAGTGTTTTTTCCAGATGCTACAAGGGCGGTTTTAAAGTCGCTGGACAGTGAAGACATAAGGAAGACCAGGACTCCGGGGGTTTTGGTGAATACTTATCATTTGTTTCTTGAACTAGGAAAGGATGTGTTAAAGAAACATGGTGGAGTTCGTGGGTTTATGGGGTGGGAGGGTGGTGTTATATCAGACTCTGGGGGTTTTCAGTTGATGAGCTTGGTAAAACAAACCGGAAATGGGAAAGTTGATGATGAGGGAATTGTATTTAGGCCAAGTAGAAAGAAAAAAATAATATTTACTCCTGAGAAGTCAATAGCTTTTCAGATGGAGATAGGAGCTGACATGGTGGTGGTTCTGGATGACTTTACTCCCCCGACAGCGAGTTACGAGGAAGCAAAAGAGACAGTAAGAAGAACAATTGATTGGGCAACGAGATCTAAGGAAGAGTTTGAAAGGATTTGTGAAACAAAAAAGATAGCAGTGAAAGATAGACCTTACCTGCTGGGAGTGGTTCAGGGAGGATTCTATGAGGATTTAAGACGTTTTTGTGCTCGGGAGTTGGTCAAGATTGGTTTTGATGGTTTTGGTTATGGAGGTTGGCCTATTAACAATGATGGAAGTTTTGATTATCGGTCTGCTGAAATTATTGCGGAGGAGGCGCCTAAAAATTATTGGTTGTATGGTTTGGGGATTGGTAAACCAGATGAAGTGGTAAAAATGGCGAAAATGGGATATCACATTTTTGATTGTGTGTTGCCAACTAGAGATGCAAGGCATAAACGATTGTATGTATATAACGCTGAGAGTATTGACGAAATCGATGTCGGAAAAGAGAAATTCTGGCAGTATTATGTACCGGATAAGGAAAAATATTACAAAGATGATAGACCGGTAAGCACGGCGTGTGATTGTTTGTTGTGTAGGAAATATAGCAGGGCTTATTTAGCTCATTTATTTCGAATTGGGGACATGACAGCTGGTAGATTAGCAACTATTCACAACTTGAGGTTTTACTCTCTCTTAATGGAGAAGTTGCAGGAAGATAAGGATTAGGTGTTTTTAGAAGATGGGACAGTTTTTGAAGTTGATTGATCAGTTCTAGACCGGAGAGTTGTCAAGACTAGCCCAGAGATAGCGACTAGCAAGACTGCGATAAGGTGACCATTTTTGAGAAAGATGATTTATGGCGTCAAGATCTTGTCGGTCAAGATGGTAAAGGCGACTAACGGCGGTTCTTAATCCAAGATCGTGGATAGAGAAAATATCGGGTCGTTGAAGAGAAAAGATGAGAAACATGTCTGCTGACCAGGGACCAAGCCCCTTGAGCTTGGTGATT
>JAAYUI010000175.1 GCA_012517765.1 Caldisericales bacterium | reverse complement strand
TCAAGTCTTGATTCTTGAATTTATGAAAAAGGCTGTAATTTAGAGGAATTATGAATAAAGTGAACAGATGAGATCCTCACGGCTTCACAATACGAAGCCTCAGGATGCTGGCATGAGGACTGGAGCGTTGTGAGGATCTCATCTGTTGCACTGAAAGGAAGGGGTTTTGAAGACGACATCCTGATAACCTTCGATCTCTTCCAACTTGAGTTGATCGAGCTTTTCTTGGAACTTTTTCTGTCGAGACAGTTCACTCCAATAGCGAATTTTCTCTTCAGGAAGGTCAATGACAATTCCTGGAAAAATCCTTTGAAGGAGATCTTCAAAGGCTGGTCGGAGTGCGGGGGTGGTGATGACCCCCGCTATTAATTTTTTAGTGCTTCCACCGGAAAGGCATGTTTCAATGCCTGATAAGCCACCCGCACTTTCTTCTCGGCCTCTTCATCAGCGATCCAAAAGCCAGCCTGAATGGCAGCATCGCGAAAGTATTGAATGGCTTTGAGGAGCTTTTCACTCCCTCGATTCTGGGGATAGGCATCTTCTACCCAAAGGACTGCTTCTTCGGCAATCTGGATCAACCGCTGATACCGTTGAAACTTGATCCGGTCAAGGCCAAATTTGGAAAAGATCACCGTTAGAAGAGTCGGAAGAATTAAAATGAGCAGATCAAAGATGATTTTTTGAATATCCATTCCTTTCCTCCTAATTATGAATAATTCTTAATATAGATGTAACAAATAGCTGACCTCGTTGTCATTCTGAGGAATCCGGTGTTTTTCGCCGGACGACGTGAGAATCCCATCCACCTCTCGGTCATTCTGAGGAGCGTCTTGTGCGACGTGAGAATCCCATCCTTTAAAGTATTTATAAAAAAGAATTGAAAAAATGAGGTCCTCACGCCCTTAAATACTGAGGGGGCGAGGGGGCGAGGAAAAAAATAATAAAGATGAACCGGAAGAGATTGTCACGTCACTTCGTTCCTCGCAATGACGGATTGGGTTGATGAGATCCTCGACCCCTCGCACTTTCTCCCCCTCCGCAAGACAGCATCACTTCTCACTGTTAATAAAAGCGTCATACCAGTACCTGACATTTTTCACCCAGTTCTGATTCAAACCTTCTGGGTCATTTTTAGCACCTACCGGTGCATAACGTTTCCCCAGGAAGGCAATGAAGTCTTTTTCTTCGGTTTGCTTTTCAAACCGCTCGAAGTTTTTCTTGATAGTGCCAATGGCCCATTCGGCCTGAGTCCGTAAATTAGTCTCTCGAGCCTCAGGGTGCATCACTCCAAACTCAAGCCCCGGACGTCCTCGTTCTGATTCCCGAATCGCCAAGATCAAAGCAAAGGGATTGACCGGATACCGTCCTAAGGGATCAAAGGTGTGTTCGGCAAGATGGAGGATAATGCTCAGTTCATTCGGAAAAGAGAACGAACGCACGATTCGTTCTCGATTGAGTCCGAGCCGGTCCAAGAGGAAAGTGTCATCCTGGGCTTGCCGCTGAGATTGGAGTTCAAGGAGAGCATCGGTGATGAGAACCCGAGCCAGCTCCAGCAGCGATTGGACATCGGCCATCCAGGAGTTAGCTTCAGATGGATAGTCCATGGTGTTCGATTTCATGTTTTTTCCTCCTTGGTTATTTACCGTATTCCTAACCCCCTCAGGATGAGAGCCACCACAATCCCTGGTCCGATGAGACTGCCAATGCTCACCCAGACCTTGAGAGAAGCCAGTTCTCGTTCCAGGGATCGGATGTTTTCATCATAGCGTTCTAAGCGCTTGTCCATCTTTTCCACCGTCTTCGCAAGATAGAAAAAGTCCCGCTCGAGGGGGAGGAGAGCCTCCCCCTCCGAACCTGCTTTTTTGGCCACGGATTTAGATCACAGCCAAGGGAGTTTCGGTGGTGTCGATGAGCACCGCTGAATCTTTTGAAACGAGATCCCCACCAGTGGTCTCAAAGATGTTCTTGGCGATGATCACATCCATGGCTGCTGAGATCTCAGCCGCCGTGATGCCAGCTTTGGGATCTTTGAAGTTTAGAGAGTACTTGTTCCCGGCTTCATTGACAAAGGTCATTCGTAGAGTTTGAGCCATACCCAGTCACCTCCTTACTCGGTGAGGAGTTTTCCTTCATTGAGGAAAACATCATAGACGGTTTTATCCGATAAGCCACTCAGAGCCACTGCCACATCCCAGACATCCTGATCGGAAGCCGCTGGTTTGACATTCCCATAGGATACCGATGAGGTCTGCATCCTTCCGGTTTCGGGATCCACTCCTTCTTCAAAACGAATCCGGAGCCGGTTAGTTTGTTCCACTGCCGTAACTGCCATACTTAACCTCCTTTTATTTAGGTTCTTTTTTGTGAATCACGCGTGTTCTATCTATCAGGAGGAATGGGCGACGGTTTGGCGGAAAAAGCCGAGGGGGTGAGTGGGCGCATTAGCAAAAGACGCTGAGGGGGCGAGGGGGAGATAGGGCGAGGGGGATTTGAAAGAATGAGATAACCAATCGAATTCCGAAACATCTCCCTTTGTTAAAAGGGAGAAGTCAATATACGAGAAATAGACTACGATTGTGTTTACAAGATAGACCTTCATGTTGCCTGGCAGCACCAGTTGAAGATGAAAACCAAGATTCGACATGCTCGCGATGGTTTCTACCTTAAATAAAGACGGGTTGCAATGAATTATGCCCCTCCTTTTAAAAATCTTTGGTAGGGACTTGATTGATCAAGCTCGTGGGTTTACTGTTTAGGGGAGAGGATCTAACTATCGTCTTTGACCTGGAAAAATATCAGGTAGAACTAAAACCGCTATAAACACTTTTGTTGGTTGGATTGGTTCTCCTGCGACTGCTGAGTATATTCAGCTTATGCAACCAGCTCTTTCAGAAAAATGTAAAGACAGTCAAACACGAGTTAATCTTGCAGGTTCGGATCCTTTAGAATTAGTGGGTATTTCAGTCGAGACATTACCGTGGGCTAAAAAGAGCGAGGTGGTGGTTATTCAGAATTTAATGTTGGTAATATGCCTCTTCCGGATAAACCGTAGACAAACAAGAGGTAACTGTAGTGGCAAACTTATCTAATAACTGGTCTGTGGTTTTTCAGGAGTAGCCTCACCAGTTGGCATTAACCT
>JAAYUI010000167.1 GCA_012517765.1 Caldisericales bacterium | reverse complement strand
GGCAGCGGCCGTTTTCTATCCGGCCCCAATCGGGCTCTCTCAAGGGACAGCTCTTTTTTAATTCGAAGCGCATTAGTGGAGATGGGCCTGTTATTGTTTCAGATTCATCGAAGCGCAGAAGCTGCTAGTTATCGGATCGGGTATAGAGTAGCTCTTCATCGATTTTGAGAAGGAAATCTCCAGAAAACTTTGCTTCACGAGTCCGTTCAAAATATTGCTGAGTGTGGAGTCGTGAATAGGCCCGAAGTTCGCTTCTATGTATTTTTTTATTTGAGAATACCTCTCCATACCGAACGCTACCGCTTTCAGGGCATAGCCGTAATTTATTGATCTGGCGAGCAAACTGTCGATTTCCTTTTTAACCAGCCCTTTCGCCATAACTCCGGCCCTTTCGAGAGCCGTCTCGAAATCAGGTCCGTTCTTGTAGACTTCATATCCAAAAATTGCGAGGTAGCCGACTACGCCATCGAGAGTTGTTATTACTTTTTCAAGATCGCTTTTGTTGAAGTTGACCCCGATCTCATCCAGTCCGGCTATCAGGAATTGCATGGATTCTTCGCGAGAGAACCTTTTAAGAGTGATTTCAGTGATGTAGCGTGCGTAGAGGGGTTCATCGGGGTCTTCTAGTTTGAGAAAGTCAAAGAGCAAGCCCACTTCCGAGCCTGTAAGAATGAAGATAATGTTCTTGAGATTATCGAAAGTATAGGCGAGCAAGTTGAGGAAATCCCTGCCGCCTTTGCCGTAAAATCTCAGGTTCTGTGCTTCATCCAGCGCCACGATAAATTTTACGCTTTTTCTTTCTAGAGTTGTATCGAGTTTCTTGAGCACTGAAGCGAGGTTCCTTTGTCTACGGCTCTTTTCGAAACTCAACTGCACGTCTCGTATTGTCATTGAAGAGATCGATTCCAGAAGTTTCCTGAACTTTCCAGTCTTTGTTTCCTTTTCGATAGAGTCGATCAGGGCATTATTGAATTCAACGGAATCGATAACATTGCCTCTGACGAAATGGCGGCAGTCGATAAAGGCTTTGAAGTTTTCGGTATCATTCAAAAAGACCTTTAGAAGTGAAGTTTTTCCAGTGCGTCTTAGGCCGTCGAGCACGATCAGTCGATCATTATCTGTGGCCCTTTTCAATTCATTCATTTCTCTTTCACGGTCAAAAAGTTCGCTCCGTTTTGTCTTCGGGCTGATGGAGAAAAACATAAGCTCGCCTCGCTTTGAACAATCGGGTGTGGTAACTCCACCCGGGTGGAGTAACTCCACCTACATCATAACACATTTCTCCTCATCTCGTGATGCTTCTATAAAGGTTATCATTAGCCAGAAACACCATTTAGTAGTGTCAGATAGATATGATAAACTTGTGGTTGAGGACAGATACAGGGGTGGTTTCTTTGTCTCTGAACTGGATAGATGTTCAGAACCTGGATTTTTATCATCTTTTGTTTCTGGAGAGACACCATTTGATGTGGTTCGCGAAAAGCCATTCGAAAGATAAGGTTCTGGCGATCGCCCTCAAAGCCCATCCGGAGGTCCTGTGGTATTTCAAGAGACTGCTTCCCGAAGCGGCCGAGGTTTTCGAGAATATGGCGGGTTCGGTGAGTCCCGACCTCTCGGGCGAGGAGATACGCCGGGCCGAGATCGAAGTGATGCGTTCGATAAACGACTGGATGGTCTATGTGGTCGATCCGGCTATCTACGACCGCCTGGAGTTCACCAGATGGGACGACAGTGAGCTGACCGACTTCGTAGATTTTTCCGGTAGGCGCGTCGTGGATATAGGCGCCGGTACGGGAAGGCTTTCCTTTGTGGCCGCCTCCAGGGGAGCTACCGTATACGCAGTCGAACCGGTCAGAACACTGAGAGACTATCTCAAGAGGAAGGCCGAAACGATTGGCTACAAAAGGTTCTATGTGGTTGACGGCTTG
>JAAYUI010000051.1 GCA_012517765.1 Caldisericales bacterium | reverse complement strand
GTTCGATGTACGCATTCAGAAGAGAATACACAATTTCGCGGGAAGGACCATCCCAGGCGAGCGAGAACAGTTGCTGATCGTCTGTGAAGACATCAATCTTGTCATCCTGGATCTTCAAGGTGGCATTGTTCAGCATACCCAAGACTTGCCAGATCTGATCCTGGAATTGAGGTGCACCTACCTGGCGAAGCTCTTCAGCAGAGAAACCACCCATGCTATAGGTTTTGGTTCCTGGGTCGTAGGTGATGTCGATGTGGACCAAGTTGGTTGGTACTTCTTGCTTGGCGATCTCGGCGATTGCCATAGGGGGCTGCTGCACAAATACAATGCCGAGGACCATGATTACTGCCAAAAGCAGTTTAATGAAAGTAGGTGTTTTGTTCATGTCAATTTCCTCTATTTTCTTAATAAATGATGACTGAGTGGTGGTTCTACGGTAAAGCCTTAACTAACACAGATAATCGAAAACGGATGATATGGTAGTAATAAGCAATAGCCCAATTGATCAACTTCCGCAAAAAAGGAGAACTTTCAGGGACATCTTCATTACCTTGAACAACTTTTTGTGCAACCAGCAGCCTCTGGCCCAAGTCGAGAGTATTCTCAAATGTCTCCGGCGTGTAATTCAGTGAAACCACTGACTGATCCGCTGAGGTGAGCTCTACTACACCAGATGTTTTGAGTGTCAGCCTGAGCTGATCTGATCCATCTGAGGTGACAATGGCGTGAAGCGGTTGTCCAGGATAAACTTTGTTTGGGATTGTTGGCAGGGGGATTACGGGTCTGCCCAAGGCGAAGTAAATGCCGTAAAGCAGAAGAACGATAACTAAGGAAATCAACAATACTCGCCAGAATCGGGGCATAAAAAATTATCCTCTTCCGAAGCGACTGGTGGATTTCTTGTTCTCTTCTCCTCTTGTATTGTAAACGAAAAAAAGTGATTCCACAAATGTTGTAAAGGATTTTCTCATTAAAAAGTGACGGATTCTCTCCTGACCAAATCCTTCTAACAGATTGACAAATTTTGATATGAGGTTTATATTTGCTTAAATCAAAAATTATTTATGTGAGGACGGTATGGAAAACGTATACCAAAGCCAGGCCCGTGTGTTCAAAGCCTTATGCGACGAGACTCGCCTTCGCGTGCTCGAGATGCTACGCGGTGGCGAAAAATGCGCCTGCAAGTTGTTGGAAAACCTCGATTGTGGGCAATCCGGGCTTTCTTACCACATGAAAGTTTTGCTCGAGTCGGGGATTGTCACCAGCAGGCAGGAGGGCAAATGGACCTATTATCGCATTTGCCCCAAGGGGGCTCCCGCAGCGATCTCACTCATACAAGAATTGACCACAGTCACCAGTGACTCCATTCAGTGTAATTGTTGCGAAAACTAAACCCCAACTCACCAACCTCCAGAAAGCGTAATTCATGCAAACAACTTCAATTTGGGATTTTATTCAAAAGCAAATCCTCGGCATGCAGTGGCTCAATGACTTGTTTGGCAGACTGCTTGCCTCCTTCGGTCTCGACACCGCTAATCGCTGGGTCGGCAGCCTCCAATTCTTTCTGTACGATGTCATCAAGATCACTGTTTTGTTGTGCGTGTTGATCTTTTTCATCAGCTATATCCAGAGTTTCTTCCCACCTGAACGCAGCAAAAAAATCCTCAGCCGCTTTCACGGATTGGGTGCTAACACCCTCGCGGCACTGCTTGGTACAGTCACCCCGTTTTGCTCTTGTTCGTCGGTGCCCATTTTTATCGGTTTTACTTCCGCTGGTTTGCCCTTGGGTGTCACGTTCTCTTTCCTTATTTCTTCTCCCATGGTGGATCTGGGTTCACTGGTACTCCTGATGAGCATCTTTGGCGCAAATATTGCCGTGCTCTACGTGATCCTCGGGCTGGTAGTTGCTATTTTGGGTGGAACACTGATCGAAAAGCTGCATATGGAACCTTACATCGAGAGCTTTGTGCTCCAAGCCGGCAGCGTGGACATCGAATCACCTGACCTGACCACGAGAGATCGCCTAGCTTACGCCAAAGACCAGATGGTTTCTACCTTCAAAAAAGTATTTCCCTACATATTAATAGGTGTTGCGATTGGCGCGTTCATCCATAACTGGATCCCGACCGAATGGGTGGTCTCTCTGCTCGGGCGCAACAATCCCTTCGGTGTCATCCTGGCGACGCTTTTAGGCTTGCCATTCTACGCCGACATCTTTGGCACCATCCCGATTGCTGAAGCGCTGCTTTCCAAGGGAGCGCAGCTTGGCACGGTTTTAGCCTTCATGATGTCGGTTACCACTCTTTCGCCACCTTCATTGGTGATGCTGCGAAAAGCAATTAAACCCAAACTATTGGCGTTGTTTGTAGTAATCTGCGTTATCGGGATTATCCTGGTGGGCTATTTGTTCAACGCCCTGCAACCATTTATTTAATCAGAGGTCCTATGCCGCTTGATCTGAGTCCCTTGATAAAATATCACCCTGTCACAGATGAGGTCAGGGAACCTAGGCCTGTGCTTGTAGAGTACCTCTATCTGGACTTGCAAGTCTGCGATCGCTGCATCGGCACCGAAGAGGTGCTCGATGAGGTTCTATCCAAACTTGATCCAGTGCTGCAGCTTGCTGGGTACGCACTGGATTATCGCAAGATAAAGATGGAAACGGTGGACCTCGCCCGACAGTATCGGTTTGAATCCTCGCCTACTATCCGCGTTAATGGGCGTGATATTTGTTTTAACGTGCAGGAGAACCCATGTAATTGCTGCAGTGCAATCAGCGGCTCCATTGTAGATTGCCGGATTTTTGAATACGAAGGGCAAAGCTACGAGGTGCCCCCCCAGGAGATGCTTGCTGAGGCGATCCTGAAAGCCGTTTTTGGATCACAGGATGCGCCTTGTTGCGCTGAAAAAGCATACTCATTGCCGAAGAACCTGGAAGTCTTCTATGAAGGAAAGAGCAACAAGTCCAGTTGTGACTGCGCAAGCAGTTGTTGTTGAAATATTATTTCGAAAGGAATCAATCATGGTATTGTCCAATTTTAGAAAGAAGAAAAGTGAAAGTTCGGAGTGCTGCGGCCATATTGATGAGGTCAGCTTTATAAGCGCTGTAAATGCCAAATCCGAAGGCGCAAGCGTCAAGGTGCTGGGGAGCGGCTGTGCCAAGTGTAACCAGCTCGAAGCCGCAACGGTAGCAGCCCTGGAGCAGCTTGGCATGGATACGACCATCGATCACGTCAGGGATTTTGCGCAGATCGCATCCTACGGGGTCATGTCCACGCCTGCTTTGGTAGTGGATGGCAAGGTCGTCTCTTATGGCAAAGTGCTCAAGACCGAAGAGGTTATCGCAATTCTAAAGAAGATGAGAGGTTAACCCTATGGCACAGGAAAAATCTGCTGGTATCGGCTTCTTCGAGAAGTATTTAACTGTCTGGGTGCTGCTTTGTATGGCAGCTGGTATCTTGATTGGCAAGTACCTGCCCGGCATACCGAATTTCCTCGGCAAGATCCAATATGCCAATCAAAATATTCCCATCGCCATCCTGATCTGGATCATGATCTATCCAATGATGATGAAGATTGACTTTCAGTCGATCAAGAACGTGCGCAAAAACCCACTGGGCCTGGTGATCTCAACCGGCAACAGTTGGCTTATCAAACCCTTGCTGATGTTTGGGTTGGCGTCCCTGTTCTTCTATGTCATTTTCAAAGCGTTCATCCCCACCGAACTGGCACGCGATTACGTAACTGGGGCAGTTCTGTTGGGTGTGGCTCCCTGTACCGCGATGGTGTTCGTTTGGAGCAATCTCACCAAGGGCGACCCTGCCCACACCCTCGTGCAGGTCTCGTTGAATGATTTGCTGATTATCGTCCTCTTTGTCCCGTGGGTCACCTTTTTATTGGGCATCAACAAGGTCCAGATCCCTTGGAATACCCTGATTTTTTCCATTATCCTGTTCGTGGTCATCCCGCTAACGGCTGGCGCGATCACCCGGGCAGTCCTGATCAAGCGCAAAGGCTTGGAATTCTTCAATGAGAAATTTGTGCCCAAGTTTGACGGTATCACGACGGTCGGGTTACTTTTGACGCTCGTCATTATTTTTACTTTCCAGGGCAGCGTCATCCTAAAGTACCCCTTCAACGTGCTTCTGATCGCAGTGCCGCTGGTGCTGCAAAACATCATTTCCGCGGCATTTGCTTACCAGATGTGCCGGGTTGCCAAATTGCCGCACAACATCGCCGCGCCTGCATCCTTGATCGCCGCCTCGGACTTCTTCGAGCTGGCAGTAGCAGTTGCCATCACCCTCTTCGGTCCGGACTCACCGGTCGTGCTTGTCTGCACGGTTGGCGTGCTCACCGAGGTACCGGTGATGCTGATGCTGACGCGCTATATCAACGGTACCAAGCACTGGTTCCCGAAAACGAATGACGGGAAGGTGAGCGGCGCGTAGTTAGCAGTTAAATAGCTAAAATAAACTTCTCAATCTGGCGCTGCCAGAAGAACCACTCGTGCCCGCCGGATTCCTCGTGGTAATGCAACGGCACACCAACCTGCGCTGCCGTGTGTATGAAGAGCCGATTGAGCGGAAGCAGGTCGTCTTCCAGACCGCAGGCGGCAAAAAGCCGGGGCAGGGGAGCAGAACTCGTAGAAGCATTCTTCAGCCAGGTCATGGGGTCGTTCAGGCTGCCCGAAAGTTTATCCAGTCCACCAAAAAGCAATCCAAACTCATGCATGAGCGCTGGGTTTTCAACCTTGTCGGGTGGTGCCAGGAGCGCGTTGAGCGCCAGCACGCCCGAAAGGCTGCAAGCAGCGGCGTAGAGATCCGGTCGCAGGAAGGCAGCTTTAAAGGCACCGTAGCCGCCCATTGAAAGACCAGCGACGAAAGTATTCTCACGCGTGCTGGAGATGCGGAAGGTTGCTTCCAGCCAGGCGGGCAACTCTTCGGTGATATAGCTGAAGTAAGCCTGCCCGTTGGCCATGTCGGCGTAGAAGCTGCGGCCAGCGGTGGGCATCACCACCACCAAGCCGTGTTCGCGGGCGAGGATCTCGATGTTGGTGTAGCGTTGCCAGGCGGAGGCGTCATCGGAAAGCCCGTGCAGCAGGTAGAGCACTTTGCGGTCCGCCAGGGGTTTACCGCCACGGGTGAGGTCATCCGGCAAGATCACATTAAGGGGCAGGTTAACCCCTACTTTTTCAGAATCATGATCAATGTGTAATAACGTCATATTGGGTCCTTTCTATTTAAATAGCCTCACAACCATCACTACCAAAAACAAGAAAACATTCGGAATTTTCTCGAGGTCGCTGTTCAAAGTTTGATTCTATCACCTGTGGTTAGCATAACCGCCATTAAATAAATGAGATGTGCATTGAAGGGGATGTGGATAGATCTAATTCCGGTTAATCTCCTCGGGTGTCTATACCACTTCTATACAGCATACCCTGGGTGAAAGCGTAAAGTTAATTCGTCATCACGCAGTTTTATTACGGAGGAATTATGCCTACCCAATACCAAAAAGTAAAAACCAATCTGATGCTTATCCTGGTTGTGCTGGCTTTAACCGGCTGTTCAACGAGCGCCAGCACGGACAAAACCGTCACCACGATCGGATATGGCACGGTTACCGAGATCACCCAGACTCCCATGCTTGAAGAATCGGGTTCCATCAGTCCCAGGCAGGTAGCCACAATCGCCTGGACCACCCAGGGCACCATCGGTGAAGTTCTTGTCAGCGTGGGGCAGGAAGTGCATGCCAACGACATTCTGATGACCCTGGACCAAGCTTCTCTGCCAGAAAATACAAAGATTGCGCAGCTCAAATTGGCTCAGATGACTTCCCCTTCTGCTATCGCTGAAGCGGAGCAGGCCATTCTTGACGCGCAAAGCAGCCTGACCACCGCCCAGAACGCGCGCACCAACCTGGATTATAAGGACCAGGCTACCATCGATAATGCCTATTTCGAATACGTCCTGGCCCAGGAAAAGTATAAAAAAGCCAAAACGGATTATGAGAACTGGGCTGATGAAGATCCCAGCGACCATTACGAATCTGACCTTGCTCCATTCTATACGGCTATGTACAACGCCAAGAATGACATGGACACAAAGGAATACCTGTATGACCTCTACAAGTCGGATTCCTCGGCCCAAACCATCGCAGAGTACGACAGCGCGGTGGTCCTGGCGCAAAACAAACTGGTGGAGGCACAAGACTATCTTGCTGCCATCACTGGCAAAGAGGTCCGTGCGGATGCAACTGGCGAAAAGCTACTCAGTTTTTACCAAACCAAGTTGAGCGTGGACACAGTGAACCTACGCGCGCCTTTTGATGGCATAGTTGGAGCGATCTACGACCAACCCGGCATCCTGGTGTCCAATAACCACGCCAGTATTGTGCTGGTGGACCGATCGGAACTCAGTACCACTATCTCAGTAGACGAGACGAGTGTCGTGCAAATAAAAGAAGGCATGAAAGCTCAAGTCAGCGTGGATGTGCTTCCCGATAAGACCTTTAGTGCGTATGTTCGCATGATCGAACCAGTTGGAAAGGTCAGCAACGGGGTGGTTTACTACGATGTAGAGGTGGTTTTGGACCAGTCGGATGCGTCCATTCCGCTGAATGCCACTGCTGAAGTTAGTATCCAGACTGGAGACCCGGTCACCAGCCTGGTGGTACCGGCAACAGCTGTGCAAAGCGACACCACCGGTGAATTCGTCCAAACCGTTGATAACGGCGTCACCACCCGCGTGGATGTGGTCTCGGGAACCATCCTCTCGGACGATACGGTTATCGTCACTGGCAATTTGATCGTCGGCCAACAGGTGGTACTCATTCTCACAACCAGCACCACCACAAACTCCACGGGCATGGGCGGCTTGTTCGGCGGTGGCGGGCGCGAGATGAATGGCGGCGCTGCGCCTGGTGGCGGACAGATACCGGCAGATGGTGGCGCGCCAAGCGGTAACTAACAGGGCGATTCGAAATGATCGAGACAGAGAACATCTCAAAGACCTACCGCCTGGGAGAGACCAAGGTGCGTGCGTTACGGAAAGTCAGCTTACATATTGATGATGGTGAGATGGTGGCTATTATTGGCCCATCCGGGTCGGGGAAGAGTACCTTGCTAGCGATCCTGGGCTGCCTGGACGTTCCGAGCAAAGGGATTTACCGCATCGACGGCCAGGAGGTAATGAGCATGAACGAACGCCAACTTGCTGCCATTCGGCGCAAGAAAATTGGATTTGTCTTCCAGCAGTTCAATCTTCTTCCACGAACCAGCGCGCTCGAGAATGTGATGCTGCCGTTGTACTACTGCGGCATTAGCCAGAGGTTACGCCGCACCAGGGCTATGGAGGCGCTCGAGAGGGTCGGTTTAGCTGACCGTTACCGTAGTCATCCCAGCCAGCTCTCCGGTGGAGAGCAGCAGCGCGTAGCCATCGCTCGGGCGTTGGTCAACGAACCAGCCATCTTGCTGGCTGACGAGCCTACCGGCAACCTCGACACACACAAGGGCGCCGAAATTGTTTCCATCTTCCAGCGCCTCAACCAGGAGGCGGGGCAGACAGTGGTTTATGTCACTCACGATCCCTTTATCGCCCGACACACCCGGCGCATAATCTCCATCCAGGATGGACGTATCGTCCGGGATGAGCCGGTGGAACATCCCCTGGTCGCTGGCACACCGCGTCCGGATGACATCCTTCATGAGGTTTCGATCGACCCGGTTGAAGATGAAGAGGAGACGGAAGCATGAACCTCTTTGAGAATTTTCGCATTGCCTTACGGGCAATTACAGCGAATAAACTGCGGTCCGGCTTGACCATTCTTGGCATTGTGATTGGCGTCGCGGCGGTGGTAGCCTTGATGTCTGTTGGGCAGGGAGCTACTAGCGGGATCACCGCCAGCGTGGAAGGCATGGGCACCAACCTGGTAACCGTTTCAGGAGGGCGCTCCTTCCAATTTCCCGGCGCTGCATCCACAGCCATCCTCTACAGCGATTACGAAGCCATTCTTGCTACTGTAGGCAAGCAAGCCGAAGTGACCCCCTACTTCTCGGGGATGACTTCTGTCAGGAATGGCGACCGCACTGCCAATGCTACTGTCACCGGCGTGCTGCCCAACTACACCAGCATCAACAGCTACACCCTCTCAAGCGGGCGGCAGCTCAATGAGGAAGACAACCTTCAAAAAGACCGCGTGGTTCTGTTAGGTTCCTCAACCGCGGAGGATCTCTTTGCGGGTCTGAACCCAATTGGACGCGAGATCCAGATTAACGGTAAAGCTTTCAAGGTAGTGGGCGTACTGGAAGCCAAAGGATCGTCCGGTCTGAGTTTCCAGGATGACCTGGTACTCATCCCCCTGCAAACTGCTTATGAGGTGGTGTTCGGTGCGCAGGCTAAGTCTCACGGCAAAAATGTTGTGAATGGTATTGCGCTTTCGGTCGTGGATGCGGACCAGGTGGACCTGGTCATGACGAACGTGGAATTCACATTACGGCGTGAACACGGCTTGACTCTGACGGAAGATCTACCCTTCACGGTCAGCAGTCAAAACCAAATGCTCGAGTCCCTCACCAATATTAGCGGCACCCTGACGACTTTGTTGGGAGCCATTGCGGGCATCTCGCTGCTCGTGGGTGGGATCGGAATCATGAATATCACCCTGGTCAGTGTGCGCGAACGCACGCGTGAAATTGGCTTACGCAAGGCTGTGGGTGCCCCCAGGGGCGTCATTCTGCTGCAATTTCTAACTGAGACGCTCACACTTTCTGTATTGGGCGGTGTGATCGGGGTGTTGCTGGGTTGGGGGATCGCCTGGGGCGTGTCCAAAGCCGGGCTGATCACCACCAACGTTTCCAGCCAGGTGGTCATCCTTTCTTTGGGAATGTCCACGGTGGTTGGCCTCATTTTTGGAATTTATCCGGCTTACCAGGCTGCCAGTTTGCGGCCGATTGAAGCCCTCAAATATGAATAATGAAAAGGAACAATAAATGAACAAGAAAACAAATTCTCTAATCGTTTTCGCGGTCATCGCGATGTTACTGCTTGCTCTCATCAGCACAGGGCTATCTGCCTACCAATCCCTTGGAATGGCTCGTGGTTTCAACCCGGGCAGCGGGCAGTTTCCGGAAGGGATGCCTGACCAAAGAAACTTCCCATCCGACGGAGATATGACCACACCTCCCAATTTTGAAGGAAATCCACCAGACGGTTCCGGTCAGGCGATGCCTTTTGGTGAAGGAAATTGGCGGCAGGGTGGCGCTGATGGTTTTCTTGGTGGGCGCCCGGGTGGGGTAGCTTTTGGAATACTGCGCTTCATCGGGCTGGGGCTCAGCGCTTTGGGACTAGTGTTGGCGGTTGTGCTGGCGATTTTCCTGCTGAAGGGCAAGAAATGGGCCGGCATCCTGGCGCTTGTGTGGGCGGGGATCATGCTGGTTGTGAGCGCGATTGGCCTGTTTACCAGTCGAATGCCGTTGAATACGGTCGCCAGGGCTGTGTGCATCCTGCTCGCAATCGCCATCTTTGTGCTCTTGCTGCTAAAGAAGAGCCGGGCGGTTTGGAATGCGCCAAAGCAGTCGGTGCAGGAAAATGACGATGACGATGATGACGATGACGAAGAGGGTGATTAGTTCGTCGAGATCAACGCGGAGGGGGTCAAGCCCCCTCCATACGGATGACACAATCACGCGGAGGGGGTCAAGCCCCCTCCCTACTAGTAATCCTTATTCCTCTTCCGTCGTGGGCAATATTACCTTTTTAAAGTCCGAGAGGAAGGAGAAGCCGAGGCTCAGGATCATCATGACCAGTGGGAATACGGTCAGTAAGAAGCGCGCGGCGGTGCCGGGCTGGGGGCCAGGGACCTCTCCTGAGACATACCCAAACAGCACTCCCAACAATGCATAGGCGGCGCTGGTGAAGAGCCCGTTCAGGCGGTTCATGAAGCCGAGCGCGTTGCTGATGATCCCTTCGCGGCGCACGTTGTGTTTGGCCTGGTCCTCGTCCATGATGCGCGCCTGGATCAGGTCCATGGTCGTGATCACGCCAGCGAAGCCAAACCCGACCAACATGGCGCACGCGAGCGCCGCATAGAAGCTGTTGGCGAAATAGAGCGGGATGTACGTGAAGGCCAGGGTTCCGATCGCGAAGCGCCAGACCTTCACCAGGTCATACTTCTTGACCCAGTTCGCCCAGAGTGCCACCGAGCCGATCGCCACCAGCAATACTCCGCCAAAAAGCAGCGATTGCTGCCCACTGCCGATGCCGAGGGTGTACTTGGCGTAAATGGGCAGACCCGCCATCACCAGCGACATGCCGGCGCTGTAGAAGGCGTTGGTGATGCCCGCGATCCAGAACTTCCTGTTCGTCAGGAGCGTTTTGACGCTATCCCATAGTTGCGGCTTCTTTTCTTCCTCGGTGACAGGTTTCTCGTGACTGGTGAGCGCCATATAGATGATCACCGCTCCGCCGAGCAGACCATAGACGATCGCGGTCAAAGACCAACCGAGCGCGTCCACCACCATCGGGGTCAGGGCGATGCTGATGATCATCGCTACGAGTTGAAAGGCCTGGCGCAGCGCGTTAGCCTTGGCGCGGGTGGTATCGGTGGTGAAGAGTTCCGGGAAGAGCGCGCCGTAGTTGGCGTTGATGACCGAGTCGAGCGTGCCGGTGAAGATGTAGAACAGCATGGCGTAGATGTAGAGCGCGTTGCTTGCAAGCCCGGATGGGGGGGTGTAGAACAGGATCAACCCGAGCACGAGGAGCGGCGTGCCGATCACGAGCCAGGGGCGGCGGCGACCCCATTTGCTGCGGGTGCGGTCCGAGAGATAGCCATAGACGAGGTTATCGGCGGCGTCGATGAAGGTGTAGATCAGCATGATCGTCGCCCATTGCGCGGTGGTGACGCCGAGGGTGTCGACGTAGTAGGCGAAGGCAAAGGTTTTGAGCAGGTTGATGGGGATGGACGTGCCGAACATGCCGATGGAGTAGTTGAAGGTCTTCAATTTCTCGGATTTCACAGTGCGCCTCCTGGGGATGATGGATGAATGGATGGGGTAATTATAGTGCAGGAATTGGGGCTGGGTTTCGATTTGCAAGAATTGCAAGAATTGCAGTGTTTTTTGATGGTGCAATAGGGCGGTTTGAGTGCAAATCGAGGATTTTAGGTGCATTTTTGCAAATCGTTTCTCATTACGATCATCCCGGTTTACGGTGCCCGGGGTGCTGCGCAATATCGAATGGGAAAGGCTTGGATGTACTTTCATTTGAAGTTTTTACACTTTTTACACTATTTACAGTGTTTTTGATGGCGCAGGGGGGCGGTTTGAGTGTAAAAACCTATTTGTTAAGGTGCAGGTTTGCGAACAGAAACACGCGAGTATAGAATAGCACATATGTTCGGTTAATTCAAGAGGGGATGGCGAGATGAGTCAGCCCTCCCTTGGGGGAGGGTCGGCATCGCCGGGGTGAGGGTTGGGGTTGGCAAAGGCATACCTCATCCACCGCGTAGTCCACACGCCTCTTCGAGGGTGGGATCTTCGACGGTCCACACCTGCCCTGACGTGTCACGGGTTCAATGGAAGGGAAGGTTGGCTACGGTAAACCTCATCCACCGCGTAGTCCACACGCCTCTTCGAGGCTGGGATCTTCGACGGTCCCCCTTCCCCAAGGGGAAGGCTAAGGATATCTTCGACAAGGGGAAGGCTAATCAGCTTTCTACTATCTCCTTAATTTTCGCGCAAACTTCATGGAAGTTGTTATCAATCTCACTATTTGTGAATCGAAGCACTTCAATACCATAGGAGTTTAACATTTTGGTGCGATCGAGATCCTTTAGTAGATTGGCAGCGTCGAAATGTTGCCCGCCATCAACTTCAACCACTAATTTAGCGTAGTGGCAGTAGAAGTCTACGATGAATTTGCCAATCACTTTTTGTCGGGTAAATTGGTATTCATAAGTCCTCAAAAAGTCGTACCAAAGATGCTTTTCTTGTTGGGTCATTCTTTTACGGAGGGTACGTGCAACAGGAGAAAGGCGGGGGTTTTTCGGTAAAGGCATGTGATGTTTGTGTGGCTCAAATTGTTGTGATAATAGGATTTTACCTCATCCACCGCGAGATGAGTCAGCCCTCTCCTGGGGGAGGGTCGGCGCAGCCGGGGTGAGGGTTGGGGTTGGCTTAAGCATCCCTCATCCACCACAAGTGGTCCCCCTTCCCCGAGGGGAAGGCTAAGGAGTTCTTCGACAGGGGAAGGCGAAGAAGAAATCACCGCGAGCGGTCTGTACTTCCCCTGACCCGTCATGGGTTCCCCAAGGGGAAGATTGGCAAAGGCATACCTCATCCACCGCGAGCGGTCCCCCTTCCCCAAGGGGAAGGCTAAGGATATCTTCGACAAGGGGGAGGCAAAGAAGGAATCACCGCGAGCGGTCTGTACTTCCCCTGACCCGTCATGGGTTCCACTCCCTTCCGCTCCGCTTCAGGGATCTTCGACAAGGGGAAGGCTAGGAGATTAAGCCCTCCCTTGGGGGAGGGTCGACGTAGCCGGGGTGAGGGTTGGGGTTGGCTTAAGCATCCCTCATCCACCACAAGTGGTCCCCCTTCCCCAAGGGGAAGGCTAAGGAGTTCTTCGACAGGGGAAGGCTATGGAGCGACCATTCCGCGGCATGCAGTCACCACCTGCCCTGACGTGTCACGGGTTCAATGGAAGGGAAGGTTGGCTACGGTAAACCTCATCCACCGCGTAGTCCACACGCCTCTTCGAGGCTGGGATCTTCGACGGTCC
>JAAYUI010000083.1 GCA_012517765.1 Caldisericales bacterium | reverse complement strand
GTCCCCGGGAGGAAACGGGGCGGCGGGGCATTTCTTACTTGAAGAGCCCCGTGAACCTGTCCGTGACGGAGCGGGTCCCTTTTTCGGCCGTCCTGCGGGCCTCCAGGAGGCTGCGGTTGAGCGAGTCCGTGAGGATGGGCATCGTCAGCCGGTCGTGGAGGGCGTCGAGGATCCGACCGAACACGGCCGACGGTTCGGCCCCGTCCCCGCCGACGTTTCGCAGGTGCATGTCGGGGATCACCGCAGTGGCGGCCCCCGAGGGCAGATCCGGGGTGTACAGCGTGACGCGCCCGCCTCTCACGATGAACTCGCGGATCACCAGTTTCTTCCCCGGTCTCTTCTCGTTTGTCTTCTCGGGGTCCGGCCCCGCCTCTTTCGCCTTCTGCCCGGCGTGCTTCGCGATGGCCCTGAAGTTGTCCGTGCCGCCCCGCTTCTCGTAGACGATGTCGGGCTGGACGACCTCGATGCGCTTCACGACGACCGTGTCCCGCAGAAGCGAGCCGATTTCCAGGTCCACGGCGATGGAGGCGGCCTGCGCCGCGTGGGCGGATCGGTACCCCCGCGGGTTACCCAGATGGAAGTTTGTCACCGTCGCCTCGCCGGAGAGGAAGGAGACGCGCACGTCGTCGATCCGGATCCCCGTGCCCGTGATCTCGGGCCCGTAGGTGTTGATGGCCTTCGTGATGAACGAATCCAGCCGGGCGGTGACGATGAAAACGGCGAGGACGATCGCAGCGGCCGCGATGCCGGCCGTCATGAGCGGCTTTTTCATTCCGATGTCACCCTATACGGTCTTCCTGTCTTTTTTTTCAGTATATCGGACAATTCCTCCCGTACTCAAGGGATCTCCGCCGGCAGGCGCCCGGTAACAAAACCGTGACGCGGTGTCCCGGCCGTCTCGAGCTGAACTCCTTGAAGACAAAGGAGAATTCCGGTTTACTTTGCGCTTGCGTTGACCGGGGCAACCTTCTATAATCGCCACCGTTTCCAACGGCTCCCGGCCCTGCCGTGGCTCCCGTCGAATCAAACCAAAAAAAGGAGAGGCGACATATGAAAAAGACCTGGACGCTCATGATCGTCACGGTCGTCGCGGCGGCGTTTCTGGCCACGCCCTGCCTCGCGAAGACCACCTGGAACGCAAACTCGGTATGGCCCCCGAAGAACCATCACAGCGTGGGTCTCGTGGAGTTCTCCGAGAAGGTGAAGAAGGCACCAGCGGCGAACTGGAACTGGTGGTGAGCACCGGGGGCGCCCTGGGCTACAAGGGCCCCGAGCTGCTCAAGGTCGTCCGGGACGGACTCCTCCCCGTCTCCGACATGCTCATCAGCGGCGTGGCGGGCGACGAGAAGGTCTTCCAGATCGTGACCCTTCCCTTCCTGTGCAGGGATTTCGGGGAGCTCAAGACCCTGATCGACATTGCGCGGCCTTCCTTCGAGAAGGCGGCGGAGGGCAAGTGGAAGCAGAAGATCCTCTACATCGCCCCCTGGCCCGGCGCCGGTCTCTGGACCAAGAAGAAGATCACGACCCTCGAGGAGATGAAGGGCCTCAAGACCCG
>JAAYUI010000103.1 GCA_012517765.1 Caldisericales bacterium | reverse complement strand
TCTATTGTATGCCGCCCCCCAAAGGCGGCTTTTCCTTTGTTCATTACCAATTCCTCCTAGATCAACTGTTCTTCGAGTTGTTCAACTCCTGCAGGACTTCTTCCTTCAAAATCTCAAGCTTCTGGAAGACAAGTTCAAGATCGCCGGCATTAAATAATCGAACTTTTTGGGGTGAGACCGTTACAGGCTCAATCTCCAGAAATTTCATCAGCTCTCTCGCAAGTGCAGCTTCAACCCCTATTTCTCTCGAAAATTGGGTAGGACTAATCAGCATCTTTACACCACCTTTTCTCGGTTTTTGCTGCTTCAAGCCGAGTATATACGGCTGTATAACTTCGTGCCGTTGAGACTGACAACCACCAAAAAAGCATAAAAAAAACGAGTTGATATCACGCTCAAATCAACTCGCTTTACCTATATTAAGCCTTATACGGAAGAATAGTGTTTCAATAGCATTAAAATGCTTATCCCCCGTTAAAATCATTCCTCTCTATTGGTACTAATAAAAGGAGTAAACTTACGCCTTAATTTGTTATAGGTAATTAGATATCTATTGTACCTATATCATAAATAATACAGGATAAGCACATACATATACACTAAAATATAACCCTGTCAGATGCTATACTATTACATAACATTGTACCTATATCATAAATAATACAGGATAAGCACATACATATACACTAAAATATAACCCTGTCAGATGCTATACTATTACATAACAATGTATATAGCGTTACTTATAATTTAGGAGTAATGGTTTGCTTTAATTCTTAACACAGGAGGTGGTTACCAAGAGAAGATTTATGAGTTTTGGCAAGGCAAAAAAAGAAGCAGAAAATGTTTATGTGAACTCGCAATCAAAATCCTTCAACCTTCTTAATGCAGTCTTGAAGCTCCTTTCAGATCCTAGAGTTAGGCGAGAAGTCGGCAGATTCTTTGGGAAGATCGCACTCTTCATCGAGATGATTAGAGAGTATTTTCGAGGCAATTATAGGGAGATTCCAGTGAAGACCATCATACTAATTACTGCAGCATTGATCTATCTTGTCTCGCCTGCGGACGCGATTCCGGACTTCATAGTTGGTATTGGTTTTGTGGATGACGGGGCTGTGATCGCATATGTTTTCAATTCGTTGAGTGAGGATATTGAAAGCTTCAAGAACTGGAAAGAAGGGAAGGATCAGGGTTCCGAGTAGCCAGGGGTAAAAAAAGAGAGGTCTAAACAGCCTCTCTTTTTTTTCACTTCAAATATCTCTAATCGGCATCACCAGGTATTTCTCCCCTTCTCCATCCTCTGGGGTCATTTGCAACGGAGAGTTGGTCTCGACGAATCCTATCGTGACCAGCTCGCTATCCATAGCGATTAGAGCGTCCCTCAAGAACTTAGGATTATATGTAGCTTTCATCTCCCCTTCTCCGGCCACGTTTACCTTATGCGTGAAGTTACCTTCACCGATTTTGCCGGTGATGCTCAGAACCCC
The DNA here is from genome assembly GCA_012517765.1 of Caldisericales bacterium. Classification (GTDB taxonomy): domain Bacteria; phylum Caldisericota; class Caldisericia; order JAAYUI01; family JAAYUI01; genus JAAYUI01. The sequence continues at coordinate 256 of JAAYUI010000103.1, read as the reverse complement.
ATCTTCCCTGGTAAGTCTTACTTTATCTGCCCCCAGAGAGCGATTTACGGTCTCCAGCAGCTCTTCTCTGTTGACCTCCAAGATTGTTTTGAAGCTTGTTGGAAGTATCCTCCTATAATCCGGAAACTCGTAATCAGGTCTCGGAAAGACCATTTCGAAGTAATCTCCCTGAATCTTCACTGAATTCTTGTCCGCCCGTAGGCTTACTTCAGACTCTGGTACAATCCTAAGAATTCCCTGGAGCAGCTTGGCAAAC
>JAAYUI010000127.1 GCA_012517765.1 Caldisericales bacterium | reverse complement strand
TACCGTAACATTTAAAAATTTGTCAACAAATGCTTCTCGTTATGTATGGGATTATGGTGATGGAAAAAAATCTATAACATTAGCTTCCTCCCATTCTCATACCTATGAAGCTGCTGGTTCATATTTAGTAACCCTTACAGCGTATAATATTTGTGGTCAATCGATTAGTACAGCACAGATGGTTGATAATGTTGGAGGAATTGATAATTCAGGAAATACTTCAGAAGGCACGGGTATCAGTTATTAATTTTGTTGAAATGGTCTGTTAGTCTCATTCTTTAAAAAAATGAAGGCGATGGCTTTTAGTCCATCGCCTTTAGCTTTTTATTAGCTATAGTCGAAAATTACTAATTCCTGCCTGACTTTCTTCCATTATTTTTTCCACATGAATTTATAAATTAAGGTCAAGGTGTATATTTTCTTTCCTTTGTTTTTTTAAAATGTAACAAATTATCTATTCTGAGAATTAAGGAATGGATAAAAAATGAACAAAAAAACTGAGAAAGGCACACCCCCCTGAATCTCCCCTCAATGGGGGAATAAATCGAATAATTCCCCTCCGTGGAGGGGTGCCGCTTCGCGGGGGGAGGGTGCCTTTCGGTTTTAAATAGTTATCCTGAGAAAATCATACGAAAAGAATGAAAACAAATAAGATTCTCATGTCGTGAAATACAATCTTAAGAATAATAGCATGACTAAGTAAGATTGCTTTGTCGTCCAACCAAAAGACAGTCGAGCTTCTCATAGAGATAGATTCGATAACTATTTTCTCTGTTACCTGGTATTACCAAGCAGCTTAATCGTCGAATCTAACATAGTAAAAATTCAGACGAATGGAATAGAATTTAGAATTCTAAAAAAAGATTTTTCTCTAATTATTTTGTTTTATGGGATTCATATAGAATCCAAAAAGGTATGGTCATTATATTTTATAAAAATAGGACCATTGGATGGCGAAAATAGGCTTGATTTCCTATAGTCAGTTTATCTCTCCTCATTTAATCTATGTTAAGTAATTGAATTGAAATTGAATTATCCCGAGAGGAGGGATTATTTATGAATAAGAAAAAACTGTGGTTTTTCGTTTTAACAACAGTCATTCTCACATCCTTTATCAGTGGCTGTATTGGTGGTGGCCAATTCGGAGCTCCATCAAGTGATACCTCAGTCACCATTAAAGGAATGGTGGTAGCACCTGATAATGATTGTTTCACTGATGTTTGTGCCAATCCATCGATCACCGAAGGAGAACCTCTCCCTAATGCTGATATCATTTTAAAAGGGAATAACGGTCATACCCTTACCGGGAAAACCGACTGTGCTGGGAATTACCAGATCTCCGGACTCACCGATGAAGGCTACCTGCTCTATGCGAACCGTGGCGAGGTCTGGATCAAAAAAGCCATCTCCCCAGTGACCGGTGATGGAGGAGAAGCGAATTTCAAAACAACCGCTCAAGTCATTCTCTGGGAAGTCGTCGAAAATTCATTCCCTGGTTCGATTCCAATCAAGGATATCCCATTTGCCATTCCCTTTGAGAATATCCCTGAAGAATTCTATGCAGCGGTTAAAGCAGCACTGGCTGATTGTCGAGATGCTCAGCAGGATGCCACCGTCATTGGCTTGGCTAAGAACTATGCCTTAGCCAACTTCGGTGCTCCCTGTGCACCATGTGTCGAACCAACTTCGACTCCACAACCTGCTCCGAATTGTCCTATTCCAACTGCTGCAATTGCTACTCCAAAAGACTTAGGTGATGGTAATTTTCTATTTGATGCCAGTGGTTCTAAAGCTGGGAGGAAAAATTTAACCATAAGCAAATATAAATGGGATTTTGGTGATGGGGAAACTTTAGAAACCACAGAACCAATAGTTCAACATCAGTATTCAGAAACTGGCACTTACCAGGTAACCTTAATCGTAGTCAATTCATGTGGATCATCCTCGGCTCCAGTGGGTGTAAGTGTTAGTTATCAAGAAGTGAAAAATTATACCCTCACCATTAACTACGTCTATCAAGGTGGTGGCGAGGCGGCTCCCAGCCACACGGAGACCCTTGCTGAAGGCGCTTCCTATAATGTCACCTCTCCAACCATTCCTGGATTTACTCCCGACCAAGCAGTCGTTTCAGGCACCATGCCAGCCAGCGATGTGACCGTCACCGTGACCTATACCCAGAACCCACC
>JAAYUI010000119.1 GCA_012517765.1 Caldisericales bacterium | reverse complement strand
GATCCGCGCCCTTTGCGCGGTCGAGGCCATCACCGTCGCCGCACGGGTCAACCGCTCCAACTCGCCCCTATCGCCTTCACGCAACACCAGTGCCGGGGCTGTCCTATTCGCCATGCCCCATTGTCCCATGCAACCGTAAAGGTACATCACCGACACGCCACTAGCGCCCCTGTTCGCCGTCGTCCAGCGGGTCGCCGCCGCTGTCACGACCGCGTACGGTGCCCAGGGATCTTTCACCGCCATCAACACGGTGGTCAGCCAGTCCGTCCCCCACCTGTATGTGCACGTGGTGCCGCGGACGAGGGGTGACGGCCTGCGCGGGTTCTTCTGGCCCCGGACCCGATACACCGAAGGCGAGCAGGCGGCCTACGCCGCCCGGCTGCGCGAGGCCCTCGCGGCCCCTCCGGAGGCGTCGGGCGGGTAGCCTCGCGGGCGTGAGGATCGCCACCTGGAACGTCAACTCCGCCAAGCAGAGGATGCCCCGACTGCTGCCCTGGCTGGAGGAACGCAAGCCGGACGTCGTCTGCCTCCAGGAGACCAAACTCACCGACGCCACCTTCGGTGAGCTCTTGGCGGGCCCCCTCGCGGAGCTGGGCTACGAGGCCGCGCACCACGGGTACGGCGGGTTCAACGGCGTTGCGTTGCTGTCCCGCGTCGGGCTGTCCGCCGTCGAGCGGGACTTTCCCGGCCAGCCCCGGTACGGGGGCGTCACTGAGGCCCGGGCCATCAGCGCCACCTGCGGCGGCGTGCGCATCCACAGCCTGTACGTGCCCAACGGCCGCGAGGTGGGCTCGGACCACTACGCCTACAAACTCGACTGGTTCGACGCCCTGGCGGCCGCGGTTGCCGCGGGACCGCCGGACGTGGCGCTGTGCGGGGACATGAACGTCGCGCCCGCCGACGCCGACGTGTTCGATCCCGCCGCCTACCTCGGCCACACCCACGTGACCGGACCCGAGCGGCAGCGGCTGGAGGCCTTCGGGCTGGTCGACGTCGTGCGGGCCCGCTGGCCGGAGCGCGAACGCGTGTTCTCCTACTGGGACTACCGCGCCGGAATGTTCCACCAGGATCTGGGAATGCGGATCGACCTGGTGCTGGCGTCGCAGCCGGTGGCGGACCGGGTCACGGCCGCCTGGGTGGACCGGGCTGCCCGGAAGGGCAAGCTGCCCAGCGACCACGCGCCGGTCATCGTCGACCTCGATGAGGCCCCCGACGGCGGCATCGGCCCCGTCGTGCCCCCGCCGTCGAACCCGAAACGGGGTGGCCGGACGAGGCTGCCTCAATCGAAGGACTGACGCGACGACGGCGCCGGTTCGGGGCTCATCCCTCCGAGGCTGCGGGCCGGCCGAGGCCGGTCCCGAGCCGCGCGATCCCCCGGTGCACGGCTCCCCGGAGGTTGCCGGCCCCCGACCGGTCGCCCGAGCCGATCAGGCTGGCGCTGACAATCCCGAACAGGGCGCCGACGGCCAACCGGACCGTCTCCACGTCGTCGTCGCCCGCCCCGGGCAGCACGTCGAGGACCCTGTCCCCCACCGCCACCCAGAGCTGCCACTGAGCCTCCCGGACGAAGGGCACCAGCTGGGGATGCCCGACAGCGAGCGCCGCGACCTCGGTCAGCGACCCGAAGGCACCCACCCGGATCTGGTGGTCAACCAGGTCGCTGACCAACGTGAGGGGATCGGCCGCGGTGGGCGGCTGCCACTCGCGCAGCGCCGCCTCCACCCGGTGCACGACCACCGCCGCGACCGCCGCCTCCTTGCACGAGTAGTAGTTGGAGAACGTCCGCCGCGACACCTCCGCCTCGGCCACCACGTCGTCCACCGTCACCTCGCCGAACCCGCGCTCGCGCACCTGGTCGAAGGCGGTGGCGGCGAGCCGCTGCGCCACGGCGGTGCGCTTCGCGTCGCGTAGTCCGGGTGCCATGGGTTCAGTGTCCCACCCCGGCCCCGACGGGCGCCTCCTCGCGTGGGGCGTCCTCCACCACCGCGTCGGCCACCTCTAGACGCGTGCCCTCGACGTCAACCTCGGGGAGGATCCGGTCCAGCCAACCCGGCAGCCACCAGGCGTGGTCCCCGGCCAGGTGCAGCACCGCCGGGATGAGCGCCATACGGATGACGAAGGCGTCGATGAGGATGCCGACGGCGAGCGCGAAGCCGAACTGCCGGATCATGGAATCCTCGCTGAGGACGAAGCCACCGAAGACGGAGACCATGATGATGGCCGCCGCGACGACAACCCGGCTCGCGTGATGGAAGCCGTCCACCACGGCCAGCCGCGCGGTCTCGCCGTGCACGTAGGCCTCGCGGATCGACGTGCCGAGGAACACCTGGTAGTCCATCGCCACGCCGTAGAGGATGCCGGTGGCCATGATCGGCAGGAAGCTCAGTACCGGACCGGCCCGATCCACCCCCACGAGCCAGGTGAAGCTGGGATTGCCGAAGGCCGTCACGACGAGCCCCATGGTGGCGCCGATGGACAGGAGGAAGCCGGCGGTGGCGGCCAGCGGCACCACCACGGACCGGAACACCACGAGCAGCACGATCAGCGACAAAGCGGCCACGAGGGAGAGGTAGACGGGAATGGCCTCTGCGAGCGACTCGGACAGGTCGATGTTGATGGCGGTGAGCCCCGTGACGCCGATCCGCTCAACCCCGTCGAGTTCGGCGGCGCGCACTGCGGTGACCAGATCGGCCGTGCTCTCATCGGTGGGCCCGGCGTCCGGGACGACGGTGTAGAGCACGAGCGAGCGGTCCTCGGAGGTCCCCATCAGCTGGACGTTGGCAGCCGTCTCGTGCGTGGCGAGCTCGGACTGCCAGGCCTCCAGGCGGTCCTGATCCACAGCGGCCGCATCCGACGGCGTCAGCGCGACGATGAGCGGCGCGTTCGCCCCCTCCCCGAGGGTGTGGGTCACCGAGTCGTAGGCGACCCGCTGATCCGAGCCGGGCGCGGCCACCGCCCCCGACGGCATGCCGAGCTGCATCTGCGCGGCCGGCAGCGACAGGGCGCCCAGGCCCAGGACGATGAGCACGATCGTGAGGATCGGGCGCGCGGTGACGGCCTCTACCCAGCGCTTGGCCATCCGGCCGAACCGGGAGTGCTCGTGGCCGCGGTGGGCGCGCACCGGCTGGGTGCGTGCCCGACGCCCGCGCCCGAGCAGTCCCAGCAGGGCCGGTAGCGCGGTCAGCGACAGGGCGATGGCCAGGATGACGGTGACGGCTGCCGTGACCGCCATCGTGGAGACGAACCCCATGCCGAGCGTCAGCAGCCCGAGGAGCGCGATGACGACAGTGAGCCCGGCGAACAGGACGGCGCCTCCGGCGGTGGCGACGGCGCGGGCGGTGGCCTCGACGGCGTCGAGCCCCAGCCTGGCCCGCAGGGAGCTGTGCTTGTGGATGATGAAGAGGGCGTAGTCGATCCCCACGGCCAGGCCCAGCATCAGCCCGAGCGCCGGCGTGGAGGTGGTCATCTCGAAGTTCGCGGACAGCGCGTAGGCGCCGCCCACCCCGATGAACACGCCGACCAGGGCGAGCAGGATGGGCAGGCCGGCCAGCGTGAGCGAGCCGAGGGTCAGAAGCAGCACGACGGCGGCGATGGCGAGGCCGATGGCCTCGCTCCCGCCGATGGGTGGCTCCATCGGCTGAAGGGCGCTGCTCGCGGCCACCGCGAGGCCCTTCCCCGCGACCTCTCCGTCGACGGCGGAAAGCAGGTCGTCGAGGCTGCCCTCGGGGAGATCGGAGATCTGCTCGGTGAGCTGGATGGAGGCGATGGCGACGGTGCCGTCGTCCGAGACGACGACCGTCCGACGCTCCCCGTCGGAGGCCACCAGTGAGGTTCCGCTCGGCGACGTGCCGTCCAGGAGTCCGTCCAGGCGGCCAAGGGCCTCGTCAGTGGCGGCCATGGCCGCGTCATCGACGGCCGCGGCAGGGTCGGTCATGCCCGGCTCGGGAGCCGGGAACCCGTCGACGGGGATGCCCATGGCCTGCAGCTCGGCCCGCAGCTGCCCGACCTCGGCGAAGAACGCGCCGGACTCGGCGATGAGCTGCTGGTCAGGGGCGGCGACGAGGGCGCGGGCGGTCGTCGTGACCTCGTTCAGCCGCGCGCCGAGCGCCGCCATTGATTCCTGTTGCGCCGGCGACGCGGCGGGTGCCCCGCTGGGGACTGCCCCTTCGAGGGCGGTGATCAACGACTCGAGCTGGGCACGGACCTCGTCGGCCACCTTGCCCTCGACGGTCGCGCGGACGGTGGTCTCCACCTCGGCGCGCTGCTCCTCCAGCCGGGCATCCCGGTCAAGGACGATGCCGGTGCCGACGGCCGCGTCGAGCGATCGGGAGATCGCGTCGGCGCGGTCAGGGCTGTCCACGCGCCCGCCGTCGTCGGCGGAGAAGACGAGGGTTCCCTGCGTGCCACCCGCCTCGGGGAGCGCCGCGGTGACCTCGTCCAGCACCAGCTGCGCGGGGGCGTCGTCGAGGGTGAGGCGCGAGGAGATGGACGGGGTCTGCGTGAGGAGCAGGCCGACCACGGCAGCGATGACGAGCAGCCAGGCCGCGAGGAAAGCCAACGGCCGGGTGGCCGCCGTCCTGCCGAGGCGGTAGAGGAAGGCGGACATGCGGGGCCCTTCGGTCGATGACGGAGACGTCCCCACAGTAGGTGCCTTATTGCCCATTAGGCAAATTTGCCCATTGAGCATTCGGTTGCCGTTCTGCGTGCCCTGAGCCCGCTGACAGCTACACGCGGATCACCTCGAGAGCGCCCAGCTCAGCGAGCACGTCGAACCCCGAGTCCTGAGTGACCACCGGCAGTCCGTTGGCCAGCGCCACGGCCGCGATCCACAGATCATTGATCCCCATTGATCGACCGGCCTCGTGCAGCTGCACCCGCAGCGACGCCCACTGCCTGGCCACCGCCCCGTCTACCGCCAGCGGCTCCAGGCCGGCGAGTCTCTCGACGGTGGCCAGCCTGGCCACGCGCGTCCGCGTGTCGGGCGCCGCCAACACGCCCGCCTGAAGCTCGGCGAGCGTCACGACGCAGACGTACGCCTCATCGGGAAGCGCGGCGGTGTCGAGTAGCCGACCCACTTCCCCAGCGATCCACACGCTGGTGTCCAGCAGACCGGCGCTCACCTGATGGGCCCGAGGTCTTCCGTGGAACCCGCGGAGATCCACCCGAGGTCCGCCTCAAGGGTGACGTCTACCCGCTGGGCGTGCACCAGGTCGATCAGGTCGGAGCGCTTCATTGCGACCGGCCTGCGCCTCGTGGGGCTCCGGATCTCGGCAACCGGCTCCCCATTCACCGTCACGGTGACGACGTCCCCAGCAGCGACGCGGTCCAGGACTGAGCGGGTGTGGTTGCGGAGGTCCCGGGAGGCGACGGTCGACATGTGCGTAACTGTAGCACTATCGCCACAGTCGCCCGGATCAGCGCAGCGGGCGCCCCTCCACGGAGGGACGCCCGTGCGTTCCGATGACCTGACCACGCGCCGGTCGCGGGGTCAGAGCCGGGAGCGGAACTCCTCGTGCTGCCGCCTCACGGCCGATGGCACCTTGGTGCCCATGCGGGCGAGGAAGACGTCGGTGTCGTCGGCCTCGGCGCTCAAGGCGGCGGCGTCGATCGCGAAGAGCGCGTCCCAGTCCTCGTCGCTCACGCCCGCAGCCTGGTAGTCGATCGCTGCATGGACAGGCACCAGACCGTACGGCGACTCCATCGCCGAGGTCTTCCCCTCGATGCGCTCGGTGATCCACGCGAGGGCGCGGGAGTTCTCGGAGAACCCGGGCCACAGGAAGCGGCCGTCCTCGCCCCGGCGGAACCAGTTGACCTGGAAGATCTGCGGCGCGTTGCCCGTCTCGCCGAGCCTCTCGCCGACGTTGAGCCAGTGCTGCCAGTGGTCCGCCATGTGGGTGCCGGAGAAGGGCAGCATCGCGAACGGGTCGCGGCGCAGCTCGCCGAGGGTTCCCTCGGCGGCGGCCGTGCGCTCCGAGGCGAGCGTCGCACCCATGTAGACGCCGTGCTCCCAGTCCCTGGCCTGCGCCACGAGCGGGACGTTGGTGGCGCGTCGCCCGCCGAAGATGATGGCGTCGATCGGCACGCCTGCCGGGTCATCCCACGTGTCCGCGATCGACGGGCACAAGTGGGCGGCGACGGTGAAGCGCGAGTTGGGATGCGCCGCCGGGGTTTCGGAGTCGGGGGTCCAGTCGCGGCCCTGCCAGTCGGTCAGGTGCGACGGCGCCTCGTCCGTGAGGCCCTCCCACCAGACGTCGCCGTCGTCGGTGAGGGCGACGTTGGTGAAGACGGTGTCGCCCTCGATCGTCGCGATCGCGGTGGGGTTGGTGGAGTGACCGGTGCCGGGAGCCACCCCGAAGAAGCCGGCCTCAGGGTTGATGGCCCGCAATCGGCCGTCGGGGCCCTGCGCCATCCACCCGATGTCGTCGCCGATGGTCTCGACCGTCCAGCCGGGGATGGAGGGACGCAGCATCGCGAAGTTCGTCTTGCCGCAGGCGCTGGGGAACCCGGCGGCCACATGGAACGTGCGGCCCTCGGGGTTCGTCGCCTTGAGCAGGAGCATGTGGGCGGCCAACCACCCCTCCTCCTCGCCGATCTTCGAGGCGATACGCAGCGCGAACCCCTTCTTGGCGAGGATGGCGTTGCCCCCGTAGGCCGAGCCGAAGGACCAGATCTCGCGGCTCTCCGGGTAGTGAACGATGTACTTGGTCTCGTTGCACGGCCAGACCACGTCCTCCTCGCCGGGCAGCAGAGGCGCGCCGACGGAGTGCACCGCGGGGACCCACTCGGTGTGCGGGCCGATCTGCGCAAGCGCGGCGGCGCCCATCCGGGTCATGATGCCGGTGCTGATCACGACGTAGGGCGAGTCGGTGACCTGGACCCCGAGGCGGGCGAGAGGGCTCCCCACCGGCCCCATGGAGAACGGGACGACGTACATGGTGCGCCCACGCATCGCCCCCCGGAACAGGCCGCTCAAGGTCTCGCGCATCTCCGACGGCGGGGCCCAGTTGTTGGTGGGGCCGGCGTCATCCTCGCGCTCTGAGCAGATGAAGGTCCGGGACTCCACCCGGGCCACGTCGCTCGGGTTGGAGCGGGCCAGGTAGCTGTTGGGGCGCTTGGCGGGGTTGAGCTTGATGAGGGTGCCTGCCGTCACGGACTCGTCGAGCATCCGCTGGCGCTCCTCGGCGGAGCCGTCGCACCAGAGGATGCGCTCCGACTGGGTCAGCTCGGCGATCGAATCCACCCACTCGACGATGCGGGAGTCGGCGTTATCGGGTGCGTGGCGGGTGAACGTGGCGGTGGCGGTCATGAGATTCTCCAACCTTGTGGGTGTCGCTTCGGTGCGGGATGAGCTTGTGGCTTCACCATACGGAAGGGGACCCGGGGTTCTACTGGTCAGATTGCTGTGAACTTCGGCAGTTCTTCGCGTATGGTGAACTGCATGGCAGATCTCTCCACGCTGGGGCGGCGCATCCGGCATTTCCGCACCAAGGCCGGCCTGACGCTGGAAGAACTGGGAGAGATCACGGGGACGGCTCCCAGCCAGCTGTCCATGGTGGAGAACGGCCACCGCGAACCCCGCCTGTCGCTGCTGGAGGCCATCGCAGCAGCCCTGAGCGTGACCGCCTCGGATCTGCTGGCCGCCGAGCCCCCGTCGCCGCGGGCCGCGCTTGAGATCGAACTCGAGAAGGCCCAGGCCGCCCCTGCGTACCGGGAGCTCGGCCTGCCCCTCCTGCGCCCTTCGCGGGCGATGTCCGACGCGACGCTGAAGACGATCGTCGGCCTGCACCGCGAACTCGACAGGCGCGCCCGGATGGCCATCTCAACGCCTGAGGAGGCGCGGCGAGCCAACACCCAGCACCGGACGACGATGCGGGAGCGGAACAACCACCTGCCTGAGATCGAGCTGATCGCGGAGCAGGCAACCAAGGCAGTGCGGCACACGTCTGGCGCCCTGACCCACCGCACGGTCGCGGAGATGGCCAAGCGGGTGGGGCTGACCATCGTGCACACCGACGACCTCCCCCACTCGGCGCGTGCCGTCGTGGACCTCGAGCACGGCCGCATCTACATCCCGCCGGCCTCCATCCCCGGCGGACACGGGCTGCGATCGCTGGCGCTGCAGGCCATGGCCAACACCGTGCTCGAGCATGAGGCGCCGGCCGACTACGCCGACTTCCTCCGCCAGCGCCTCGAGGCCAGCTACTTCGCCGCGGCGTGCCTGATGCCCCGCGCCGCCTCCGTCGACTTCCTGGAGCGCGCGAAGCGGGAGCGCAACATCGCGATCGAGGACTTCCGCGACACCTTCGGGGTCACCCACGAGGGCGCGGCGCTGCGGTTCACCAACCTGGCCACCCACTACCTGGGGATCACGCTTCACTACCTGCGGGTCAACGGCGACGGCACCGTCGTGGGTGCCTATGAGAACGACGGTCTTCCGCTGCCCCAGGACGCGACCGGTTCGACGGAGGGCGAGGTGGTCTGCCGCCACTGGAGCGCGCGAAAGGCGTTCGCGCGTGCCACCCGCACCAGCGAGCACTACCAGTACACGGACACGCCTGCCGGCACCTTCTTCGAGTCGACGCAGACCGGGACCGGCGCAACGGCGGAGTTCTCCATCACACTGGGCGTGCCCTATGCCGAGTCGAAGTGGTTCCGGGGGCGCGAATCACAGCAGCGCGAGGTATCGACGTGCCCAGACGCGCGGTGCTGCCGCAGGCCGGAGGATGGGCTCTCGGAGCGCTGGAGGGGGCAGGGGTGGGCGTCGCCCAGGGTGCGGACCCACCTGTTCGCTCCCCTGCCGCAGGGGACCTATCCGGGTGTGGACGATCGCGAACTCTACGAGTTCCTGGAGGCGCACGCGCACGACTGAGCCGTCGGCGTGGCCCACCGACGGCACCTCACGTCTGGGCGTTGGCCAGATCCTCCGGGTACACGACGTCGATCTCGTCGATCGTGGTGGCAAAGTCCCTGCGATTGTTGGTGAGGAACCGGTCAGCACCTGACGCGACGGCAGTGGCCAGATGTACCGCGTCCGCCGCCCGTAGTCTGTAGGTGACGGCCAGCGCGACGGCGAGTCGCGCCGTCGCCTCGTCCACCGGGCGAAGCTCCAGCCGACCGAGGAGGCCGGCCAGCGCCTTGACCTCGGCGGAGTCGGGGTCTTCCCTCAGTGGCTTGGTCAGCACCTCTGGCAGGAGCAGGACTGAGCCGATGCCGACGGGCCCCTCACCTTCGACGGCGAACAACGAGGCCACAGGCACCCCAAGAGGGTGACCATCGGCTGCCGCGTAGATGAGCACATCAGCGTCGAAAGCAGTGAGGAGTGTCATCGGCCGGACCGTGCGTCACGGACCGCATCAACGAGCTCCTCCGCCCGCTCGGGCGAGATGACGGGGCGCTGCATCGGCTCGCTGCGGGTCGAGTCCAGGAGGCCCGCGATCCGCTCAGCCTCATCCCATACCTTCGACGCACGGCGCGCTTTGAGCACGTCCGGACGAACCAGGACGGCGACCACCCGGCCGTGCCTGGTGATCGACACCTCCTCGCCGGCCTCGACACGGTCGAGCTGCTCCGGAAGGGTCTGGCGTGCAGTGCTCACGCTGATTCTCGACATGGCGCAAGCGTACATGCTTGTACATATCTGTACCTACGGTTTCCGGTCGTGATCCGTCACGCTCCCAGAAGCCCAAGGGGAATCACGGCCACCCCGTCTGGTCTGCGGTAGGCGTACTTACCGGTGGTGACGACCACCAGGTCCGCGACATCGTCGGGCATCTGGTCTCGAAGCCATAGCAGGTGGCGAACGTCGGCATCCCCCACCGTCGCAGACAGCTTGACCTCTATCGCGACGACCTGGCCGTCCAGTCCCTCGACGACAAGATCGATCTCCCTGTCCCCTCGCGATGTGCGCAGGTGCCCGATCCGGGCGCGGTGGACCTGAGCTGCAACCCGGACCGTCAGCGTCACAAGGGACTCGAACAGAGGGCCCGCCATGAACGCGCCGCGCGGGCTCAGCAGGGCGTCGCTTGTCTCCCGACTCTCTACGCTACTGTCTTTCAGCCTTCAACGCTACTGTTTCTCGGCACTCTAGTGGCTTGTCGTTGAGACATGTTTACGTTTCCGGTCGATTCGGTCAAGAATCTGGTCGGGGGTTTTGGTCCACATGAATGGGTGTTTGCGTCGGTTCCATCCGTTGATGAAGGCGCGGATCTTGCCCGTGAGGTCGCG
>JAAYUI010000008.1 GCA_012517765.1 Caldisericales bacterium | reverse complement strand
TTTTTGCGGCATGTGATGTCCTTGGAAGGATTGATTTGGAAGATTTTGAAAGGAAGGCCAGAGGGGCAAGGGTTGCTGCATTTGTTGCAGCATCAAACGTCACTGGTGCTATCCAGCCCATAAGGGAACTGGCAGGGATTTGCTCCCAAAATGGCGTAATCTCTGTGGTTGATGCCGCGCAGCTTGCGCCACACCAGAGAATTGATTTTGATTCGCTTGGTGTGGATTTTATGGCTATTGCAGGCCACAAAATGATGGCTTCAAAAGGGGCTGGCCTGCTTCTGGCAAAGGAAAGTGCCCAGCCTCTCATACGTCCGCTGATTGTTGGTGGTGGCTCAATAAAAGATGTTGCAACAGATTCTTTTGAGCTCCTCCCGTTTCCGGAAGGTTTTGAGTCGGGTACACCTTCGATAGAAGGCATACTTAGCTTGTGGAAAGCCATTGAATGGCTCCAGGAGCAGGGTGAGAATGATGTCTGGCTCCATGAAGGTACCCTCAACAGGCAAGCAAGGGATGCCATTTCACAGGTTCGCGGCCTAAAGATTTACCAACCAGAAAATTCCACTCCGACGATGTCTGTCGAGCTTAGTGGCTGGGAGCCGAACAAGCTGGCTATAAAACTTGACAGGGAATTCAACATTGCAGTCCGTTCCGGGCACATGTGTGCGCTTCCACTTGTGAGAGACACAATGGGATTTCCAAAGGGCCTTTGCAGGATTTCTTTTGGGCCATGGAATGAAATGGAAGATGTTTTTTCAATTGCTGGTGCTCTGGACAAAATTTCTCGTGAAAAGACATGCTGGTGATTTTTAGTGAATATAAAAGTGATCGAACTTTGCAGTTATGGTCCTACCGCTGATTACGAGGCCACTGATTTTGACGCACCGAAACTTGACATGCGCCATCTCCCTGAGGGATGGGAGCCTGCAGGCGGAAATGACGAGGCCAGAAAATTAACCATGGAAATAATGGAGTTGCAGGTTTATGTTGAAGGCAGACTGATCCTTTTTGGCGCACCAAGCGGAGCCATCGGGAAAGAGATGGCACGAAAACTCCTTGAAGAGTGGCCAAAGATTTGACCAGAAAATTACAATTTCTAATCATTTTTTTGTCTGGTGTCCGGTTGACCTTGCCCTGCATTATTGATATATCTTTCACAAGATGAGCAAAACGCTTAGGATAGCACTCACAATTGTTTTGCCATTTGTCGTTCTTTTTCCGCATTTTGCCACTTCACAGAGTGGAAGGACAGTTCAAATTGGAAAGGGTGTCCTTTCAAAACCCCACTCCATCTGCGTTTTGAACGGTCATCTTTTTGTAACAGATATCCAGCTCAATGAAATTTTGTGTTTTTCGACATCGGGAGAACTCATCTCAAGAAAACATACTTTTGGTGAGACAAAGCTTTTGTTGCCGTCCGGGATTTGCTCGCTACCAACAGGGGAAATTGTTGTTGCCGATTCAGGCAACAGACGGATTTTGCTTTTGGACCAGTCAATGGGGGAGTTGCGCTCCCTCGTTGTTGAAGAAGGGTTTTTTGGGAGACCCATTGATGTTGCAGAGTCCGGAGGCTGCATACTTGTTCTTGACAACCAGAAGAGAAAAGTTGTGAGACTGACCAGGTTTGGTCAATTAATGAGTTCTTTTGGAGATCCAGGGATCGAGAAGGGCCAATTTGTCTATCCAACATCAATTGCAGCATATGGAGACAGAATTTATGTGTGCGATGCGGGCTCCGGGCAACTCAAGGAGTATAACCAGAAGGGTGGCCACATAGAGTCTTTTGGGAGTCCCGGGAGAGGGCCAGAGTCGCTTTCATGGCCTTCAGACATTGTGTTCGATGATCTGGGAAACCAGTATATTGTTGATAAATATTGCAATGATGTACTTGTGAGGTCTCGAATTGGCAATGACCCTGTCTCCTGGGGCAGGTTTGGGGACATAAACTCACCGATTGATTATTTCCACTCCGAGGACGTGCCATCTGATTTCTCAAAAGAACCTCCAAACATCATGAACCGTCCAACAGGAATTGCCATTGATGGCGAGTGCGTCTATGTTGCCGACACGGAGAACGGAAGGGTTCTTGTTGAATCCATAAGAACTGTCTGGCAATCGCCGAGACTGGATGGGCTTCCATTCCAGGCCCAGACCCAGGACATGCCTGCAATTGTTGTGAGTCCGAAGTTTCTTGATTTTGGCAACTGCAGGTTTGGTGACACCCTCGAAATACTTGTGACTTCAGTTTCTTATGCTTGTATCGAGGGGCAGTGCTGGGTCGAGGGGACACAGTCTGTTTCTGCTTCTCCCCATTATTTCAGGGGAACAGTCATCACGCTGCTTGTGAAGGTGGAGGCAAAAAATGGCCCCATTTCAGGATATGTGTCACTAAAAATAGGGAATGAGACATTCAAGGTACTTCTAAAGGGCAACATCTCGAGAACCCCTGGCTTTTATTTCAGGCAAGTTGCGCCAAATCTCATGATGATGAGTGAAGCCACTTCCAGTTGCCTTGTTGCACTCTCAGTGCAAAATGGTTTTTCAGGCCCGGTCGAGCTTGTTGTCTCGCAACCAAAATATTCCCCTTCCTGGGCAAAACCGGCAAAAGGTGTTGAAGAACTCACCCTTACCACGATCCTCATAGAAGCCGAACCAGGAGAGCTTGATCTTCCGGAAACAGTCTGCACGTCGCTTACAATAACCCCCATTGGAAGGATGAGGCCAGGGACCTATACCATTGACATTGAAGCAAAATCCAGAAAAGGGCCTGCTTTCTCTGCCAGGCAGCAACTTACAATCATGACAGTAACGAAGGGTGCTGACCAGTCCCTGAGGACATGCCTTCTTGAAACATTCACGGCCCACTGGTGCGAAAATTGTGGTTTCCACAGGGAGGCACAGTGCAGGATGGCGCAGGAGTACGGCCCAAGAAAAGTCTTGCCTGTCGCATACTACACTCTTGATGAGAATGACCTTGAAGAGACTGGTATAACCCAGCCAGGGAACTTTGAGAGGTTCAAATTGTATGGTGGACAAGGAGTCCCGCTCACCGTGTTCAATGGTGAAGTGGTCAATTTTGTTTCAGGTTCCGAGAACAGGTTTGCTCCGGACAGGATAAGGGGGAGGCGCTATTCAGGCTCGACTTTTGAGTACTGGAGAATGAGGGCCGCTTTTGATGCTTCGGACAAAATACAAAAGCTGTCCATGCTCCTGTCGACAACAGCAAAAGATGGAAAAGGCAACATATGGTTTTCTGTCGGAGGCCAGGGTCAGCCGGAAGATATTGATCTGAATATTATTTTTCTCCTCGTTGAAGACAACATATATTATTATTCCGAAAATGGCGAAAAGGAGCACCATTTTGTTATAAGGGACATCCTTGCCCAGAAAAGAATCAGAACTGGCAAAGAAAATTATGTTGATTTTTTCGATTTTGCCGTAAAAAAGATGCCTGAGGGCTATGATGTCAAGCTTGATAACAGCAGAATAGTCGCTTTCGCGCAAAACCCGAAAACGCTTGCTGTTCTGGGCGCAACTTCAGTTGAGCTTGGGCCAAGAAATTATTATGATTTCGATGTTTTTTCAAACTCGGGCAATAGGATGTTTACTCCAGGTTCGACCCACTCGGTAGATTTTTTTGTTTCCAATCTTTCAAATCTTAATCAGGATTTCACAATAATAGCATCAATAACTGGTGGTCTGGACCTTAACCTGTCACCAAAAACCATGTCCCTTGGCCCTGGTCAATATGGCAAGATATCTTCATATTTCAGCATCCCTGGGGATTGGCAGGGTGTTGATGGGCAGATCGTTCTAACCCTGTCTGTTATCGGAAGTCTGGGTGATAAAAAATCTTTACCAATAATATTTTATAGCGGTATTGGAAAACAATAAGGTATACACATAAGTGAACCATTTGAACCTAAAGTGTTACAATTACCCACTAAGTGAGATTACAACCCATTATTTGAGGTGGTTGGGCATTTATACCAACTTCCCGTGGACGAGATACTTAGAAAACAATAGAGATTTTTGCTATACAGGGCCAGTGGCATGGATTTTGCATAATATAGAGGAGGAAGGTAACAATTGAGCGTGTAGCGCATTGGCTTGGCTTTGCCTGGCGCATGGCGCAAGATTGGTTTGTGGACTTCCGGTTTTGTTTTTTGTTCCGTATTCAGGGAAATGATTGGAATGGATTTGTGCGGCACATCTTTTTGTGCACCCAGGACTTCGGGCTGAAGTCTATTGATGTTTAAGTGTGCCAAAGCGGATTGGACGTTAAGTCCCAGTCCTAGTGGACTGCTAAACCTTGTTAAAAGGAGAGCGTATATGAAGAGATTTGCTTCGTTGATCGTAGCGCTGGCGTTGGTTTTGTCCCTTACCCCCGCCCTTCAAATCACGTTTGCCGAAAGCAAAGTCAGGGACAATTCTGGCAATATTCCCGCGACCATGCTTTTCAATAGGTGGTTCAGGGTAGGTCAGGATCGTGACGGAGTATTGCTCAACCCGTCAACACTGGATCCGGCTGATGTCACCCCACAGAATGCTGGTGGCAAGGGCTATCGCCTTTTCCCGTGGCAGAAGGAAGGTCAAGAAGTTTGGGGCCGTCCGTCCGTTGACAACGATTATGCTTTGCCACGTTTGATTCCAACCCAGGGTTGGTCTGCGCTTGGCCGTGACGAGGCTGGAAACCGCGACTTCAACAACAATTACACCATCAACCAGTATGCGTGGTGGACCGAAATATTCTTGACCGTCAAACCAAATGCCGGTGAAAGCCAGATGTATGCCCACTGGTATGCCGTAGTTGATACCAACGGCAACCTTTGGCTTGATCCAGACGGCATTTTCCACAACTGCAACCTCGATATGTCTGCTGACCCGATGTACTTCATCCCGCAAGCACAAACCTACCAGGAGGGCTCCTGCCTTAACAATCCAAAGGGCACAAAAGACCCGCTTCCAACAAACAATACACAGGGACCGTACAACCTGAACCAGCTCAGAAGGGATTTTTCTAACAGGGTTTATTTCTGGTGGAAATATGATTCCTTCGGAAACCTGGTTGATAGGGTCTGGAGGGTTGGCTGGGGCGACATGGCTGACTATGATCCGATCCCTAACCATGACTACTCATGGAACGAACAGAATGTTCCGAACCCCTACAGGTACACCACACCGGTAGTAAAGACCCCGGATGCCAATGGATCATGCCCGCAGAACGTTCCGGAAATTCTCCCGCGCAACGTTTCAACAGTCGGTTACATGACGGCCTATGACCCATACCTCAACAAATGCGTCACAAACTATGACATTGACTGGGACTACAAGCTCAATTGCATAGATTTCATTGGTTCCACTGAGGCGTACCCGAACTGCTCCCCAGGTTGCGAAGTCTACGTTGATGCAAACGGAAATGGCCAGTATGACCCATATGAATACATTTATCGCAAGGGCATGAACAATACCGGCAATAACCTTGAGGTCGATGACGTTCGTCTTATGAACACCTCTGTCACCAGGGGCGGAGAGACAGCCAATTACCGTCAGGGAACAAACGTTGCATCACTTGACCTGGATTTCCTCAACAGCCCGGTCGTTCTTCCACTCAACCCATCAGGCAATGCAGGCAGAAGATATGTTCATACTCACGGAAACACACCAGGCAATCCGAATGACGCTTTTGAGTACGACGAGTTTATATACCTCAAGACAACATCCAGCACCAGCTTCCTCTGGGCAAATCTCGTCGTTCCGGCTGGCGTAGGAGACACACAGGTAACCCTTACCAATGTCAATGGCCTTGCAATTGGAGAGACAATCTACATCCAGGGCAATCTTGCAGGTCAGACCGAATCAAGGGTTGTCACCAACATCATTGGCAATGTGGTTTATTTTGCATTGCCACTCGGCTTCACCCACCTTGCTACTTCAACCGTGTACGAGCTTGCTTATGTTGAAAGGGGAGACATAAGGCTTTCCGAAGTCAACAGCAGGCACAATAACTCAAACGAGAGCTGGTCATGGCAGGGTTCATGGTGGAATGACTGCCTTATCATGCTTGAAGTCCTCAAGGGTGGATGCAACACCCCACTTTACAACATAACAGTCGAGAGCGACCTCTGGGAGGGAATGGTCCCGGCAGCAACAGCCGCATCGCTTCGCTCACCAAACGGCGATGTTATTGGCGCTGCCCAGCATGTCCAGAAAACAACCGCACTCGACCCAACAGGTCTTGAATTCAGGGTCCCGTCCACAACATTTGAAAACATCAAGTTGATGTACAGGGAATATATCGGAGTCGAGATATTCAAAGACAACGGCATCAATAACAACAAGGGCGACGTCATCTCTGGTCAGGATCAGAATTCAATCCGTTCCTCGCTTTCTGACGACTATGTCATGTGGCAGAACACCGAAGAATTCCTTGGCTCCCGTGATGTTGAAATTGCCAAGGACTTTGCATGGTCAGGCCCCGGCACAACACGCCCGTTCTTCAATGATGAATACTACGTTGATCTGAACAATGACAATGCACTTGGTGCAGGCGAACCAATGTACCGCGATGTTGACGGATCAAGGTCAATTTCTGCAGGCGATCTCCGCATCAATGACATAACGATTGACTGGGGCAACAATGTTATCTCCTATACTGCCGGTTCACGCGTAACAGTCGGGGACAGAGACGTTGGTCTCTGGCCGCTTTTCACAATACCACAGGCAGTAAGGTTCTATGATATGCCCCACGGTTGCGAGCCGGCCAATGGTGTTTATGACATTGGCGAGCCAATATACTACAACCCGCTCCTTGGCGCAGGCATGACCACCATCTACAGCAACAATTTCTCAACTGGTTTTGATCCAGGTAACTGGATGCCAATAAATGAGACGAACTCGGGAATGGTTTCACCATGGGGTGGCTTCCCGATATCCATGGAAGACCCGGACAATGTTTATCCAGGCCTTTCCGAGAATATTTATGGCGCAGGAACAACACCAGGCGCACCTTTTGCGCCGGCAAACACTCCATGCATGACAGTTGGGACCGGAAAAGTCCTCCTCATTCCATCAATGTCGGCCGGAACCCAGCAGCGCTTCATTGCTGACGTTCACATGGATCCGAGGACCAATCCACTCGGTGCAGGATATTATGGTGCATTTGGTGTAGTGTTCCGTTACATGAATGATAACGACTTCTGGGTGCTCCAGATCAACCCGTCATCACAGGGAACTTTTGCTGGCAACGTCTGGTTTGGTGATTCCTATGGTGGGGCTTATACAAATGGTGATCCGGCTCCAGGCACCATGATCGTCAACATCATGCATTTCGAGGATGTTGGTGGTTACATCGGAAGGTCTTTCTGGCAGCAGTACAACAGGCCATGGAACCCTGATGCGTTTATAAACGTTGACATCACCCTCAACAACAACACCACCACAATCAATCTTTCAAGCGCAGGCTTCACATTCAATCTTGGAATCACGCATGCAACAACAACACCTGGTGCATTCGGTTTCACAAAGCTTGCCGAAGACTGGGGCAACTTCTTTACAAGAGATGAAGTCCCTGCATATATTGGAAGCGTCCAGCTACTTCGCCCGGCCTCCGGCGCAGGCGACATAGTTCGTATCACTCCGGTTTTTATTGGCGACACAATCTATCCGGCAGGTTCAAGGGTAATGGCTGGAGACTTCTTCAGAATAATAAACCCGGTGTACGGTGTTTCCATGGGTGGAAACTGCAACACTCGCTTCGTCGATGTTGAAGTCCTTCCTGGTGACATCGGATTGAAAGTTGTAATAGACAAGCCGCTCAAGGTCGAACAGACCTCGCACATCAAGATTTCTGTCAATCCGCCACCGGAAGGCGAATACATCTCGGGCAAGGTAATCGGAGACAAGAGGTCGTTCCTTTACTATAGGCCAGACAGCTTCCTCGCAAAGATGATCCCGTCTGCTTACCAGGTAATCTACTCCTCACCTGAAGAAGCCAAGAGAAACAACTACAAACCGGACTTCTCGGTAAAGGGTGACATAATATACATTTCACTCCGCAACACCGATGTCCTTGAAACACCATTCAACAGCAACAATGCTCTCCGCGAGGTAATTGACAAGGTTGGAATTATTGACGCAAAGCACCCGACACTCGAATTTGAATTCACGCCTTACAGGGGAACCGTACTCGACAATCTTGGCCAGGAAATGCCAGCCCTCATAAGGGCATATCTTGACAAGGGCGGCTCATGGATTGCCCCACAGGACAGCAAATTTACTTATTCCTTCATCAACCAGAACCCGAGCGACACAAGGACAGTTGATCCATCACAGGTCCGCTACGCAGATACGAACTACGTCGACCCGTGGCACATGTCCCGCAAGTGGCAGCTCAAAGAGGCCTATGCAAACTATTACAACCAGGCCTACACAAGGGCGGCCCGTATTGTTTACTCGCCATATGATGTAAACAGGATTGCAGACTGCACTCTTGCAAACAATTATGACTGCTTCGGCATTGAGAAACTCCATGTTGACGCAGAAGGAATCAATCTCATTCCGTCAAGCCCGTGCGTTGATCCTCTTTCATACAGATACCCCAATATCTCGCTTACACTGAAGGCTTTTGACAATCCAAACGATGTAAACGATCCATCCGGCTACAACATGGCAACGGCCGCTCCGCCAAGAAGCATGACAAATACTGCCCCAATAGCTGTTTATAACGTCAATGGCGCAGGCATACGTTACATGTGCATGGCAAGGGCATGGGACCGTCCGCCAACCCCACCGCTCCCAGCGGACGTTTACTATATTATCCAGGTCAACGACAATGGTGGATACATTTACTGGAGACTCAACGAGCCAGCTTCAACAAACCCGGACACACCACAGGTCATCGGAGCACTCGACATCAACGACATCGTTTCACCGCAATGGCCACTCAATACTGATGCTACCGGCGAGGTTTATACCTATCCATACGAAAACTCCAGCGCAAGCTACATGCAGCGCGGCAATGCATCAGCAGACGTTGGTGACGCAGACTGCTCCAACGGACAGGGTTCCGTGGACATCTGTGGTTCCGGCTTCCCGCCACTTGGTGATGTGACAAGGTTTGACACATACGGTGTATTCAATCCTGCAAACCAGTTCTCGATCTTCTGCTACGGTGTTCGTTCAGTCATTTCCTATGTAACGGCCACTGATGCTGGTGGAAAGATAGCCGTGGTTTGCCAGCCGATGGATTCTAACTCCAAGCTGAATGTAAGAGTACACACAACAAACGTCATGGTGGACTACAACAATGTCTATCCGAAGAATGCCCAGGATGGCACTCCGTGGTCATACTTCATCACTGACCTCTCAGGTGTACACAATGCATCATCAGCAAGTGGTGGAACATTTGTCCCAAGCACAAGCACTGATTACAGGACGAACCCGCCCTACATAAGGTACTACTCATATGCAAACCTCTCTGGCAACTGGAACTATTCGCTTGAAGAGACAGTTGATTATTGCGATGTGGTTTCGCTCAAGGTCATGCCTCCAAACCAGGACATGAACTTCAACAACATGTATGTTATTGACCACGCCCTCCAGTACAGCCAGGTTGGCTATACTCCTCCGGCCGCTTCTGGTGGATTCATGCTTGATCCTGACGAACAGGGAACAAGCAGGCCAATGACCGATCCAAACAGGTGGATCAGGCCGAGATACAACCCAATCTGCGTAAACCGTCCACTTTCCTCTGCAAACAATACCGATGTCAGGTCATATCCTGGCGGCCAGACAAACCTGATGAGGGTCTATGGTTCAATGAAGGGCACGATGCAGGAAAACTTCAATGCCTACCCGTCGCTCTGGCCATATCAGTTTGGAAAACTTGGAACCGAGTTCTACGGACTAACTGACTATGCCCTTTTCTTCGAGCTTTCCTCGGCCGTATCACCCGGATACATGGGCAACTCGCTCAGCTTCAACAGGCAGCAGGTAAAACGCATCGAGATCAAGGGACCGTTCATGACGCCACTCGATGTTGATCCAAGGCTCGATATCATAAGGTATCTTGCCGGAACCGGCGGCGGCTCCACAAATGGTTACGAGTACAAGGGGCTCAGGTATGTACCAATAAAATACAACTACAGTGGAAGCATCGTTGTTGACTCGACCAACTATCTGGCTTACGAGCTTGGACCAGGCAACTACACTGCAAGGACAAGCCCTGGCTGCCCGAACATTGGCGACAACATAACATTCGGCTCGCCAAACAATTATCTGCTCGTTGGTCGCGAACTTAACTATGGCCTTGTTTACAGGGTAGGCAGCAGGGTCTTTGTATTTGACGAGCTTATCCCGATTGGTGCTGGAAGGATTGAGATAACGGTGTGGCTCCAGAATGGAATCAAGAAATTCTATCAGGATTGCTGCACTGAGCCGCCATCAACCGGAATCGATGTCTCCGGTATCAAGATCGAAAACATGCCAACCAAGATAACGGTCAGCGAACCGACAACACTGAAACTCAAACTGACCGAAGGCTATGGAATAGAATCCGAAGGACCACCGCCAGAATTCGGCAAGAAGATTCAGAGCTTCAGGGAATGCAATGACGCTTATGTTTATGTCTGGCAGGACAGGGGTGTCCTTGATCCGGTCGACAAGCTTTACAAAGGCGCAGGCGATGGATATCCGACCATAATGCCAACCAGCACCTATTATGACAGTGTTGGGACCGCATTCACCGAAGACCAGGACCTCAACAGCGACGGAAAGATTTCCTTCGACGCGTTTGAAACTGAAATAATGGGTTCATACGACATGGCCACATCGGCCTGGACTGGTGGCGTCATCGATGCAAGGACTTTCCACCGCCAGGACGGACAGTACATGTTTGCCCTTGATGGTGCTGCAACCCCAACCACTGTCGGAATAGATTTTGGAGCCAAGGGTATTGATCCAAAACCGGACCATGTAATCGCAGAAGACGAAATGCTCGACATCACCGTCACCGCATACAAGTATGGTGATGATGACAATAGCAGGAGCTTCAGACCGTTCTGGGGTGGAAGAACCAACAGCAGGGAGCGCGCCTTCTCTCATGAAGTCTATCTTGCCGGTCAGGCAGCAGCCTCAGTCGAGGCCAAACCAGACCTCAGCGTTGAAATAATACCGAACACGCTTACCGCAGGCATCACACCGGAACTCGTGGACCCAACACAGCCGCTCACGTTCACAGTCAGGGACGCAAACCAGAAACCGATTGACCTTTCAAAGGGCGTTGCAGACCCGAGAGGCGGAGACGAAATCAAGACTGATGATGCATGGATGCACCTGTTCAAAGACCCGCACCCAGACAACCAGTACTATTATCCTGGCCAGCTTCTCCCACAGTATTACTGGCTCCGCACCGACCTTCATAACGATGATTTCTCACCAGTTGACAACCAGAGTCTCTACTCATTTGACCGCTTTGCATTCAAACCGATCAAGTTCAGCTGGGATTCTTCAAATGGAAAATACACATTCGGTGGTTTTGCCGCGAACGACAAGGGCGAGTTTGAAGTCCACATCTATACGCCAGATCGCAAGCACAAGGCAATTGCAAAGGTTAAAGTCGCCCTGCCAATCGTCACTTACTCAATGGAGACAGTAAGGTTCACCTCACCAGAAAGACTCCAGAACTATCTCCCGTCAACCGGTGAAAAGGACGACTTTATTGCAACAGCTTCTGACAACAGGGCGTACTTCTGCCTCATCACAATGAAGACTGCAGAAGGCAAGCTTATTCAGGGTATTGCCGAAACAACATCAGTGTGTATGGGTGGCAAGGGACAAAATGCCCGCTTCAACCCATTCTTCACACGTTCAGCCCACTATGATTATGTAACTCCACCATCCACGAGCCTCAGGCAGTTCCGCAGATCACCAAGCTCTGCCTACGCATACAACTATTACCTCAACGACCAGGGTGGCAGGTCTTACCAGGCAATGTTTGCCGACCTGAACAACAACAATACTTACGGCGATCTCAGGGATGAGCACTTCACATTCGGCTGGTCCAACTGGATCGACTCGGGTATCCGTGTAAACGGAAGGACAGGTCCGGTTGCACCGTACTTCCCGACATGCAACAGGATGTATGATGATGGTACTTATGCCAGATACCAGGCTTGGGACGGACCATTTGACAAACCGTCGGCCCAGCCAGAGGGATATGGTGTTGGATCCATATTCAACAATCCGTATGAAAATCTCTATGTCTTCTCTGACGTCAACAATGACTACAGCTTCTCGTACAAAGACTCGTTCCTCATCAACAACAGGGGCCAGGGACAGATACTGTTCTGCGCAGATGATGCCTGCAAGTTTGGTGTCACAGTTGGCGTTACCGAGCACGCAATGTCGCCGGCATGGGCAGACGTCTATGGCGGAACCGACACATACAACGAGTATTCACCACAGCGCATGGAAACAAGGTTTGTCCACAAGACAGTTTCAGGCCAGGATTATGGCACAAATGATGGTGCCTACTTCCTCGACTGGGACGCCATGCCAAGCCACTATGTAACAATCAGCTACCCAACGGTTCTTGCAAGATGGGCAGAGACCGGTGAAGAGATTGGAAAGAGCATGCTCAATCCAGACTATTACGACTTTGCCTATGGCATAGAGAACCACATAGTCCTTGAAATCTCACCGGCAGATCCAAGGGACCTCCCGATAAGGACTGGCGGAAAAATGGCCCTTGGAAATGGCGATGCATACCATCCATGGGGTGGCAACAGGGCCGAGACAATTGTCTGGGCAACCACAATCGAGTCCCCGGTCAACCCACGCACAAGGATTGCACAGTTCTATGTAACACCAACCGGAAATGGAACTGACACCATGAGTGTTGATTTCTACCAGGAAGCACTTTCCGGACTGTTCCCGTTCTCCCGTGCATACAACCTTGCAAGGTTTGATGTGATAATGAGCCTCCAGGTTGTTGCAGACACCTCCGAACCTCTCAGGGTCGGAAAAGATGGAGCACTCACGGTCTATGTCCAGGAAACAACTGGAAAACCGGTTTCAGGCGCAACTGTGCACATAAAGGGCGCAGGTGTGGAATCGGAAAAGAAATCTGACAAAGACGGCAAGGTCACCTTCAATGTGAGACCAACCGAAAGAGGCAGAATAACAATCGAAGCCTCCATGGAAAACGGCACGATGAAAGGCTCTTACACGACGGTGTTCGTGGAGAGCTATGTCGAGCCACCAATGCTTGACCTTGATCCAGTCCAGTCAATCGTTTCCTCCGGTTCGCTCCAGATCTCAGGAAGGACGAACCAGGGAACAAGGATCACAATCAATGGCAAACCAGTCCAGGTTTCACAGGACGGAAAGTTCACCTTTACAGCCAAGCTCAACGAAGGCGTAAACACAATCGTTGTCCAGGCAGCCAACCAGACCGGCCAGACAGTGACCAAGGTAATCAGGGTCGAGTCCCGCACACAGCCGTCCGGCATCATCATTGATCCGCTTGGTGACTATGAAAACGTCACCGTGATCAGGGTCAGAGGCCATGTCGAGCCAGGCTGCAAGGTAACAGTGACTTCAGATGCAGACGGCAAGGCAGTAGAAGCCGTTGTTTCCAACGACGTCTTTATCGCAGATGTTTCAGTCAAGGAAGGCAACAACAACATAACAGTTGAAGCAACCGATGTTGTCGGCAAGAAGAGCAACAAGAGCGTGACAGTCTATGTCTTCAAGAAGGTCCATGTCCAGCTCCAAATCGGTTCTCTGGTCATGGTGGTCAATGGAGTACCAGAAAGACTTGCAGTTGCACCACAGCTCATTGGTGGTTCTACGATGGTCCCATTCAGGGTCATAGCCGAGAAGTTTGGCGCAACAGCGGATTATGATGGAGCAACGAGAAAGATCACCGTCAAATGGGAAAACAATGTCCTTGAGATGGTGATAGGAAACAAGCAAGCAACACTGAACGGCAACCCGATAACACTCACACAGGCACCAACAGTGATTGGCGGATCAACACTGGTCCCACTCAGATTTGTCGAGAACTTTGGGAATGTTGAAATAGTCTACAACAACTCAACTAGGGCAATTGACATAATCAGGCGCAAGTAAGAAGCAACAAATTTGGGTGCACCACTCCCTTCTCCGGGAAAGGTGCACCCCGTGAAAAAGTTTCGATTCATACATTGAAAAAGATTACTGCTGAGGAGAAAGCGAACGCTGGAAGGTTCCGAAAGGAACCGACCGCAGGAATACTGGCTACAGGAAACTGTGGCCTGATCCAAAGGAGAGGTTTGATGAAAAGAATAATAACGACGCTGATTGCAGCTCTTATGGTCTTTGGTCTCCTCCTTCCGTATGTGCCGAAAGTTTCGGCCCAGCCAGAGACAGAGAACCAGCACGCCACAATGATCATCAATCGTTGGCACAGAGTAGGCGAAAATGAATACGGCGACCCGCTTGACGGCCAGAGGTCGTTCCCATGGCAGAACCCAGGCGAGCCTCTCTCGCAATACTGGGGAAGGTCGGGGTACGACATGCCAAACGCCAATGTTGCGGTTTCAACCAATGGAATCGCCAGGGCGGCAAGGCAGATAACCGGAAACGCCGTAGACCCAATGCTGTGGACAACGGTTTACCTCACCATCAAAGCACAAGATGGGGAATCCAGGCCAATATCCAACGAAGTCGGTGACATAAAAGCCATCGGCAGATGGTATGTTGTCATGGACTCCGCCGGACAGGTCTGGTTTGACATGGATGGCCACTTCCATGACAGCCGCTACCTGGCCACGGCCGATCCCTTCTCTCCTTATTATGCTTACGAAACAACATCTGACCCGAACACCCAGCAGGTACTGACAGCACAGGGTTCTGCAATTTCCAACCCAAGGGCAAAGGTTGACCCGAGCGAGTCAAACAATACCCAGGGGCCATACCACTTCACACCAACACTACCAAATGGAAAGCCAAATCCATACTATGTTGAACCGTGCTTTTTCTGGGTTCGTCCAGAACTTACAAAGATAGTTTCTTCAGTCACTGGAAAGAACATCTGCGATGCCTACGCGAACCACACCCTGAAAGGCGAAAGCAGGGCATGGCAACTCGGTATCGTATCAAAGCCCGACTATATGGCAATTGGCAGGTCAAGCCCACTGGGACTCTATGTTTCAGACGGCGTTGTCAGGGCCGGCGAATGGGACATCGGCCTTTCAATGCTGCCGTTCCAGCCAAACGAAGTCTGGGCAGAGAACCCATACAACACACCATTTAACGGACAGTTTGATCCGGATGATGACGTGTATCGCGACATCGACGGCAACATGGTCGTATCTCCCGGAGACGTAAGGCTCACCAACGTAACCCTCAATCCTCCACCAAACACTGTTACCTATCTCCAGGGAACAACTGTTGCGGCAGGCGATACCGACATTGGAAGAGCACTGAACCAGTTCCCGGCCAATTTCAAATACGCCTCCAAGGGCGTTTCTGTAAGGACCCAACTTGATGGTGCAGCAAATCCTGCATTTGGTGGCGGCATGTATGGGAACGTCATCTCTGTCAAGGACATCACTGGAATCACAGTTGGTTCAACGGTAAGGATTGGCCCGAACAGCAATGGTCAGTATGACATCAGAAGGGTCGTCAACATAGTTACCCAGACAACCGCAAGCTGGCGCTACTACTGGCAGTACAGCTGGTGGCCGCCGCAGTATGTTTTCTACACATATCCCTACGATGGCAACTCCGGAACATTTGGAGATGGTGACTATGCCTACATTGGCGCTGGTGCGAACGAAGAGCTTGTAAGGATCAGTGGCACCCCGTGGTCATTGTACTGGTGGTGGCCATACTACCAAGTGACCAGATTTACGACCAACTGGATCTACTATCACCAAACATATTACGAAAGGATGATCAAACCAAAATATATCCTCATCCTTGACTCGCCTGTCACCAATACCCACGCAAAGAACGAAATTGTCGAGCTTGTCGGTTTCAAGCCAGGCGACTTCATATACCAGCTTGCAGGCGGCAACCACGACAACGTTCGCGAGAACGATGTTCGCTATACTGATGTCGACCTTCACAGAGTCAACAACCAGATCATCGGCCAGGGTGCATGGATAGATGACGCACTTGTCATGATCGAAGTGCTCTATGGCGATCCCAATGATCCAAGATACCAGGGTTCCGTCAAAAACTCCGACTGGGGCAAAGACGGTGGGGCTGGCAACAGGACGATGGGGACAAAAGAGACCGCCTACGGGCAGTGCATGCCGGTGTTTGACATATCCGTCGAATCGGATTTCTGGCAGGGTGAAAGGGTCTGGACTATTGACCCAACCAGCCAGCAGTGGGTCACCGAGTGGAAAGGTGTTGCTCCATCTGTTACCGCAGCAGCACTCCGCTCCCCGAACCCGGACATGAGGCCAGCTTCAAACCGTGTTGCAAAGGCAACGGTCCTCGGGCCGGAAGGCAAGGATTTCTTTGTCCATGCAACAACATTCCACAATGTCTCGCTTGACTACAGGGAATGGCTTGGTCTCGAAGTGTTCTGTGACAATGGTTATGACAACATTGTGACCCCGAACCCGTTCGGAATGGCCGCCACACCGCTTGACCTCAACGACAACTACATCAGGGGAACACTTTGCGAGGCATACCTTGGTTGCACCGACAGGGGCGTTGACCTTGATTATGGAAGGCCGCTTGAACCGTTGCTTGGAGCAACTGATTCACCGATGTTCTATGACCTGAATAATGACGGCCTTTACGGTTGCAATGAACCAATATATTTTGACCTTGACCGTAATGGCGCTGTCTCAGCAAAAGACCGCAGGGCGTTCCCGATCAACATGCAAAGCGGCGGACTTCCGCTTAGCAATGGTGGAAACCTTGCATACTACCCGGCAGGGTCAATTGTTGCCCAGGGTGATATTGATGTAAACAGGGCCCTCACCCAGTTCCCGCCAACAATAAAATTCTACGATTCACTGCATCCCGTTTCCCGCCTGCCCTCCGGAATTTATGAGTATGGCGAAGACATCTATTACGATATTCCGGAAATGCCAAGCTCGCCGAATGGAAACAACTACGTCAACGCCGGTGATATAAGGAAATCGAAAGTCACAATCGGTTCAACAAGCTATCGTTGCGGCGAAACAGTCGGAATTGGCGACACATTCTACAACCAGTATCCGGCCTACATGGTTACACTCGGAAGAAATGGCGATTACAACTATCTCGACGTGCCAGTCCTTGCATTCCCGACCATGGATGTCACAGTGACAGTTGACAAACAGCTCAAGGTTGAACAGACCTCCCACATATCAATCGAAGTCAATCCGCCACCAAAACCAGGCGAGAGCATCTTCGTTTCATTGAGGGAAACACTCATCGAAGCAAAACAGCCGGTTCCGGCCCAGAGCTTCTATGATGTCAGGAGAAATGTTGGCGACAACTGGCTCAACCACTCATGCCAGGGCCAGATGACAAACACTGCCTGCCAGCAGAACAACAATTTTGTTACATTGCCATGGCCATTCAAATTCTATGGCCAGACATACAATCAGATCAACGTTGGTCTTTCCGGGTTTGTAATCCTTGGAAATAACAACTACTGGGAAGCCATATATCTTGATTATTGCTGGTACACAACCGATTACGGCCAGTACCCAGCCTTCCTCGAGTGGGTTGGATATCCGGCAAGGATACACGTCGCTTCGATGATGTGGAGAGCAAACTCTGTTTGCTGGAACAACAATGTTACATGGCCGGCAACCGGAGAGAGGGTCGTTGTCGTCACCTGGAAGGGTTCTTATGGCCCAACATTCTGGTGGCCAGGCAATTATCCGGTCCCGAACGACAATGAATGCCAGCTCGTCCTGTTCGAAAATGGATCGATACTTATGCAGTACAAGAGACTCACCTGCCCTCCGTGGTGGTGGATCCGCAGCGATTATGATATCGGCATAACTGACGGCAATGGCCAGTATGAGCCATACATGCCTGACGCTGGTGCCTGCAACTTTGGCTCAGACGGAAATGTAATGTTTGTGCCAATAACAATTCCTGAAAAACCAGGCGTGCCACAGCTGAGAATTGCAGAAGACCTCAAGTGGATAACAAAAGACAATCCAACTGCAAACATTGAGTTCACACCATACAGGGGAACATGCCTTGAAGACGGCACCCGTTCGCCGGTAGAAATCAACCTTTACAGGGATGTGGGTGGAATTGATGACCCAGTACCGCGCAACCCGCCGCCACTTACATACCTTTCCTACAAGGAACCAAGCTACAGCACAACCGATCCATGGAATGGAATAGTCATAGCCACAGACTCGGTGTTTGGATACCAGCCAGGCGACACTGTCCTGATCGGTCACAAGCACAATACCGAAAAAAGGACAATTACCGAAGTCCATGTTGGAACTTCAGGCGCCAATGCAAACATCCAGTATCTTGTGTACAACTCCACAAGCACGCTTCCTTCAACATGCATTCCTGTTTCCAACACTGAAGGCTTTGTTGCCGGAAACCCGGTAATCGTCGGCAGGAATACCGATGGAAACCAGGAAAGCCATATCATCAAGGCCGTATACCAGGCACCAAACCCGCCATTCAGCACAAACCTCACACAGAATGCAAGCTCAGGAAAGAACGTATCATTCAATGTCAATGATGCTTCAGGCTTCCAGATTGGCGATTACATAGGTTTTGGCCTCTATGACAGCTCATGGTGGACAAATGACATAACCCAGGGCCGCGACACGGCAAGAATTTCTGCAATCAGCGGAAATACTATAACTGTTGAAGTCCTCCACTCTTCATTCCCGGCCTGGTCAACATACATTGTCCAGATGAGCGCTGTTGAAGTCCGTGACCCACTGAAATTTGGTCACACCGTAAGACCTGGCAACCCCAACCCGCCGCCACCAGACACATATCAGGACCCGGAACCGATCTTCACGACCAAGTTTGCCATGACCCTCGACAGGGGACTCAACTACAACCACATATTTGGCGAGCCAGTAATCGGCGTACTTTATTTCGACCCATACTGGGTTGAAAACAAGTGGTCGAGATTTGACTCTGACATGTACCCAACCAGGGAGTTCTCAGGGCTTCTCTCCGCAGATCCGGTATCGGCTGATCTCGGCAATAGCTACGACTGCTACTGGAGGGGAAGGTTCAATATTGAACCAGAAGAAATCGACATAAAGCCTGAGCTCAAGAAATGTCTCACAACGCTTGACCAGAGGTATCCAAACGTCCTCGTGTCGCTTTGGGATCATGACAATCCAAATGACGTAAACGATCCGGCAAACATACCGATATCCTGCTCAGCAGATTCCGGGCAGACAATAATTGCCAATGTCAACGCCACTGGTGCTGGTGTGGCTTATCTTTGCACCGTCAATGGCTTTGACCTCAATGCCGGTCCAAACGCCGATGTTGACCCGTCTTTCAACGCAATTCCAGGAAACCCGACCTCGCACAGGTACATACTCCAGGTCAACACTGATGGAACCTATGACTGGTGGCGCTGGTTCGAACCAGCATCCGGCACCAACATATATGGTGCACTCGATCCAGAAGACTGGCTCTACAGATGGCTTGATGACGACCCGGACAACGGCCCGCTTACTGGACCGCCATACAATGATGACCGCACACCAATGCCACAGCACGACAACCAGTATGAAACAAGGCTCATAGACAATGATGCCTCCTTCGGCGGCGGAGTCTGCGATCCTTGCAACAAGGATTCATACTGGCCATGTCTTGGTGACATCACAGCTCGTGATGCCTACGGAAGATTTATGGGTGTTATTGGTGATGGCTACTCTGACCATCCAAGCAATGGTGGCGCCAACCCAAGACGCAACCCGAACTATCAGAACCCGGTCTATGGAAGAATCGGTCATTTCGGAATCCCGGTTGTAATAGACAGATGGACACTTGGCAATGATGGCGGGCAGATAATGTTCCCAGTCAGGCCAACACAGGGTGGCATCCTTCATGTGAGGATCTACACCTACCAGGCAATCTTTGACTACAACTCGGCAAACAATATGCCTCCACACACACCAGGCCCGTACTTTGTTGAAGACTCATCAAACGGAATCGACTACTGCGGATACATTGATTACGACGTGCAGAACCCGGACCCCGATGTGAACTTCATCGAAATGAGAACAATTGATCACGCACTCCAGAATTCAATGCTCAACTACACAACCGGTGTCAGCCCGATATACCCGCTTGATCCTCCGGCACCAAGAATACAGCATGATTACTATCCGATACTCAACGACATGAAGAGGCAGTTCAGATCATATCCTGGCGGCCAGACACACACCGGCAGGCTTGTTGGAAACACAAAGGGCTTCGGATGGAACGCCTACCCGGCCATCTGGAGAAACCAGTTTGTCAAGCTGGGGACCGAGTTCTATCCACTCACTGATTATGGTTTGTACTTCATCCTTGCAGATGCTTCAGGCAACCATCTAGGGTTCTCTAAAGATCCTGGAACAGAGCCAAATCTTGCAGTCAAGACCATAACAATCACCGGACCATTCATGACCCCGTACTACTTCAACCCGAGCACCCTCAATTGCATCCTCGGCACCCTCAACAATCCTTATTACCAGTACAACAATGTCAGGGGTGTCCCGATAGCCTATGACTACTCTGGCAAGATAGTTGTTGACTCCTCCAATGCCAATGTCTACTTTGATTATGGTGGCAACGATTACTCCACAATAGCAAACCCGCTTTCAATTGATGGTGTAAATTACGACACCGCAAATAGCTGGCTAATAAAGTGGAAAGATCTCTCATACTTCAACGGCTTCTGGACAACCAATACTACCCACAAGGTCGTAACTCCAAACCCAGTCACCGCACAGCCAACCGGAGTCAACATATTTGACGAAATAATACCTATATCTTCAGGCAAGCTTTCAATCGAAGTCGAACTCCATAATGGAGTCAAGAAGATCTACGAAGACTGCTGCGAAGCAAAAATCTCCGGAACCATGAGGGAAATACCAATCCATGGTCTCAAGATCGACGGGCTACCGTTGAACGTAACAGTCGACTCTGACAACGTGTTCGATGTGAAACTTACCGAGGACACCGGCAAGGGAATGCTCGAGAATGGCGAATGGCTCAATGTCGAGTGCAATGATGCAATCCTCTTTGCATGGCAGGACAAGGGTGTCATTGATCCTGAAACAAGACTCATAAAGGGTGCTTTCGACGGATGGATAACCCTCCCGCCGCACTCCTCCGCAGTTTCCAAGGTTGAAACAGCATTCAAACCCGCAGAAGACGTCAATGGTGACGGAAAGATATCCTATCTTGACGACGAAACGGAAATCCTTGGCTCGTACAACATGGCCACAAACACCTGGCAGGGCGGATTCATCGACGCCCGCACCTTCCAGCGCGACAACGGCATGTATAAGCTCGAACTAAAGAAGGAATACGGAGCAAGCGTAAAAACTGTTGGTGTCGACATTGGTGGCGTTGACAAGAACGGTAAGCCTCTTCCGAGGGACGTTGTAGACCATATCATCGACGACACCGAGGTCACACCGGTTGTCATCACTGCCTACAAGTATGGCGACGACAACCAGGACAGGGCGTTCTCGCCTCTGTATGACCAGGTCACATTCAAGGACTACTCGCACGAAGTATATCTTGCAGGTCAGGCCGCAATTACTGTTGAGCCAATCAGGGACCTCCAGGTGACCTATGGCCCAGAGCCACTAACCGCAGGCGTTGTTTCAGAAAATGTTGGCCAGCCGCTCACATTCACAATAACCGACTACAACAATGACCCGGTCGACCTCTCAAAAGGCATTGCAGATTCTGCCGGTGAGAAGACAGTCATTGACGAGTCCATCTGGCGCAACCTGTTCAAAGACCCGCACCCGGACAACTGGACCTACTATGGCAAGACAGCAAGATTGCCACAGTACTACTGGCTCCGCACCGACCTCCACAACGTGGAAGACAAGGTTGGCGAGGCAATATCCAACACCGACCTTTACGAGCAGTCATTCAACCCGATAGCACCAGATTTCACTGAAAAGGCAAAAGGTATCTACCGCTTCAAGGGCTTCATTGCCAACGACAAGGGCCAGTTCGAGGTCTACTTCTACACACCAGACCGCAAGCATGGCGCTGTTACGACAGTCAAGGTCGTAAACCCGAAGGTCAAGTACGAGATCATCAACATGGAAGATGTAAACAACATCTACACGGTGCCAGGCGATCCTGACTTCGTAATGACTGGCGGCGACAACAGGGTTTATATGATTACCGTTACCTGCTCCAACGCCCAGGATGCCCTGCTCAAGGGTGTCGCAAAGACCGTTTCGGTTTGCTCTGGCGAAGGAAAAGACATCGCAAGGTTTACACCGGCAATTACAGTCCCGACATTGTGGTACTTCCTCCCGACCTCATCACAGACCCTGTACCTTGGCGTTGACATCAACGGAGACAAGAAACTCACAACCATAAACAGCACCCAGTCTGAATACAACAGGTTCTTCACGCCAATAGTCGTTAATGGAATATCAGTGTTCTACAACACATTCAATATGAGGTATTCGGATTATTCTTACGAAGCCGTTGTGAATGGTGGTCCAAACTCATGGTATCCGTCAAGCGTCACCTCGCTCTTCCCAAGGCCGAATACAAGAGGAGGAACACAGTTTAGATCAGTACCACGTTCCTTCGGTATCGCATCCATCTATAACGACGTCTATGACGGGACATACCTTATGGCCGACCTCACAACAGACGGCAGATTGACCTACAGGGATTCACTCTCTCTTGACGACAACGCAAGGACAACATTCTATCTGTATGCAACTGACTCCTGCTACCTGACAGGTCTTGTCGGTATGAACGAATATTGCAACTCGCCGCAGTATGGTGACGTCGCAATCAACCCTGGCAAATTTTCTGGCAGGCCGTTTGATCCGAACTATGTCAAAACAAGGTTCAGCTCTTCAAAGAACAACAGGACCCCAAGCGCAGACTATTATCTCTTCAGGACAGGCGCAAGGTTCGCACTTGACTGGGAAGCATTTGCCGACCACAAGGCCACTGTTGCCCCGCCAAGGATCATGGTCATTGATCCGGTTTCCGGCGAGGAATGGGGCAAGGCCCTTGGCGAACAGAATAATTACGACCTCACATACTCTGTTCAGAACCACATGCTGGTAAGGGCATATCCGGCAGACAACCGCGACAAGCCAATACACGAAGGCAACACCATTGAATACTCAAGCAGCGAAAAAGGTACAAACATGCTTGCTGGTCAGCACGAGCGCATGGTGCTCGGAAGACTCCAGAAGAACCCGGACGATCCGAACACAATGGAATGCAACATCTTTGTTACCCCAACCGGAACAGGACTCCAGTACGCCGGACTGCTCATGAGATCGCTCTATACCAACAGTCTCTACTCGATGGAATTCCCATGGTGGCAGATACAGGCAGCAATCTCGGTCTTTGATGTCACAAAGGGACTCGAGATCATCCCGCAGGTTGCCGACAAGCTCAAAGTTGGACGCAACTCGAAGATCACGATCAAGGTTGTTGTCGCAGGTGGCTCTGGTGAACCACTGCAGGGAATCGATGTAACACTCGGCGGCGTTGTCGACACGGTCAAGGGCGTCACCAACCAGAAGGGTGAAGTTGAACTCAGTGTCACCCCGAAGGAAGCTGGCAGGATCAGGATAACAGCCAAGTCTGAAAAGTATGGAAACGCTTCAGCAGTCGTCGGTGTTGAAAACGAGGTTGCACCGCCAACACTCATCGTAGAGCCGATACCTTCAATAACCAACAAGACAGAAATCGTTGTGAAGGGAAAGACCAATCCTGGGAACACAATCAAGATTGGTGGCCAGACAGTCAAGACAAATGCTGATGGAACTTTCTCCTACAACTACAAGCTGAACAACGAAGGCATCAACCAGTTTGATGTCGATGCCACAAACCAGGCAGGCGTGCTTACCACCCAGATGTTTGCAATAACAAGGGACACCGTGAAGCCAACGATCATAGTTGACCAGACCGATCCAACAGGAAGAGTCTTTGCTTCACCAAACCTTATCATCTCCGGCAGAGTGGAACCGTTCTCCAAAGTGAAAGTAAATGGTGTAGATGCAATTGTTGTCTACGACATCTGGACCGTTGCACTGAACAATGTCAACCCAGGCCAGCTCAATCTTACAATCGAGGCCGTTGACATTGCAGGCAACAACAACAGCGAAACCAAGACGGTTGACGTCTGGATGAAAGACGTCATTCTCCTCCAGGACAACGATCCAAACATGTTGCTCAACGGTTCGCCACTCTCACCACTCCCAAGGTCCCCATACCTTAGCAAGAACATCTTCATGGTTCCGGTGGAAACATTCACCGCATTCTTCAAGGAGAACGCACCGGTACCGGCAAACGACCTGCTCAATGTTACGCTGGCAGGAAAGACCTACCAGCTAAACATCGCAGCAACAAACAAGGGTGAAATAACAGTTGACGGAAGCACCCTCACTCTTGCAAACAAGTTTGAAACTACAAACGGAGTCACTTTTGTTGACGCAGAGGCATTCGCAAAACTCCTTGGCCTCGGTTACGATTTCAACGCTGCAACAAAAGTACTCACCATGACACGCATCTGGAAGTGATAGAAAGTAGAAAGAACAATTTGGGGAAGGCCTCATCAAAAAAGGCCTTCCCCCGAAGGAAAAAGATGATTCATATTGATTCAGGATTGATTATTAGGCAAGCGATGAATCAGCAATCGGTAATGTGGCCAGATTTTTTGGGCCAAGTGTAAAAGGAGAGGTCAAATGAAGAAACTTCTGAGCTTGCTCGTAGCTTCGGTTATGGTCCTCGGGATGGTGACTACAATGTACGCCCTTCCCCAAAACACAGCCAAAGCTGCCGACGTCACAAAAGACGTGACCATGATTGTGAATGGATGGAACCGTTGCGGCTTCGACCGTTATGGAAGACCGCTTTATGACGGCAAATTCACGCAATACAGCGGGGTCACTGTCAACGCAGACGGCACTTTTGCGCCTACAACTCAGTATCCGACCTATGATGCCACATCTGGAGTTTTTGTACCGTGGCAGTCTGAAGGCGAAGTGATCTGGGGAAGAATCGGATTCCTTATGCCGAACGCTGCATATGCAATACGCAATGATGGCAGCGGAAGGTACAACAGACCGGTAAACAATACTTCCCCGGCAAACTGGACCACAACCCCGTACCTTTACACAGAGGTTTGGCTTACGGTAAAGGCGTCAGGTGGAGAGAGCCAGCTATACGATCACCGCTACATTATAATGGACCACCTTGGGCAGGTCTGGATAGATCCCGATGGCAAGTACAATGATTGCCGTTACTGGGACCCGGCCAACCCGGCATCCGGCTACTACCGTTCCTCAACAATTCTCTCTGGCGACAATTCAGCACAGTGGAACGACTGCTTTACAAACCCGAAGATGCTTGTTGATCCGTCAGGCGACAACAACACCCAGGGACCATACATCTTTAACCCGCAGTACAACAAGACTGCACCGATCCAGGCACTTCCTGCTCCAAACTACCACGAAAGGACCTATTTCTGGTGGTACGATGAGGGCAAGGGAATTGACAGGGTCTGGAGGCTTGGCTGGGCAAACATGAACGATTACCTCAGGAGAGACGGCATCTGTGCGGATGGCGTCCACACCTCCTCAGGTATCGTCGGAAACTTCCCTGGCGCCTACTATCCTGGCAAACCAGTCCTCTGGAACTCCATGATCACAGACCCGGTTTCAAGGAGATGGACACCAAGCGACCAGAACATCATTGCCAACGACTGGGATGCAGGACTCAACCTTGCAGGTTTCTCCGCAACAGAGAAATACATCGATGTCAACGGCGACAACAACTGGCAGTATGGCGAGCCAATATTCCTCGACCCGGACAACAATGGTTTTGAAGTTGGTGACACCCGCCTTGTTTCCTACACAATCCAGTGGGGTGGAAGGGCATTCAACTTCAGGGAACAGACAGACGTTGGCCCGACCGATGAAGACCTCCAGTGGTATGTTGCAAGGGGTCTTGCATCGCTGACTTTCCCTGCAAACATAATGCATGGTTCCATTCCAGGAAAAAGCCTCTATGGCCAGGTCTACCAGAACAACGATGGTGACAATTTTGTCTCCCCAGGCGACTACCGTCTCACAAACATTAATTCCAGGTACACTGGTTTTGGTATGACATCAGGTGGTTTCTTCCAGGGCGATGCCATCATAATGCTTGAACTCCTTTACACAACCTGCTCCGAAAAATACAACGTTCATGTACAGTCTGACCTCTGGATGATCATGCAGAAGGACACCTTGCAGAACCCGGAGATGGCGCCATCAAGAACAGCCGCCGCCTTCTAT
The DNA here is from genome assembly GCA_012517765.1 of Caldisericales bacterium. GTDB lineage: Bacteria > Caldisericota > Caldisericia > JAAYUI01 > JAAYUI01 > JAAYUI01. Next base: position 107,750 of record JAAYUI010000008.1, on the reverse strand, counting down.
TCTGCAAATGGCGACATCAACTCTATGGCCCAGCTCATCAACAAGGCCACGGCCCTCGATGTTGATGGAAAAACCTTCTATGTCCCAACAACCACGTTCTTTGACGTCCAGCTCCAGTACAGGGAATACCTTGGCCTCCAGCTCTTCCTGGACAACGGCGTCGACAACAACATTGCAGAGGGTGGAAAGTGCTATGCACTCTCCCTTTCGGACGACCATGTGAACTTTGAGGCCGGCGAGCAGTTTGTTGGCTCAAAGAAGGTCGAAAAGGCAATGGACATCGACCTCCCGATGACCCAGTTCCCGGACATATACCTTTACAACGAGCTGAATTACAACATGACCCCTGGCCAGTTCCCGACCCCGCTTCCAGCAGACCTTAGGTATGGTTGTGGCGAAACAATCTACAAAGACATGAACCGCACGCCACTCAACCCGGCCCAGGCACTCCAGCCAGATCCGGCACTCATAAACTATAATCCGGGTGTGGTAAACGTCGGCGACCAGCGCATGATGGACATCACGATATCCCCGGCAACATCAACAGGCGATGCCGCAACAGTCGTCACCTACAAAGCAGGTTCATTTGTTACCGACGGTGACCTTGATGTCGGCCGTCCGTTGATCAAGCTCGAAAACGGAGCTGCTTTCTACGATGAGCCACATGACTGTGCAAAACCAAACATGATGTACGATGTTGGCGAGCTCGTGTATTACGATCCAGCACTTGCTGGTGGAACTCGTTCCATACGCATGATCGGATGGCAGAACCCTGCAGACAACGGCATCGAAAGGTTTGAACCGGCAACATGGACAAACATTGGTACAATGCCAAACCCAACCGATGTAGTTCCTTTTGCTGGAATAGATGGCAGTAACTGGATCAACGTCCAGACTGGTTATCTTGCCTGGTCTGGCAATACCCAGTGGATCAATGGAATCTATATAGGAAACCCACCAGGTTACCAACCATATTCGGCTGCAAACAGGACCTGCTATACCCGTGAAAATTATGGCGGAAGCTGGCAATTGACCGCCTTCCCACCGGCCTACAATTATGTTTATCCGCCAACACCACAAAACCCGTATCCATACACAATGAACGGTGGAGTACTCTATTACAATGGCATGGATGGTGATAACCCACCATCACCAGCAACAGGCCCAAGCTGGAACAAATATGTATTTGATTTTGACTACACCTGGAGAAACTACCAGTTTTACGCTAGCTATTACAGGTTTATGGGCCTTGCCGCCTGCTATATGCAGTCGAACAACACTGGTTATGCAGCTGTCATGTTCTACTCCCCATATGGCTACCACTATTATGGATGGCACAGAACATCAAACTATGCCAGACTCCATATACTAAGGTACGATAATGCTGGTGGATGGGCAAACGTCTATCCAATCCAGTATTTCGATCCAATAAACAATGGTTCGATCATCCCGATGAACTCAAGGCAGAGGATCAGGACCACAGTCATGAGCAATATCTGGACACTCACGATCCCGGGCTGGGGTGGGCCGGTTGTGACGACACTAACTGGTGGAAACACTTACGGTTCGGTTGGTTTCCCGAACGGACACTTCTACTCCTACTATTATTACCAGCATAAGTCTTACTGGGACAACGTTGAAGTCTACAAGATCCAGAAGGTACCGGAGCCAGGCGACAGGATCAGGCTCCTAAGCCCGGGCCACTACGTTGGCATGAACGGCTTTGTCCTCAGGAAGAACGACGCAGCCGAAGTGAGGACCAACTCAACAAACGACATGGTGTTCAAGCCATTCGGCTACTTCTATCCATGTGGAACAAAGCTTGCGGCAGGCGAAGTATATGACGTCGAGTCGCAGGTTGGAATGGTCACGATGGGCAAATGCGGTGACCCAAGGTACATGGACATCGAAGTCCTCCCTGGCAAGGTCAAGGTAAACGTCGACATTGACGGCGTTCCTGCCAACCCGAATGCCGCATATCACCTCAAGGTCGAGCAGACATCGGACGTCAAGGTCTCAATCGACCCGGCACCAAAACCAGGCGAGAAGTACATCGTCAAGGTGACCGATGTCTACCAGTCAGGCATACCGGCAACGCCGGCCCGCGTTGACTACATCGAGTCCTTTGAGAACAACACCTTTACCGCTTTTGACAAGGGCCAGGTCGAGCTCCCGAAGGAAACATTCAACACAACATACAGGCTTTACTACACATATTCAGACTGTGCCAGCGCACAACAGTCAGATTATCTCAGGCTCCCGTGGGACTTCCCGTTCTACTATGAGACAGCCGCCGCAGGCACCAAGATTGAAGTCTCCTGGGCAGGCTGGATAACATTCATGGGTCTTCCACAAGTTGGCGTCTGCAAATACGCCGGAACCTATGGATACCCGGATGACACATACGGCTGGATGAGAAATGCCTATAACTGGGCAATATGCGCTTGCTCCTTCTTCATGGACCTTGGATGGAGCCCTCTTGGCACCTATGGGCAGCCAAACCCGAACCTCGGCGTCTGGCTCAGCTGGCCAACAACAAGCGAATTCAAGATCCGCTGGGCAGGTCACTCCTACTACGCCGGCGACAATGATCCTGCAACGGTAAACTTCTCCATAACCATTGATCGCGAAGGAAACATCAGGTTCTCATACGGAGAAATGAACTCTCAGGACTACGCCCTCCAGTGGTACAACGCAACAGTTGGTATTTCAGGATACAGGTCACAGGACAACACCCAGTACAAGAACACCTCTTACCATGGCTCACCGATAGTGGCACTTGACTATGTTGATGACCTCATCCTCACCAGGACAGAGCTCCCGCCAGACCCGGGTCGCCCGGCAGGCGGACCAATCGACGACGACTATCCGGTCGGAACAGTTGGCGGAATGCCGACTTTCGACGGATACAACAAGACAACAAAGATATCCGATGCAGTTGGCAACAGCTTCCAGAAGGTTGTCGAGATAACACCGGAAAATCCGGTCCAGCACGTTCAGATCACACCTTACAGGGGATCATGCAACCCGGACGGGTCGCGCGATCCACTCAAGGTCGAAGTGTTCCTTGAAAAAGGCGGAGTTTCCTACAAGGTACCGACAGATTCGATCCTTGCAGGCGAGCGCCAGGAGAGAACACTCCAGGACTACGAAAATCTTTATGATGTAAACATCTATGACCCATACTGGGTGGCACGTCCATGGACAATCAGGCAGTATGATTCCAGGCACAAGGGTGACAGGACCCCAAGACCAATTGAGTCACCAAGCGGCATACCAACATTCACATGCGGCCTTGCCAACAATTATGACTGCTACGGCGTGTTCAAGATGTATGTTGAGCCAGAAACACTTAATCTCGTTCCGAACAGGTGTCTCTCGCCAGTAGACATGAGGTTCCCGAACCTCTTCATAAAGGTCACTGACGCTGACAACCCAAGGGACGTCAATGATCCTGCGAACATAGATGTTTCCACGGCAGGAGTCCAGACCGGCGGAAGGGCAAAGCTCATAGCAAACGTCAACGCACATGGCGCCGGAATCCAGTACCTCTGCACTGCAATCAACCCGACCTATGGACACATGTACATCATCCAGGTCAATACAGACGGCACATATCTCTTCTGGAGGCTGTACGAGCCAAGGGGAGACAGCATAGAATCAAAAGCACGCGCGCTTGACCCGACTGACTGGCTCTACTCAATGAGAAACAATGGAGTAGATATAAACGGTCAGGGTGGACCAACCCGCATGCCGTTCAAGGACACTGACGGTTTCCTCCAGGGCAGCATTGGATCAACGCTCACCACAAGCCTTGACGACCGCGACTGCTCCGTTGGAAAGGGCATTTGCGACGTCTGTCCGCTTGGCGATGGTTTCCCGCCACTTGGCGACATCTCCTACAATGACAGAATGGGCCGCTTCAACAACCAGGCCATTGACTACCAGGCACCATTCATGAACGGTTTCCGTGGCTACACGTTTGGTGTGATAAACACCTACGGAGTTCCTTGCCTCATCTCCAACTGGACAGATACCTCGGCAGGCGGAGAGATATGCGTCCCGATCCAGCCGCAGAACTCAGAAACTGACGTGCAGATCAGAGTGTACCTTGACAACACGATCTTTGACTACAACAGCTCGCTTGCGACAACCTCGATGGACACCTCGAACCCGACAATCCATCCGCCATACTTTGCCTATGACGATGCACCTGGCATTGACTACTGTGGTGTAACAACCGTGAAGGTAATGCCGGCAGCAAAACTCAACTTCTCCGAATTCCGCTGGGTTGACAACGGCCTCCGCTTCTCGGAAGCCAATTACACCTCGGGCACAAGGGCCACCTCCCCGCTTGACAGGCCGTCTCCACAGCTCCAGCACTGGTATGATCCAATATGCTGGAACAACAAGAGAGACACCTACTGCTATCCGGGCGGACAGTCCCATGTTGCCAGGGCAGTAGGAAACACCAGGGGCGGCGGTTTCAATGCCTATCCTGCAATCAACCAGAACATGTGGAGAAAACTGGGAACAGAGTTCTACCCGCTCACCGACTACTCGCTCTACTTCGTCCTCAACTCACCGACCGACACCAACAGAACCCAGGAATGGGACCAGTACACGCTTGACGCATCAATCGCCCAGAACCAGCCGGAGCTCTCGTTCCTGATAATCCGCTCGATCGAGGTCAAGGGACCGTTCATGACACCGATGAGATGGTTCAGGCCGGAGCAGACATGGGAAGGCTCAACCTATGCAAGACAGAGGCTGACTTCTGAATATAATTACAATGGAATAAAGAACGTCCCGATCAGGTACGATACTTCGGGATACATCAAGGCCGATTACCAGAACTGGCAGACTTACGAGTACACACCATGGATGTGGTCAACAGGTGACTTCACAAGCATCATTGATCCTGCACCAGACTTCCAGCTTGACACTCACCAGGCCCTTGGAATAAGGCTCCCGAGGAACAGGGTCCTTGTTAACCACAAAGACCTCATTTATGTGAACCAGCAGCCATACCTGCCGTTCCAGGCATTTGCTCCAAATGCAGGACACGTCTTCGTGTTTGACGGCATTATCCCGACCCAGCCAGGCAATATCGAGATCAAGGTCACGCTTGCCAACGGCGATGTGAAGATCTACCAGGATTGCTGTCAGGTACCGCCAACAGACGGAATCGATGTTCATGCCCTCAAGATCAAACTGCAAAACGAGGACATCGAGCAGAGGGGCGGAGTGTTTGTGAACACTCCTGTTACCTTCAAGGTCAACCTGTACGAGAACGAGAAGGTCGATCCATCCAATAATCAGGAATGGGCAAATCCGGAATGCAATGACGCCCTCGTCTTTGCATGGCAAGACCGTGGTTGCTGGGATCCGGACCAGAACGTCTGGGCCGGTGCCGGTGATGGCTGGCTCTCCAACCCGCCAAAGAACTCCACTGTTTATGCACAGGGAGTCCAGTATCAGCCAGGCGACGACAAGAACAGGGATGGAAAGGTCTCATTCAAGGATGGCGAGACCGAAATAATCGGAACTTATGACATCACGACCAACTCATGGTCTGGTGCATACATAGATGCAAGGACGTTCCAGCGCAACAATGGCGAGTACATGCTTGAATGTGGCAAGGACATGATAACCTCGGTCGGGTTTGACTTCGGTTCCATGACACCAACCGGCAAGCCGGTACCAGGTGGAGTAAAAGACCACGTCATTGGCTGGGACGAAACACTCCCGATATGGATCGTTGGATACAAGTATGGCGATGACAACAACGACAGGAGCTTCAGGCCGCTGTTTGATGTCCTTCCGGACAACACGCCATCAATGAGCCACGAAGTATATATCTCGGGAACCAGGGCATTCGAGGTGCTCCCGAACGTTGACCTCCAGATGACATACGGCCCAGAGCCACTCACTGCAGGTATGCAGCCAGAGCTCCAGGCACCGGACAAACCGCTTACCTTCACCTTCACTGACGCCCAGGGCAACCCTGTCGACTTCAGCAGGGGTGTCACGGACGGATTTGGCCAGAGCTACGTTGAAGACAGAAACATAGAAATGCACTGTTTTGTCGACCCGCATCCAGACGATGAGTACTACTATGGCAAGGGCGCGCATCTCCCGCAGTACTACTGGCTCCGCACCGACCTCCACAACTACTCCGGTGGCATAGTCTGCAACGCGTTCCTCTATTCAACACCAAGCGACCCGTTCACACCAATCAAGTTCCAGGTGAAGAGGGACGACAAGAACAGGGCCGTCGGATACTCTTTCCTCGGCTTCTGCGCAAACGACCAGGGCGAGTTTGATGTCTACGCATACACACCAGACCGCAAGCATTCTGGCAAGGTGACCGTAAAGGTTGCACAGCCACATGTTGAGTACAAGATCCGCAATACGGAGACCAATCAGATGTTCTCGGTTACCGGCAATCCGTCTGCTTCGGCGAAATCCGAGGACCCAGACTTTGTGATGACTGCTTATGACGAGAGGATCTACGAGATAACCGTCAAGTGCACTGATGCCCAGGGCCAGCCAATCAGGGGAGTTGCAAAAGAAGTCTCCGTTTGCTCAGGTTCGGGCCAGGACACCGCAAGGTTCACCCCGTTTGTCACGAGGCCAAAAGAATGGGAATGGGCATACGGAACAAATGCTGGTGGCGGACCGACCCACCCGGGCACCGTAAACTATGGTGTATACTATGATTTCACAACCTGGAACCAGGTCTACTGGATGATGGCAAGTGGAAACAGGTTCAGCCCGTGGATTGCAATCGACATCAACAATGACGGCAAGATTGACCCGATACTCAACAAGAACAACGAGATCCACAGGCTTGACGCCATGGGTGCCTTCCAGAACGCGTCCTGGATCAATAATTTCGACATGAGCGCAGTCTTTTACGAGCACTACAACACCACAAACTTCCGCTTTGATGACCTCAGGTTTGACACCAGAAGGGCACATGATCTCCCGCCAACTGCAAACAGGGGATGGGGACTCGGCGCCATCTACAACAACCCGTACTTTGGTGGATACCTGTTCTGCGACCTCAACTCCGACAACTACCTCTCATATTCAGACTCGCTCTCGTTCAACCAGAATGGTGAAATAAGCTTCTTCTACTACGCAGATGACAAGATGAATGTTGGTGGACTTGTTGGAAACAACATCTACTCCAACAGCGGAGACTTTGGAGACGTTTATGGCAACCCGCAGTGGTATGCCCAGCTTGACCCGAACAAGGTCCACACCAGGTTCAGACACGGCAAAAACCAGTGGGGCGGATCATGGTGGGGAACAAACGATGGAAGCTTCAGGCTTGACTGGGAAGCAATCCCGGACAACATGGTCAAGGTCGAAGCCCCAATAGTCAAGCTTTATGATCCAGCTACCGGTGAAGAGGCCAGCAAGGACCTTCTTGATCCTGAGTATTACGATGCAACATACGGAAAGCTCAACCACTTTATCGTGAGGGCATATCCGGCCGATCCGCGTGACAACAAGATCAAGGAAGAGAGCTATGTACTGACAAGCAACGACAGGGCATATCTCCCGCAGGGAATCACTTCCCAGCACGAGAGACTTACTCTTGGCAGGCTGCACAATTCAGAAGTAGATCCAAAAGCTGTTGAAACCATGATTTCATGGAGACCAACAGGCACCGGAAAAGATGTAACTGCACTCCTTTATGCACGCAACATCAACTGGAACCTCAGGACCAACAGCATTGTCACAAACCCGACAATGGAGAACATATTCTTCATTGCAGACTCGATAAGGATTGATTCTTGCAAGGGTCTTGACGTCAAAGCCGAACCACTCAACAAGATATTGAGGCTCGGACAGCTTGACACAGTGATAGTGACTGTTACTGAGGCAGGTTCCGGCTACAGGATGGAAGGCGTCAAGGTTGTGCTCAAGTCTGAAGACGGGACAATCAACCTTGAACAGAAAACAGATGCAAACGGTGAAGCAACATTTGCAAACGTGAAGCCTGAGTCACTCTCCAAGATAGTTGCCAAGGCAACCATGGAAGGCAAAGTCACCGGATACGCCGAATTGTTTGTCGACATTGACCTCACACCGCCATCAATCAACATCGACGCATTCCCGGGAATCACCAACAAGACATCCATCACCCTCACCGGCGATGTGACAAAGGGCTCCACACTCAAGCTCAATACCGTCAATGCCGAAGTAGACGCAACTGGCAAATGGAAAGCAATATACAATCTAGTTTCTGGTGAGAACATCATCACACTGGTTGCAACAGGTCCAAATGGCGCAATCCGCACAACAACAATACGCATTGTTCTTGACAAGGATCCGCCAAAACTCATTATGCCAACCCAGGAACAGATTGATAATTACATTGTTGAAAATGAAGGCAAGCTCAAGCTCTCTGGCAGAGTTGACCCTGGATCAGACGTAACAATTTCCGTCCAGCAGGCTGGTGGAAACAAGATCAACCTTGGAGTCACCGTGGTAAATGACTACTGGCAGACCACCGAATTCACGCCAGTTGCTGGCGTGCCTCTCGACGTGATCGTTACTGCAAAGGATGCAGCAGAGAACACAACACCGGCTTCAACCGCGACCTTCAAGATGCTCAAGGTCAACACGCTGAAACTGGTTGTCGGCAATACCCAGAAAGTGCTTAACGGCAAGGCGGACCTCCTGACCCAGCCGCCACTTCTTGACAAGGCAACCGGAACACCAATGGTCCCGGCCGAAGAACTCAGCAATGAGCTTGGATACACAGCAACATTTGCCAATAACAAGCTCACGATAACAATTGACAAATACACAGCAGACTTCACAGTTGGCTCAACCACCGCAACGCTCAATGGCAACACGGTCACTTTGACGGTTGCCCCGGTGATTGCGACAGGAAAGGTTCTCATACCGGCATCCTTCATCACAAAGGTGCTTGACATGGATACCACTTCCGTGAACACACTAACCTATGAACCGCAGGGCAAAGTCATTACAATCAAGAGGATCTGGGGCAAATAAGTCCCGATAGTAACCAAGAAGTTTTGCATGGGCCGGATTTTGGTCCGGCCCATGCCGTGAAATGAGATTGATACAAGGATTTGATTTATCAAGCGTTGATTTAGCAGATGTGTTTGCAACGATGGTGTTGCAAACCTTCAAGGGAATGGGTTTGTCCGCAAGACAAACCCTGTGCGAAGGAGAGAGCAAATGAAAAAGATTTTGACTCTGCTTATCACCGTAATAATGGTGCTTAGTATTGTCCCTGTGTTTGGCTCGGCGCCAGAATCGCAGGCGGCAAGCCCCAACACACCGGCAACCATGGTGGCCAACAGATGGAACAAGATTGGTTACGACAGATATGGTCGTGCCCTTCTCAATGGAAAGATGGTCCCGTGGCAGAAAGCCGGCGAAGAGATTTGGGGAAGGCCCAATGACGGTTTCCCAATGCCTTTTGCACTCAGGGCCGTCTATCAAAGGCCAGAATCAATTCCGATTCCACCGGCCACCCCGCTCTACTGCGTGCCTGCAACAGGCAATGCGGTAGTTTCATCCAATGACCTGTTTGCATCAGGCCTCTGGACCGAGGTCTGGCTAACGGTTATTCCGGATGGCGGCAAGTCCACCTATAAAGACCACTGGTATGTTATCCTCGATGGTTGGGGACAGGTTTGGTTTGACCCGGATGGCCGCTTCAATGACCCGCGTTACTATGGGTATGCTGACCCGTACGATGTAAATTATCGAAGAGACCCATTTGGATCGCCGTGGGACAACTGCAAGGACAACCCAAAGGCACTGGTCGATCCGATAGTTTCAAATAATACGCAGGGCCCATACATCTTTGATCCCGACTACAACCCGTTCACAAACCCGAAAACAACCGGTGTTTACCAGTTCCACAGCGAGAGCTACAAACAGAACAACAGGGCTGCCCCGGAATACGAACCAAGGATCTACTTCTGGGACGCAATGAACACAAAGAGGCTCTGGAAGCTTGGCTGGGCAGACATGAACGATTTCTATGCGCTCTCCGAGTCACAGTATGGACCACCAGTAAACAATCCTGACCCAACACACTTTGGTCCTGCTGGCATAAGGCCAACCGGTGTGGTTTATGGTTCTGGCGGCGACAAGGATTATGCAGACTGGGACATCGGCCTCACACTCACCAATTTCACAATCAATCTTGACATGTACGAAATGGCCGACGCAGGATCAGTCTTGCACGCAGAGAACGTTTCCCACTTTGCTTCGTATCCTGATTCGGTTGCCACACCAATACCAGCCCATACACCATCATTCCAGTACGGCGAGTTTATTTACCGTAAGGGTGGAACATATGTTCCTTACATGCCAACAGGCACAGGCGGATCAAGAGTCCTCTCCTTTGTAGACGGTGGCGATACTCGTCTTACCGGTGTTACTGTCCACAGGGGTTCTTACAACAAGACGTATCCTCCAAACTCCGATGTTATTGACAATGGAATCCCGTCACTTTATGAGCCTGGCGATGATTATGATGTCGGTACTTCACTCTGGGCGTTCCAGGATCCAGCATTTGACCCAGTCTTTACGCTCAACGAAAGGTTCCACGACCAGGTAATAAGCGGACAGATAAACAACACATATAATGTTGGCGAGTTTATCTATCGCGACATGACCGATCCGCAGATGCAGGTTTCAGAGGGCGACATCCGCATAACCAACGTCAATGGCTACCAGGACAACGTAAACAATCATTTCCCGGAAAACCCGACTCTACTCTACGACACAGACGGACTCCTCAGGAGCGGTATTGCTGAAGGTGACCTCCTGCTCATGGCAGAAGTTCTTGATGGTGGATGTCTCTCGCCGAAGTACGACATAGCAGTCGAAACAGACGCCTGGATCGGCTGGTGGGACAATGGCCAGTGGAAGGGTATTAATCCGGCCCTCACTGCCGCCTCCATACGCTCCGGCTTTGACACAACGGTCAACCATTTCCAGAGAGTTCAGAAAGACGCAGTGCTTGCCGAAAAGGCGAACGAATTCTTTGTCCCGGCAACAGTCTTCCAGAACGTACAGTTTGAGGAAAGACAGTTTGGCGGATGGTCAGTCTGGCTCGATGATGGAATTGACAATAACCGTAGCTACAACATAAGCTTTGCCGGATACACCAAGCCGCTTGATCTCTCGCCAAACATTGAATGGGACGAGACCATGGAACAGATGGTCGGAACAGAATCTCTGACCAGATGGGATCTCGATTACGGCAGGGGTTCCTCAAATGATATGGTTGGCAGCCTTGTGGCATTTACATCGCCAAAAATCGTTGGTCCAAGGTATGGGTATTACGACACCAACGGAAATGGCTATGGCTGCGATGAAAAGATATACCGTGACATGGATATGAATACTGGCATTGCTGGCCAAACAACACTTTCTGCTGGTGTTGCTGCCGGTGCAACAGTGCTGCCGGTCAACTCAATAACAGGCTTTGCAATAGGTGACACAATATCCATAGCCCCGGACAACCCAGGCGAACTTGAATATCGCATCATAGTTGCAATCGGAGCAAACACCATAACGGTAGGCGTCCCGATCAACTTCGCACATGCCGCAGGCAGGGAAATTACCGAAATCGGTGGTTTTGGAATGATATCCAGGGGTGATGTCCGCCTTTCAGATGTTACCATATACCGTGGCTCGACGATGGTGCATTACTTTGCCGGTTCGATAGTCGCGGATGGTGACCTTGATGTTGGCCAGCAGCTCACATACTTCTCTCCGACAAACGGCATGGACGTCTTCTTCTATGATATACCACACCTTGCCGATGGGATCCCGCTCAACAACCAGTATGATCCTGGCGAAGATCTGTACCTCATCCCACAAGCACTCACTTCTGTTGACTTCAGGGCTCAGAGACTCTCTGAGATTGAAGTCCAGGGAATCAAGTACCACTGCGGTTCCATGGTGCAACTCGGCAGACTGCTTTGGACCAGCAATCCAGTCAACATGATCTCGATGGGCAACAATGGCAACAACGCCTATATGGACTTCGAAGTCCTTCCTGGCAAGATAGACGTCCAGGTCAAGGTAGACCAGCCATTCATGGTTGAGCAGACGTCGCATGTCGAAATCACTGTCAACCCGCCACCAACAAAATCAACAGACAAATACTATGTCCTGCTTGAGAACCTCCCGCGCTCTGCCTACAACAACATCGCAGAGGTATTCAGGGTAATCGACAAAGACCATGAAACCGCAAAGTTTGAGATTACACCGTACAGGGCATCTTGTGACCTGACCGGTTTTGTCCAGGACAGGAAAGTCTATGTCCATGTATTCAAAGAAGTTTCCGACCTTGCCAAGTATGCTGGCTCGCTCTTTGTTCCGCCAGATGGCCCGTATTATGATCCATACTGGAAGAAAGTTTATCGTGATCCGGAGAAACGTGCTTATGCAAACTTTGCCAGGAACGTCTTTGACCCGATTAATGACTTCAGGTACCATATATACCAGCCGCTTATAGGCCATATTGCAGACAGCTACGACTGCTATGGAATGTGGAGCCAGACTGTACAGCCGGAAAACCTTGTCATTACAGCCAACAGGCAGTGCCTTACAGTCCTTGAGCAGCGCTTCCCGAACCTCATCCTTACACTCACCGACTGGGACAACCCGAACGATGTAAACGATCCGGCCGGCATGAGATTTGCGACCACATCAATCCCAGAGAGGCCACACCGCGTCAACTACAATGCAAGGGGAGCCGGAATCAAGTTCCTCTTTACTGCCACTAACTTCGATTTCACAGAAAAATACATAATCCAGGTCAATGATGATGACACGTTCATCTGCTGGGTCTGGTATGACTTCGAACCTCTCAACATGCTTTCCCCGCTTGACTACATGTACTTCAGGAACATCAATACATTTACAACTGCACTTCCAAACCCGCGTGATGGACGTAACATTCCGCGAAGGGGTGTTGCCGACAAACCGCGTCTCCCAACCGATGCCGAACCGGAATCGGTGCTCCAGAAGGCAACAGTTGACGATGTCGACTGCTCGGGCCGCCAGGCCACCTGCGACATCTGCGGTGAAGAACAGGGCTTCCTGCCGATCGGTGCCGTAACTCTCAATGACACCTACGGTAACAGCTACATCAACTTTACAATCCAGACCTTCGGTGTCCCGACCATGGTCACTGACTATGGTTTCCTCAATACAACAGACCAGGGTGGACAGATCCTTTGCGCAGTCCTCCCGCGCAACACCGAATCAGACCTCTGGATCAGGGTCACTTCAGACCAGACCATATTCAACTACAACAGCGTCAACGGCCAGCTCTGGCCGCCAAACGGTCCGGCGTTCCTCAACGACTATACCGGTGGTGCTGACTATTGCGGTGTCATAAGGTTCAAGGTCACCCCGCCAGACCCAGATGTGAACTTTGCCGAAATGACAATGGTTGACCACGCACTCCAGTATTCACAGTGTAACTACACTGTTGGGTCCGATGTTGATGGCTATCACAGCAATCCGCTCCACAGGATGGGTCTGCCTGCTCCGCAGATACAGATTCCATATAACCCGATCATTTATGACTACAACAACGAGATAAGGTGCTATCCGGGTGGCCAGACGCACCCAGGTCGCCTTATTGGATCGTCCATCCTCAAGAAATCCGGGTGGAACGCCTATCCGGCAATACACACAAAACAGTTCTACAAACTTGGAACCGAGTTCTTCCCACTCACCGACTACGGCCTGTTCTTTGTCCTCAAGAACCAGAAAGGTGAACACCTTTCATTCGTTCCTGTCCAGGACTACTTCCCGCCGTATGCAAACAGGGACGACCTTCTTATCAAGAGAGTGACCATCGAAGGTCCGTTCATGAGGCCGCGCTTCATGGACGCACAGAGCACCAACTTCCTTTCCGGAAACTTCTACAATGGCGTCCAGTATCTGCCAATCCAGTACGACTTCTCTGGCAAGATAGTGATTGACGAGAGCAACTACGGCTCGTTCGAGATGAACGCACTCAATGCCTATGGCGGTGATTTCAGGAATGTCACCTCGCCATACATGAGCAACCAGAACCCGGTACGTAACTCGATGAGGTACCCGCAGGACACCAACATTCCGGAAAACCTCTATCTCAGGTTGCTTGACAGGTCGCTCGATTACACCGCACAGCACTGGGCCAACATTGGTCCGTCGCAGCCAGGTGGAGCAAATGACCTCTTCATTATCGACGAAATCATCCCGATCAACTACGGCAACATAAAGATCACCGTCGAGCTTTCAAGTGGCAAGAAGAAAATCTATCAGGATTGTTGCATTGACCCGCCGGTGGATGGAATCAACGTCCATGGTCTTGATATCCAGGGTGCACAGAAAGAGATCGAAGTTGATACCGACAATGTTGTTGAGCTCACCCTCAAGGAATATCTCGACATCCAGGTAGTCAACGAATGCAACAACGCACTCGTGTTCTGCTGGCAGGACAGGGGCATCAAGCAGGCCGGTTCCGAAGTAAGGTACGGAGTCGGTGATGGCTGGATTACCAACCCGCCAAAGAACAGCAACAGGCAGAACCTTGGATGGCAGTATCTGCCAGGTGACGACATCAACGGAGATGGCAAGATCCGCTTCAATGATTTCGAAACCGAAATCCTTGGCACCTACGACATGGTTACCAATACCTGGGCCGCAGGAGTCATTGATGCAAGGACATTCCAGCGCCAGGACGGTATCTACAAGTTCGAGCTTTCAAAAGTAAACGGCGCCCTCATCGACGAAGTGGGATTTGACTTCGGTGGCGGCACGGCAATAGGCGGAAGGTTTACGGTTCCGGACCATGTAATCTCAGACAACGAAGAACTCCCGATCTACATAACAGCATACAAGTATGGCGATGACGACAACGACAGATCATTCCAGCCTTACTGGGAAGTACCGCCAACATCGCAGTTCGGCAGGGCCGGTTACTCGCACGAAGTCTACCTTGCAGCCCAGACCGCAATTAGGGTTGTAGGAAAAGAAGACCTCCAGGTCACTACATCACCTGACATCCTCACTGCTGGCGTAACACCGGAATATGTTGATGGCACACCACTCACCTTCCAGGTCTATGGGCCGGATGGCTCGACACCACTCGACTTCCACGAAATGGGTGTCCCGGACTGGACAGGCGCATACAAAATCACTGATGACAAATACATTGCAAACAACATCATCCAGGATCCGCACCCGGACAACCCGACATTCTACGGCTATGGACAGCAGCTACCGAGGTACTACTGGCTCCGCACCGACCTCCACAACAACGATGGTACCCAGTACAACAACAACTTCTTCTTCTCCTCAAGGGCCAACCCGTTCAGCCCGATCAAGATCGACTTCAGCCAATCTGAAGAAGGCAAATACATGTTCCGCGGTTTCTGCGCCAACGACGAGGGTTCCTTCCCGGTCCACATCTGGACACCTGACCGCAAGCACAGGACCAAGATTGATGTCAAGGTCAGACCGCCAAAGGTGGAATATCAGGTAACGAACGTTGATGATCCGGACCTCAAGCTCTTCACAGTTCCGGCCAATCCGGGTGATGTTGACTTCGTCCTCACTGCTGCCGACAACAGGCTCTACAAGGTCCGTGTCGTCTGCAGGACCCAGGATGGCTCCAAGCTCCTCACTGGTGCGGCAAAGGGTGTCTCTGTTTGCGCTGGAACCGACAAGGATGTTGCAAGGTTCACGCCATGCTTCAGCAGGCCGATGTCCTTCAGGAATGCCTCCTCACTCACATTCAGCATTGGTGTAAGGCCAGACCAGATTCCTGCCGACCCGACGCCGAATGACATAAACCAGTACTTTGAAACCAGAATACAGCCAAGACTGGGATTCGACTTCAACGGAAATGGCAAGCTCGACGAAACCAACAACGAGATATACATCTCAAAGTACTCCAGGTATGCTGACAGGACGATTTACAGCTATGGATGGGGCAACTACAGATACATCTATGTTTATCAGCCACAAGAAGTTCAGGTTGCTACAGGCAACCCAAAACCAATCATGTACTACCGCACAGAGAACTACGCATATGACGATCCAAAATCTGGTGGTCTCTACTACACGCTGTTCATGTACTGCGACATATATGCCGATCCGGAGACAACACTTGGTTGGGGACCTGGCGCAATATACAACAGCTTCAAGAAATCAGGATATGTGTTCCCTGACATCACGGCCGATGGAGTTGTCTCGTTTGCAGATGCCCTCTCGCTTGACGACAAGGGTTCAACAGAGATGTACATATATGGTGAAGATGTTTCTGGCTTCGCAGGTCTCGTTGGAGACAACACATGGGCAGCAACAACGACATGGGGTGACGTATATGGCGGTTTGACTCCATATCTTACCGGTGTAAATGGATACAACTACGGCTTCGCGTTCCAGACTGATCCTTATGCCCCACGCACAATGAAGCGTCGCTACGGCTACAGGCCAACAGCCACAAATATCGATGCGTTCTTCCCGGGCGGAGATAGCTCGTTCTACCTTGACTGGGATTCCTTCCCGGCCAACGACAACTACCTCCAGATCAAGGCCCCGCTTGTTGAAGTCAAGTCCGCAACAACGAGGCAGACCCTTGAGAAGAAACTCCTCGACCCGAACGGCTATGATCTTATCTATGGAAAAGAGAACCACCTGCTCTTCACCTTCAGCCCGGCAGACCAGCGCGACCTCCCGCTCACTCCGGATGCCAGGGTGTACCTTGCTGGAACAACCGGCGGTGGCGTGCACGAAGCAAACGTTTACGGAAGGACCGAGAGATCGGAAACCAACCCTGCAGCAACAGATGTCATGCTTGCCATGACACCAACCGGTGTTGGCGTGGGCGTTGTCGCAATCAACTACCGCACACCGAACAAGCGCTTTGTGTTCCCGTATGAGTACAGGATCGACACTGACCTTGAAGGCAGGGCAATCATCTCCTCGTTCGACTCGGTCAAGGGTCTTGAAGTAATCGTCGAGTCAGAGGACACCCTCAAGGCACAGATCCCGGGTACCCTCAACATAACAGTCCGCGAATATGGTTCACATGCTCCGGCGGCACAGGCCGAACTCAAGATTGAAGGCGCAGGGCTCTCGATACCATCCAGAAGGTGCAATGACAAGGGACAGACAACTGTTTCCATAACGCCAACCGAAACAGGCATCATCAGGGTCAAGGCAAACCTTGCCGGCTACGCTGATGGAGAAGGTTACATAGTGGTAGGCGTTGATGTTCAGCCACCATCAATCGACCAGCTTGAACCAGTAGACTACACGGTCGTCAATACCAATACCGTTTCAGTCAAGGGCGTCACGAAGCCAGGTTCCACAGTCACAATCAACGGCCAGAAGGTCGGCGTTGATATCAAGGGCGCCTTCCAGAGCAATGTAACACTCAAGGAAGGTTCCAACGTCATCGTAATCAAGGCCACATCACCAACAGGCGCATCAACAACCAGGTACCTGACAATCATCAAGGACACCGAAAAACCAATGTTGCTGGTCAATGATCCGACAACGATCATCCATGACGCAACAACATACGAACTGACCGGACGTGTCGAACCAGGCGCAAAGGTAACAGTAAACGGCCAGCCAGCAACAGTAGTGTTTGATGTCTGGACAGCAACGGTCAACCTTGTCAAGGGCACCAACACTGTCAACATCTCCGCAACTGATGCTGCAGGCAACCCGAACCAGACCACGATACAGCTCAACAACTACACCATGCAGGAAGTCGAGTTTGTTGTCGGCAATGCAGTTGCCTATGTCAACGGCACAGCAACAACAATGCCGGTTGCCCCGACACTCTCCGCCTCCAACTCAGTCATGGTTCCGATTGAGTTCCTGGCCTCGGCATTCGGTGGACAGGCAACCCCAAGCGGCACGGCAGCCATAATGACGCTTGGCAGTGTAACTGTTGACGCAATCAATGTCGGATCGACAAACGTCAACGTCAACGGCCAGACCGTAACACTGCCAGATGCACCAGTGCTCAATGGGGCCACAATAATGGTTCCGGCAGAGTATCTGATGCTGATGATCCAGAACGAGATCGTGAAGGCCGACCCGGCAAAGCAGATTCCGCTTGACATCCAGTGGAACGACGCAGCCAGAAGGCTCACCATCACGAGGTACTCGCTGTAGCAACAAAGAAGTACTGGTAAAAACAAAAAGCCCCGGCCAAAAGCCGGGGCTTTTTTATTGCATGCGGTACATGTTGTAGTGCGGCAGGGTGATGGTGGATGATTTGCACGGTGGTATGTAATTTTATGGTGACAGATACCTATCCTGGAGTAGTGGCAACTGTGCCACAGGAATGCCCGAAGAAAAGAATCAGTCATTGATCTGTAATAAGGGCAGGAACCGGTAGAATAAAGAACGTGATCGAATATCTATTCGGAAAAATTTGAATTGAAGCAAGATGCATGTATTTATCTGGCCGGGATGGGACACCCGTGGATACCGTTTTTTGGAGGTTTTGCCTGGATTGTCGGGGGATTCGCTTGTTTAACAGGTGCTGCCAAAATTTTTTTCGACTATGAGAATGTCGTTGTAGTCAATCACACCATTTTTGTCCAGATCAAGCTTTACATCAAACATGGGCGATTTTGATGTGAGCCCAAAAGATCTGGCCAGCATAACGAGATCAAGCGAGTTAACGACACAGTCGAGGTTTACATCACCATCAAGCCTTTTTATCGTGAGCATTGCACCAAGAACATATCTATACATTGATGTATCGGCCACAATAGTGGCCCTTTCCTCAAGTTCGAGTATGGAATAAGGTTTTATGGTGATGGTTACAATTTTTGACTCACCTGGCGTCAGGGTGAAGCTTGAGGGATAAATTGAACAAAGCTTGCTACTGACAGTCATTTTTACTTCCTGGTCTTTCCTGCTCAGGTTGATTGCCCTGATTTGCCTCTGGACCGGAATGTCGGGCCTGATTGTACCAAAATCGAAATCCCCGTTGAAACCAAGTATTGCAAGGTACTCGCTGGTCCTGAGACGGATGAGTTTTGGCCCGCAGGACAGATATATAAAACCATGGTCGACTGCCATTGTGCCTGTTGGTCTTCCGGGCAGGACAACAGGGTTGATGGATGTACCCGTGGCCACCTGCACAATCTGGAGTGTCCCGTCCTGACAGGATGCAAGAAGCAGTCTGCCAGCATTTATGACTGACTGCACCTCGTGCCCTGACCATTTCCACAACATCTTGCCATCGATCCTCAGGCATGTTGCGCCTGAGGAAGACCCGTAAAGCACGACGTGGTTTTTATCACATGCAATCTGGATGTTTGAACCCTTTGGTTCCGGGTTCGTCCAGAGTATTTCGCCGGATGGCACTGAAATGGCGATACTTCCGCCTTTTGAGAGTACAAACACTGCTGTTGACTGGTTTGGTGAAGTGCAGTAGATGGCCTGGTCGGCAACAGTTTTGCCCATTATGGCCCGTCTTGACTGCAAGTCGATTGCAACAATGGAATTCCGGCAGGGAACAACAAGCTTGTCTTCCCCGCAAAAAACCGGACATGAAGTTATCTCGTTTTCGAGCTCCACCCTCGAGGACGCATTGCCCTTTGGATCGAGGAACACTAATGATTTCTCGTATGAAACCACAAATCCACCAGGAGATGTTGTTGTGTATTTGACATTTTCTGTTGGATACTCCCATGCGCCAAGGCCGTTCCCGAGGCTATATGCCTTGATGCCGACATTACACGGAACGACTAGAACTCCATCATTTATACATGGCTCTCCAGTGGCCTGTATGTGAATGTTTTTTACGAGCTCGAGCGTAGACACGGAGAATATTGAAATGCTGTCTGTAGAAACAGCAACAATCCTGTCGTTGCCACAGACCAGGAAGGACGGTGGTTTTACGGCCTCTTCCCAGTCTATCTCGAATGGCGGGTGGACGGCAACAGAGCCCAAGTCTCTCTGTGGCCCACCTTTGGGATTTGGCCAATCCGAAAATCCCCTTGATGGAGCCGCCGCAACTGTTGCGACAATAAGGACGATGGCGGCCAGTCTAGCCTTCATTTTCCTTATTTTACCTGTGTTTTGCTCGAAAAGTCAATCACAAACAACTTCACAATCTTGGCAAGAGTGCAAACAAAGTTTAAAATACCGGTGTGCCAAACATGAACCAAAGAAACACAAAGGTCGTATTTGCGGTGAAGACGGAATGAGCCAGATTGACCGCAAAACGGAGAAAAAACTTATTCAGGCGGCTCAAAAGGGCTCCTCCGATGCCTTCGAGCAGCTTTACAACGAATTCAGGACCGAGCTTTTCAAGTCAGCAATGCTGATCATGAGGAGCAGTGCAGATGCCGAAGATGCTGTTG
This sequence comes from Caldisericales bacterium, assembly GCA_012517765.1. Lineage (GTDB taxonomy): Bacteria > Caldisericota > Caldisericia > JAAYUI01 > JAAYUI01 > JAAYUI01. Next base: position 87,333 of record JAAYUI010000008.1, on the reverse strand, counting down.
CCGAGACCTTTATCAAGGCCTTCAGAAACATCGACAGGTTTGACACAAGGTATCCCCTGAGACCGTGGTTGCACCAGATCCTTTCCAACGAGTGCAGCAACATCTACAAGAAATCAAGGGGAGATGTGGTCCAGCTTGATGATTTCTCCACTGACTGGAAAGAAAATGTCATGGACAAATCAAACGTAGAGATGGACGAGTCGATGATCCTGGATGAAGAAGCTCAAAAGGTCAGAGACATGATCGAAAGGCTCTCGCATGAACACCGGCAGGTTGTGGTGCTCCACTACTTCCAGAACCACGACATACAGGCAATTGCCGCAATGCTGGGTGTTCCGGTTGGTACCGTGAAATCAAGGCTGTTCCACGCACGCAAGCAATTGCTCAAGATATGCGGCCAGGAGAAGTAAAAAATGAAAAAGCACCTAAAAGACAACGAGATCCTAGAAATCGCCTCAGGGGCCACTGGACCTGTCAAGAAAGCCATGGCCGGGATCCACATAAAATCATGCACTGAATGCACAAAGAAACTTGAAGAAGAGATGACCTTCAAAAAGAAGGTTGCAGAAAAACTCGACAAGGTGGCCTCGGCCACAAGCCATTCGAGGATGATGGACGTGAGGGTTTTAAGGGAGATAGAATCAATCTCCAGATCAAAAGTCCCCCAAAGGCACCCGAAATGGGCCGTTGCCGTGTCGCTGGTTTGTTCAGTCATGTTTTTCGTTTATGGTTTCTTCTTCTATGCCCCGGTTTTTGGATCGGCAAAGGAAACCCCTGCCCAGGCGATTGTTTCCGGGAGCTTCTATCCGGTCCTTGGGCAGGCAGGCCAGCTTGTTCCGAAACACCTGGACAGGATGAGCAATACATACGAGAAAATGGTATTTTTCAACGTGCTCTGTGACAAATATGGTGTCTGTGAAGCAGACAGAATAAAACTTGTTTACCAGAGTGGTTTTGATTACAAGGATGTTTTTGTTTCCTCAATGCTTGGCATGGCGCTGGACCTCAACTCGGAAGAAGTTTTGAAGCTTGTTTCTGAAGGAAAAACCCCTGGCCAGGTACTTTCAAGGCTTGGAGTTCCTTTCGCTAGCCAGCTTTCCGCAGCCGGGGAATTCCAAAACCAAGTTAATGTCACCAAAGCTGACCTTGCCACAAGAGACACCATAAGCTTTGATGTCCTGAAGGTCGGCACAAAGATAACCTCGCCATTCCCGGTCAACATTCCTGAAAATGGCAAGGACGGGCATTATGTTGTCAGGATGGACAAGAATGGTAACATCGTGTCGGCGTCTCCATCCAGAGAAAATGCTGTCTGGTCCGGGACCGTAGAATCGGTGGCATTTGAGAAGAATGAGTTTGGAATAAAGCTTGACAATGGCACCTTGGCCACTGTCAAGATCGGTTACGAGACAACCCTGAAAAGGTATGGCGATCCAATTCTGCCAAACCAGCTTTCTTCAGGCCAGATTGTGAAGGTACAGGGGATACTCTCTGGAAATGCTCTCCTGGCCATCATTGTTGATGTAAGGGAGCAGGACCAGAAAGTCAGATTCAAGGGCCTTGTTGCCGACCTGGACAGGAACAACGTGGCCATAAACGGTTTTGGTTCGGCACTCTATCTTGAACCAAAAACCGTCTACAAGGGAAAACCGGCCGTTGGTGAAACAGTGGAAGTTGAGGCCATTGGAAACGACATAACTGGCTACAGGGTCCTCTCGATGGTCGTCATACCAAAACCACCACAAGAAAAGCCAGTTGAAAATCTGACCGTAAAATCAGGCATCGTTGTAAATGTAACGACTGATGAAGGCGGAAGAAGAATATTCCTTCTCTCTGATGGCACACTTGTCTATTACAGCAGAAGCACTGTTTTTGAAGGCGACAAGCTCTCAACCGGAACGGTCGTTGCGGTCAAGGGCATCATGGATTCTGAAAAGCAGATGGATGCCAGGGCTGTTAACGTAAAGAAACAGTCAATTGTCCAGACTTTCTCCATAGCTGGCGAACTTGTCGACATCAGGTGCATTACCTCGTGCAACTGGGTCAAGGCCGAAGGCGTCTCCGAGATAACAGTAAGGGGCATTACGTCCCCGTTCCTCATCTATCCGGAAACAGTCGGCCACAGCGTTGTGACTCCATCAAGGAAGGGACAGATCGTGATTCTTGAGGGAAGGACAATCGCCGGAGTGATGCTTGTTGACAGGGCGCAAGTGACCGATCCCACAACACAAATCATCCGCACCGGCATCATTGTAAAAATGGACCAGAAAATGTTGATGCTTGATGATGGGTCAACGTTTACCGTGAAATCATTTACATCAATGGAAGGTGATGCAGCTATCGGCTCGACTGTCAGCGTGACCTGTATGGAATCAGACGGTTCCCTGGTTGCATTGAAGGTTGAATTGAAAGAGGCTGAGCCAGAAATAACTTCATGGCTTACTGTCGTATCTTTTGAAAATGGAGAGCTTGCTCTTGAAGATGGGACGAAATTTCTTGTCACCGGTGACACCAGGATATGGATCGGCATTGCCAAAGAAAAAGGAACACCGGACATGCTTGTTCAAGGTGCGAAGGTGGCATGTACCTACCGCAAGGGTCAAAAAAACATAGCGCTGGAGATATTGGTCCAAAAACAATGAAAAAACTTCTTTCAGTGGTTTTCTGTCTCGCACTGGCCACCCCCGGAACCGTTCTGGGGGTTTCTTCAGTTTCTGTGGTTGTGACACCAGATACGGCCACGCTAAACGCCCAGTATGAGGTAGAAATATCGCTTGATTCACCATGTCCCGAGAGCGCCATGGTGGCAATAAAATTTCCTGAATCAGTCAGGTTGCCAGACAAAATAATCGGGGGGCTTGTGGCTGTTTCGGAGCTGCCAGTGCAGGAAGTTTCGATTAGTAATCGCACAGTCAGTTTTAATCTTCCAGGCCCACTTCCTGACCAGAAAGAACTCTCAATCTGCATACCGGCGCCATGCGGGCTCGTAAATCCTTTCAGGGCCGGAGAATACACCCTTGAGATCATGGTTGGCGAGGAGTCATTCAGGAGGAATTTTCAGATCAGGCCAATCCTGGAGCAGGCCCCAACAGTAGCTGTAAAGCCGGAAAAAGTTGGCTACAGGGTCGGGATGACAATCCAGATAAACACCCCAGACTTCTTCAGTGTTGTTGAAGGGGATGCAATAGACATAGCTTTCCCGCCAGAATTTGAAATGCCGGAATCAATTGATCCCCAGTATGTTTTTATCAGTGGCTCAAAAATTGCCGCAGGTTCCATTGATGTCAGCAATATCAAGCTTGTTTGCTCCCAGCCGGTACAGAAAGGGAAGCCTGTTGTGATATCTTTTGAACCTTCGTTTGGGATAAAAGCTCCAGTCTGGCCCGGATATTTTGCTCTTGGAATCTCTATCCCAGGAAAAATGGAAGAAATACTCTCGCAACCCTTCCAGATACAGGCCCTTTCTCCAACGCTCACATTGTCAGTGAAGCCAGAAATGGACGACGGCGCCTGGTATCCGGTGAAACCAAAGATAGAGATAACATCAAAAGCAAAAAGGGAAATATATTATTATTGGGACCAGGACAGGAAGAACCTTTACAAGGACCCTTTCGAAGCCGAAGAAGGCATACATATGCTCAGCTATGTCGGGAAAGTAATTGACGGGGGGTATGAAGCCGTTTTGTCAAAAGTCTTCAAGGTTGATCTTACTCCACCGGAGTTTTTCCCGGTGCCAACGGCATTCAATGCCGAGAAAGTTGAACTTGTCTACAGAGTGAAGGATGTTTCTCCATGTGAGTCCGGAATTGGCAGGGACGCCGCAGAACCTCTTGGAGACAACACGTTCAAGATAAGTATGGCGCTCAAACCGGGACCAAACGATTTTGTTTTCTGGGCGGTGGACTCCTGCCAGAGGATCTCGGAGTTGAGGCGGACGATTATACTTGATGTGACACCCCCCACCCTTATAGTTGAAAAACCAAAACCACTCCAGACAGTTTGTGGATCCATGGTCGATGTTGCTGGAAAAACGGAGCCAGGTTGCTCAATAACAGTCAATGGGTCTCCAGCCGATGTTTCTGAAAAAGGTGATTTCAAGGCGGCAGTTTCCCCAGGCTCAGAAGGCCCGTTTGATATAACGGTTGTGGCAACTGATCCGGCTGGCAATGCAACAAAAAAGATCATTCCGGTCTCATACATACTCAATGCAAGAATGGAGCTCGAGATTGGCAAGATTGGGTTTGCGTACGCCGATTCAAAGGGTGAGCTCGAAGCGGTGCCCTACGATGATGGTGGTGTTGCAATGGTGCCATTCGGAAAACTTGCCGATATCCTGGGCTTCAGGGTTTTGATAAAAAACAATGACATTACTGTTGCCGACAAATTCTCGAGCAAGACCGTTATATTCTCGGTTGGTTCAGACAAGATAAAAATCAGGGGTGAGGGCAATTTTGAGGCCCAGCTCTCTGGAAAACCGGTCATAAAGGAAAATGTACTTTTTGTTCCCCTGGATTTTTTTGACAAGGGGCTTGGATTGCAGACAATCAGGGAAGAAAATAAGCTAATGGTGTTTTTCTGCCCGAGAGTATAGGAAAATGAAAAAGTTTCCGGTTTTTATTCTGGCTCTTCTGGTTGCTTTTTCCACAACCAGCGGGACTGCAAATGCTTCCACTTGTCCCTTATCATTCTACCAGATTGTCATAGAACCAATGATTTCTGGTGCTTTGGCATGCTATACTGTGGCTTTCCAGAACCAGTGTGTCCTGCCAAAAGGTGAGACGGTCCACCTTATTTTGCCACAAGGTGCTGAAATATATTTTGGATACGGCAGAAGCATCAGCCTTGACGGGCGTCCGGACAGGTTCATGGGGCAGGACAATGATCTTGAGATACAACTCACCTCTGATCTGCCAATTGGCAGACACTATCTAAAGATTTGCAATGTCAAAAATCCTGCCGATCCTGGTCCCCACGTCATAATCCTTGCCACGTCCACTGAAAGAGCCATATCTTTCGAGTTTTCTTTCAACCAGAGCTCTGTTTCACCTCCAGTTGTAATGGTCAATCCCGATTATGTGAATGCCTGTGCAGAGTACACGATCAGATTCAGGTCGGCCTCGGCATCGGGCAAGGGATGTGGCTGTCACAGGGAAACTACAATATCCATAACATTTCCTTCAGACGTAGAAATAGGAAAAATCGATTTTGGTGGTGTGTATGTGAACGGTGCGGCCATTCCTTCGTCATACATGCGCACCTACAGTAGTACAATTGACATTGTTGTCACTTTCCCGATCAATGCCGGTGATTTGATAGAGATAAAGATAACCACCAAAGCGGGCATAAAAAATCCATCAAAGCCAGGCTGGTATACACTGAAGCTCTACACAAGCGCCGACCAGGTTGTGGTCACAAGCGAGCCCTATTACATCAGGCCATCAACAGTCACGAGAGCCACTGTCACGCTTTCAAACCCCTACACCTGCTCTGTTTCTGCCTTTCAGGTGCGCTTCAGGACTGGCCCTTATGGTTCGCTGCTTGCCTTGTCAACCGTCACCCTCATGCTTCCCAAGGTGTTTTTGGTGCCAAAAGAGATTGAAGAGGGCAACATAGCCGTCAATGCCTCAAAAGTCAGCGGCAAGACATATTCCACTAGCTGGCAGGAGGGACCCTCGATAACCATCAGAATTCCGGAGAACATTGGCCCGGAAACAGACGTAATAATTGATGTATTGCCCGGGGCCGGCATTGTCCTGCCCGAGGTTGATTCCGCCTATTCCATTCATGTTGAAACTTCATCGGAGCCTTATCCGGTGCCGTCTTTCGAATTTTATGTCCAGCATTCGAAGCTAACTTCTGTTTCGTACTCGGTGGAGCCACTGTTTGTAACGCTCCAATCAAAGCATAGTGTTACCTTTGTGACTGGTGGTTGTGGCGACCTAGAACCTGGTATGGACACAATTTCGGTGCAGTTTTCAAAAGATTTTGCCATGCCACAATCAATGTTGTGCCAGACAATCACCATAAATGGAGTCCAGATCAAAAACATCCCGTTTATGGCAGGCAACACCGTGACAATTTCACCACCAGAGCGTATTCCTGGTGGCTCGGAGGTCACAATCAACTTTCCGATTGAATGCGGGATAAAAAATCCGGGTAAGCCTGGAACAATGCACAAGGTGACCGTCTGGACCTCCCGGGAAAGAGCCCAGGTCATTTCGAATCCGGTAATGTTTGCCACAACAAAGCTTTCAAACGTCTTTTGCGAGCTGGACAAGCGTCTTGTCGGGAAAAATACTGGCGCCAGGGTCTCTTTCACGCTTGGAAAAGCTGGCGCAATAAAAAATGGCACTGCTGTAAAGATCGGTTTTGAGGACGGATTTGATTTTACAGGACAGGTCTTCATAAGGAACTTTGTTTTTGATGGCGCTGCATGCAGGAAGGCCACATGGGCAAAGCCGGTGCTGATGCTTGTTTGTCCAAAAGATTATAATCCAGGCGATCTTGTGACCATCAATTTTGATGTGGAAGCAGGGCTCAAAACACCGCCCAAACCGGGAAAATACAAAATATGGGTCTCTACAGAAACAGAGCCTGACCAGATTGAGTCTGAAGGGGTGCTTGTTGTGGAAGTCCCGACTGTTTCCATCCAGACGACCCCAAAAAATCCCGATGGTAAGGCTGAGTGGTTTGTCACCAGACCAAAGCTTTCAATTGTTGCCCAGTCCTCATGTGAAGAGCCACCGACAATTTTGCTGGATATTGATGGAGAGCGGGTGAAGTATTCTGGCGAATTCTCGCTTGAGGATGGAAGGCACTTTTTGACATGTTATTGTGTTGATGTATTTGGAAACAAGTCCGAGATACAGTCGGTCCTCGTCAATGTTGACACCAAGCCGCCACAATTTGATCCCCCGTCCGGGAAGATCTATACCAGGTCTGCTTCAATAAGAGAATCGCTTGCAATAGCCGATGACAACGCTGTAGAGCTGTATCCTGAAGATACCACGGGAGTTCTCTTCTCAAAAGGACTCACGTCTGTCTGGTGGGTGGAGTATGTTTCATCCGGACAGAATTGTGTCAGGGCGAAAGCAGTGGCTGAAGACGAAGCAGGAAACAGAGCTGTTTGGGACAGGGAAGTGTGTTTTGACTGGACGCCGCCAAAACTTGAGTTACCAGAAAAGCTTGAAACGGACAGGCCGGAATATTCAATCACCGGAAAAGTGTCTGATATCTCACCGGTCATGGTGACTGTAAATGGAGTGGTCCTTGAAGCCAAAGAAGACGGGTCTTTCTCTTGCGCAGGTATTGCCAAAAACGGCCCGCAAAATATCCAGTTTGTGGCAAAAGATGCTGCTGGAAATAAGACTATTACAAATGTTCTTGTGATTGGAAACCTTAAAAGATCAATTGTGATTTCGATCGGTAGCAAAGAGGCTTTTGTAAATGGAAAGATTGTAACGCTTCCAGTTGCCCCGTATCTTGAAAAGGGCACCACCATGGTACCACTCAGGCTCATTGGCGAGGGATTGTCTGCCAGCGTTGATTTCAACCAGGAAAACAAGTCAATAAAAATAGTTCTTGGCCAGAAACAGATTGAACTTGTACTTGGAAACAGCACGGCACTGGTCAATGGCCAGCCTGTAATGCTGCCAGCTCCACCAGACACAAAAAAAGGTACCACCTTTGTTCCATTGAGATTTGTCGTGGAGTCTCTCGGAGCCCAGCTTGCTGTCTCTGGCAAAAAAATAACTATTAGCTATATAATTACTCCTGATGCTGGAAATCCTCTATTCTTTAGCTCTCCTCGCCTACCTCTATTCCTTTGTTCTGTTTGTTAGATTTTTTGTCTGGCGGTTTCAGGCAAACAGGTACTTCTGGAACAGAAAAGTAAGCATATCCCTTGAAGACTTGAGATTTCTTGCAAAAAGAGAAGGTGTGGGCCTGCCCTTCTTTACTGTAATGGTCCCTGCCAGAAACGAATCGCTTGTCATAGCCAGGACAATCGAAAACCTTACAAAACTTGATTATGACAGGAATTCACTTGAGATCATTGTTGTGACTGACCAGAAAGAGCGTCAGGAGCACGAAAATTTCAAACCGGTGCTTATCGAGGAACTCCACAATCTTCTTTGTGATCCTGGCTTTGTTCCAAAAGAAATCAGGACATCTGGATTTTTCCTTTCGTATGTGATCACGAAACTACCTTATGGACAGATAATGTTCCAGTGCATGGACATTGCGCCAAAATCTGACAGGGCATTGCTCAGGGGCAAGATTGAAAGGTCCATATTCGAATTTTGCAACACCATAATTTCTGGCAGGCCTGCGGACCTGAGCACAATCTATTACGGTTTGCGAAGAGTGATGCCTGGGATTGAAGATGAGAGGCTTTCCCAGGTGGTGACAGAATTCCTCTTGCTCGCAAGGCTCGCTATTGGCAAGCTTTCGGAGAGAAACCCCCATCATACATCAGCGCTTAAGCGAATAGAAATTATTTCCACGATGTCTGGGGGACTCCCACCAATGAGGGCTGAAAACATCAGGCTGGCCGAACTTGACAGGCTCCTGTACAGGGAAGAGCGCCCAACGATTGAAAAACTCGGTGAACTTTACGATTCTTTCTTCCTGACAACCCAGCAGGTGGTTGAGGATTGCATTGTTGCCAATAACGGCACTGGGTTTAGGCTCAAGCACTCCGAAGTCCCGTTTGATTTTGATGGCGAGATGGGTGGAAAATGTACCGGGGAGTCAGTCAAATCCACAAAAGGCAGGGCGCTCAACTGGGCGTTTGGTGATGTTGACCCACAGACCGACATGGTTGTTTTTTATGATGCAGAATCGCACCCGGACCATGATGTGATGCTTCACGCTGGTCGCCGCCTCATCTCGAAAGACCCGCCAGAAATAATGCAGGGGCCACTCTTCCAGGTCAGAAACTACTTCAGGATGGGCGCAATCTCAAGGATTGGCGGCCTCTACAAAGCCATTGCCCATGACTGGTACCTGCCACTCCTCATAAAAAAACTCCCCTTTGTTGGGGGAACCAATCTTTTCATTTCGTGGAAGCTGATCCAGAAGATGAGGGGTTTCGATGAGAATTCCCTTACCGAGGACCTTGAGTTTGGATGCAGGGCCTATCTGTACTTTGGAACAAAGCTTGCCTTTTTGCCAGTGAAATCTACAGAGCAGACACCACCAACTATTGCACAATTTTTCAGGCAGAGACTCAGATGGGGTTCCGGACACATGCAGGTAATGCGGTCAATCCGCTCCTACCCATGGCGTGACACTGCCGTTGGGACAAGGAAGGATTTTGACCAGAGGGCATTGAGTTTATGGTGGAATCTCACATTGACCGGCCCGCTTGAATGGGTAGTGTACCAGCTTTCAACACTGGTGGTACTGGTCATGGACGTCATCCTTTTGCTCAATGTCTTTGGGGCCGGCATCCCTGGGGCATATTTCTCAGAAAATCCTTTGTTGTACTGGTTTTTGCTTTGTCTGAACATCCCGTATACAGCTTTCACTTTCTATTGCTATGTCAGATACGACGAGGTTTTTGACAAGACATTCAGACCGTTGTCTTTGGGTATTCTGGTGATGGACCTTGCGAAATTACTGATGGCCAGCTTTGTCGTTTTCCTGTTGCCTGCACCGTACACTTTTGCGGCCATCCTGTCACTCTTTGGCAAGTCACCCAAAATATGGGTAAAAACGCCCAGAACAGCAGAATAAATTTCTCTTTGAGAAGCTAACTATTTTATGCGGGATACTTGAAGGACATCTCGCCGTTCTTCAGCAACTTGAATGATGCCCCTGACATGTCAGCCAGGTCCGGGACTGGAACCATTATCCTTCCAGCAATGATGATGCACTTTGAGGTCAGCTTTTGCTGGTGTCCGTTGATGGTGGAGTTCGCAGAGTTTTTTGAGAAACCAAGTTTTCTTCCAGGCATGGAAACTTTTGCGGTCCTGGTTTTTGCGTCCCAGGAGACCGAGCCGTTGCATGTCTCCACGAAAAATCTGAGAGGCACCATGACACAGTTGCTGGTTTTATGCGGGGCAACATGCATGTATTGTCTTGAGGAGACCCCATTCTGGTTTTCAACCTGGGCGATTTTTTGGCCTGTTTTGAAGGTTATCACGGGATGCCTGACAAAGTATACCAGAACAGTCAGCGTGGCCCTGAAATTGGATTTCAGGACGGCGTAGCTGATTGTCAGGGTTTTAACACCCTCTGGAGATGGCGGTATGGTGACCCTGGCGGAACACCTTTCACCCTCCAGCATTGTGTTTACGGGAACATTCAGTGTCCAGCCGTTTGATGCCGAACCCTTGATGTGGGCAATGCCCTGGCCCGACCATGCAAGTGTGAAGTTGTAGGTTCCGCCAGAAACATCGCAGATATGGGTATAAAAGCCGTCACTGTCAGGTTTTGATGTGGTAGGCGGGATTATCTTGAGGTTGCCGGTAGATATTGACGATTTGCCGTCTCTTGCCTGGACAACCTGTGCGTTCCAGGCTGTAAGGTCTCGTGGTGGGTTGCCCTTTGGGGCAGTTGGTTCCCAGTTTGTCCAGTCTGTCTGGTCAAAAGAAGAACCAATGAGCGCCACTCCCTTTTTTCCAGGCGGATTGCCATTGCCACCATCACCCGGATAAACTTTTCCGGTGCCTTCAAATAAGGAGCAGGCAACAAAAATTGCCCCGCCGTTGCTTCCGCTTTTTCCGGCTGAAGCCCTGATACTACCGTTGTTTGCAAGATTATTGTTGATGAAAACAGCCACTGTGCCTGGCTTTGCAGTTGTTTCCAAAAGCCCGTCATTTGTAAAATTGTTTGATCTCAGCATCAAAAGTGGGCCTGCTTTCAATGTGCCGAGATTTTTTATGTTGAAAACAGCAACTACCTGAACTTTTCCAGTTGCAATAAAAAAGGCGCTATTCTCAAAGTTCTGGCATTTCAGAAAAATGTCTCCACCCTTTATCTGGCCGTTGTTTTTCAGCATACCTGTGCAGGTCAGGTCGGCCCCGAGTTCAAAAACGCCACCTGTCTCCACGATCATCGAGTTCAGTCTGAGGTCATTGCCCATCGTGAGTTTTCCCTTGACTGTGAGTGTCCCGATGTCGCAAGATCTTGGCATTACAGCATTTCTGCCCTCCGGAATGATGACGTTGTCATCAAGTCCGGGGCCATTCCCTGTAGTTGCCGGTTCCCAGGAGTTTTTGTCAGTCCAAGGCCCACCAATGAATGTATATGTTGCACCAGCGCTTTCGTGGGTCGAAGCGATGGCATAGGTCACCCCCGATAGGGCACAAAGCAAGACCAGAACAAAGATAATTAGTTTTTTCATGGTGGCTGGTAGGTTATTATAACAGTTTTTGTGTTTGCGTCCCAGTTTACTGTGGCTAAAAATGCTTCAGCAATAAACCTTATGGGCACGAAAGTGCGCCCTGCAACGATAACAGACGCTGTGTCGAATGTTTTTGCCTCTGGTTGCTTTCCGGGGAGTTTTAGTGTCAGCATGTTTGTGCCGATGCAATGGTAAATGATTGTTCCGCCTAGGGTTATGTCCACCCTTCCGGACCCCGGGCAGCCATCCTTGACGTAGGTGACCTTTGGCCCGAATGACTCGGATATTGCGCGGAGCGGAACCATTGTCCTGTTCGACTGGAGGAATGGCGGACTGTCAAGCTTCACTTCCCATTTTTGAGTGCCCCTCTTCATCTTCATGATTGGATCACCAAGCTTCAGTTCGGCAACAAAGGGCTGCGGGACAATATTGTAACCCACAACAACCTTGTAGGAGCTGGTTTTTGTCTTGATGGTGATTGTGGTTGAATATTTACCTTCCTTGATTCCAGTGGAATCGAGTACAACATTGAAGAAGGCCTTTCCTCCGGGCACAATTATGGCATTGCCAGGATTGATTGTTATTTCTTGCTTTTCAGAGGTGCATATTACCTGGACGGGACCGGTAGAATTTGCCGGATTTGACATTGAGAATGATCCTGTGGCAATCTCGCCTGTTGGAACATGGCCAAGGTCAATGATCGACGGTTCTGGGTTCAAGTCCCAGAGTTTGAAGAAAGTGACTGATTTTGACGAAGACACCACAAGGCCATCATGGATTATCGGGATTGGATGAGCTATGTCTCCGGCCATGGTTGCTTTCCAGAGTACTTCCCCGTCCTTTAGTCTCACTCCGGCCACAAGTCCCCCGGCACAGCCGAACACAGCGATCTCGGAGTTTGCCGATACGGCTGAAACCGGTTTTTCCGTTTTCATAGACCACGAGAGCTTGTCGCCGCTGATTCCATAAAGACCAAAGCTTGTTCCAACGACAAGAGGTCCTCCGGGAACAGCAACCATGCAGGATGGCGAAGATGGCAATTCAATCGGTATTCTCTGGTCTCCCTTGAGTCTTGTGATCCCTGATTGCACTGGAATATTTATTAAACCGTCATTCTGGCACATCTGCCCTATCGGCGGGTCTGCCTTGATATTCGAAAGAATTGCCCCGTTTTCTGGATTTACAATATATATGGTTCCATCGCTGGTCTGCTGGAAGAGGCCCTGGGAGGTGATGATTGGGGAGCATGAGAGTGGCGTTTCAAGGTCGACCGACATCTGCTCCTTCAGGTCGGGTGTGAACGAGACAACCTTGCCAGAAGTTGAAGATACATATATGAGTCCGGAGATGACTATAGGTGGTGCGACTATGCCGGAACTTGTTGAGGCCTTGTCGATTACCTTGCCGTTTGATGAGTCTATCGAATAGACATTGCCAACCTTGTCGCAAAAGATTGCCCTTCCGCTCACGAAGCATGGAGGTGTCACAATGTTTGAGACAAGCTCTGCGCCCCAGATTTTTTTGCCGGTTTCAAGGTCAAGGCAATTTGCGATGTTCTGTGATGCAAAATAGAGCCTGTTTTCTACGATGCAGGCCGGTGTCGGAGATTTCACTTCGGACATTGACCAGTGCACCTGTGGTTCGCCAGGCGGCAATTCGGTGGGTGTGTAAGGATTGCCTTTGCCGTCCGGAAAGGCGCATGGCCAGCCAAGGGCCATCGTGGTCGCTATGGCAAGAGCCAGAAAAGTTCTCATGGCTGGATTTTATTTTGGAACGGATCCCTGTTCAATGCCTTGGGGGAGACGCAAATTGCAAATGTGGGGATTACAAGTATGGCGTAAGACACCAGAAGCCCGATCGGGATTGTCAGCAACTGGGTCAGTCCTCCGGCCACCAGGTTGCCGAATGGCATGATCCCTGAGACTGCAAACGAGTAGAACCCCATGACCCTTCCTATATATCCCTCCTGCGTGACCATTGGAAGGATGCTTATTGCCAGAACGTTCTGGTTTACCATCATGTAACCAAAAATTGCGTAAAGCGGAATGGCCAGCCAGATTATCGGGTAAAGTAGAAGCACTGCGGCGAGTGCAAGCCCCATCACTGCCTGCATGATGCTGCTCGTCCTAAATTTTGCCATGATTCCCTGTCTGCTTTTGGTCATTGATATGACGAGGGCTCCAGTGAGTGCACCCACTCCAACAGAGGACTGCAACAGGCCATAGCCTATTGAACCAAGCTTCAGCACCTCACTGGCGATTGCTGAGGAGAGAATGGTTATGCCATAACCGAATGTTGATGCCAGCACAATCGTGAACAGTATCAGGAAAGGTATTTTTTGCCCGGATATATATCTGGCCCCTTCCACAAACTGGACAAGCATTGAACCCCTTGGTTCTATTTTGGTGCTTTTGACATCAATTATTGCGAACATGGCAATTGATGGAATGGTGAAGAGGGCTGCCAGGGCAAAACAGTATCCAGAATGGATTGTAAGGAGGATTCCAGCAATGATTGGCCCAAGTATTCTGGCAATATTGAAAGTGACCGAGCCAAGTGCGCTTGCCTGTATAAGGTGCTCTGGCCCGACCATATCAAGCAGGAAAGCCAGGCGAGCAGGTTCCTGGATTGCTCCGGCGACACCGTTTATCAGGGCAAAAATGACAAGTATTGGGTAATTCACAAGACCGGCAAAGGCTAGCAGGGCAAGGAGTGATGATTGAACAAGATTTATGACGTTTGTAAGGAGCGTTAGTTTGCGCCTGTCGTATCTTTCTGCCATCGAACCAGTAATCGGTGCTAGGACCAGATATGGGAGACTGCTGCACATGCCCATTATTCCAAGGAGCAAAGGCGAGTTTGTGATCTGGAGCGTCACCCACATCAGGGCGCTTCCGTATATCCAGGCCGATGGAAAGGCAAAAAGCTGGCCCAGTATGTATCTTGTAAAGTTGGTATTGTAAAAAACCGGTGGTTTTGTCATCCCTAAAGATATTACATGACGTTTTTCCTTGTAAAGCAAAAAAATGGTGATGGCATTTTTTGTGATTATGAAAAACATATTGGCTGGAATTTCCGGTTAATTTGTGGTTTTCGTTTCATAAGATAAGACCCGGCAGCATCTGAAGCATTTTAAACACTATGTGAACACGCTTTCAAAATCTTCAAACTTCTGGCTTGCCTGCAAAAATGTTTCAAAATTGTTTACAAATTGTTTCCAACTTTACTCAACAAGGCTATATAGGTGTTAAAAGCTGTGTAATTTTAGAACCAGGAGATGGAGAAACATTTTGGGCTTATTGTTGCCAGCAGGGAAAAGATTTTGTATGTTTCTGAGGCGTTCATGCAGGAAACTTTTTCTGGCGCAAACCAGTCCTGCCTGCATCCGGATGACACCCTCGATTTGTCAAAAATTTTAAACGGGCGTCCTTTTGCAGCAAGGCTGAAAATACCTGGGGAAGACCATTATACAAGATTTATTTTCAACAAGATTTTGGATGGCCATTTGACAGTGGTTTGTTTTGCCCCTGAGAAGGAAGCGTTTTTCGGGAATGAAGATGAAATCTTGCAATCTCCATCTTGCCAGACTCTCGCGTATGGTCTGGTGGGCGGCAATATCCTGAATTCGTTTCCAGATGCACTATTTCTAGTTGATGACGAGGGAAAGATAGCTGATTATAAAATACCGACCTCAATGGTTCCAGACATGCCATGGAGCAAACTTTGTATCGGGAAAAAAATATCAGAGATGCTGCCTGCTGGTACAGGGGAAAATTTCACAAGGTTTGCCGGCAGAGCCATCCAGACAGGAAGGGCTGAAATTTTCGAATACAGTTTGGGTGCAGGACAAGAAAAAAAACATTTTGAAGCCAGATTTTCAAAGTTTACGGACTGCATGGCCCTGATTCTGGTGAGGGACACGAGCAAGAAAAAGAGGCTTTTTGAAGACATGCTAAGTCAGAAAGAAAAGTATTCAAACTTTTTCACCCATGCCCCAGAACCGTACATCACACTGTCTTTTCCTGGAAGAAAAATAATTGACGTCTCTTTGAGTTTTACAGAACTTTTTGGCTACTCTGTGAAGGACGCAGGGGGCAAGACCCCAGAAGATCTTGAGCTGTGGGTCAATGGAGCCGAAAAGGAAAAGTACCTTTCAATGCTTGCAAAGAACGGGTCTGTCACAAACTTCGAGGCCATGTTGTACAACAAAAGTAGAGATGCTGTTCCCGTGCTCATCTCGTCGCATATGGTCCAGACAGATGATGGCAAAAATTATCTCACCCTTGTCCGTGACATATCCTCCCAGAAGCTTGCCCAGATGAAACTGGAAGAATCTGAAAAAAGACACAGGAAACTAGTGGAAGGCATCGGTGTGCCTGTTTTTGTGCACGATGGGGAGAAATTTCTTTTTTCCAACGATGAATTTGCCGATTTTATTGGCCTCCCAAAGCAGGAGATTGATAAAAAAGATCTTTATGGCCTTGTCATTCCTGAACTGAGGGCCGAATTTGCCTTCAAGGTGAACCGGGCGCTTGCCGGGGACATCTTGCCGGCAAGGTGCGATATCAGGTTCATTTGTGCGCAAAATAATATAAAAATTGCCAGAACATGCATCAGTGGTGGCACTTACAGCGGAAAGCCCTGTGCGTATGTTTCAATAACAGACCTTACATCGCTCATGAAAACACAGGAGGCCCTCAAGAGTGCCAACGAATTTCTTGGTGCTCTTGTGGCATCCACCGAAGATATAGTCCTGGCCTTTGATGTCTCTGGAAAATGTATCTTTGCGAAGATAAAACCAGAATGGATTAATTACGAAAACAATACGTTCCTGGGAAAGGACATTGGCGAGATTTTTGGGTCCGGAGATTCTTCGGGAGCTCTTCAAGCGATGATTTCGGATGTCGCAAGAAGTGGCATTCAGGGTAAATTTGCCGGCCATTTCAAAATTTTAGGGAGAGAAGCGTGGCTTGATACAAGATGTTCACCTTTTAGCGGCCCTCAAGGTGAAATTATCGGGACTGTTTCACTGATGAAGGACATAACTTCAAACCTTGCCGACAGGCAGAAAATCCTTGAGGGTCAGAACAGGCTTGATTCAATCCTGGCAAACATATCCGACATTGTATTTGAAGTCAGAGATGGCGTTGTATCGTATATCTCACCCAATCTTGCAAGGACACTGGGCAAGAGTGTTGGGGATTTTGTGGGGCACAAGGTGACTGAGTTTGTATCCCCGTGGAAGGCCTTGAGGGTCCAGCGCTCAGCAAGGGAATCCAAACTCACAGTCAGGCTTGCTGATCAGGATGGTGAAACAAGGACCTTTGAGGTGAAGCTGTCTTTTATTGGCAATTCGTATATTGGCGTGGCGAGGGACATAACCGAGTCAATTCAAAAAGAAGAAGCGAGGAGAGTATTTCTTGGTTCTGTTGCCCACGAGCTGAGAAATCCTCTTACGGTCATATCAGGTTTTTCAGAATTGCTCGAAGGCATGATCGGGGACAATCCGGCTGCCTTGGAAGTTGTCAGGATGATAAGAGAGTCTGCATTACGCGAACAAAGGCATGTCGATGACCTGGTAAACTTTGGAATGACAAAACCAAGATATATTTTCAGGCTGGTTGACGCTTATGGCCTGTTTATCGGGTTACATGCAAGACTGAAAGTTCTCTTCGAAGAACTGCTTGGTCCTGACCACACGAAGCTGGAGGCAAAATTTTTGATCAATGTTGACGGGAACCTTAAGGGAAAAACCATAAAAGCTGATATTGAAACACTCACAGAGGTTTTTGGGAACCTTCTAACCAATGCCATAAAATATTCCAGGCAGGACCGGCCACTTGAAGTCAAGCTTGATGCAAAAGTCGACGATAATGCTATCCTGGCAAGCTTTTCCGATAATGGAATAGGGATACCGAAATCGAAGCAAAATCTTATTTTCAAGCCATTCTACCAGGTCAGCCCCGCAAGTGAACCTAAAAATGGGATGGGAATGGGTCTTTCAATAGTGAAAATGCATGTCGAGTCGCACGGCGGTTTTGTGTGGTTTTCAAATAATGAAAAGTCAGGTACTACATTTTTTGTGAAATTGCCCCTGGTCCCTTGAGGATGGAAAGTGGCCGTGTAGAATATATTCCCATGCAGAGGGTCTTGTCTTTTGTTCTGGCGCTGGCAGTTTTGTTGTCCCAATTTGGTCTTGTTGTGGCTTTTCCTCCAGAGAGGGCCATCTGGGTCCAAAGGGGCTATGATCCCCAGAAAACGGGTGCTGTGCCATGGGAAGCTGGCCCAAATTTTGTTTTGAGTGGTGAAGCCATCAGAACAAAAGAAACAGTACAGGGTGTCTCTACATACGGTGATCTTGTTGTTTGCTCCGGGACAAACGGTTCTGTTTTCACGCTAGCAAAATGGGGTGCTGCTGTGTGGGCCACAAGGCTCGATTCGCAGCCCATTGGTGTGCCTGCATTCTCGAGGGGCCACCTGTTTGTTTTCAAGAAAAATGGAAAGCTTGCAAAGCTGAGGGAAAACAATGGCACCGTTGTGTGGGACATAAAAATGGCCGAAGAAGGGCAAACTGATGTCACTGTTGTGGGCGACAGACTGGGTGTTTTTGCCAGCAAGAGAAGTGTCATTTGTGTTGATCTGGAGAGTGGTGTGAGGGTTTGGGAAAAACCAATATCAGGCAATATCCAGCCGCTGTCTTGTCAGGGCACCTTCATTCTTGTCAATGCCGAAAGCGAACTTCTGTGCCTCCTGCTTGGCAACGGAAACAAAGTTTGGGGTCGAAAACTGGAAACCGGATTTGCGGGTGTCCCGGTCATTTCCGGCGACAGGATCTATGTTGGCACCTTCAATGAAAATGTGATGTGCCTCTCGCTGTGGACCGGAAATACAGTCTGGCAGGCAGAAAGAGGCTATTCTGGAGCCGCGCCAACTGTTGCCGATGGAAAGGTCTGGGTACCAGGCAATGGCACTGTGTGGTGTTATCGCGCTGAAGATGGGAAACCTGTATGGAAAAGTGTTCTGGACAAAAGCAGCGATTTTGTTTTCTGGAACCAGCTTGCAAAATCCGGAGACCTCCTCTTCGCCTCCGGGAATTCACCATATTTGTATGTCCTTGATGCAGAAAACGGGCAGACAAAAAAGAAATTAAGCGTCAGCTCTGGCGTCGGTGTTGATTTGGCACTTGGTTTTGACTACATCGTTGCCGTTGACGCCAGAAAACAGATTTTTATTTTTGGCTTTTCAAAGTAGACACCTTCCCGGAAAATGCTTTGTGATGCTGTAGTTTGTCCATGCATTACTTGTTGCGCTGAACTTTCCGCGATATAAATTTATATTATGGGTAGTATGAAACACAAAATCATTGTAATTGCATCTGTTATGTTGCTCCTGGTGGCAGGCACCGTTTATGCAAGGGGCCTTATAGTGCTTTCACAGACTGAACTCCAGCTTGCAGCAAAGATCGACTCTACGGTAGTCTCAAAGGTTGGCATCATCAATGCAACCACGTTTGACCAGGACTACAGGGTGACGTCAAATGCCGACTGGGTAAAACCTGACCATGCTGAGGGCAAACTCCTTGTCAAACAGCCTGCGGAGCTCAAGCTGACCTGCTCGACCAAAGGCATGGAACCTGGCATGCATGTGGCCCAGGTGTATGTCAATGAAGTCACCGATGATCCTTCTGGCGGGGCTTCGGCAACACTCAATGTTTCCATGAAGGTCTACGAGTCAGATCCAAGGCTGGAGTTTGTTCCTAGATCCGCTTATCTGGGGCTTGGGCAGATACTGACAATCATGGTCCTCAACCCGAGCGAAATTGACCTGAATGTCGAAGTTGTACCAAAAGACCCATGGCTTTTTGTTTATCCCAATGCTCTGGAAATACCGTCCAGGAGCATGAGGGTTCTTCTGGTGAGGACCTCTCCAACGGCAATCATGGCCGGGAGCTTCCCGACTTCAATAAGCATCAAGGGCAGTGGAATAGAAGCCAACTATCCTGTTGTTGTGAATGTAGAGTCCGGTTTGACCTTCAATCCTGGCGAGATCATAACAAAAGAGGGCCAGATTGTTGTCACAAACAACCTTAAAAGAAAGGTTGTCATCGAAGCTTCACAGGCGATCGGGCTAGAGATTGATTCAAAACCTTTTGTCCTCCAGCCCAAGGCCAAGAAGATATACAACTTCAAGCTGCTTGAGAATCATCCAAGTGAAATAACTTTTATGTTTAGAGGTGCATTGGCAGACACCCAAAATATCCCGATAAAAAAGTGATTTTGGTACAATTGCAACAAAAAAGGCCAGCCACAAAGACTGGCCTTTTTTGTTTTAGGGATTTTTTGCCCTGTTTGTCATGCAGTACACCCTTCCATCGTGTGAACCGAAAATGATCTTTTCCCTTGATATGGCGGCTGAGCTTCTTACTACGCCTTGCGTCTGAAATTCAAATATCTTTTCTCCGTTTCTGCCATCCAGGCAGTAAAGATTGCCATCTCAAGTTCCTACGTATATTTTCTCATTTGAGTCGATTGCAGGCGAGGACGTGACTTTTCTGTCCTGCGACCTGAACATCCAGATTTCGTCGCCTGTCAGCCCGTCGAGGCAGTGCAGGTAATTGTCATTTGCGCCGAAATAGACCCTTCCGGATGAACATGCGGCCGAAGATTCTATGTACTCTTTTGTATCAAATGACCACTGGAGTTTGCCATCTTCTTGGGCAAGGCAACAGAATTTTCTGGCCCATGTCCCAAAGTACACCCTGTCGTAGGCAAGGGCCGGGACACATGTTATGCTGCCCCCTGCATTGTATTCCCAGACAATGCTTCCGGTTTCAAAATCCACGCAGTACATCCTGCCGTTCAGCCCGCCGATGAAAATCCGTCCATTTTTTAAGGCCGGCGAGGACTGTATGGGAGTGTTTGCTTCGAAAACCCATATCTGGTCGCCTGTTTTTGAATCCAGGCAGTAAACTTTCCCGTCATTTGAGCCAAAGATGACCTTCCCGGATGAAACCAGTGGCGATGAATGGATCCTGTCCCCAGTCTTGAACTTGAAGATTTCCTTTCCATCGTTGCAGTCAAGGCACCTGAAATAGCCGTCAAAGGAGCCGAAGTACACCTTGCCGCTATCTATAGCAGGTGAAGAGTAGATGCCGTCCCTGCACTCATGTCTCCATTTCAGTTCTCCGGTGTCGATGTCGACGCAATAAAAATTGTTGTTGTAACTGCCAAAGTAGACCGAATTGTTCCAGATTGCCGGAGACGATTCCACTGCTCCCTGCCAGGCCTGAAAGCTCCACAGGACCTCCATTGATGATGGATCTTTCGGGCCGCATTCACCATCCGGG
The DNA here is from genome assembly GCA_012517765.1 of Caldisericales bacterium. GTDB lineage: Bacteria > Caldisericota > Caldisericia > JAAYUI01 > JAAYUI01 > JAAYUI01. The sequence continues at coordinate 66,637 of JAAYUI010000008.1, read as the reverse complement.
TGGCCGGTTCTTTCGGGGCCGCCCCTAAACATCTGCCACTGGCATGAATCTTCAGTTTTTTTCTTTTTTACGATTATCCGTGCAACTTCTTCCCAGGTTTCATTTCCAATGGTTACGTAACCGGCCATTTCTTCGTCAGTTCCTAGTTTGCTAGAAACAGAAACCATTAAGTATGCTGTTTTTTGTGGAGCAAGCTCAAATGCTGTTTTTGACAAATTTATCCATGTCTCGCCAGTTTTGGCGTTCAGGGAAAGGTAGCCTTCAGAGAGATTTGTCACCTTCAACTGTTTTTCTGCACCTGGCCTTTCAAAGACTATCTCGGCTGGTTCTATGGAGAAAAGAGGTTCCTGCTTGCCCCCAGTTTTGCTATCGCCAAAACAGTAGAGTGTTCCGTGGTCGTTTCCAATGTACACCATGCCGGAAATGCACGAAGGACTGCTGTGGATTATCAGATCTTCGTAGTGCCAGAATTCGGTCCCCTTTTCCAGGTCGAAGCAGTGCAATGACTGGCAAAGTGTTGCCTGGTAGACTTTGTCGCCTGCAATTATGGGGCTGGAGATTGCCCTGAATTTTGGCTTGAATGACCATGATTGCGTGCCGGTCTGTTCATTCAGGCAGTATATGTTGTAGTAAGAGGCAAATACTACTCTCCCGGCACCAACAGCAGGCGATGATTCAATCGGGCTGCCTGAATTGAAAGCCCATTTTGATTCGCCTGTTTCGGAATCGAGGCAGTAAAACGTTCCATCCGTGCTGCCGAAATATAGTGAATTGTTGGAGAATGCGGCAGCGCTCTTGATTGCCCCGTCAGCCTTAAAAGACCAGATTTCTTTGCCCGTTTTCTGGTCAAGACAGTGGAGCGTTCCGCCCCAGTCCCCAAGGCACACCTTGCCTTCAAAGATTGTAGGGCAGGCGAATGCTATTGTCTGGCCTGTTTCGAACACCCATACAGTTTTTTTTGATGCAATGTTTTCGCAGACTATCCCCCCGCTAGAAGTCCCGTAAAAAAGTAGGTCTCCCGAACAAATCACCGGTGTTGTTATCTCGGCTTTTCTTTCCCACTCCTTCTCGCCGGTTTCTGCGTTGACACAGTAAAAAGTTTTTTGCCAGGTTGAAAAATACAGCTTGCCCGCAAAGATTGTGGGGGAGCAGACTATACCCCCATCTGTCCTGAGTGCCCATAGCTCTTTACCGGTTTCGCCATCAAGGCAGAGGAGCTTTTTGTTGAAATAGCCAACATAAATTTTCCCACTTTCACCGACAACAGCGCAATCTATGGAGGATTCTCCAGGTTTGCTCCAGATTGTTTCCTGCATGATTTCTTTTGGCGCCTGAGATGCTGTTGTGTGGCCTGTGTTTTGGGGGTCACCCCTGAATGACGGCCATGAACTGATGGGAAAGGAAAAAATATTTCTGTGCGGTTTTGCGGTGCAGCTGTCGCTGGCTGTTGGCTTTGGAGTGGATGTTGTCGCAAAAACCAGCAAAATCAGCAAAAGAAATCCGGTTCCCTTTTTGCGCTCCATGTCGTGATAATAACCAGATTTGGTTAATTCCATACCAATTTGCTGTTAGGTCCTGGCCCTATTCTTGTGGTTCCGGGCTGGCGCTTGAAAGGCAACTTTTTGTCTGCAATAATGTGGTCATGAAAAAGACCTTGCTTTTTGTTACGGGTTTTGTTCTGGTGATTGCACTCGGACTTGTGTGGTACTTTGCAAGATATGTACCCCCGGAAATTCCGGAGCTTGATATTCCTGGTCTGGAGACTATCAGCGAAGTTGAAAGGGACTACAGTCATGTCCTTCTATCGGCAACAGTGAAATACCTTGGCAATTCATACGTCTGTTCGCTCGACCTCAAGATAGGCACCAACAGCAGGTTTATACTGCCAACCAAAGATCAGGTCTTTACGGCAGTTGTCTCTGAGGAGGAGGGGCTTGAGCTGTGGAGAGACAACAGAAAGGTTGGCAAATTGCCGATTGTTTTTATTTCGGACAAAAACGAGGACGGCTCGATATATCTTGTTGGACCGGCAGGAGAGAGCCTGAGGCCGGTTTTTGTGAAGTCGGGAATGGTAAATCTTGCGACATTCAAGTATGACACGATCATAAGGGGCCAGGAAGGTGTAAGGGTCCAGATTTACAAGGAAACAAAACAGATTGATGATGGCAAGTTGCCCATGATGGTCAGGCTAGGTGACAAGACAGGAAGGGCCGACATCAAGGACGGATTGCAGGTATGGGGAATAGGAGGAACCGGAGTTTTCAACATTTATGCAGGATACACCCAACTGAAAAAGGGCCAAAACGAGGTAATGCCGGTAGGCAGGTTCACTGGCTCCGATGCGTGGTTTGACAAAGGAAAATTTCTCGGTGCATCTGATGTTGCCTATACGCTTTCTGGCAAAAAGGTGAACATAATTGGCGAAGGGCAAAAAGAGGTCACCGTGCCAGGCATTGATACCACCCTTGTCGAGGGTGATCCTGTTCTGGCAGACGGGAGCATTGTTCTGGGTTCAAATGGCAAACTCGTTTCCCTGGACAAAACCGGTGCGATAAGAGAGCTCGGTTTTGCGCCATCTGGAAAGGCTAGAATATCAGGCAATTTCGTTATTTCTGGTAAAGATGCTTTTGATACAAAAACCAGAAAAACATACAAAGTGCCAGACAAGTATAATTTCTTGGCTGATGGTGTTTTTGTCACCATCCAGAACGGAAAACTGCTGGCCAGATCATTTGTCGATGGTTCACTAAAGACCCTTTGGGAAAAACCATGCAAGATTGATGATGGGCCGAGTATTTCTATTGTTTCTGGTAGTCTGGTGTTTTTGTACAGAGGTGACGGGTGCACCGAGTTTTTTGATGTAAGGACTGGCAAGTCTGGTTATGACCATGGTTTGCTTGTTGAAAAACCGGAGGTTGAGGTTGTTCAGGGCGAAGGCCTATGTTTCCCGTCCGGCTTGAGGATCAAGAATGGCATAGTTTGCGTAAACCAGAAGGGAAAGATGGTTTGGGGAAGAACTGGCGAGAAACAGAAGCGTTTTGGGGCTTTTGGTGTCTGGGTCAGCTCCAAAACGGCTTCTGCCAATACGATCTATGATGTGAGAAACGGCAACGAGATAATGTACTGGGAATGGCCTGTGATCGTCCCAAAACTCATAAATGCCGAGTATCTTTGTTTTGTTTCAGGTGATGACTATACTGTTTTTGTAAAAAGAACACTGAAAAAGTAGCCAGCTGCTTGGAGGATTGATTTATCCCTCTTTTCAGCAAAGACTTTTGTTTGAAAAAATAAGTGATAATATTTATCTGTGAACATGGACAATAACAGAACAATTCTTGCCATTGTTGGGCTCATAATATTTGCCCTCATTTTTTTGTTCAATTATCAGGTTGGTGCCTCACCCGCACCGTGGAGTACTCCTGACAAGCCGGCAGTATGGGCTGTATGGGCCGATGCAGTAAAGATGCTGGCCCCGTTTGCTGCATCTTTGTGTTTCCTGTATCAGGGGTTTTTTGGTAATATCCTGGACAGCCTTAAGTCAACCATCAGGCTCCTTGGTATCGGGACATTTCTTCTTGGGATTGGTATTTTGGTGGAGTTTGTCGCCCACCTTGGTGGGGTCGATGCCCCTATTTTGTCAATGTCTTCCGTGTTTTATGTTTGTGGTGTTCTTCTTGTAGTATGGGCCTTCTTTGCTTTTCCTGTAAGGCTTGGTTACAGGATGGGCAGAAAACAAATAACATTTTTCACTATCACTATCGTTGCGCTTTCTCTTGCCACCCTTTTCATGATGTTCTTCCCTTTTATGGGTAAAAATGGCAGCCTTGTAGCTGAATTTGGATATCATGATGCCGTGATTTTGTCATCGTATCTTATCCTGGTTGTCATCTTCTTTGCCGCAGTCCTGAGACTTGCGATACTTTTTGCAAAGAGCAAGATAGGAAGGCCATTCAGGTTTTTTGCTGCAAGTGGTTTTTTGATTGTTGCCTACGAGTATTATGTCTGGTTCCCATATACACCCAACATAAGCGTTTTTAACATGATAAATCTCTTCTGGATAGCCGGGTTCCTCCTTGGTATGGTCGGGGCCATTGATCTTACCCTGCAAAGCTGATGCAACAACTGACCTCATTGTTGCTTGGTTTCGTTGTCGGCCTTTTTGGTGTTTCGGGGCCTGGCCAGACAGGAAGAAACTTTGGCGCGATTGAGGGCTATTATGGCAAGCCGCTTTCTCTTGAGAGACGCACTTCTCTTGTTCGAACCATGGGGAGTATCGGCCTTAACTTTTTTATGGTCGCTCCAAAGAATGAACCACACCTGGCCAAAAAGTGGAGAGATGACTTGCCTGAAACATTGAGAGCTGAAATGTCTCAATTGGCCGTTATTTGTAAAGAAAATGGTATTGAGCTTTGCCTGTCAATATCGCCAGGAAGCAGATTCCACAAGGGGGAGATTGCTCTTCTTGTGAAAAGGGTTTACCAGCTTTCTTCTTATAATCCAAACTGTTTTGCGCTGCTTTTTGATGACATCGGAGTTTTGCGTTCCGGCAATCTTGGAAAACTCCATGCCGAGGCATCAAATGCCGTTTTGTCTTCAATAAGAAAAAGGAATCCATTTGCCAGGTTGCTTGTGTGCCCCACTCAATATTTTGGGAGCAGAAAATCGGAATATCTGTGCAACTTTCTCGTCAATCTGGACAGGTCAATTACCATTTTCTGGACCGGGCCAGATGTTGTCCCTGAAGAAATTGGCAACCAGTCGTTTGCCGATTTCAGGAAAGTGGCTGGAAGAGATGTAGTGGTCTGGGACAACTATCCGGTAAATGATTTCAATCCCAAGTGTCTTTGGCTGGGGGAATACTATGGGCGCCATATAGGCGTTGCCCGGAAAAGCTTCGGTCTGCTCCTAAATATCAGTGAGCGGTCTGAAATCTCCAAGATTTCACTTGCCCGTTTTGCCGATTTCCTTGGCGCATCCCCATGTGGGTCAATGCTTGCCTATGTGATGGGCGACCTGTTTCCTTTGCACAAGGAGGCAGCAAACTCGCTGTTGAAGATTTTTGATGTAAGACCAGGGAGAAAGACATTCTCATGGTCGGGTGTTGCGGCGTCCTTCAGTGATGATGGCGAGTTTCTGTTGAAGGACCTTTTGGCGATAGCCACCCTCTCACAGGTTGGCAACAGGATGCTAGAAGAGGACCTCTACCCTTGGACGGAAAGTGCAAAAATCCTCTCGGATGCAATCTCTACCAAAAAAATCACACCGAATCTCCTGGACTGGTTTCCAACCCTCAAGAACAAATAACCCATCCCTTTTCGCCCATCCTGTATTGATTCATTGGGTGCCCCAAAGAACATGATTATTTGATTTTTACCAATTTCTTTGCCAAGTTAACTTGACTTTGTTTTTTCTTTGCATAAGGTAGCTCATGCACGACTACACAATGTGAAAGATGTCACGAATATGAAAAAGAACGGAAAAATGGAAAGAGTTTCAGAAAAGACGATAGGAAGGCTCTCACTCTACAGAAGGGTGATGGACAAGCTTGCCAGGGAGGGAAGGGACTATGCCTTCTCCCACGAGATTGCCCACATGTCTGGTGCTACCCCCGACCAGGTCAGAAGGGACATTATGGTCCTTGGCTACAGTGGCTCCCCGAACAGGGGCTACTCGGTTGGCGAACTATCGAAGAGTATCGGAGAGTTCCTTGATGATCTTGATGTCCAGAATGTTGTTCTTGTAGGGGTAGGCAATCTTGGGAGGGCTATACTATCATATTTTGCAGGTAAAAGACCCAAGCTGTCCATTATCGCATGTTTTGATAATGATTCTGAAAAAACTGGCAGGGTAATCAACGGTTGCCGTTGCTACCCGATGTCACAGTTGCAGGATGTCATAAATGAGAACAATGCTTCCATAGCGATAATGGCTGTTCCGTTTTCGGCCTCGCAAGAGGTTGCAGACAGACTTACACACTCGGGAATCAAGGGAATTCTCAATTTCACACCGGTTTCTATCAAAGTCCCCCACGGAACTTACGTTGAGGACATTGATATGACAATGGCTCTTGAAAAAGTTGCGTTTTATTCAAGGCAAAAACCACAAGGACAGGTTTTGGAAAGGAGAAGCAATGACAAAGCAGGACATTGAACCAATCTTGAAAAAACACCAGAACGCAGGACGGGACATGTTGATCCCGATACTGCAGGAGGTGCAGGAACAATATGGCTATCTGAGCCAGGAGGCAGTGATAAGAATAGGCGAGTTCCTCAATTTGCCCACAAGCAAGATTTTTGGTGTTGCAACGTTCTACAACCAGTTCAGGTTCCAGGGGCCTGGCAAGTTTCATGTGCAGATATGCAGGGGAACTGCCTGCCACGTCAAAGGTTCTGCAAGTGTGCTTGAAGCACTAAAGCGCGAGCTCAAGATCGATCCGGGACAGACAACAAGGGACGGCCTTTTCAGCCTTGAAATCGTTGCCTGCATGGGTGTATGTGGTCTTGCGCCGGCGATGAGCGTAAATGGCGAAGTATACGCAGACGTTTCAACAGAAAAGATTAAAAAGATTCTTTCCGAGTATCGCAGAAAGGTGGAAAAAGATGCAAGCGGGAACTGATTTTGCATTGACAAGAGAGAACCTTGGGGCATACCTTACCGGTTCGCTTTCAGGCGAAGCTGCAAAGAATGTGGAAATGCTTGTTTCAAGACTCAAAAGGGAAGATGTCGCAAAGCCAACCATCTACATTGGTACCGGAACCTGTGGTCTTGGGGCAGGTGCAGGGAAGACCCTTGAGGCTATAAAATCTTATCTTTCCGAAAAAAACATTGGTGCAGACATAATACAGATTGGCTGCATTGGACTTTGTGCAGAAGAGCCGATGGTTGACTTCCAGTTACCTGGCAGGACAAGAATTTCCTTTAGAAAAATCACTGAAGACAAAGTACCACAGCTCATGGATGCCATACTCTCTGGTAGTGTTCCGGAAGACATTGCCTGTTTCCAGTTCAGAAGCAAAACCCTCAAAGGCTGGAACAATGTCAAATACATGGATGAACACCCGTTTTTTGCCCCACAAACCCGCTGGGTTCTTTCAGGTTGCGGAATTGTAGATCCAACCAATATCTGGGAATACATCGCATGGGACGGATACAAGGCCTTTGCAAAAGCAGTCTATGACAAAACCAGGCAGGAAGTCTGTGACATGGTTGAAAAGTCAGGCCTGAGAGGTAGAGGTGGTGGTGGTTTCAATACTGGAACAAAGTGGAAACTGGCGCTCCAGCAGGAAGCTGACCAGAAATACATGATCTGCAATGCTGACGAGGGCGATCCAGGCGCATTCATGGACAGGGCAGTCATCGAGGGTGACCCCCACCGTCTGATCGAGGGGCTTGCGATAGCAGCATATGCCATTGGTGCTTCCAGGGCCTATGTGTACATCAGGGCAGAATACCCGCTTGCAATCAGGCACCTCCAGCAGGCCATAAAACAGGCAAAAGAGCTTGGACTGCTTGGTGAAAATATCATGGATTCAGGTTTTGATCTTGAAATAAAAATAAAGATGGGTGCGGGCGCCTTTGTTTGTGGCGAGGAAACGGCACTCATCCACTCCATAGAGGGCAAGAGAGGCATGCCGCGTCCAAGGCCGCCATATCCATCCGTGAAAGGTCTTTTTGGCAAACCGACGGCTATCAACAATGTCGAAACGCTGGCCAATGTTCCGGCACTCATAAGGAATGGGGAGGGATGGTTCAGCTCAATCGGAACTGCAACCTCAAAGGGAACAAAAGTTTTTGCCCTTTCAGGAAACGTCAAAAATACCGGACTGGTCGAAGTGGCCATGGGAACCATGCTTCGCAAGATCATTTTTGAAATTGGTGGCGGGATTCCAAATAGCAGGCAGTTCAAGGCCGTCCAGATTGGCGGACCGTCCGGTGGATGCATGCCAACCCCACTTCTGGACACAGAGATTGATTATGAGTCACTCAAGTCCGCAGGTGCAATGATGGGTTCTGGTGGAATGGTCGTCATGGATGATGCAACTTGTATGGTTGATGTGGCCAAGTATTTTATGGACTTCATCCAGAGGGAAAGCTGCGGAAAGTGCATTCCGTGCAGGGAAGGCACAAGAAGGATGCTTGAAATTCTTACCATGATAACAAAGGGCAGGAAGGGCGAGCACGGTGCCGATGCACTCGAGAGGTTCCAGGGAATAACCCAGCTTGAGAGGCTCGCAGAAGTCATCAAGGACACCAGCCTTTGTGGTCTTGGCAATTCTTCACCAAATCCTATCCTTTCGACACTCAGGTGGTTCAGGCCGGAATATGAGGCCCACATATACGAGAGAAGGTGTCCAGCAGGAATTTGCTCAGAGCTTCTTGTCTATTCAATCGATGCCAACAAATGCACAGGATGTACATTGTGCGCAAAGAATTGTCCAGTTTCCTGCATAATGGGTGCACCAAAAAGCCCGCACTACATAATAACAGACAAGTGCATATCCTGCGGCACCTGCTTCACGGTCTGCAGGTTTGGCGCCGTTTCCAAGTCGTGAAAGGGGATGGAAGATGATAACCATTGAAGTAAACGGAAAAAAGCTTGTTGCGAAGCCTGGAGAGATGCTCCTCTCGGTTCTTCGCAGGAATGGCATACATGTGCCGACACTCTGCAATCTTGAGGGACTCTCGCCAACTGGTGCTTGCAGGCTCTGTGTTGTCGAAATCGAGGGCCAGCGTGGTCTTGTGCCCAGCTGTGCTTTCCCGGTTTCTGACGGCATGAAGGTAAAGACCCACAGCCCGAGGGCCATCATGGCCAGAAAAACCATTGTGGAATTATTGCTTGCCAACCATCCCGATGACTGCAACTACTGCGTCAGGAATGGCACCTGCGAGCTCCAGAACATGGCTCACGAGCTTGGTGTCAGGGAAAGAAAGTTTGTTGGGGGAAAGAACAAATATTTTATCGACAAATCCAGCCCCTCAATCGTTAGAGACCCTGCAAAATGCATACTTTGTGGCAAATGTGTAAGGGTTTGTGAAGAGGTTCAGGGTGTCTCCGCAATAGATTTTGTGAACAGGGGAAGCAAATCGATAGTTGGAACTGCATTCGGAAAAGGCCTTAATGTATCATCCTGCATCAATTGCGGACAGTGCATCCTTGTTTGCCCGACTGGGGCACTCACCGAGCAGAGCCACATACCAATGGTGCTTGATGCACTCAAGGACCCGAACAAGTTTGTTGTGATACAGCACGCTCCGGCCGTTTCCGTAACGCTGGCCGAAGAGTTTGACATGAAGCCTGGTGTTGATATCAACGGAGTCCTGGTGACTGCACTCAGGATGCTGGGTTTTGACAGGGTATTTGATACTTCATTCTCCGCTGACCTTACAATCATGGAAGAAGCGACCGAACTCGTCCACAGGATAACAACGGGCGGGAAACTCCCGATGTTTACCTCATGCTCGCCAGGCTGGATAAAGTTTGTCGAAACTTTCTATCCTGATTTCATTGAAAACCTGTCTACATGCAAGAGCCCGCAGGAAATGATGGGCGCAATAATCAAATCATACTTCTCACAGAGAGAGAATATTGACCCTGAGAAGATCTTTGTTGTATCGGTCATGCCATGTACCGCCAAAAAATTTGAAGCTGGAAGACCGGAACTCGGTACCAACGGCATCTCGGACGTTGACGCGGTGTTGACAACCAGAGAGCTTGCCCAACTCATCAAGATGTTCGGCCTTGATATCAACTCTCTGCCGACAGATACGGCCGATACACCGTTTGGAAGAAGATCCGGGGCCGGGAAAATATTTGGTGCGACCGGTGGAGTCATGGAAGCGGCCATCAGGACCGCCTATTACCTCATCGCTGGCGAAGACCTTGAAGAACTCAAGGTGCAACCGGTCAGGGGCATGAAAGGCATAAAGGAAGCCAGAATAAAGATAGGCGATCTCGAACTTGGCGTAGCGGTTGTCTCGGGCCTTGGAAATGCCAGGGAGCTCCTCGAACAGTTGAGAAGGGGAAGAAATGACCTACAGTTTATCGAGGTCATGACTTGCCCCGGCGGCTGCGTTGGCGGTGGCGGGCAGCCGATATGCACTGATCCGGTGAGGGTCAAGGCAAGGATACAGTCGCTTTATAACATTGATAAAGGCGAACTCATCAGGACTTCCCATTCCAACAAGTCAGTGAAAAGGCTCTACGATGAATTCCTTGGCGAGCCAAACTCCCACAAGGCCCACGAACTGCTCCATACCCACTACCACAAGAGGGAAGTTTTAAAGTAAAATAGGGCCAACATGAAACGTAAAGAGTCCTCTGCTTTTGTCTCGACCAACAAGGAGCGTTGCCGCGTTTGCTACACCTGCGTCAGGGAATGCCCGGCCAAGGCCATCAGGATTTCTGATGGCCAGGCCGAGTTGCTTGCTGAAAGGTGCATCAGCTGCGGTAATTGTGTCAGGGTCTGCAGCCAGGATGCGAAGGAGCTCGTCAGGACAAAGGATGAAGTTGAGAGGATAATTTCTGTAAACCAGAAGGTTGCTGCCATTGTTGCCCCAAGCTTTGCCGCCGAGTTTTATGACATGACCTATGACAGGTTTGTCGGCATGCTGAGGGCGCTAGGTTTCTCATTAGTCAATGAAGTGGCATTTGGCGCCGACCTGGTCTCAAGAGAGTACAGAAAACTCCTTCTCTCAACAAAGGAAGGACGCTGGATAGCAACTACATGCCCTGCAGTGGCCAGTTACATAGAAAAATACAGCCCGGACCTGGTGCCCAACCTGGCACCGATTGTTTCTCCCATGGTGGCGACTGCAAGGGCGCTTCGGAGGCTTCATGGCCAGGACCTGAAGGTTGTTTTCATAGGACCGTGCATAGCAAAGAAAGTGGAGGCCACATCAAGACTTGTTGAGGGAGAAGTGGATGGCGCGATAACTTTCTTGGAGCTCAGGGAAATGTTTGATGAACATGGGATAAAGCCTGAAGCTGTCAAACCGACTGATTTCGACCCACCCCATGCAAGCATCGGGATGGTTTACCCGATATCGGGGGGAATGCTCCAATCAGCAAAAATAGGTGAAAACCTTATTTCAGGCGAGGCAGTAAAAGCAGAAGGAAGAACGCGTTTTCTTGAGGCAATAAAAGAATTTGAAAATGGCCAGCTTGACGCGAGACTTCTTGAAGTGCTTTGTTGTGAGGGTTGCATTATGGGTGCAGGAATGACAACAAAGGAACAGGAGTTCAAAAGGCGCTCCAGGATCAGCAAGTATGTGAGGGACTGTCTCAAATGCAGGAACCAGGAGCAGTGGGAAAAAGACATGGTGTTCTTTTCCGACCTTGACCTGAAAAGGTCTTTTGAGTGTGACGACAAGAGGGTCGGAATAATAACGCCGGACATTGACCTCAGACCCATACTGGAGAGGATGGGCAAAAAGTCAGAAAGCGATTTCCTGAATTGCGGGGCCTGCGGTTATGACACCTGCCTTGACCATGCAATGTCGATATACAGGGGACTGGCAGAGGACGAGATGTGTCTTCCGTATACCATTGAAAGATTGAGGCAAATCAATGAAGAGCTCCAGAAGTCGAACAGCAAGCTGTCCGAAACCCAACAACAGCTTGTCCAATCGGAGCGCCTTGCCTCAATGGCACAGATGGCAACAGGAATAGCCCATGAAGTAAACAACCCCCTTGGTGTGGTGCTCATGTATGCCCACATGCTCAAGGACCAGTGCAAGGACAACAAGCAGCTGGACGAAGACCTTGGAATGATTGTCGAGCAGGCAGACAGGTGCAAAAAAATTGTTTCAGGCCTGCTCAATTTTGCCAGGCAGAACCAGGTTGCATTCGAATCCGTTGATCTTAACGAAATTGTTGAAAAGGGTCTCCAGATTGTCGAAAAACCTGAAAATATTGATGTGGAGACAATCGATCAGATGGAAAACCCGCAATGCGAGCTTGACAAGGACCAGATTGTGCAGGTGCTTGTAAACCTCATCTCGAACGCATACGCGGCAATGCCAAATGGTGGCAGGTTGTCCATAGCAACTGGCGGAAATGATTTCCATGTCTGGTTCTCGGTTGCGGATACAGGGATTGGTATCCCGAAAGAAAACATGCCAAAGCTTTACCAGCCCTTCTTCACCACCAAAAAAATGGGCAAGGGGACAGGTCTTGGTCTTGCAGTCATCTATGGCATCGTCAAGATGCACAGGGGCGACATAAAAGTCACATCAAACGACGACCCGTCCAGGGGTCCGACCGGCACAACATTCACGGTCACAATACCAAGGACTGGCCGAAGGGAATAGAAGGAGAAAACATGTCAAACTCAAAGAAGAAAATACTGATTGTTGATGATGATGTCGATTATCTGTTTCAGCAGAGGGTCCAGCTTGAATCTGCAGGATTTGAAGTCAGGACTGCCGAGACCCAGGCGGATGGCGAGAAGATGCTTGCAGAAGAAAGACCAGATCTTGTGATAGTTGATCTGATGATGGAAAACATGGATGCAGGTTTTTCTCTTGCCTATCATGTAAAATCCAAGTACCCGGGTCTTCCTGTCATTATGGTTACAGGAGTAACCTCCGAAACAGGCCTTGAGTTTTCGGCTGGTGGAGGCAATTCCTGGATAAAGGCCGATGCACTGCTTGCCAAGCCAATCAGGTTTGAGCAACTCCTTGGTGAGATCAACAAGCTTCTGAAAGGAAAATAAATGCCCGAGATCCTGAAGGTCCTGGTGGTTGATGACGAGCCTGGTATCCAGAAGGGCTGCCAGAGGGTCCTTTCCGACTTCAGGTTTGCCCTTCCGGACATCGAAGACGAAATTTCCTTTATTGTTGAAACTACCGGAAGCGGCGAGGAAGCTCTAGACATCCTTGAGAAAAACCCTCAAGACCTGGTTTTTCTTGATTACAAACTCCCTGGAATGACTGGCCTTGATGTGCTCTCGGCAATGGCAGAAAAAAAGATCGATACGATGGCAATTATGATAACTGCCTATGCTTCCCTGGAAACTGCCGTTGTGGCAACCAAGCAGGGAGCATTTGATTTTCTTGCGAAGCCGTTTACGCCGGATGAATTGAGGAGTGTTGTAAAAAAGGCGACAAAAAACCTCATCCTCCAGCGCCAGACAAAAAAGCTGGCCGAAGAGAAGAGGCAGGTCAGGTTCCAGTTTATCTCTGTGGTTGCGCATGAGCTCAAGGCACCGCTTGCGGCGATAGAAGGCTATCTCAACATCATGAATGACGGGCTTGTCACTGATCCTGCTGCACAACACCAGATGGTTGAAAGATGCCTCCTAAGGCTCACAGGGATGAGAAAAATGGTCACCGACCTTCTTGATTTCACAAGAATTGAGTCTGGCAACAAGATCAGGGAGTTTGTCGACCTTGACCTTGTCGAGATCGCCAGGCAATCCATGGAAACGATGTCTTCCAGCGCTTCTGCAAGGGGCATAAAAATAGAGCTTGTGGTACCAGAATCTGCCCGCATGACAGCCGATCGTGGTGAAATAGAGATAATCTTCAACAATCTTGTTTCGAATGCCGTCAAGTACAACAGGGACGATGGAAGAATCATTATAACAATCGCACAAATTCCCGGTGGTTTTAAAATCTCTGTGGCTGACACTGGAATAGGCATGACAGATGAAGAAGTGGGCAAGCTTTTTGGAGAATTTGTAAGAATAAAGAACGTCAAGACGAAGAACATACTTGGAACAGGTCTCGGCCTTTCCATCGTCAAAAAGCTTGCACTGCTCTATGGAGGAGACGTTACCGTCGAGAGCCATGTTGATGTTGGCTCTACATTCAACGTTGTCCTCATGGAAGCCCAGGGGCCACAGCAGGCTTCATAAAGGAGGTTTTTTATGGAAGCTGGCTTCATCAGGGAACCAGAAATATGGAAAACACTTGAAGAATCAAAACGCCCAAGCAGGGAGGCTATCAAGGAAACGTTTTCAAAAGCACTTGACTTGAAAGGATTGGATTACAAGGACATAGCCATCCTCTCGTCGATTTCCGACCCAGAATTGCTTGCCGAACTTTTTAACACCGCAAAGAAGGCAAAAGAGACCATTTACGGCAAGAGGCTTGTTCTGTTTGCCCCACTTTATATCTCCAATCTTTGCACAAATGAGTGTCTTTATTGCGCTTTCAGGGCAAAGAATACTGAGCTCAAGAGGCGTGTCCTGACTCAGGAAGAGATAGCCCACGAGACAAGGCAACTCATCGACCAGGGCCACAAGAGGATACTTCTTGTTGCTGGTGAATCATATCCAAAACAGGGTTTCAAGTATGTACTTGATTCAATAGCGACCATCTATGCCCAAAAATCTGGAAAAAGTGGTGAAATCAGGAGAGTCAATGTCAATGTTGCGCCGCTCATGCTGGAAGAGTTCCGCGACCTCAAGGCCGCAAAGATAGGAACATACCAACTTTTCCAGGAAACCTACAACCACGAGACATACCATGCCGTCCATCTTGCAGGCAAAAAATCGGACTATGACTGGCGTGTCACCGCAATGGACAGGGCCATGGAAGCCGGGATTGACGATGTTGGCATTGGTGTTTTGTTTGGCCTCTCGGACTGGCGGTTTGAACTTATGGCCACCCTCCAGCACATAAGGCACCTGGAGATGAAGTTTGGTGTTGGCCCCCACACGATCAGCGTACCGAGGCTCGAGCCGGCGTCAGGATCTGACATGTCATCGCACCCTCCAAAACCAGTCTCCGATATCGATTTCAGGAAGATTGTGGCAATCCTGAGGCTTGCCATCCCATACACTGGCATAATCATGTCCACAAGGGAGACCCCGAATATCAGGAGAGAGGCGTTTGCGCTTGGGGTTTCGCAGATCTCCGCAGGTTCCAGGACGAACCCTGGAGGGTATTGTGAAGATGAAGAGTTTGACAGCTCACAGTTCTCGCTTGGCGACCACAGGTCTCTTGACGAGGTCGTCAGGGACATTGCAATGCTTGGCTATATCCCATCATTTTGCACTGGCTGTTACAGGCTTGGCAGAACGGGTCAGGATTTCATGGATCTTGCAAAGCCAGGTGAGATAAAGAAGCATTGCGATCCGAATGCTCTTTCAACCTTTACCGAATACCTTGAAGACTATGCCTCGAATGAAACCAGAGAAGTTGGCGAGAAACTTGTCAAAGAAACGCTTGAAGGAATGGGTGAAAGAGAGAAAATCGTTTCTCAGTCTCTCATTGAAAAGGTAAAAACTGGCAAGAGGGACTGTTATATCTAAACTCTTTGTGTAGAATATGTCCCAAGGAGGTAGCAATGAACAAGAGAATGGTGTTTGGGATACAGGTCACTAACAGGGCGAAAAATGCAGGCCAGGTTCAAAAAATATTGACCGACTACGGGTGCAATATCCGTACAAGGATTGGCCTTCATGAAGTTGATGACAAAGTTTGCTCACCATCCGGACTCATCCTTCTTGAACTCTATGGCAAGGAGCAGGACATCCTGAAAATGGAAGAAACCCTGAAAGCCATTGATGGAGTTGTTGTCCAGAAAATGGTTTTTGAGTGCTGACAGGGGTAGTAGCCATATCAGGGCGACCTGACCTGTACAAAAGAAATTTTTAAGGAGTTTGAAAGTGCTTACTTCACCCAGAGGAATACGTCTTGGGATTGGCATTTTTGGCAGGAGAAACGTTGGGAAGTCCTCACTGCTCAACGCCATCACCAGACAGTCGGTCTCGATTGTTTCAAGTCAGGCCGGAACGACAACAGACCCCGTTGAAAAGCCAATGGAGCTGTTGCCACTTGGGCCAGTCCTTTTCATTGACACTGCCGGCATCGATGATGAAGGTGCGCTTGGCGAGTTAAGGATAAAAAAGACCAGGGCCATTCTGGACAGGGTGGATCTTGGCATCATAGTTTTTGACGGCGAGTCGTTTGGTGGTTTCGAGATTGGGCTTTTTGAGGAGCTGAAGTCCAGGGATGTCCCTGCAATATTTGTTTTCAACAAAACCGACCAGGGAGAGCCGTCGCAGACTGCAATTGAATTTGCCGAGACAAATAACACCAGACTTATTCTGACCTCTGCCACCTCAGGGCAGGGAGTTCCAGAGCTCAGGCAGGCAATTCTGGACAGTGCGCCAGACGATTTTGTCAACAATCCGTCAATTGCAGGTGACCTTGTTGGACCAGGCGAGGTCGCGGTCCTTGTTGTTCCAATAGACAAAGAGGCTCCAAAAGGTAGGATTATACTGCCACAGGTGCAGACAATCAGGGACCTGCTGGACCACAATGCCGTGGCTGTTGTGGCAAAAGAGAGCGAGCTGAAGCAGACCCTGGAAAACTTCACGACAAAGCCTGACATTGTGATAACCGACTCGCAGGCTTTTCTCAAAGTGGCCGCCGAAACGCCGGATGACGTCCCGATGACGAGCTTTTCAATCCTTTTTTCCAGGCATAAGGGCGACCTTTTGACCCAGGTGCAGGGTGCGCTTGCTATAGACAGGCTGAAAGGCGGGGACAGGGTGCTCATCGCCGAGGCGTGTTCGCACCACCCGATAGATGAGGACATAGGCACTGTCAAAATCCCCAAATGGCTCACAAAATATGTTGGGGCAAATCTGGAATTCAAAAATACCCAGGGCCACGATTTTCCGGAAGACCTTTCCCCCTACAAACTTGTAATACTTTGTGGCGGGTGCATGTTTGGCAGAAGGGAGACCCTGAACCGCATCCTTCATTGCAAGAGGCAAAATGTTCCGGTCACGAACTATGGCCTGACAATAGCCTTCAGTCTTGGCATCTTTGAGAGAGCGTTAAGGCCTTTCCCCTCAGCGCATCAGGTGTACACTGACTATCTGGAGAACAAAGGCAGATAAATGGCAAGAATTGCCCGCAATATGGGTTTTGAAGACGTCCTTTCCTGGCTCATTGAGGAGGACCCAAAAAAGCTGGAAGAGCTTTGGACAGAGGCCGACAGGACAAGGCATGAATGCGTCGGCGACGATGTCCACCTCCGCGGGCTCATAGAGATAACAAACATTTGCTCAAGGGAATGCGCATACTGCGGCATCAGGGCGCCAAACAGCAACGTTGTCAGATACAAGATGTCGGCATTCGAGATTGTCGAGTGCGCCAGAATGGCCAGAAAGCTTGGTTATGGGACGGTTGTTTTGCAAGGTGGAGAGGACATATCAATCTCCCCGGACTGGATTGCCTTTGTCGTCAGGGAAATAAAAAATGAGACGAACCTGGCGGTGACGCTCAGCCTTGGTGAAAGGCCAGAAAACGAGTTGAGGTTGTGGAAAGAGACAGGTGCTGACAGGTATTTGCTGAGATTCGAGACCTCAAATGAAGAACTCTTCAGGCTCATCCATCCTTCGCTCCCGTGGAAGGTCTCCGACAGGATCGAACAGCTAAAAACATTGGCCAGGCTGGGTTATGAGGTTGGCAGTGGCGTCATGGTCGGCATCCCCGGGCAGGACTACGAGACACTCGCAAATGACATCATGACATTCCGGGGGCTCGATCTTGACATGATTGGAGTTGGCCCTTACATCCCCCACCCATGCACGCCGCTTGGCGACGGGTCTCTAAAGCCTGTCCCGAAAGGCGCACAAGTGCCAAATGACGAACTGATGACGCTAAAAACCGTGGCGCTCACAAGACTGGCCTGCCCGTATTCAAACATCCCGTCGACAACGGCGCTTGCCACCATCAACAAGGAATCTGGCAGGGAGCTTGGACTGATGAGGGGCGCAAACATTGTGATGCCCAACCTGACACCGCCAAAATACAGGGTGCTGTATGAGATTTATCCTGACAAGGCCTGCGCCAACGAGACTGCAGAGCAGTGCAATCTTTGCCTGAAACAGCGCGTTGAGGCCATTGGCCGCCAGATCGGCTCAGGGCCTGGCGGGAGGAGAAGGAATTAATCTTCATCACAAAAAGATATTATATCGGGCTGTTTTTCATCACTAAGCAAAAAGGTTATTTTTTCGCATAATAGTTTTATTTTTTCTTTTTTTATCTCTTTTCTAACAAGATATTTATACATGATAGATTGAGGTTTTCTATGAGAACGGTCAGGTTTCTGGATATCTAAAAATGTTTCCAGATCATTTTTTATATATCCTACATTTAGTGTATAATCATTTTTATGACTGCTGATTAGCTTTTCAGCTTCTTTGCTCATTTTTTCAAATATTTTTTGTCTACTTTCTTTTGATTTCTCATAACTATCAGGATAATCGTCATCATATAATACGGCGTGGTTGACGCCAAAGTTTGAAAATAATTCCATAAATGAAGGCATAGGGTATTTACCTAAAGTGTCCATTATAAAAATATCACCGTTTAACTTAAGTTTTTCTTCCTCAATTAGCTTCCTTATAAGAGCAACTTCAGATGGTCCTTCAACTAATAATACTTTATCGGCAAAAAATGCTGAGCTTCGATTATAATCAAGCCATATAAAATATTTTATTGATGCCATCTCCTCTTCATAAAACTCATTATCTTTATTATCTTGTTCAAATTGTTGATTTGTATATCCAGACGCTGCTTTATCAATCGATTCACTAAAAAATGATGACTTATTGAGGATATTTTGAAGTTGTGATTGTGTTAGCTGAAATTTTTGTATCTTGGACTCATATCCACCCTTCTTCATTTTGATCAATGATAATAATTCATCTGTGTTTCTACTTATAAAATGTGGAGAATGGGATGAACATATTATTTGCCAATTGCATTCCTTAGAAAATTTATTTAGTTCTCTGGCGAGCTTTAATTGTTGTGGAGGATGTAAAAATGCTTCAGGTTCTTCAAAAAGAATAAGATTCAATTGAGGATTTTGTTCTTTTTTAGGTTTTTGTTTGCCACAAGCTATATATTTCCCAGCTATAGAAATTAGCTTATATATTAGGTACCTTTGAAATCCTGAACCACAATTTTTTATATCAATAGCATCTTCATAAGCGTTGTCAAAAATCTCCCATTTAAGAAAGTATTTGACCATTTCATCTGAGTTAGGGACACAAAAATCTAATTCAAAAGAAGAGTTCCAATCTTTAATTTCATCATTTAATTCCTTTTGGAGCGTGTCTAGAGAAAAAGAATCTGGTGTTGGAGATTTTTTTATTCCTTTGGAAAAATCCCCAACTTGCTTTTTTAAATTCTCATATTCTTCATACTTCTCTATCACTAATTTTACAATATTTAGAATAGAGTCACGGAGCGGAGAAGGGCCTGTCATTTTTGTTTGATCTTCGACATTACTTATCGCTGGGATGTAGATCAGGTTTCCAATATAGTCGCCCCTAGTTTTTGCATTCATGAAAATTACAAATTCATTGGTATTTTTATCAAGGTAGTATATCTCTTTTGGATCCATAGATCCATTTTTTATTAAGTATTTTTTTAGCTTTAACTCTTTATTTTTTGACTCTTCATTTGAATGTACATGTTGTGGTCCGAGTGAAGAAATCTCATTTTCATTCAATTCAAAAGACAGCTCAACTGATGATTCTTTTGCGTCCTCTTTTTTGTAAAACTTTGGCAAATCCTTACTTTCATCGATTTTTAAATCACCATAAAATGCCCTAATAGCGTTCAAGACTGTACTTTTGCCACTATTATTGGGGCCGATTAAAAGCGAGTAGTTTTGGAACTCTAATTCTAGATCCTCTATACCCCTGAAGTTTCTTACTCTCATTTTCTTCAGCTTCATGAGTGCCTCCCAAAAGATGGTTTCTTAGGGATATTGTTAGCTTAAGAATGAGGGATATGCAATAGGTTTGGATTTCAAATTCAAAAGCCGGAGGGGAAGCCTCCGGCTTTATGTTTAGGGGAGATTGCTTAGAGATTTATTGAATTGCGAAAACGGCCTTTATCTTCTGCTCGAGCATGGGTTTTGGGACCGCGCCAATCAGGGTGTCAATCCTCTTGCCATCTTTGAAGAAGATGATCGACGGGATCGAGGTCACGCCGTTTTGCGAGGCCGCCTTCTGGTTTTCGTCCACGTTGATCTTGGCGAAGGTGACCTTGTCGCCCAGGGTGTTTGAAATCTCCTCAAAGATCGGGCCGATCATGCGGCATGGGCCGCACCAGGGTGCCCAGAAGTCCACCACGAGGGGTTTGCCTTCCTTGACCAGCTTGTCATACTCGTCATCGTTGATGTGCTGTACTGCCATTGTTTCCTCCTATACCTGTTCTAGATAGAGCTTTTAATGTATGAAATCAACTCAGGAAGGGGCATTACCCCGGTCTTGAGTGTTTCTTTCTTTCCGTCCATGACCAGCGCCGGAACGCTCTGGATCACAAATGATTTTGTAAGTTCCGGGAAAGAGCTGGTCATGACAATTTTTGAATGCACCTTTTCTTTTGAGGCCACCGCAAAAGAGATCAGGAAAAAGGCCGAAGAAGGGCAGTATGGGCAGGTTGGGGTGGCAAAAAGCGTGAGTTCGACTGGTTTTGGGAATTCCCCGGCGCCCTTTGCGATGTTTTCAAGGATTGCCTCTGGCCCCTGGCTTGCAAGGACTATCGCCTTTATCAGCGATTGCACTTCCAGCCCTGAGGGTGCGCCCCAAAACTCCAAGTGGTAGCCGAGGTTTTCGCCTACCTTCAGGATTGGCCCCACCTCAGTGGTTTTGTCCCCGATGTGAACCGAGAGCTTTGGTGAGAGGGAAGCTATCTGCTCAAGAAACTCTTTGAGGTCGGTGGATTCCTCACCAAAATCCTTGTCTGGAAGCAGCGTCAGCTCGACATCCCTGGTGAGGGTGTTCTTAAACGCTTTTGCCAGTTCCAGTTTGATTTTTTCTTCCTGAGCGTCCATTCTTTCTCCTTGACAAAAAATTTTAGTCAATAGAAGGCATCCTTCAACTACCCTTTAGTTAAACTATTAAAATTACTTGGCATAAAGAAGCCTTGTGCCATTATACCTGCAAGGGGTATTTCCCTGCCTATTCCATTTCATTGTACCACGACAGGAAAATTTTTGAATAAGGATTTTAGGGCAGGTGTGAAATTATTGTGAAGCCGGGGCAGATTTTTGGTTTTTTAGGCTGTCAGGACTTTTTCTTCGCCAAGCAGATTTATGAGAATTTTTCTGATTTCCTCCGGGTTTTTCACTGAGAAGAAATATTTTTTCCCGTTTTCGCAGTCAATTTTGACACCGGTGCCAAAAGAAACAGCCTGGTTTAGTCTTATGCCCTGATTGATGTACAGCATCATGCCTATTGATCTCCAGAAACCCATTTTTTCAAAGGTCACTTTCTGGATGGAACTGATGGGAACTTCTGTGATGAATGAAGAGTAGCCGAAGCAGAGGTTTTTATTGCTAACCCTGATGACATATTTTGAAAGGTTATAGACGGTAATGATAAGCCACAATAAAAGGAGAAGCAGCGGAACCAAGATAACAAGAGAAAGCTGGATTTTTGCGGTAGCAGGGAGATGGCTTTGGAATACCCAGAAAGATATTTTTAATGTTGTTATTATGCCACTTTGCCCCGTAGACATTGACAGAATGAATAGAAGACACAAGAGCCACCATGTTTTTATCCTATGATCTTCTATAAAAAACATTCCCCCCTCCTTTTGCTCCAGAATATTCTGTGAAAGAAATTACATTGTGTTTGCCATTTAGTCAACAACCCTAGGCCACTTTTTCCTTGCCCA
The DNA here is from genome assembly GCA_012517765.1 of Caldisericales bacterium. GTDB lineage: Bacteria > Caldisericota > Caldisericia > JAAYUI01 > JAAYUI01 > JAAYUI01. The sequence continues at coordinate 44,980 of JAAYUI010000008.1, read as the reverse complement.
GCAGACTTGTCAGGACTTTTCCGGCCTCCTCGGTGTTTTTTATGGAGAAATATTTTGACTCACCATTGTTGTTTTCCACTTTTGCCATATCATCGTAACCTGTAAGAAAACAAGTCCCGTTAACCATCTGCCTCCAATTGTGTCCCCAAGGCTTCAGGATTGATCCATCGGTAATGAACAAAACCTGTTTGATTTCTTTTAGTGGAACTTTCCCCATGGACAGGATGAAACCGAATGAGAGTGTTTCTTCATCAATTTTTACAGTGTACCATATGTGTATTGCCGCCAGGAACAGCATAAAGAGAGCCAATAATTCAACCACTATACTGAGAAACACGTTCTCTTGAATCCAGAAAATGTCCAAGTAAAACATGTAGCTAGAAAGAACAAATATAAATATTGAAGGTATCAGATACAGGACATTTTTCTCGGCGAAATATTTTTCTTCAAACAAAACCATGCAAACACCCCCTTAAGTTGCATCTATAACCAGTCATGTTTATTACAAAATCTTACTTTTGTGAAGAGTCAGAATAAACCTTGTTCTTTCCAATGAGCCTAGACAATATCCTCTCGACTTCTTGCGGGTTCTTTACCGAGAAAAAATAAACATCTCTTCCCTGACTTTTCACTTTTACTACATCGCCCTGGCCTGTGAGGTAGCTGATGCCGCCATAGAATGACCATGATATGCCCGCCCTTACGGGGAGCTTGATGCCATCGCCAATAAACGATATCTTCTCGATTTCCTTGAGCGGGATTTTGGGCATGAACGGTGGAAAACCAAATGAAAGTTTGTCTTCATCAATCCTGAGTATGAATCTGGTTTGTGCTAAAAATAGCAACACGATAAAAATCATTAGAAAATCAATAAAAATCCAAAGTACTGGATTATATAAAAATAAAGAAATATTGGTAAAGATTTCAATATTAAAAAAAACACTTACCAATAATATTATTATAAAGAGAGCTAAACTTAACTCCACATAATTTTTTTCTTCATAAAGCACCATGTTGGCCTCCTCCCGTAATTTTTTCTTTTTATTATTACGAAAAACTATCTTTTTGAATAGTCCTCCAAAATCTTGTCTTTTCCAAGCAACTTACCCAGGATTCTCTTTACTTCTTCGGGGTTTTTCACCGAGAATCCATGCCTCCTTCCATTGCTCCATTCAACTCTTGCCAGATCGCCCCAGAATGTTACATAGTTCCATCCGCCACCCGAGGAGAGCCTTATGCCTATTCCGCCTGATGACAGGAAACCGACTTTTGTGAATGTTACGTTGTCTATTTGTTCAAGCGGTATCCTGACAATGATGGGTGGATAGCCAAATGAAAGGGTTTTCTCGTCAATCTTTACCTCAAACCTTGTCATTATTGCAAGAAGAAATATTACAGGCAAAATGACCAGTGCATCTATAAGGATGATTGGCCAGAGAGTTTCTGTTTTTGGAACGCTGGACAAAACAGCAATACTCGATGTGGTAATGACAAGTCCTGCTATTATTGATGTCCAGACAATAGTTTTTACCGTGTATTTCTCTTCATAAAGTACCATAAACAATCTCCTTTCCCCCAGGGTAAAACCTGGGGAGGCACAATTAGACACATTCTACCCGAAGGTGTTTTTTTGCAGTAACCTAATTGATTTTAATCATTGCGCAAACTAGACTAAATTTGAATCCTTCAAGGAGGTTGTTATGAGGACAAATTTTAAAAAAGTGCTTCTTGCCATGCTGGCCCTTGCCATTCTGGCCTCTGGTGCTGTTGTTGCAAGGCCATCAAAGGCCGAAAATGTCGAAATATTCGGCGTCGCATCAAACAGCTTTGGCTACTACATATATGTTGCCGATTCGATCCACAACAGGGTCATAAAGTACGATCTGATGGGCAACTACCTTGCCGATTTCATCAAGACAGACAAAAAGGGCCCATGCCCGAACTGGGACTATAAAGGTCTCATAGCAGTTTCAGTGTGCCGTGTTACCGACGTTTTTGCTGTGACCGACCATGTTCTCAAAAAATGCTTCACATTCAATCCGGACTCTGTACCTCACCACCCGATTGGCGATCCCTCCAAAAATGAGCTGCTCAATCCATGGCACGCATCTGAGACCGAAGTTGCCGATGACATTGGAAACTATGTTATCGACAAGGATGGAAACAAGTTCTGCAGGTTCGACCCGCCGGCCATCGATTTTGACAAGCAGGCAGTTGAGTGTGATGTTTATGGCAGGATGAGATTTTCTGTTCCAGATGGCTACAAGAGCGGTGGCGCTCCGGCCGGCAGTGGTGACGGAAAATTCAACAGCCCGGAAGGCATCGCTGTTGACCGCAGGGGATATGTCCTTGTGGCCGATACTGGAAACAACAGAATCCAGAAATTTAGAAGGTCAGGCGAGTTTGTAATGAAATGGGGCGAGAAAGGCGACGGCCCAAACCAGTTCAACAAACCGGTCTACATCATTCCTGATTACAATGATGATTCACCAAACAGGTATTACATCTGTGACCAGGGCAACAACAGGATCCAGGTGTTTGATGAGTATGGCAAATACCTCGACACCATCAAGCCGATGATTGATGGAAAACCGCTTTTCAAAAACATTGTTGCCTGCGCAATCGACATGGATTTCAACATCTGGGTGGCAGATGCCGCAGAAGATGGCCAGTATGTGTACAAGCTTGCTGGCGTTGATTCACCAAAGAAATACCAGCTCCTTCTCACAATCAAGGATCCAATGAATCCACCGCCAGTATTCATTCATGTAATCAGGAACCAGCTAAAGAAATACTTTGCCTCTGTCGATGAAACAAAGGTCTCGATAAAGCCATACTCCCAGATAATCAATGGCAGGACAATGGTCCCGCTTCGCTGGATCGCTGAGAACGTTCTCACAAACAAGGACCCGAAAAAGGGTGTGACCTACGAATGCAAGGTTGAATGGAACGAGAAGACCAGGTGTGCAACATTTACACTGGACAAGATTGTTTTCTCCGACAAGCTTGTCTATCCAAAAACAGTTGTTACGGTTTGCCTTGGCAATCCGGTTGGCACAGTCAATGGGAAACCGACACCGATTGATTCGACAAACCCGAAGGTAAAACCGGACAATATCAATGACAGGACGATGGTCCCGGCGCGCTTCATTGCTGAAGCTTTTGGCGCCGAGGTCAGGTTTAAGACCAAGAACGAAATGCCAAAGACCCCTAATGACGAAGTCATATTCCTTATGCCAAGCACAATAAAGGTAAAAGAGGCCTACGGGATAAAATAGCTTGATGGAACAACCACCAGTACAAAAGAAGAATCTTTGGGCCATATGGCGGCCATTTGTGGCCGCCTTTCTGGCCCTAGCCATATTCATGGTTGGGGCATGGTTCCTGGCTCCAAACAGGGTAAAGTGGCAAATCAATTTTGCATTCAGAGAGATGTGGAGATCACTCACTGAAAACTGGGGTGACAAGTGGGACACAGTCCTGCAGATTCTCGGTTTCGATGATACACCTGCAGGAGCAAGGGTCGCAATAGCCTGTACCCAGTGCGATGTTTGTGCCGCTGTCATAAACCGCTATTTCCACAGGTATGATCCGAAAGACATCAAGTCATTGCTCAGAAAAACCGACCTTGGGCCAATGGTTGTAGACATAAGGTCTGTTGATGAATACGAGAAAGGGCACATTCCAGGGGCATTGCCAATGCCACTTCCAACATTGAAGGAAGATATATGGTCTGTGAACAGGAAAACCCCGATCATCATCGTTGGCAATGGCAATGAGGATTACCGGAAGATCGGCGATGATATTGTTGAAAAATGGAAGTTTTATAATGCAGGCTATCTTGTTGGCGGAATGAAAGTCTGGGATGGGGACATCGAGGTGGAAAAATAAAATGGAGAAGGTCCCAGAACAGCCAGACCAGCAGACAGTGCAGGTCCCATCAATTGCGAGAATGGCCAAAAAGAGGAGAAGGATCTCGACCGAGAGAATAGCCGAACTTGGCGTTGTGACTGCCGCCGTAACGGTGGTTTACATATTCACAGGCCCTTTCGTTGATAATATTATCCCGTACGTTGGCTGTGTTCTCAGGACCATAGCCGTGGGTGTTTTTTTGTCTGGCGTCAGGCACTATGCCGCCTGGGAGCTTTTGCTAATAAGCCTTATTGCATCGGCCTTTTATTTTTTCTTCATTCCATGTCTCAACAGTTTCATAGGCATACCTGCGGCTTTTGTTTTTGTGGTCGTCTATTCTTCCCTTAGAAGATACATGCAGGCATGGCTGGTTACTACCATAGCCAGCGTTTTTTCTTATGGCGCAATGATAGCCGTACTGGCTGTCTGGGAGCCATCCAAGTTTTTTGAAAAATTCATGACGGCCCTTTCCTGGAGTTGGATACTTCTGATAGCGATACCCCTTCTTGCCTGGTGGAGGCAGAGACGGTCGAATGATGTTGGGTGTGCGGGATGTACAATGAGTTGCGAATCTAGCATCTTTAAGGAGCAATAATTTGAAAACCAAATTTTTAGCCGTATTTGCTGCCATTTTTGTAGTTGTTTCTGTCAACCTTGCCCAGTTTGCATTTGCTCTTCCAAAGATCTGCATTTATGAATCCGACTATATGTCTATGGATCAGTTTGGAAAGACATCAGTGGTTGATTACAAATGCCAGAGGGCTGTCCGGGACGGTGATTATTGCCCGTTGCATTCTCATACAGACGGAAAGAAAAATTATGAGTTGACTCTTGTAAAAAACGAGGATTCGCTTAACTCTCCAATGATAGGATGCTACCTTCGCGGGGTCAATCTGAGCTATTATACGCTCCATTCAATGATCTGGTCGAAATCTGATTTCACAAAAGCAAACCTTTCCTATGCCATGCTTTCATCAAAAGTCTTGCTTGGGTGCAATTTCAGTGAAGCAAACCTTGAGAAATCCGATTTTGGTTACTCGTTTGCTTACAACGCAAATTTTAACGGCACCAATCTGGAAAAGTGCAATATGGTTGGTGCCTGGCTTGAAGGCTCGAGCTTCAAGGGAGCTGTCTGCAAGGAAACATACTTTGTATCAGCAAGGCTTGATGGCACAGATTTCAGCGGGGCCAAATTCGAGCATATATTTTTTATGCCAGGCCAGTTTGCGAAAGCGATGGGGATGGAGGCCGTAAACTGGGGTGATTTCAAGGTTGGCACCGAAATAATAGGCTCTTACGGCGAGGCAATACAATGCTATGATGATCTTGCGGCGTTGTATGATGGCATGGGTAAAAAAGATTTTGCAGACAAATTTTCGGAGAGAAAGATTTTTTGCCAGCGTCAGCTCGAGGTCCTAGGGGCCAATAACGATAAAAAACAATCAGGTCCTCATATTTCTCTTGTTGTTGGTCTTGTTCTTGTCGCACTTACCGTTGTCCTGACGATGGTTGTGATTTTGGGCAGGAGAAAAAGATCCGATGCTCGTCCCTCTTGAGCGAAACGGAAAAACTAGCCTGGTACAGCAGATAAAACAGGGGATAACAAATCTCATTGCTTCTGGCGACTTACGCAAGGGTTCCAGACTCCCATCCACGAGAGATCTTGCAAGGACACTGAAAGTCAACAGGAATACAGTAGTTGCAGCTTATGAACTGCTCTCCCAAGAAGGATATATCGTTTCGCAAGTTGGCCAGGGGACAGTGATTATTTCAGATCATGGTGTGGAGACAAGAAAAAACAGGATGAGCGAGTTCTTCTTTCCGTGGGGAGAGAAGTTTGTTAGAAACCCTCAGGCTGGAGTCCACTTCCAGATACCCCATCTTCCGCAGTCCCTAGGCAGGCACTACAACATGATCAATAATTACCCTCCGCCGGAGCTTTTTGCCGAGCCAATCATCAAGTCGATTGCCAGGATCACCAGGAGAAAAGGCCTTTCAACCGTTGGATTCAAAAAAGTCAGCGGTTTTCCGCCACTTGTGGAGGAAATTGGCCGCAGGCTCTCACTTGAAGGTGTGGATATGGGGCCACGCGGCCTTGTTGTTACGCCAGGCTCCAGCATTGCAAATACTCTTGTCTTCTCCCTCCTGCTTGAGGAGGGCGATACGGTTATTGTCGAGCGCCCTACACATTTTGCTGCGCTCAGGTGGCTTGTCTGGGCAAGGTGCAGGCTTGTAGAAATCCCAATGAGGGAAGACGGGATGGACCTGGAGGCATTAAAAATTGCCCTCCAGACTGGAAAACCAAAATTGATTTATACAATCCCTTCTTCGCACAATCCTACAGGTGTCACAACTTCCGAGGCACACAGGAAAGAGCTCATTTCAATTGCATCAAAATACAGGGTTCCCATACTGGAGGACGATTACCAGTATGGACTGCACATTGGCTCCCCGAAACCACCACTGCTTTCTGCACTTGACCATAGTGGCCTGGTAATAACAACCTCGAGCTTTTCAAAGGTCATCTGGCAAGGTTTAAGGCTTGGTTTTGTCTGTGCCCCCAAAAGGGTCACGGTCCAGCTTGAAAACCTCCACAGAATACTTGTTGGCCCTCCGATGTTTGTTTCTCAGATGGGCCTTTACGAATACATTGAATCAGGTCAGCTCGACAAAAGCATAAATGTTATGAAAAGAATGCTCACGGAAAGACAGGCAGCTTTTTTTGCTGCTGCATCAAAACACCTCAAGCAGAAGGTCAAGATCTGGAAGAATCCGGCTGGTGCGACCGTCTGGATGGAAACCCCTGGTATTCTTGGTGATGAGGTTGCTGCAAGGGCAGCGTCGATGGGCCTCCTTGTTGCCCCTGGGTCTTTTTTTGTACCAGAGGGGACTGGTTTTCAGGCAATCAGGATATCGCTGATGGACGAAGATGCGGATGGCATTTCCGAGTCTGTGTCAATATTGGGAAAGATATTGAATTCACCAGAAAAGAAAAACAGCTATGACAGCCTTTAAGGTTTTTTCATCATGAGGTAGGAAAAAACCTTTCCTGGAATGCCAGGTTTGACTGTCATCCCGGGGCGTTCTGGATTAGGAAGCAGGCCTGAAGGTGTTTCTTGTCTTTTGACCAGGTAGTTCCCCCCGGTTTCCTCGTCATACGCTGGAGTAAAGTCTTTCAAGAGAGTATCAAAAGCTGGTCCTGGTTGTGCACCTCCGCTGTATTGAAGCAATCTTTCTTCAACATCCGCTTTCCCAAGGAAATCGAATTTTTCTGGTTCCACTTTTGCCCTTTGTGCTTTTTTTGCCATCTCATTGCAGGATGGAAGTCTAAGATAACTTCTCCTTATCTGTTCAAGCTTTGGCAAGGCATTTTCAAACTGGCCCATTGTTGATTCTTCTACCACAACCAGACCTGCAGATTTGCCATTTTCCTCAGAAACATCGTACCACCAGACCATTACTTTGCCCTCAAATGTTTCTCCATCCTGTTCCCTCTTGTATCTGACACTGGCAAATGTTGCCTGACAAGGGGTAACGTCTTCTTCTGTCGGGAATGGGGTCGACCAGGGCTCAACTGATTCAATCTCGCTGGTTTTGAATCCGCTCATGGTGTTCCTGATCATTTCCAGTTCGAGAAAAGTCTTTGCATCAGAGTTCCCTTTGATATTCTTCCATTCCATGGATATCCTCGAGGCTCTGTCTTTTGATTCGGCAATTATATTTCCAGATGCAGCGTAATCGCTTTTGCTCAGCACAAATTCATCAGTTATGCTGATGCCAAAACCAAACTCGTCCTGTTTTGATTGTGGGACCATATACTGGTATGGTAGAGAATCTTTAACCTCGTTTTTAACTGGAACATCCGTCTTGCCATCATTAATATTAGGCGAACCGCATGAACAAATTAAAAGAACTGATAGTAAACATATTGATTTCTTCATGAGTTTGATAATAATTGTTCAAGCGCTTTTTTGCAAGTAACGAATGGCATTTATTGGAAATATTAACAAATATTGACACAAATATTATAGAAATGTAAAATAATTGAAGTGATATTTACAGGCTATCTCGACGATTTTGATCTGATTGATTTCATCAGATTCATAACCATGATGAAAAAAAGCGGAGTGCTTGTCATAACCGGCAGAAGATCGGCCAAGATTTTATTGTCTTCGGGCCAGATCACTGGTGTTGCTGTTCCATTTGAAGTTAGAAACCATTACAAAACCTATATTGCTGGCCTTAAGGACGGATATTTTAGCCTGGAAGAAGGTCATGCATTAAACGATAATGAAATTATTGATGTCAGACAGGATGTTTCAGAATTTCTTCTGGAGCTTGCCAGATTGAGAAGTGAACCCTCGGACCCCAAACTGTATGAGCCAGGCATGTTGTTTGAGCTCAAGCCCGTTTCCGATCTCGGAAGGTTGACATTCAGTGTTGAAGAATGGAGAATAATAGCCGCACTTTCTGAATCAAAAACTTTAATGGAACTTTCTGAAAGATTAAAAATGGACATTGCCAGGTTGCAGTGGATGCTTTACTCTCTAGAACAATGCGGGCTCATAAAGAGAAAGAGACCGCAAAGAGAAAGAATGGGGCAAAATGCTGTAACGGAAGCTTTAAAGAGGTTGATAGGTATCCTGAAAGGTTCATGACAAAACTAAAAATCCTTGTTACAGGGCCTTTTTCGTCTGGTAAAACAACATTTATAAATGCGCTTTCTGACATAATTACTGTACAGACAGAGGAAAAAGTCTGGGGTGAGGATGCAAAAATCAAGCAAACAACAACTGTTGGTCTTGATTTTGGGAGAATTCAGGTCGATGATGATGTCCAGATTTATCTTTTTGGGACTCCTGGCCAGGATCGCTTTGATTTCATCTGGGAAGATATGGTAAAAGGTTCTCATGGTGTGATAATCCTTTTGGACAGATCAGACTGGCGCTCCGTAATGCAGACAAAGAAATTCGTTGATTTTTATGCTTCCAGAACCTCGGTGCCAATGGTTGTGGTTGCAAACAAGTCAGATCTTAAGGATATTCTTCCAGTCGAATTCATCCATGCTTACATTGATGCAGATCCATCAGTCGGTTTTGTAGAGGCTGCCGGTAAAAACAGGAACTCCGCCAGGAAGGTTTTGGAAGAAGTTCTTACACGCATCCTGGCATAGATACATAAATTCTTCCTTTCATTTCATAAATTTTTGTCGCCGCCCTGTCGCGCATCCTGAAAGCAGTTGCCCGTGAGACCCCTATTGTCGAGGATGCCTTTTCGAAGGTTGTCCCCTCCAGATAAACAAGCCTCAAAAGCATTTCCTCTTTTTCGTCAAGTCCGTCAAGCATGTCGTCCATTTCCAGGAGCTTGTCAAGTATTGTAATTTTACTATTATTGTTTCCATCCATGGGTCTTATCTTGATAATGGACATCGACAACATTTCCAATTTTTTCTTGAGCTCCTTATAAGTATTCATCGTCTTTTCAAGATTATAAAGTACTTTTGCTGATGCCATTCCACCCTCCTTGTGAAAATAGTAATACAACAATACAATATGTCAACTTAACCATGTTGTTGCTCTGTATCAGGTACAATCCATGAGTGAGAATGAAGACCCCGGCCAAGGCCCTGCTCTTAATAATAACATTCGTAATCGTTGGTTTAAGCACTTTCTTGTATGTTCCAAAACAGTTTGACTCGTCAAGTTTCTTTTTTGACAAGAACGCTTTGCAACAGGTAATTGGCCTTATAAGGACATCAAAGAAACAAATCCTTGTCGAAATGTACTCTTTCACCCACGGTGATGTGATAAAAGAACTTGAGGCAAAAAAGAGGGCAGGGCTTGATGTCAGGGTCATTGTTGATGACAACCCGGAAAACGAAGCCCTTGCCAAGGCCGGGTTTGATGTCAGATTTGAGGGAACGCCAAGAATGTTCCACCGTAAGCTTGCGATTGTGGATGAACAATGGATATGGATAGGGTCAACAAACTGGACCTACAGTGGTTTTGGAAAGAATGCAGAGGTCGACTTGTTGATGTCATCCCCTGACCATGCTTATAATCTTGTTAGACAGTTCGAACAGGATTGGGCAAAAGCGAAAAGGAGGCCTAAATGAGCTATCTCGTGCTGGGAAATGGGGCAAGGGAACATGCAATATGCTGGGCACTATCAAAAAACTCGGATGTGCATGTGATGCCTGGCAACCCTGGGATGGTTCTTGACGCTGACATTGTTCCAGGTAACCCAATTAATTTTGGGGAGGTGGCCAGTGTCGCAAAAAAACTTTCCTGTTCTGCCGTTTTTGCTGGCGCTGAACTCCCTTTGGTTGAAGGAATAGCAGATGCCCTTGCAAGTGAGGGGATTTTTGTTTTTGGCCCGTCCAGAAAGGGCGCAATGCTTGAGGGCTCAAAGGCTTTTGCAAAAGATTTCATGAAGAGAAATGGCATCCCCTGTGCTGATCATCAGACCTTTGACAATGAGAAAGAGGCGATGGATTTTGTGTCGAAGCACCCATTCCCCCTAGTTATAAAGGTCGATGGTTTGGCCTCCGGAAAAGGCGTCCATATTGTCGAAGACCTGAGAGAAGCCGAGATCGCGATAAAAGCAATACTCTCCGAGAAAACATATGGAGAGTCCGGCAGGGTGATTGTTATTGAGGAATTTCTTGTTGGCAAGGAACTGACTGTGATGGCCTTCACTGATGGCAAGGTTATAAAAATGCTCCCACCTTCAAGGGACCACAAAAGGCTTGAAGATGGTGACAAGGGACCAATGACCGGGGGGATGGGGTCTTATTGCCCTGTCCCGGACGCTGACCCCGGGCTTCTTGAAAAAATAAAAACAGATATTGTTGAAAAAACACTTGCCGGACTTCAAAAAGAGAGCATTGATTATAAAGGCGTTATCTATTGTGGCCTCATGCTTACCCAGCAGGGGCCAAAAGTTCTTGAATACAATTGCAGGTTTGGCGACCCGGAGGCCCAGGTTGTTTTGCCGATGCTTCAAACCCCGCTTTCGGCAGTTGTCGAAGCCGTAAAGGAGGGTGAGCTCGAACGTCTGCCAATTGTTGCAAAGAAAGGTTTTGCCGCGTGTGTTGTGCTGGCTTCCGAAGGTTATCCGGGCAAGCCGGTAGTTGGATTACCTGTTGGTGGTTTCAACAAGGCACAAACCATAGAGAACGTTCTGACTTTTGCGGCTGGGATTGGCGGAGAGCCTGGCAAGCTATTAACTTCTGGTGGAAGGGTTGTTTCATGTGTCGGGCTTGGCAACACCCTCAGAATGGCACTTGGAAGGGCATATTCGCTTGCTGGTGTTGTAGATTTTAAGGGAAAACAGTTTAGAGGTGACATAGGAGGAAGATATGCCAGAGGCAGGACAAGTATTGTTGATCTTAGGCTCAAAATCAGACCTAGAGGTGGCATCTGAGGCAACGAAAACACTTGACAAGCTTGGTGTGACGTGGGAACAGGTCGTTTCATCTGCCCACAGAACTCCGGAGAGAACGGTCCAGATAGCAAAAGAAGCAATGGGAAAGGGCCATAAGGTCATTATTTGCATGGCCGGTTATGCGGCACATTTGCCAGGCGTTGTTGCTGCGATTACCAATCTCCCTGTCATTGGAGTTCCGCTTTCCGGCTCTCCGCTCAATGGCCTTGATGCCCTGCTGGCCCAGCAGATGCCGTCCGGGATTCCGGTTGCCGCAATGACCATTGGAACCGCAGGTGCGATAAATGCTGCTGTTTTTGCTGCCAGGATAGTAGCTCTTTCCGATGAAACTGTGAGGGCAAAACTGGTCCAGTATGTGAATGATCTTGCAGCAAAAGTGCTAGGCTGATAAAAAATCGGCCAGGGCAACGCTCAAAATTATTGATTATTGTTGCCTGGCTGGGTAAGATTGGGGTCGTGTTGAAAAAAAAGACGGCAAGAAGATTGAGGAGGATTGTCGCCCTTTCTCTCTTTGTCTGCGCATGTATTTTATTGGTTATTTCTGGAAAGTTGCTCCTTTTTCCAAGTGTAAAAGAAGAACCTCCGAAACGCATTGAAGTTTTTGACAGGTACTGGCTGAGACTCCAGGAAAAGATTGACTGGCTGGCAAAACAGCGTGAATCAAAAAGCGCAAAGGATTTTCTCTGGCTCTCAAAGAGAACGCTGGATTTAAGGCCACTTTCAAGCAAGACAGTCTTCCTGACGTTTGATGATGGTCCGTCAGGCACAACACCCAGAATACTGGATGTCCTAAAAGCAAATGGCGTTAAAGCAACTTTTTTTACGCTTGGCCTGCAGGTTGATGATATGCCATCAATTGTCAGAAGGACCTTGAAGGAGGGGCATTGTGTCCTCTCCCATGGCTACAGCCACAGATACGACCTTTACAATGACCCTCCAAAGTTTTTTGAAGACATCGACAGATCGATGGCTTCGATAATGAAAGCCACTAGTGAAAAACCCCCATCCTATGTCAGACTGCCTGGTGGTGCCAATAATCAATACCCGAGGAAAAAACCTTTTGACGAGTGCAAAAAAGGGCTTTTAAATCGTGGCATCAGTTATGTTGAATGGAATGCCAGCATGGATGATTCGACATTCAGGAAGCACACCAAAAACTACATGATCGAAAATGTGCTGCTCAAGGCGAAAGCAAACAGTTTTATTGTCGTCCTCATGCATGATTCTGCCGGAAAGGGACTTACTGCAAGCGCTCTTCCTGAAGTGATAAAGGGGCTCAAGGACATGGGCTTTGTTTTCAGGACGTTTTCCAACCTTTCGGATGCTGAAAAGAAGAGGATGCTTTCACTTAAACTCATCAACAGATAGCCCTCTTTACAAAAATTCCCATAGTTCAACAAATCATTCTTGTTTATTATTTAAAAACCTGGTACTTGAAATTTTTGTCAAGAGGATGTATAAGTTTGCTGTACGATAAAAAAGGGAAAGGAGGACCAAGATAACAGTATGGCGATAATCAGATGGAACCCAATGAGGGAAATGTTTTGGGATGATTTTGGCAAAGAATTCAGAAAGATGATGAGGGGCGAGATGGAGAAGATGGGTGAGACGGGTGAATTTTGGGCGCCACCCATTGACCTTTCAGAGACGCCTGATGCTTACACCGTCAGGGCTGATTTGCCAGGCATAAGGCCTGAGGATGTGAATGTCGAAGTTCATGATGACACGGTAACAGTGTCTGGTGAGAGAAGGGAAGAGAGAACCTCGGAAAAAGAGAACGTGCACATAAAAGAAGTTTCGTATGGCAAATTCATGAGGTCTGTCAGGTTGCCCGTTTCTGTTGATCCAGACAAGGTGAAGGCGAAGTTTGAGGACGGGGTCCTCAAGGTGTCCCTTCCAAAGAGTGAAAAGGTAAAACCGAAGAAGATCGAGATTGAAAAGTAAATCTGTCAGGAGGTGGGCCGGTGCTTCTTTTGCGGGCGCCGGCCATTTTGTGTATGGAAAGGATTTTTGTTTCCCAAAAGCTTTATTCTTACCCGGTAGAAATACTTGATGTTCCGCACAGGGCCATGATCAGACTCAAATCCCTTGGTGTTTTTCGTCTTGAGCAACTGGCTGGCCTTACAGAATCTGATCTTCTTTCAATATACCATTTCGGCCAGAAATCATTATTTGAACTTAAAAGAAGGCTTGAAGCCCTGAACCAATGTGTGATGGAGGAAGGTCGTCCTCCAGAAGATATCATGGAATGCATGAGGATGAGGCTTGAGGGCCCGGATGAATTTTTACAGGAAGTTATATCATCATTTCAGGAAGAGGGCCATGGCCGGGCGAGTATCTGTTTTTATTTGACAAAACTCCCTCCGAGGGGAGTTTTTGTTGTATCAGAGAGAATTGGCCTGAGACGCACCCAGATAAGGACGCTCCAGGAAATTGCAGATATCATGAACCTTACGAGAGAACGGGTAAGGCAGCTCCAGAACAGGTCTTTGAAGTATCTGCAGTCAAGTCTTTATGAAGAAGGCGTGCTTGCAAGCTGGGAAGAAGCCTTGGTTTGGTCCGCTACAACTCCACCACCAGGAGAGCAATATTTTCTTGAAAGGCTCGACTCAACAGGTGTGAATGGAAATGCAAATCCGACAGGGTTTGCTGTTCTTGCCACCCATATTATCAAGGGGATTGATCTGCCGCCACTCCTTCGCGCTGCAAGGGACGGGAAACTCAACAAGATCTGGGCTAGAAGGCGCCAGATAAGAGACAGAGAAGAGTAAAATTATTCGACTGGCTTGTTTTGGACTATTGCTTTGACCTCCTAAATAGTTATCATTTTCACAACACGCACCGAAGGTGCCAAAGGAGGAAAAGGGTAAATGATAAAGAAATTTTCAGCGGTGGTCCTGATCGTCTTCTCGGTAATGAGCCTTGTTGTTGGTGCAATCTACATCTGGCAGGGTGCTTCAAAATACCGCCAGATAACCAGCATGGCTGCTGAAGAAAAAGTCCAGATTGGAATGACTGAGGATCAAATTAAAAATAGTGATGTTGTTGACACCATGTCGGAGATGCAAAAGGCTGCAGACACAATCAGGGAGCACCGAAGGGGTATTGCAAAGACCTATGAGGAACTCCTCGGAACTGGCAAATTTGACCCCACAAATCCAAAGCACGCCACATACGCCCAGGCAATCAACCTTGAAAACTACCTCTATGTTGGAATGCTCTCCCTTGGCGTTTCACTCTCAATGATAGGCATCGGACTTTTCATGGTGATGATGGCCATTGCAATGCTTTTGACAGGGCTTGCGCTTTTCCCGGAAAAAGCCAAATTGTCCTGACAAAATCGCAAAAGGCCTGCCTTGTTTTCCCCAGGCAGGCTTTTTTATTTTTTTGAAGATAGCTGACCAAAATACAACTTTCTTCGTACAATTAGCCAAATGGATTTTTTGTCCGGAGGTCATAAGGTGACTGGAAACAAAATTAATCTAGCACTTATTTTTGTTCTTTCGCTTGTTGCCATTTCGCCCTGCCTTGCAATAAGCATTGAAGACCAGCAGGACCCCAAATATTGCATCGTGGACACTGGCCAGGAGAAATGCTACGACAATAGCAGGGAAATCAGGGAGCCATCCAGAGACGATCCATTCTATGGCCAGGATGTGCAAAACAAAGGCAACAAGCCCAGCTACAGGGACAATGGCGACGGGACAGTCACAGACCTGAACACCGGCCTGATGTGGGTCAGGGAAAGGGGCAAGAAAGTAACTTGGAAAGATGCAATTTCTGGTGCTCCTGCCTGCCGGATTGGCGGGTACACCGACTGGCGCATGCCAACAATCAAGGAATTGTACTCGTTGATGAATTTCACAGGGCGACAGGCCAGAACAGAATCTGAATCAGTGCCCTACATCGACACCAAATATTTTGGCTTCAAATATGGCAGCGGGACGGGCAATGAACGCCTGATCGACTGTCAAGACTGGTCTGCAACCGAATATCTTTCCACAACAATGAACAACGACGCCTCGGTTTTTGGTGTCAATTTTGCAGATGGCCGCATCAAGGGCTATCCAAAGCAGGTGCGCAGACGGGAAGGTGCTGGTGACAACAGGCTCTATGCCAGATATGTCCGTGGAAACCCCGGATATGGCAAGAATGATTTCATCGACAACGGTGATGGCACAGTGGCAGACAGGGCAACTGGCCTTATGTGGTCAAAGGGTGACAGTGGCACAGGGATGAATTGGGAACAGGCCCTCAAATGGGTGCAGAAAAAGAACACCGAAAAATATCTGGGTCATGACGACTGGCGGCTTCCCAACGCAAAGGAACTCCAGAGCATTGTAGATTATTCAAGGTGCCCGGACAGGACGGACTCGCCTTCGATTGCCCCATTCTTTGAATGCGCGCAGATCAAAAATGAAAAGGGTGACAGGGACTACCCGTTCTACTGGACAGGCACCACCCACCTGGACAATATGGGCGCTGTTTATGTCTGTTTTGGCAGGGCGATGGGCTTTATGGAGATGCCGCCAGGGTCTGGCAACTACAGGTGTGTGGATGTACACGGGGCCGGTGCCCAGCGCAGTGACCCGAAGGCCGGCAATCAGGCCGATTTCCCAAGGGGCCGCGGCCCGCAGGGCGATGTCGTCAGGATAAACAATTTTGTGAGGCTAGCAAGAGATATGACATCATAGCCTATTGATTGTTTTGAATTTTATCAGATAAATAACCTTTAAAAAGTGCAAGATTAATTAATCCCTTCAGAGCCAATAAATACCTGAAACCATGTTCAATAAAACCGAAGAATATCTGTTCCGTAAATCCTTTCAATAATCCAAGTTTCTCCAATTTTATCTGTTTGTTCCTGTCTTGATGAAGGTAGTAAGCATATAAAAATTCGTTATAGATCTTTTCAGCATCATTATATTTATAAACAATCTCTTCTTCATTTTTGTAGCGATTTATTACTTTGATATCTTTTGGCAACAGATCTTTTTTAGAATCTCTCCAAATATCATTAATCCTGTTCAATTCACTTATAAGATATACATCATATATAATATGTTTACTTAGAATTTCGATTATTTTTTGTGAATTATAATCTCCACTATTGAAAAAATCACGAAATTTGCTTATAAATGAATTGAGCTCTGCCCCATATGGAAAATCATTTTCAATGATCATGTTAGATTTGTTTGAGTTTACAGTAGTAATTTGATTGTCAATTGTAATTCTGAAAGTTGTTTGTTTATGAATTATTTTTGAGTAGGGTTCTTTTTCTAACCCTTCAACGCATTTGATAAAATGCAATACTTTTTCTTTATCAGTCATTTTAATCCCTTCGTTGAAGCATGCTTACATTATAATAGTTTTGATAAAATTTTGTAAATATGTTCAAAAAATTTAGTTATATTATCTAAATTTTCTCTAGGTTTTGGATTTTAACCCCGTCACCACTACCCCGGCAAAAATCAACAACCCACCGACAAGCACGTTCAGCCCTATTGGGTCGCCAAGGAATGCCCAGGCGATGATCGACGCCCCGACTGGCTCAAAGAGGTTTGTGGTTGTCGTGATGATCGGCGTCAGATATTTGACACCCATATTCAGCGCGGTGTGGCCAATCACCTGCGGGAAAAGCGCCATGCCGGCGATGGAGAGCCAGGATGCTCCAGAATAGCCCCAGAGCTGTTCGCCTGTCAGGAGAGCGCCCGCAAGCAGGAGCAGGCTTGCGACTGGATAAGAGACAGAAACTGTCTGCAGAAGAGGCGCCCTTTCCTGGGCTATCTTTGATGTGATCAGGTAGCACGAGCCGAACAGTGCACCAAGCAGAGACAGGACAACGCCAAGCATTGTTCCTTCCATCTTTGTTCCCCAGAGTGCAATCACTGCCGCACCGCTTATTGCCAGAAAAATGCCGAGGATTGCAAAGGGGGTTGGTTTTTTCCTCCAGACTAGGTATTCGAGCATTGCGATGAATATTGGCGCCGTGGTCACGAGGACCACTGTTGCCGATACCGATATGTAGCGGAAGGAACTTATCCAAACGGCAAAATGCATCGCCAGGAAAAGCCCAGACAGCACTGACCAGAGCAGGGCTTTTTTGTCACGGAACATTTTCCACGGCGCGCCAAACGGGACTATGATCATAGAGGCAATCAGGAGCCTCCAGAAAGCCATTGAGAATGGACCAGTATCTACCGATGCTATTTTTACCAGGGGTGCTGCAGATGACATTGACAGCACGCCAAGCGCCAGGAAGGCGTAGTATTTGCCCTTGCCATCGAGCTTAGTCTCTTTGCGCGTCATTGTGGCAAAGTGTATTTGGGTTTTCCAGTTTTGCGGTTAAAGAGGAACTATTTCTTGCATGGTGGCGCTTCCCATTCTTCCTCGCCTGGCACTTCGTCCGGATTGTAAAGGTACGCCAGGGCTTTCCCTGCATCACCGTCCATTATCAGCCTTATGATTTTGCCCCCTGTGATTTCTGAGACATCAATCAGGCGCACGACCCTTTCATATTTTTCGGCCCAGGAGACGTATTTTGGGAGCATGTTGGGGCTGGTCTTCAGGAATTCCTCATTGAATATGACACTTTTGTCGTCAGGGTACAATGGGAGGTAATAAATGCCTGTTTCGACAAGGTCCTGGAAGAAGTGTGTTCCAAAGCTCACTTCCGGTACATACCCACCCTTGTTTCTTGCGATCTCGATAAGTGCCGATGACCTGTTGATATCGCTGTATGTCACTCTGACGCCAAGCTTTATGTCCCCCCTGCTTCCCCATCGCCCTGGCCCCATCAAGATGAAGCTGTTTTTTGGCAGGGTTGAATTTATTGCGCTGATGACCCTTGCAATATCTGTCATTTCCTCGGCGGTTTCAAGGGCATCGTACTCGGCAGGATCGACATATACGATGTATTTTGCCTCCACAAAGCCATCACTGACATACTTGTGGGCTGTAAAGATCTTGCTTTCATCGGGCACATCATCTGGAATGCTGATATTCGCCCTGTCTCTTGGTTGTGCCTGCGGCCTGCACTGGAGGACATAGAGATGCAGTCCGTTTGAAGCAAATTCTATATCCACAGGGACGCAAAGCGCTTCGGAGAGTATTTGCAGGAGCAACCTTATTTGCTCCACAAAAGGTGTTCTGGTTAGAAGGTTGTCGAAAGTTATCAGCAGGTCTGATTTTTTTGGATCAAAGCTTGCCACCGAAGGCGGAAGGAGCTGGCCATGATCATAGACCTGTACAAGCCTTGTCAAACCCGGGTATTCATTGCCATGTTCGTGCAGGAGCTCGTTGAACACAAGCGTCTTGAAATTAAGCTCGTGGAGATCTATGACATCAATGTGTTTCTGGCTGTATCTAAGAATGTCCTCGGGATTTGTGTTGACCCTGAGATTTGGCTGTCCTGGCGCAATGAGCATCGGATAATCATCGCCAACCCTGTCTACTGCCCTTGTCCCGAGCCCAGCCACCAGCCTTATGACACCGTCTCTTCTTTTTATCCTTGGAGACCACCTAAATTCATTGTTTGAGAAGGCCACACCGGCAAAAGTTGGCATGTAAAATCTTGCATCAACCTCGGCCCCGACCACCTCCTGTATCAGGCAGCCCATCTGCTCCTGGAAGTCCAGCAAATCGCGCTCGATACGGTACTGGATGGCATCCGGGCTGAAGGTGGAAGCATAGACCTCGGCGACCGCATCCATGAGGGCCTCCATTCTCTGTCTTTTGGTCCCCTTGTTGGCAAGGAAAAGGCTCTTGTATTTGCCTGAGAATGCTGCCCCAAAACTGTCCTCAAGAAGGCTTGAGGAGCGCACTATTATCGGTTTTCCCTCCAGATCGTCAAGTGCCAGGCTAAGACCCTGCATGATTTCGGATGAAAACTGTGACTGTTTGAAGACCTGCTGGAAATAGGAGTACTCCTGCCTGATTTCGTCAAGTGTCCTGTATTTGAGGTTTATGATTTCTTCAAGCGCGTTGTAGTGCAGAAAATCAAGTATCCCATCAGATAGGAGATACCATGTTTTGGGTACCCTGACATTTTGCAGGACTGGATATTTCTTCTGCGCTTCTTCTATTATTCTTTGTGCAAGGAAAAGGCCTGCGCCTTTACCTCCCAGCCTCCCAGTTCCGCCGGCCGGGCCGATGGACTTCTGGATCATCTTTGAAATGTCGCCAATCCTGATATATCTTTTTGCAACGTTGATGAATTGGGGGCTATCTGTCAGGAATCTCCTGATCAGTGAAACCCTTATGCCATTTTCCTCGGCTTCGGAAAGCAGCCTTTCGTTTTCTGGCAACATGCAGAAACGATTGAGGTTTTCAGTTATTTCAAAGAGCGAGATACCCTGTTTTTCTGTTGCAAGGGTCAGGAACCTTGTTCTCCCCTCTGACACCCATTTCATGATGAGCGATGAAAGCTCGTCTTCGCTAAGGCATGTCTTGGCTATTTTGAATGTCTCTTCAAAGATTGCCTCAATTTCCCTGAGGTTTGTTTTTTGCGATGGCTGGTTCTCGTCGCCCCTTGTGTTCATGTAAGCCTGGTCAAAACGCTCCAGCAAATCGGTTGCTCCACTGGCTTCCATCCTCACCAGCCTGTTGAGCAGCTTCCTTGAGATGCGATTGAGCTCCCTTGAGTCCGTTGCCCTCAGGAGGTCAATGATTACCTGCCACTCTGGTTTTCTTTCCGGCATGGAGACATTTTATCTTTTTTGTCTTTTTTTGGCAATGATTCCCATGAGGTATATGAAAAAAACCCGAAAAAATATGACAATATAATTATATTTAATGAGTTGGGTGACTCCCATTTTCTTGTTAAACCATCAATATTTTAGACGGTTTGGTTTTTCAGTTTGCCCAGTTGACAATAGGGGGGGGGAATTGATTATTATCAAGACACAATTCAATTTGAGGAGGAGATATGGAGAGATACAAAAAGAAATATCTTTTGTTGATACTGCTGATTTTGCCTGTAATTGCGATTGCTCTTGTAACCGGAATAGTTTTTGGCCCGAAGAATACCACCTCGGCGGCAGTGGCCAAATTCCAGGATGTTGATGAAATAAAGCCTGATTTAAAAACAACTACAGTTACACCCTTTATATTGAGCGACACATACAAAGAATTTTATCCCAGTATAGCTGGCAACAAGGTTGTTTTTTCAACGCGGGCGAGCGGTGATGACACAAATAATGATATAAAAATGTATGATGTTGATGCCAGCACCACGAGCACAATTTCGTCTGATGCGAATAAAACAGAGTGCTATCCAGACATAAACGACAATTATATTGTTTTTGCAAATAAATCCATCGCTTCCATTGATTCCTGGGACATAGTCCTTTACAATCGCCAGACACAAACATCATCAACCATATCAAACAGGCAAGGCCTGGAGGTAATGCCCAAAATTGCCGGCAATTATGTCATCTGGAAAGAGCACAATCCTGGCACCGATGCAATCTATGCCTACAACCTTACAACCTCCCAGACCATCACTGTAAGAGATGGCTCGCTCAACTCACAGGTTTTTGGCGTGCCTGAAAGTGATGGCCAAATGGTGGTTTGGGTTGATTTCAGAAACAACAATCCGGACATATATGCCTTCAACCTTTCAACTAGTACAGGTTTTGCGGTATGCACAAACCAGGCGGAGCAATACTATCCTGACGTCGATGGAAATTACATTGTGTGGGAAGAACACCGCAATGATTATGAAAACTCCGATACTGACCACGACAAGGGGGATATTTATGGTTACTACATTCCAACTTCGTCAGAGGTGATTGTTGATAACCAGGTTGGAGTAACGACGATATATCCAAGGATAAGCGGGCTCTATGCCGTATGCCATGCCAGTGTTTGCTCAAACCTTATGGCACCAGCAAGGATAGGTTTATATCCAATGCCGCCTTCCCCTCCGCTTGTGCCTTGCAATGGCTCGTACATAGACACCCAAATCTCGATAAAGGGCCCGCCCCAAATCAATGGCAACTGGGTGGTGTGGCAAGACGAGAGAAATGCGTCAACAACAGCGATTGACATATATGGCTACTCCATTTCCGGGAGCTCCGAGTTTGTCTTGTGCAATCAGAGTGGTGACCAGGTCCTTCCCGTTATCAAAGGCAATATTGCCGTATGGGACGATTACCGCAACAATTATGACGAGGTGGCCGGCGCCAAGCTGAATCCATAAAAAGGGGAGGGGGATTAAATGAAACACATAGTGCCTTTAAACCTGATTGGTTTTTCAGGCGGGGTGTCCCCAAACATGTGCGGGGCACTTGATGATCCATGCAAAATGGATGGTTGCCCAGTTCTGTTTTCTACTATGGGCAGTGGCGACTGCTTTGCCTGCAAATGCAGTGACACATCGCAATGGAGCTGTGATATAGACACGTGTAATGCTGCAGGTATGGACTGGTGCTCTGGCACATCAGTGGACAAACCTTGTTATTCTATGGATTATTGTGAAAGTATTGATATCTCAGATTGCTTCCAAAAAGATCAATGCAAGCAATTTGATGCAGGTGATTGTCCTGGTGGGTGCACCAATAAAGAAGCTTGCCATGTTAAGATCGGAATAACCGAATATGCAGATTGACCCCAAAATAACAATGGAGGTAAACGTGCAAAATAAACATATAAAGCCGTTGAATATCTTTACTTCATATGCTGAGATGTTATTTAACAGTTGCATTATCGACTGGTGCGGTATTGATGGATTTAAGGATACTCTAATGAGTGATCACTATTGCCTCAGGAATGATTACTGCCGCTTTAATGACAGTAGTGGTTGTAATCTTACTTTTGACATGTGTGTCTGTCGTGACACAAAAGCAGGTGGTGGAGCTGACCTTGAAGGATGCAGTAATATAAAATCTGATATCCCTTGCTCCCAATTCAACGACATTGCATGCCGTACCTCTGGGAACAATCTTGTTTCTGATGCGTCTTTTTGTGGCCCATTCCCGACAAGGGTCGATGATATCACAGCTATATGATCAAGAATGGGCAAAATGTAAATGATGGGGGCCAAAACTGGCCCCCATCTGATTTTGAGGGCAGGTCAGTCAGGGCCTCCGAAACCCACCTGGTGGAAAACGGGAAGTCGAAATTGCTTTTTGATGTTGGCACCCAGATTATTTTTGGAGCAGACGAACCCACCCTTGAAGTTGTATCTTACCTGAAGGAAAAAGCTGGCACAACAGTAAGCGACATAAAACAGGTTTTTCAGGGCAAGTATGGACAAGAAGCGGTCTTTGAGGTTTTGACGGAAATGGCCCGTTTCAGATTGCTGTTGCCTGCTGAAAAGCCTGAAGCAGAGCCTGACTGGCAAAGCAAAAGCAAAAAGCTTCCCGATAAGCTCACGCCAAAATTTATGGCACTTAATATCACCCATAAATGCAACCTGAACTGCATTTATTGCTATGGCGATGGTGGTTCCTTTGGCACCCCGGACATGGACATGCCGTTTGATGTCGCAAAAGCGGCCATTGACTGGCAAATTGAAAGGGTTATGGGGGCTGGCTATAAAGATTTTGGAATAACTTTTTTTGGTGGAGAGCCACTGGCGAATTTTGCCTTGATTCCAAAGGTTGTCGAGTATGCAAAGAAAGTTGCCCAGGCAAATGGCCTGAATGTTGATTTTGGAATGACCACCAACGCTTCCCTTGTGACAGAAGAAATTGCTGCCAAACTTTTTGAGTTAGGGGTCAACCCAATGGTGAGTATCGATGGCCCTCCTGGTGTGCAGAATACCCAAAGACCATTTGCTGATGGCCGTCCATCTTATGATGCAACCATTAATGGAGTGATGAGGCTGACGAAGACATACAACAGGAGAATGACTTCTAGGGCAACATTTTTATCTTACGATCTTGTGGGGCTTTCCAGGGATTTATACAAGGCTGGTTTTTGGAATGTTCTGCTCAGCCCTGCAACTGGAACGATGGGAGAGCATTTTCTCACAGAGGAAGGTTGCCAAAAACTGGTTGAGGGTTTTAATGATTTGTATTCATATTACACAAATATCTTGGGAGAGATGTCCAAGAACATCGATTATGATGGTGAATCTGGTATTCAACTCCTTCCAAGAAGCAATATGTTTATAAAATCCCTGCAAATGCTTTACAGCCGGCAAGTCAACCCATGGCCTTGTGGGGCCGGAAGGAGCTATGTCGACATATCTCCTGAGGGAACCGTGTATTTGTGCCACAGGTTTGTTGGTGACAAGAAAAATAGCGCAGGCAACTTGCTTGATGGTTCATACAGCGAAGACATGTACAGGAAGATAATTGAGAGGAGTGGAAATAGGGAAGGGCCATGCAAAAAATGCTGGATAAGAATGAGTTGTGCTGGTGGGTGTTTTCATCATAACCTCGTTTCCACCGGTGATATATTTACACCACACCATTTTGAATGCGAATTATCAAAGAAACTTACAGAACTGGCCATTGTTTTCTTCCATAAATTTCATGAGGAAAACCCAGAGTTACTTAAAAAAATCTGCGACATAAAAGATCCACCAGAATACAACACAGGCATTTGATAAATTGGGAAATCAAAAAGCCGCTCCGTGATGGAGCGGCTTTTTGCTGCTTAAAGAGTCTTGTTTGCGAGAGGCTATCACACCCAGCCACGGAGTCTGCAGGCTTCTGCAACTCTCGAGATGGCTATCATGTAAGCTGCGTCCCTCATGTAAATTTTCTTCTTGGAAGCAAGCGAGGCTACCTCGTGGAATGCGCTGGTCATCTTGGTGTCAAGCTTGCTTAGAACTTCGTCTTTCTCCCAGAAGTAGTTCATGTTGCACTGGACTTGTTCGAAATAGGAGCAGGTGACTCCGCCGGCGTTGGCAAGGAAGTCCGGAATCACGAAAATGCCGCGCTCGTGGATGACCTTGTCTGCTTCTGGGGTGGTCGGGCCATTGGCACCTTCGCCGATGATTTTTACTTTCTTTGAAATCCTGTTTACGTTCTCGCCGGTGATCTGGTTTTCAATGGCTGCCGGGAGGAGAATGTCAACTTCCTGCTCGATCCATGCATCACCCGGGAGCACCTGGTAACCGAGGTCCTGTGCTTTCTTCTTGTCGATTCCGCCGAACCTGTCAGTGATCTTCATGAGCTCGTCAAGGCTGATGCCTGTCGGCTTCTTGAAGGTGTATGAAGTCTGGTCTTCCTGGTTCCAACATGAAACACAGATGACTGTTCCACCGAGCTTAGTGTAGAGATCAACAGCATACTGGGCAACATTCCCAAAGCCTTGCACTGCTGCTGTCGTGTTCTTTGGGTCAATTCCCATGAGCTTGAGGGCTTCCCTAATTGTGTATACAACGCCATAACCTGTTGCCTCGGTCCTGCCCTTTGATCCGCCCATGCCAACTGGTTTTCCGGTGATTACGCCAGGATATTTGGCTCCAGCTATCCTCTCATATTCATCCATCATCCAGAGCATGTGCTGGCCATTAGTCATTACGTCTGGTGCCGGGACATCCTGGAGCGGCCCGATGTTTGATGCAAGTTGGCGAACCCAACCCCTGCAAATCTGTTCCTGTTCCCTCATGCTTAGGTTGTGTGGATCGCAGATGACTCCACCTTTTCCACCACCAAGGGGGATGTCTACAACTGAACACTTCCAGGTCATCCATGTGGCAAGTGCCCTTACTGTGTCTGCAGTTTCTTGTGGATGGAAGCGAATTCCGCCCTTGCATGGTCCGCGGGCATCATTGTGCTGTACCCTGTAACCTTGGAAAACTTTTACTGTTCCGTCGTCCATGCGGACCGGGATGCGGACATGATACTCCCTTTGCGGGAAGCGGAGAAGCTGCCTGGTACCTTCATCCAGATCAAGCATGTCGGCTACCTTGTCAAACTGCTCCTGGGCCATCTTGAACGCGTTGAAACCCTTCTCTGACATTTCACAACTCCTTTTTTATTTTAGCCCCCTCGTCTCTTTGGGGGCAATGGTACCTTTTAAACCCGAACCTTTATTAGCCCAATAGCCGAAAGAGTCAAGGCCTTTTTTTGTTTGTAAAAGTGCTTTTTTGCATTGTTTCAATAAAAAATCACGCACGCGATGTAGAGTACTATAATAAATGTTTTATGGGTATTGACAAAAATAAATGTTTGTGTGCCATCGTGAATGTTTGAATTTGTGAATTTGAAAACAAATTATAGAATGTTTATTGCCTGAGTTTGGGAACTACGACACAAATAAACTTGTGAAAATCGTTTTAATCGCTTTTTAAAGTTGTTGCCCAATGAAAACTGAAAAAAACATGTTGGAAGCGCTCAGGTAGTGGTCAGTCCGGGTCCCAGTCAATCCTGGCGGTCCTTGTCTGACTGTTCCAGCTGGTTGTTGCGCCAAAGAAATCAGATATTGCCCTTATCGGGATGAGTGTCCTTCCGTCTGAAATGGTCGGCATCACATCAAGACTTACCTGTTTGCCATCAACCATTGCCGTATCATCTCCAAGCTTCATGATGATTGTCTTTGAGATCCTTGTTATGGTTATGGTTTTTGTTTTTTGCTCCCAAATGGTATTGGCCCCGAAAGCATCAGAAATGAACCTGAGCGGAACCATGATCCTGGAGCTTATTATCCTTGCCGGCGAATCAAGCTGAAATATTTTTGAGTTTATTGTTGCCTGTTTCGATCCGGCAATCAGCGACACCGAAATGCCAGGATCAGTTTTTATGGTCACAGGGACAAAAACAAGCTGACAGGCGCCCCTGGGAAGTGCAACCAGGATTGTTTCATGGGAATTGCCGTATGGTAGCAGGCTTGCGTTGACTGTTACCATAATGTCCCTTCCCTCCTCTGCAGATTTTGGATCAAATCTTAACCAGCCATCATTGCATGCCATTTCAAATTTTGGCGAACCGAGGAAGACTATTTTTTTCGTGGAAGAAGTCCCTCTTGGGACATATCCAAAATCAATGTTTTGCGGTGAGGATTTTGCGCAAACAGGTAGGTCGGCCAGGATTGTAGCTCCAATAGGGAACTCGTGTTTGATCTCCCTCCCATACAGTGTTATTCTGGACTGGACGACCTGGTTTGGTTTTGCAAAGTTCCAGTTTATGCCGAACCTGATAGTTGTTGATTCCCCTGCCTGAAGATAGAACTGGGGCCCATTCTGTATGACCACCCATGGCTGGCTGGAGCTTGCGGTGAAGAATAAATCAGACCTGGTGTTGTTTGTTGCAATAGTGTTGATAGTTGCCTGTGATGATGGCGGAACATTTCCAAAGTCTGCCAGGAGAGGACTGGTTGTCAATTTATTGCATGTGTCACATTCCTGGACAATTTTTTCCACCGACATGTAGTACCGATTTTTCTTGACGTACAGCTCGGCCTCGCCGACTGTCTGTCCAGAATCATTTATTGCCTGCGCCCTTATTATGGATTTGCCAGGCGGGACATTGTTTTTATCAAAGGCAACCCTGAAAGTTCCTTTCCCAGTGTTTGCAGTTGTGGGTGTTATGGTTGCCCCGTCGATTGATAGCTTGATTGTGCACAGTGGAGGGTCTTTTTCACTGGTTCTTGCCTGTATTATAAATGTCTGGGACTGGGGATTTGTGAAATCAAGGTCAGGGTGTATGCAATAGGTGCATTTTGTGACCATGGCATTCAAAAGGTCTTGAAAAGTATGGTCAATTTTGTCAATATTAATAGCTATGCTGCCATCAGGCGAAGTGTTTGCCATGGCAACATTGGTTGACAACACAGCAATGATAAGTGCCGTGGCCAAATGAAATCTCTTTGGTTCCTTGCTCACCGCTAACATTTTATACACCCCGGCGCCATTGTGGTCAACACAAAGTTTTTTTGGAGGCTCCATGAAGATTGCAGTTTGCGTAAAGCAGGTTCCCGATCCTGAAAAATTCTCGGTAGGCTCTTTTGGGAAAGACTGGAGACTTTCGAGAGACTCATATCCAAAGACTGCCAACCCGGTTGACAAGAATGCTCTTGAGCTTGCCCTTCAGTTGTCTGGCCAGGATCCTGTTGAAGTAATCACCATGGGCCCGGAAAATGCCAAGGAAGCATTGAGGGAAATGCTTGCAATCGGTGCATCCTCGGCTGTTCATGTCGTGGACCGGGCACTTGAAGGGGCCGATCTGCTTACGACTGCCGTTGTTCTTTCTGCGACAATCAAAAAGAGAGGCCCTTTTGATATGATTATTTGTGGTAAACAATCCACTGATGCAGGAAATGCTTCTATTCCTTCCATGGTTGCTGAAATCCTTGGATCCCCTTCCCTGACTGGATGTGAAAAGGTCGAATTTGTTGACGGGAAAATTTTTGCCAGCCAGCCAGGTGACCTTGGAATGGTAGTCTGGAAGATAGAGCTCCCATGTGTTTTGTCTGTTACAAAAAACATCAACACACCAAGACTGCCTTCGTTGAGGGGGATGACCAGGGCCATGCAGACTGAAATAGCAACATATGGTTTGCAGGACATTGGAATAGGGAATTTGCCTGAAGGAAGATTGCAGCCTGCCAACATGCTGGATTCGAAACAGATTGCCAGGGAAGTGGCAACTGCAATCATGGAAGGTGAAACGCCACAGGTAAAAGCTGCTGCGCTTTTAATGTCTCTCAGGGAAAAGGGGCTGATCCAGTGAAGTACATGTGGACAATAGGCGAATTTGAGAATGGAGTCCTGTCCGAGACAACTGCCGAGGTTCTGGGTTGTCTTTCACCGATCCAGGACAGCCAGCTTGCAGAGTCCAGCCTTGTTCTGGCTGGCTCCAATCTTCTTTTGCACAGCCCTGTTTTCGGGAGGCTTGGCCAACCGCTTACGATACTCATAGAATCAGACGATCTTGCCGATCTTGAGCCCGGAATTGTTGCCAGGGAGGTTGCTGATCTGGCAATAAATAGGAAACCATCAATAATTGCCTTGCCTTGTACTGTCTGGGGCTCTGATGTTGCAGCAAGAATAGCAGCAAGATTGAATTATCCACTTGTAACTGATGTGGTCGGTCTTGATGCCACAGAGGACAGGATAGTTGTTGAAAGACTTTCTTTTGGTGGTCAACACAAGGCAACAATAAATCTTCCTCCGGAATGTGTGATGACAGTCCACAAAAGAATATTCAGGCAACCAAGACCAGCTGACATAACAGCAACACTCGAAAGGCTTGAAGCCGCGACATCAAAAGCTGATATCAAGAAGGTTATTGAGAAAGTAGAACCTCTCTCTTCAGAAGGGCCAGTGCTTGTTGACTCACCAGTCATTGTTTCAGGTGGCAGGGGTATGGGGTCTCCGGAGAATTTTAAGCTGATAAAAGAACTTGCCAAAAAACTTGGTGCTGCATATGGTGCTTCCAGGGCAGTTGTCGATTCCGGGTGGGTGGATTCATCCCACCAGGTCGGCCTGACCGGCAAGGTTGTCTCTCCAAGGCTCTACATTGCATGTGGAATATCAGGTGCTGACCAGCATCTCGCCGGAATGAGGACATCTGACGTCATTGTTGCAATAAACCGCGATCCGGATGCACCAATCTTCAAGGTGGCCTCCTATGGCATTGTCGGAGACTGCGTTGAGACCCTTACGCAGCTGATTGAGCAACTTGGCAAGTAGCAAATAAAAGAACCAGTAAAAAATAAAATGGGCCAGCACAAAACTGGCCCATTTTATTTTGGAGGAAATATTATCTTTTGAAAATATTGTTTCCTTTGCTGTCTATTGCAACAATGGCTGGAAAATCCTCTACTTCCAGTTCATAAACTGCCTCTGGGCCAAGCTCTGGAAATGCAAGCAGTTTCGCTTTCTTCACCTTTTCTGCAAGCAGTGCCCCTGCCCCTCCAAGTGCCACAAGGTAAACACCGCCGAAATCAACAAGGGTTTTTGTGACCTCTTGTCCCCTTGGCCCCTTCCCGAGCTGTGCTGCAATGCCAAGCTCGAACATTGTCCTTGTGAAAGGGTCCATCCTTGAAGATGTTGTCGGCCCGCAGGACCCAATTGGAAAACCGGGTGGTGCTGGTGACGGGCCTGCAAAGTAGATTATTGCCCCTCTTGGGTCAAATGGGAGTCTTTCCCCTTCTTGCACCATTTTCAACATGGCCTTGTGGGCCGCATCTCTGGCTGTGTAGATTGTTCCAGTGATCAGAACTTCATCACCACAGGCAAGATTGGCAAGAGTCTCTTTTGAGACAGGCGTCGTCAACTTGTGCTCCATCACATCTCACCCGTTGCCTTTCTTGCAGCATGACACTGGATATTGACTGCAACAGGCATTGTCGCAATATGACAGCCTGTTGATAGCATGTGCACATCCAGGACTGAAATTTTACCGCCAAGCCCTGCCGGGCCGAAACCAAGATTATTACATAATTCCAGTATCTCCTTCTCCATGTCGCCCAATTCTTCAGACTGGTTGTCTGCCAGCAGGGCTTTTTTTGCCAGCAAGGCGCACTCTTCCATTGTTCCACCGAGACCTATCCCGACTGTTACTGGTGGACAAGCTGAAGGACCATTCTCCCTGACTGTTTTGACAACAAAATCGACGATGCCCTGCCATCCTTCGTATGGTTTGAGCATTGCCAGCCTGCTTGCATTCTCGGAGCCGCCACCTTTGGGTGCGACAGTGAGTTTTATCTTGTCACCATCAATAATTTGTGTGTGGATTATTGCCGGTGTGTTGGTTTTTGTATTTGTCCGGTCAACGCACGAATGTAGGACAGAAGGTCTCAAATGGCCTTCGCTGTACCCTTTGGCAACACCCTCGTTTATTGCCTCATAGATGTCAAAATCAAGGTGAACATCTCTGCCTGCCTCAAGAAAAACAACTGCAAGTCCACAGTCCTGGCAGATTGCCAGCCCGGTTTTTTCAGCGATCTTATAGTTTTCGATTATCTGCGATATGAGTTTTTTCCCAAGCGGGGATGTTTCATTCTCAAGTGCCCATTCGAGTTTTTCTTTTTGGTATTTTGGGAGCACGAGATTCGCTTTGATGCACAGACTGGCAACCAGATCAACGAGCCCTTCCCTTTTTATCGACTTCATCAAGTCAAATGATAGCATCTTTTGGCTTTTTGCAAGCCAGCAAACTGTGATCAGCTGTTTTCGACACCATCAAGCTTAACTGAAACTACCCTGGAGGTCCCGGTAGTGTCAAGCGTTATGCCGTAAAGAGCATCGCACCAGCGCATGGTTTCCTTGTTGTGTGTTATGACAACGAACTGCGTTTGCTCTGCCTCATTCCGGAGCAACCTCGTAAATCTTTCTATGTTGCTGTCATCAAGGGCCGCATCCACCTCGTCCAGGACGCAAAACGGCGAGCTTTTTGTCTTGAAGAAGGCAAACAGCAATGCAAGGGCGGCCAGGGTTTTCTCACCCCCTGAAAGGGCGTGGAGTGTCTTGAGCTTTCTGCCTGGCAGGATAAATTCGACCTCAATCCCCTCGGTCTGTCCATTTTCCCCAGTGATCCTGCGCAGATTGCCTATTGCACCGGCAAAGAGTACGTCTGCAAGCGTCCTGAAATGGCTCTCCACCGAGCGGTAGGTTTCTTCAAAAGTTTTTTTTATCCTCGTTTCCACTTCGGATAGCGATGATCTCAGGTTTGCTTCGGTATGTGCGAGATCGGAGAGCTGGCCGTTCAGAAAATCCAGTCTTTCTTTGGCTTTCACCGCCTCGTCCTTGGCGGCCATGTTCACGGCGCCGTACTGGGCGAGTTTTTGTGCTGTCACTGACAACTCGGTTTTGGTTTCTTCAATATCGCAGTCATCAATTGGATTAGATGGTTTTCCACCCAACTCGGCTATTTTTGAGAGGAGGTCTTCCCTTCTTACTTTCAGCTCCACCTGTGAGAGCTCTATCTGGTGAAGGTCGTTGTTGTATCTTGCCAGTCTTGCCCTGACATTTTTTGTCTGGTTTTGCCTTTTTTCCTGCTCTTCAAGTATCTCACTTTTTGATTTTTGTATCTGTTTTTCAATACTTTCTGTGTGCAGGATGGTCATTTTTGCGGTGTTGAGTTCCCTTTCAGCCTCGATTATTCCAGTCTCCAGCTCCCTTGCATCTTTTTCTGCCTGGGTGGTGGATTCTGAAAGCTTGAGCAGCCTTGTTTTTCCTTGATCAAATTCTGATACCAGTTTTTCTTTTTCTCTCTGGGAGTCTTCAAGGTTCTTTTGGGCCTGCATTTTGGTTTCCCTTACCCCGGCAAGCCTTCTTTCAAATTCAACCTGTTCTTCCTGAGTCCTGAGTCTTGTTGCGTCAAACTCGGAGAGTTTTGCACCGTTGGCCCTTGTCTCCTCGACGCAGGCCCTGAGTCTTTCGGCAAAATCCTCCTTGTCTTTTTCGCATGTGGCCATTTCTTTTTCGTACTGGGTGAGGGACTCTGCCAGTTTTGCAAGCTCGGAAGCCCTTGCCTCGGCCTGCCTTGCCTCGACCTCTTTTTTTGCCCTGAGTGCTGCCATCTGGCTGGACAGCTCCAGCTCTTTCTTGGACAATCCGGCCATTTCCTGCTGGGCAAGTTTCTGTTTTTCCCTGGCCTCCTTGAGGCTGGTTTCCAGTGCCGTTTCCTTTTCTGTGAGTCTGTCCAGATTTTCAGCTGAGAATTGCACCTGCGTCTCAATCTGTGCTTCGCCGGTCTTTTCGCTGAATTGCAGGAAGTATGTGCCTCCAAGACATATAAACCCGTCTTTTGAGACCACGATGTCGGAATCCTTTTCCAATGCACCCAAGACATTTTCTGAAACTGAAATTGTTTTGTTGTTGATGGCTATTGTTGCCCCGGAATTTGGTGGCAGTTTTTTTGCCACTTCAAACAAATCGTCCTTGCTGGCGATGATCCAGTCCAGCTGGGACCTTGCGAGGTCTGCTTCCTCCTTTGAAAGTCCGGAGAAATCTGCTGTTTTGGAAAGAATGGATTTTCCAATTTTTGATGGTTTGAAGGCCATCCCGTCAAGTATTTTTCTTAATTTCTCAACTTCTTTGGCTGTCTGGGTTTTTTCAGCCTGCACAGACATCAGTTCACCCTGTATTTTTTGGGCATTATCAACGAATGATGCAAGCTGGCCCTCCAGCCTTGATCTTGAAATTCTTGTTTCTTCAAGCTCCCTGTCAAGGTTTCTGTCATCTTGCGTCTGCGGGAAGGTTGTTTCTTCAAGCTCCCTTGTTCTTGATTGTGCCTGCCTCTTGCGTTCGGTGAACAGTACCAGTTTTGATTGCATCTCCTGAAGCCTTGATCTTGCATCGTCGGCTTGCCTTTTTGACTGGTCAAGTTTTGTCTGAATGTTCTGGCGTTCCTTTTTAAAATCTGTCAGTTCTGGCCTGGCTTTTTCGGTCTCTTCCAGTTCTTTTTCGCATTTTGCGAGGTAGGTGGAGCGTTTTTCGATTTCCTCCTCAAGTTGTGAAAGGTCATAAGTGAGTTGCTTTTCACGCCTTTTCAGCGATTCTTCTTCGAGGGTGGAATTGCGCAATGTCTCCTGCGCTGTGGCAAGGCTTGCCCTCATATGTTCCAGCTGGGCTGTTGCCCTGGTTGAATTGACGATGGCACTTTCCCTTGTTGCCAGCGCCGCAGACCTTTCCTTCTCGAGTTCATCTAGTTTTGCAGAAAAATCCTCAACTTCCTCAAGTTTGTCTATCTCGGCCTGGGTCTCCTTGCGTTTCAGCTCCAGCACCTTTGATTTAGACTCAAGCGAGTTTGATTCAAAGACATTTTCTCTAAGGTCGACAAGATGGAGCTGGAGTTTGAGGTGGCTCAGCCTGTCTGTTAGAACCTGGTATTTTTCCAGCACCTCCGCCTGGCGGGCAAGGTTTTCGTATTGGTACTCCGATTCGCTTGCATGGGCAGAGATTTTCTCCATCTGGATTTTGGCCTGGTCCAGTTTTGATTCGACAGAGCGTTTTGTCGTCCTGAGGACATCAACTCCGGCGAGTTCCTCGAGCACTTTCAGCCTTTCGGCAGGTGTTGCTGAAATTACCTGCTCGACTTCTCCCTGGCCAACGACCGAGTAGGTCTGTTTTCCCAGTCCGGTTCCCCTGAAGAGGTCTTCAATGTCTTTCAGCCTGCATTTTGTGTCATTTATCAGATACTCGTTTTCCCCGTCCCTGTAGCACCTTCTGATTATCTGGACGAGTGATTGTTCAATCGGATATTTTCCTTCCCTGTTATCAAGCGATATTGCAACTTCGGCCATACCGAGGGGCTTTCTTGCTCCGAAACCAGCAAAAATTATGTCGGTAGGATTTGATATCCTCAACAGCCTTGCCGTGTGTTCTCCTATTCCCCATCTGACCGCATCGACAAGGTTGCTTTTGCCAGAACCGTTTGGGCCAACAACAGCAGTCAATCTGTGGGAAAGCCTTATCTCAACGCCTTCGGCAAAGGTCTTGAACCCTTTTATTCTTACCGATTTTATGGACATCAGAAAGCATTTTAGGGCCTGGCCGCCTTTCAATCAATGCTTGATTAGGTTTGGCAGTTTTGGTACGATCTAGGCGTGTTTGGAACAAACATTTTCACCGTCCATTCTGTTATCCTCAAGGAGGGGAGCAGTGCCAATTTATCTTGACAACGCTTCAACAAGCTTTCCAAAGCCGAAAGAAGTGACGGACCATGTGGTCAACTACATGAAAAATGTGGGTGGCGTGCCAACAGCAGGGTATGCGTGCAAGCCACAAGCCAATGCAATGGAAGTTGTAAACGAGTGCAGATCTGCCCTGTCCAGGCTCATTGCAGGATCAGCTCCGGAGCAGATATATCTTTGCAAGTCGGCAAGCGAAGCCATTTCCACAATCATGCGCGGCATGCTGGAGGTTGGTGACAAGATAGCCATAAGTGATGGTGATCCTTGGCCCATCCAGGCCCCGGCAAGAGAACTGGAGCAGAGGGGTACAAGTGTTGCCAGGCTTCCTTTTGACAATGAGCTTTTCATAAACCCCAGGCATCTTGCAAAGGTTGCACAGAAGGTAAGGGCCGTTTTTGTTTCCCATGTATCAAACATCACTGGTACTATTGCGCCAATGGACGAGATATCAAATGTCTGTCACGAAACTGACTCGATGCTTGTACTCGATGCTTCCCATACCATTGGTGTCTGTCCGATTGATCTGAAACACATAAAAGCAGATGCGATAATTTTCTCGGGCCACAAGGGACTTTATGGCCCAACTGGAACTGCGGGTGTCTATGTTTCACAGAGGCTTTCAGAGAGATTGACGAAATTGTCAAAGACAGGCCTTTCTGCGCACCAGATACTGGAAATCGGAACACCTAATATGGCAGGGTTGTATGGACTGCTGGCAGGTGCCAGATTTGTCGGCATGGAAGGCATTGACAGGATAAGGCAGCACAACAGGTCTTTGAGGGAAAATCTTGTAGGGTCACTTGAAATGGTCAAGAAAATAAGAGTGATTGCACCTGAAACACTTGACGGCATAGGCATTGTATCTTTCTCTGCAGGCGATCTTCCTGTCAATACTACGGCGAGGTTGCTGGAAGAAAGGTATGGAATGATTGTTGGAAATGGTCTTTTTTCAAATGAGAGTGCCATGAGGGCGCTCAATTTCTTCCCACAAGGAGCACTCAGGGCATCGGTCGGATATTTCAACACCATATCTGATGTAGAGTGTCTTGCCACCTCACTTGCCAGGATAGTTGGAGGTTGATCCATGAAATCTATAAAAATTATGTCCATGACCATACTGACGACCACATTGATTTTATTTTGTGGTTGCCAGAGCGTCGCCTTAATTGATACTGAAACAACACCGGGCTGGAAATCGCCAAGGGGAGGGTTCTACAATAATTGTGGAACAATGCTTGCCCCGAAACAGCCGCTCAAGGTTGTCTGGGAAACAAAAATCCCGAACCAGACCCATTGCAATCCTGTAGCCGCAGGTGGAATGGTCGTTCTCTCGGATGACAAGGGGATCGTTTACTGTATTGATGGCGAAAACGGAAAAAATGTCTGGGAAAAGCAGTTTTATGTTGGCCAGATAAATCCTGTCATTTCCAAAGGAAGAGTTTTGCTTGGAGACCAAAGCGGGGCTTTTTATTCATTAAATCTTGCAGATGGTAGGATTGCCTGGTCAAAAACACTTTCTTCGCCCGTTGTTGGCTGGCCTGCCATTGATGGCGACAGGGTCTGGGTTGCGACACGAGATGATCTGTATTGCCTTGAAGAAACCCAGGGAACCGAAATTTTCAAAAAAAGTTATGGAATCCAGCTGACCCAAGCACCTTCACTTCAGAGACATGTCAACCTGGTTGCTTCTGATACCATCATCGCCGTTGTTCCCGAAGATGGCAAGGAAGTATGGCGGAAAAAGCTTGAATTTCCAGTAATTGGGCCTACTGTGTGCGTGAGAGACGAGCTGCTGGTGACCAGTGGAAAACTACTTAAAATAAATGCAATCAATGGTGAAATCGCTGACTCCTATGAATTCGATACAGGCTCAAAGGACAAAAAATACAAGGTAGATATAGTATCTCCTCCATCTGTTTATGTGAGCATGGTTACAGTTGGACTGAGCAACAACATGGTTGTTGCCATCAGACAGATAGACCTTAAGCCAGTGTGGGGTTTTGGTACTAACAGACCGGTAACATCAAGCACAATAATTGCCAGGGAATCGGCCTTTGTGGCCGCAGATGACGGGAAGCTCTATGTTGTCGATGTGAAGAATGGCAATTGGCAGTGGCACAACAATTTCAAGTCACCAGTTGTTGGTGCGGCAATACTGGACACTCACCTCTTTGCCGTTTCAGAGAGCGGCATTTTGCGTCGCATGGACCAGGGTGGTGAACCGCTTACGCAGGAAGAAATGAACAAATAATGGTCAGAGTTTCCTTACAAAAGGTGCCTTCAGGAACCATATAATTCCGAAGAACAGGGCTATGGCTTCACCTGTCATTGAAGCTATTGGCGTTCCAACAACTTCGGCAAATGATGTAGTGAGCAAGGAGCCAACAGGGAAAAACCCTTGAAATACAAGCGTATAAATGCTCATCACCCTCCCTCTTTTTGAGTCCTCCGAATTGAGCTGGATGAGGGTGTTTACAGTTGCGTTTTGTACCATGAATCCCATTCCGACGATTATCAAGAGGAAAGCTGAAACAGGAAGGGACCTTGACAGCGAGAAAAGCAGTGCCGCCAGCGGGAAGCCAATATTGCCAAGTGTGAGCATGAAACCTTTGTTTGTAGATTTTGCTGATGCTATCAACAGCGCGCCTGTCAGTGCTCCGATACCCACAAAACTCTGTAGAAGTCCAAAACCCATTTCTCCTGCTCCAAGGACATCTTTTGCAAATGATGGCATCAGGGCAGAGTAGGAGAAGGCAAAAAGGTTGGACACTGCTACAACCAGAATCAGCATTCTTATTGTTTTGTTTGATTTCACATAGGCGAGTCCTTCGGCCACCTGTTTGAATGGGTGAGCTCTTGTTGGCTCAGCGATGCGGTCCTCGATCTTCATGGCCATCAGGGCAAGTATTACAGCTATAAAACTAAACCCATTCAGTGCAAAGCACCATCCGGCGCCAAGCCAGGCCAGGGCCACACCGGCCAGTGAAGGGCCAACTATCCTTGCAGCATTGAAGATCGTGGAATTGAGAGCTATTGCATTCATAAGGTCTTCCCTGCTGACCATTTCTATAACAAACGATTGTCTTGCTGGCATATCTACGGCATTGACGCACCCCAGGAGGAAAGACATGACAATAATGTGCCATGGCTGGATTGTCTTGAGGAACACGTCAAGGGCCAGTACGAACGCCAGCACCATTGATGCAACCTGTGTGAAGATGATGACCTTGCGTTTGGGGAGCCTGTCCAGGAGTACGCCTGCCCAAAGCGAGACCAGGAATATCGGGATGGATGACGCAAAACTCACATAGCCAAGGTATGCCTTCGAATTTGTAATGTCGTATATAAGCCAGCTTTGGGCAACATTTTGCATCCATGTTCCAACAAGCGATACCAGTTGTCCAAAGAAAAAAAGCCTGTAATTCCTGTGTTTGAGCGCACCAAATGTTTCGCCAAGATTGACCTTTGGAATTCTTGGTCCAGCTTTTTCCGGACGACTGGGGGCATTTTCCACAACAAGAATGAATATCCCCAAGGCTGGGGAACGTCAAGAAATCAGGCCAATTAATCATATTAAATCAGTGGTATTGGTCCGTTTTGTTTTTATGTTCGGGAATGATTCGCAATTGCCGCATTTTGGTTTCATCCGGCCATTGTGGTTTGAAAGTTACATTGTAAAATGTCTCAAGGAGGTCATGATGGTGCAACAGGTCCTTGTTGTCGTTATTTCACTCGTCTTCCTCGTATTGCTGTGGATATTTTTTGCTCCCAAAAAGCTTCGCCCTGGTGGCCAGGAAAAGGGTGGAGAAGTCCGCACCAAGCTTGTAATAACGGGGATGCATTGCACTGGTTGTGCCCTGAATATTGAGAATACTCTCAAGGACTTGGAAGGC
Source organism: Caldisericales bacterium (assembly GCA_012517765.1). GTDB lineage: Bacteria > Caldisericota > Caldisericia > JAAYUI01 > JAAYUI01 > JAAYUI01. The sequence continues at coordinate 7,190 of JAAYUI010000008.1, read as the reverse complement.
ACAAAAAACATCGGAGTCAATTTTTCAACGGGGCTTGCCGATGTCGCCTATGATCCATCGAAAGTTGCCATTGGTGACATAGTCAAATCAGTCTCGGACATCGGATATGGTGCAAGACTGGCCACCGATCAGGCCTCTGCACTCAAGCAGGCAAGACAGGCAAAAGAATCTGATGTAAGAAAGATTAGAAAAAATTTGCTTGTCGGGCTTCCTTTTGCCATTTATGTCACAGTCGGGACAATGCTCATGATGTTCTACCACTTTCCGATGTGGTTTGTATGGACCCTTGTTGTAGCCGCTGTTCCTGTAATGTTCTGGACTGGCTGGCATTTCTTCATTTCTGCCTGGAAGATTGCCCTCCACAGGCAAACAGACATGAACACGCTTGTCGCACTTGGAGTGCTGGCCTCTTTTGTCTATTCGATAGTCGCCATCCTTTATCCCGGAATTGGTGAGCACCAGCTCTATCTGGATGGCTCTGTTGTCATTGTGATGCTTGTTCTGCTTGGAAACTACCTCAGGGGCAGAGCTGAATTGTCGGCCATGAAGGAGATATTTGATGTTGCATCCCTTCTTCCCGAAAAGGCCCACAGAATCAAAGATGGCGTTGTGGAGGATGTTCCAATATCAGAGCTTGCAGCAGGCGACATCGTGCAAATCAAGGCCACTGAAAGAGCACCTGCAGATTGCACTATTGTGAGGGGTACATCCGAATTCAACAATGCCCATATAACTGGAGAGAGCATGCCTGTGCCGGTTAGCGCTGGTGACAGTGTTTATGCTGGAGCAATCAACGGGTTCGGGCTTGTGGAAGCAAAGTGTGACAAGGTTGGCGAGAGCACTGTCCTTTCAAGGGTCATCGAACTAATTGGGGCCGCGATACAGACAAAGCCAAAAATACAGGGGCTTGTTGACAGGATTGCCTCTGTTTTTGTGCCTACCTCGATAACAATTTCAGTCACAGCTTTTGTAGTGTGGTTTCTCCTTGGTTTCACAAATATTGGCATCAATTCTGCAATTTCTGTGCTTGTCATTTCTTGCCCATGTGCGCTTGGGCTTGCCACTCCCACATCAATTTCCATAGCTTTGGGTATCTCGGCAAAATCCGGGATGCTCATTAAAAATGCCAGGTCGCTAGAGGCGCTTGAAGAGGTCAAAACGTTTGTTTTTGACAAAACAGGCACCCTGACAGCCGGCAGACCGGAAGTGACATCTATCCATTCGGAATCGGTCTCTGAGAACGAACTAATAAAATTGACAGCAATGGCCGAATCTGGCTCCGAGCATACACTTGCCCAGGCCATAAAAAATCTTGCTATTTCAAGGAGCATCCCAATAGAAAGCCCGCAAAGCTTTGAGGCTGTGCCTGGACTTGGTGTAAAGGCGACCTTTGCCGGCCGCGAGCTGGTTGTTGGCGGGCCAAGGATGGTGGAAAAACTTGGGCTGAAAATTCCACTTGTATTATTGGGTACATTTAGGCCTGAAGAAGCCGCATTTTATGTGTCGCTGGACAACAAGATAATTGGTGGTTTTGGACTTTCTGATCCCTTGAGACCGGAGGCCTTCCAGGCCATGAAAGAGCTGATTGATTTAGGTATTGAACCTGTTCTGGTTTCTGGAGACCGTAAAGAAGTTTGTGAGTCTGTGGCGTCCCAGTTAGGCATAAAGAGGGTTTATTCGCAAACTCTCCCAGAGGAAAAGGTACAGATCGTTGAAGCGCTGAGGGCCGATGGTTTTGTGGCCATGATGGGTGACGGCGTCAATGATGCTGCTGCGCTGGCAATGGCCGATGCATCATTTGCACCAAGGCAGGGAACGGGCATGGCGCTGGACACCGCTGATGTAACCATAATGAACGAGAATTTACTGCTTGTTCCCCAGACTGTGAGACTGGCCAGGGCGACGAAGAAAAATATCCAGTGGAACCTCTTCTGGGCCTTTATCTACAACACACTTGCCATTCCTGTTGCAGCGGGCGTTCTCTATCCCGTCGGGATACAGCTAAATCCCATGATTGCCTCAGCGGCCATGGCCGCTTCATCAATAACTGTTGTCATGAATGCGCTAAGACTAAAACTGTTCAAAATCACAACTGCAAAATAAAAAAAGCCCCGATAAATCGGGGCTTTTTGGCTTCTATTAAAATCTTGATCAGAATTCAGGTTTTTTGTCTACAGGTTCTGCTATTATCTCGAATTCACCGGACATTGTCGGAGCGGTCCTGTATGCCTCGTGCCCTTTTGCGGCCATCGGGCCACCCTCTGCAGCTATCGCCCTGCCCCTTTTGTATGCAATGTTAAGTGGCTCTCTTGTTTCCGAGCCAAGAACCAGCTTCCCGGTGAATTTTATTGCATCAAGCACTTTTTCTATTTTTTCAAATTCGATGTTGTCGAGCGTTCCCTCAATGAGGACCCTGTCCAGCAGTTTGAACCTGGCTTCGTAGATGTTGTCCATTATCCTTCCAACATGGGTCAGGAACTCTTTGGGCTGTATCGGCTTCATGATGTAGTCCTGGATTCCAGCCGAGAGACCTTCGATCATCAGCATAAGGTCATCCTTCCCTGTCAAAAGAAGAAATGGAATGTGCGAGGTGCGCTGGTCTTCGACGAGCGCCCTCCTGAATTCAAAACCGTCCATCTCTGGCATGAGTATGTCGCAAATAATGAGGTCGGGATTGCCATTGATAAGGTCCATGAGTGCATCCCTTGCCCTGAGGAATTGCCTTACTTCATATCCTGCACCCTCAAGCATCGCCGTGACGACTTCAAGTATCGGTTTTGAGTCGTCGATGACCATAATCTGGCCTTTGCCCAGCAGCATTTTTGCCTCCTTATAGTGTATTTACCACCAGAGATGCCATGGTTTCCTGTAGTTGATTGTAATCTTTTTTGTTTTTGCTTCGTAGGCCACTTTTGCACCCAGGAGCTCGGATGCCGCTCTGAGTGGGATAACCACTCTTCCGGATATGTTTTGTGGCGGAGGATTTATCGTCACTTGCGCGCCAAAATTGTAGCCTACTTTGGAACCCACAGTCATTTGCAGGAAGGCATTTGGTGTCCAGAATGAGGCCTCCCTTTTTGAGTTGTCCCAGCCAACATCGGCTCCGAATGCCTCTCCCAGGAAGCGGAACGGCACATAGGTGCTGTTTGAAAGGATTTGCGGAGGGACGGCCAGTTTGGTTTTTTTGCCATTTATGTAGGCATCGGTTTTTCCAATCCAGAGCTCGAGCTTGACATCCAGTGGGCCAGTCGTGCATGATGCCGCAACCTTCTGGCCCCCTTGCGGGACAATCTCGAATTTGTATGTTACGCCAGTTGCAAGACCTGTTACCTGCAGTGATGCAGCATCGGGGCCAAGCTCGGTGAGTTTTTTTCCATCCAGAGTTACTGAAAGTCCTTTGAAAGAGTCACGCTGGACATTTGGAAGTTTCCAGACCAGCCTTGCAGATTTTGTTCCGGGTATTGCATGGAAATCGTAAATTGACTGGGACTCTGGTCCATCATCGGCAAAACAGAACAGTTTGCAGGTCGCAGTTTCGCCTGATGGCGAGGTGATTGTCAACAATTCTTCACCGCGTGCAAATGCGTAGACCAAAACCTCATTGTCATCAATATTTTTGACGATTGCCGATTTACCTGGTGTCAGTGTTGCTTTTATGGTTTCATCGGTGCTGGCAAGGATTGTCCCTGTTGTGCCAACCTTTATGGGGAGCGCCGCAGGATTGACAATAAGTGGCAGTTTTGGCAGCTGGAAGTTCTTCGAGACGACCCAGACTTGCACTTCCTGGTCGCCATTGTCCATTACCCTTATGGTTGTTGCCTCAGGCCCTGTCAAGGTGAATGTGGCTTTGTTGAAATTCTGGGAAACCATCTTGCAGACCTTCTCGTCCATCGAGACGAATTTGTAGGGTGCAGTTCCATCGCTGGCTGTTATCTCGAAAGTTTCGCCAACATTTAGCTCTACAAAAGTGGGATCAACGGAAAGAAGGACTGCAGCACCTGTTGGCGACGGGAAGCTGACTTCCGGCCTCTTGTACGGTGGCAGTTCTCCACCCTTTCCGCCTGCTCCGCCTGTCGGGTTTGGCTCCTGTGCGAACGGGTTGTAATTGACTGGACCAAACACCTTTAGACCGTTTCCATTCGGGTTGCCTGTTTCATCTTTTGGTCCTGACACATCGCCAAAGTAGCAGTTTCCGAGAACAACCTCTGTTCCCTGCATGTTGTTGTAGACTGCATAGTCGCAGTCCTGGAATGTGACACCCTGAATCTCCGGGTTGCATTTGCCGGTGAGGTAGATGCCATGGCCCCTGTCGGTGGTTTTGCAATTCCTGATGATGCAGTCTTTTATGTAGGGTGAAGAATTTATCATGTAGAGGCCGGCACTGTTACTGTTTTCTATGGTGCAGTTGATGAATTTTACCCTTCCGTCAACACCGGCGAATGCACCAAATTTGACCGAGCCCATGCGCCTGGTTTTTCCTCCGCTGTACCTGATGACAGTGTGCTCGAAGGTGCATGCCGTTACTGACCCTTCAAACTCGATCTCGTCAAAATCGCCAGGCATTGGTTTTGTCAGTTGCCCGTTGTTGTTTGTGTCACCAGCAATGGTGTCGTCGGAGAATGATGTTATGTAGACAGGATTGTTTTGCGTTCCCTTGCAGGACATCGAACCGTTCACATAGAAGGCGCCCTTAACGACCTTGATGACGTTTCCGGCCGCAACAGTGAGGTTGGCCCCCTTGTCTATCGTGAAGTCGTCCTCGATGATGTACGGGAATTCAGAATCCCAGACCTTGTCTTCCCTTAGCCTACCCTTGTAGATGTGGATCCCGGCAAAACTCTCTTCCAGCTCGACACCAATGTTTTTTGCCGTGTTGCCTTGCGTTTTCAGCTCGACTTCAGGGGTGATACTGAAGAGGTGTCTGCAGCGCTGAATGAGTGAGTCAACGAGTCTTATCTTTGCGCCTGCTTCTGCAATAATTGCAAAACCATTTTGCTTGTTCATGCAGTCAAGGAGGGAGCACCTTATAAGGTCGACCTGACCACCCCTTACTTTCACTGCTTGACCAAGCGATTTCTCGATTATGGTGTCTTCAATTATCTGCTCGTTTTTTGTGTTGGTTGCCTGTCCGAGGTAGATGTTTCCATTGCCACCCGAGCCACCGTACCTTACAACGCAATTTTTCATTACCGACCTGCCAAAAGACTCGGTCAGCTGTATACCCTGATTGTCGCCGGGGAGCGGATCTTTGGCGCCGCTGTCACCGTTGCTGTCGCCACCCACACTGTCATCATTCAAGGAGGTGAAATAAATTGGTTTGTCTTTTGTGCCGATTGCTATGAGCTTGCCGTCAACTCTTATCATTTCGCCGTACTTGATGATGACGCCGGGGAGGAGGTGGAGTGTCACGCCTGGTTTGATGCCGACCGTTTTTGGGATGTAATGGACAAGATCAGCTCCCCAGACTGCATCTTCTTCAAGGAGTGGGCTCTCAAAATAGATGTTGTTGTACTTGTTGCCGGAGATGGTGAGTTTTTGCGATTTTGGGTATGAGTACCCGTCACAATATATTGCCCATTCGGAATCTGTGAGCTCGCAGTTGTAGAGGATTGGCTTGCTCCTGCTCTGGAGCCAGACACATGCCCCCAGCTTGTCGTTCTTGTTGTCGGTTATTTTGCAGTTGTAGACGCTCGGGCTTGATGCCTGCATGTAAAGACCGGCAGTTTCCGAATGCTCAACAGTGCAATTGTACAGTTTGACCCTGTTGTCGACGCCGCCTGCGGCACCAAACTTCAGGATGGCGTAACCGCCACCTTTTTCAGCCTGGCCACCACCCCATGAAAATTTTGTGTGTGTTATCGTGCATGCTCCGGCTTCGCCAGTGAACTCGATTCCACCCCAGTCACCCGGCTGTGGCGCAGTTTTGTCCTGGTCATTGTTTGTGTCACCGCCAACACTGTCATCGGTAAGAGATGTGAAAATGACTGGTTTTTCTGCGGTTCCCCTGATTTCCAGACGACCAGAGACCCCGAGTTGGCCGGTACTTTTTACAATGACGCCTGGCTGTATCCTGAGGAACCCTTTGCTGCTGATTACAAACTTGTCAAAAACATAGGGCATAGAGGCGTCCCAGACTACTTCTTTGTCCAGGGAACCTGTGATAACCTTTATCCCGTTTGTACCGCAGTTTTTTATGATGTTTCCAAGGAGTTTTGGCGAGCAGGAAAGATCGATCTGGATGCCAATGGTGCACCTTTCAACTGTGCAGCCGGAGATTGATGGGTTTGAATCTTCCTGTATCCAGATACCTGCGCCTGTCTTTGGGTCCTGGCAATCGGTTATAACGCATTCTCTGAGTACTGATGTGGAATTTGCAAACCATGCACCCATTGAAGCCGATCTGGATATTGTGCAGTGGGAAATCCTTATTCTGTCGTCAGAGCCTTTTCCGGATGAAAATTTGAGTGTCCCGAAACCGCCTTTGCCACCGTATAGGAAATGCACCTGGTAAAGCTCGCAGATGCCACAATTGTCCGGGAATTCGATGTTGCCCCAGTCACCTGGTGATGGTCTTGATGAGTTACCATCCTTGTTCGAGTCTTCCTTTACGTCATCCTTGAGGGACGTGAAGATGACCGGTTCGTTTTGGGTTCCGATGGCTTTTATCCTGCCTTTTACGCCAATATTGCCACCCAGCTTGACCACTGTGCCTGGCATCAGTGTCAATGTGGCATCAGGGGCTATATAAAAACCCTCTGGCATGATGACTGTTCCCGACCAGATTGTATTTTTCAAAACAGTAAAGGGGACCGCTCCAGCTTGTGGAAGACCATAAACGGCGGGTATCGCAAGGGCAAAAACCAGTGCAAGAAAAAGAGCAAAAAACTTCCTCATTCCAATCCTCCTTTGGTTCTCTAGTTTACTCCTGGTCTCAAAGTCTTCAAGTGAACATAAACAGGGAGTTCATCCAGAAGCGTGCGAGACAGAAACCTTATCAATGCTGTAACACATCATATCATTATGCAAATTGATTGTATGTAAATATTTCTGCTTGGGATCGTTTTTTGTGGGTTGTTGACACAAAACGCCTCCAGACTTTAACAGTGAAAATTAGTTTCGTATTGTCAGTGCGCCATTATCATTGTTCTTATGGAAAATATTTTCTGGGTGTTTGAAAAAAGGCTGGCCGG
>JAAYUI010000063.1 GCA_012517765.1 Caldisericales bacterium | reverse complement strand
GCCAGCCGAAGATAATCCTCGCGAATAATCTGTTCGACTTCGTCAAAACTACCAGCGGATCCTCCGGAAAACAATTTCAATACGCCTATGACGAGGAGGATGAAGATAATCCCGACAACGATTCCCGACAAGAAGGGATTCTTTTCAAAAAGCTTTTTGATCTTATCTTTCATTTGAGCCTCCGATAGTCAATCTCGTAAAAAAGAGGATTTTAATAAGTCTTCCCGTTTACGTTTTGATTTAATACACATTTCGTATGTATAGACAAAATGAATTCATGATAATCGATATGAATAATTTATATTATACAATGAATGGATTTCATCGAGAATTTGGATCTGGTAATATGATTTTAGAATTCCCTCCGAAAAAAATTTCACAATTTTTGCTTACTATTCGATTCCCTTTTTTTTCGAAATGACCGATTTCATAGACATCACCAAATAATCCCATCGGACCTGTCATCTTCTTGATATTAATTGGAATGAGATGTCGAGATGCCGCAGCACATACATCGTTTTCTGTTGAGAAATGATATGAACGAATATCAGTACCCAACATATGGAACATCATGACCATAAAAGGTCTTTCAATTGGGACACCATAAACAACTTGTCCCCCCGGTTTTAATACTCGCTTAATTTCTTTAAAGGCTTGATCTTGGTCAGAAGTCTTCAAATGTTCTAAAATACTAATTAATAAAACTGAATCAAAGTAATTATCCGGGTAAGGCAATGATAAAATATTACCGTTTTCAAGGTTTAAACGAATATTTTTTTCAGTAAATTTCTTTTGTACCAAATTCACATCAGCGGTTAAATCCAATCCATAAATCTCTTTGTAAGTATCATTCAGGTTTAAGAATGATACACCTGAACCAAATCCGATTTCTAAAATCTTTTCACCACCTATTAATTCTTCAAGACACAATTCGATTCTTCTGCGGTACATTTTCCCAATAATTGGAATATTGTAGAATTTTATTGGATCGTTTTCATCAACGCCAGAATATTCGTTAAGCGGTAACAACTTTAATTGAACGTGATGCATCAATCAATAATCCTTTTTTATTTTTTATAAGTTTCTTTTCAGTAATTTTCAGGATAATTCTTTTATCTAGTCTTAGAAAGGACAATCATTGCAAACATTGATAAAGATTTAAATTGAGATGAAAATATTTTTTCCAAATTCTTCCAAAATGAATAACTCCAATATGGAACAAGACACCGTTTGGACACACCACCAGAAAGCAGGTATCTAAATGGCATTATCGGCGTACAATTTTCAATAATCCATTCTGGATAGCGTTCTAAAAAAATCTTTTTATCTCTGGAGAACACAATCCAAGGTAATGCTCCATTGGCTCCAGATAATGGTCCAGATGACTCGAAGTTCCAACTTTCAGCATCTGGATCGAAAAACTCATGGTGAAAATTTTTGTAAATGATTTTTGAAAACTTGGAAACCCAAGGTTCAATCAATAAAATTTTTCCGCCATTCTTTACGCAACGCGTTGCCTCCTGAAAAAAAGTATTGGAATCGGGTAAATGATGAAAGACATTAATCAGAACAAGATAGTCCAAAGAATTATTTTTAAAAGGTAGTTGAAGGCCATCAAATATGGCTTTTAGATAAGGACAAAACAATATATCTGATGAAATTACATCTGGGTATATTTTCTCAAAAAAGCCCCCTCCAGATCCTAACTCAATTACGATATTATTGCCTGGTAAAATTGAATTTTGTATTAATTGATACCATTCCTCATAAATCTTCCTGAGAAATTTTTTGTTGTATATAATCTCTCTTCGAAAAGATGTAGTTATGGGATCATTTATATCAAGCTCTCTTGTAGAGGGTTCATCTAATAAATAATGAAAAAAATTCTTAAACAAACTTAATTCTCCTTGCAGCAAACATTATCATCTTTAATAATAACCAACCGTGCCTCCATCGATGGATGTTTGTTGTCCCATAAATTCTTTCCTGATATCGAATAGGAAGATCAACGATTTTTAAACCAATTTTCGATGCTCCAAAAAGCAAATCATAATCCCCGAAAGGATCAAAATCGCCAAAATATGATCGATTTGCTACAATCTTTTCATAGTCTTCCTTAAATAAGACTTTCGTACCGCACAATGTATCTTTTATTGGCTGCCCTAATAAATAGGAGAAAGCCATACTGAAAAATTTGTTGCCAATAAAATTAATTGGCCTCATCGCGTGTTTTTCCATCGGATAGACAAGTCGGACACCATTGATAAATTCGCCCTTATTTGTTGTTAGCGCTTCATAAAAACGGGGTAAATCTTCTGGCGGAACGGTAAGGTCGGCATCTAATATCATTAGAACGTTGCCTGTAGCATGTTTAAATCCTTTTCGTACAGCATCCCCTTTCCCTTTACCATCTTGTTTTAGAAGCAATATCTTTCTTTCTGGAAAGAGTTTCATAACTTCTTCTATTTTTTGATAGGTGTTGTCAGATGAATTCCCTTCAATAAATATTATTTCTGTTCCCAATCCCATTTCGGGTACACGTTCCAAAATATTCATGATATTCCCAGCCTCATTCCGCGCTGGTACGATAACTGAAACAGAATAATTTTTTTCTGTATTTGGTTTCAATCGAGCCAACATGAAATTTGAAAGTGCCAACTGATTGAACGGCGGAATTTTTACAAGTACCTTATTGAATAAATAATTGACAATTGGGATATGGAGTGGAAATAAAATTTCCTGCCAACTCTTCAGTGCTTCAAAGTCAGAAAGATGCAGAAGATTGGAAAGATCAAATTTCGTTATCCAGTTTTGCTGTAAAGTCGGTTTTGAAAGACCAAAATATTGTGAAAGGCTGAGAATTGGTTGCCATAAACGGCTGTAAAAATTGATTATCAGACGAGTTCTGGAGTTAGAGTTATCCTTAAGGACTTGAAAAACAGATTGTATATCCCATAAATCATTAACAATATCGGACAATATGATGTAATCAAATGTTTCTTCCTGAATAACTGAGGAAATATTCATGATATCCACACAATAGAAATCGAGTTCGTCATGACGCTTCTTTGCCAGTTCTATTTGTTTTTTCGAAAAATCAATACCAACGCCATAGGATGGTTTCACAAATGCCAATAAATCGCCATTTCCACAACCAATCTCCAAAACTCGGGATCCGCGCGGTATCAAAATTTGATAAATTTGATTAATTCGAAAGTGATAACTCTTGTGAAAAACATTCTCAATGGTTAAATCGGCATTTTTATTCCAAAAACGTATTCGTTCATTCAAAAATTCTTCATAACTCATCAGTTAAACCTCTTCGAATCCTCAATTGAAAAAAAACGACATGATTGAAATTGATAATTCCATTTGATCTGTTTGGTCATAATTTGGGAAAAATAATTCTAGGTAAAAAGCAATTTTATTTCGATTCATGATATTATTTATTATTATTTCTTCATTTATAATGATCTCTAATATTACTCCATTCTGCGTCTTTTAACATACAGGGCAAAAAAATCCATTTATTAGGCTTAATCATTAGAAGAGTCACATCTCATGAATAAAATTGTAAATCACAGTCTTTTTGGAACCTTTTCATTTAATATGAAGTCTCTTTACGGAAGAAAAAGGATAATCACTGACAGTTATCACAATGATCTGTTTTTTCTGGTTCCTGTTGTATTCAGCGGTTTGATATTATTAGCAGGCAGATATAATTGGGCAGAAAATTACCAAAAATATTCGATTCGGGGTTATGTCAGCTCTGCTTTCCTGTTTATTTTCATGATCCCGTTAATTTACTTTCTTTTATCAGATTTTATCCCTAAGAAACGAAAGTTCAACCGAATCATCACTTTTCTGGTAGCCATTTGGTTTAGTCTTCCATACCACTGGCTAAACCTGGAAAAATTTTATTACTACCAAGAACGACCAATAAGATATCCTCCATATACAAATTATCCCGAAATCCAGACTAACTGGTTATCATTTTCAGAAAAAATTCGAAAAGACATGCCGAATGAGATCATATTTTTCTTGATATTGATTCTAATTGGTCTTTTGGCCTTTTTATTTCCTTATTTACATGCAAAAAAGAAAGGCTGCAAAAAGGAAGAGCTAAAAAAAAGAGCGTTCATATTTTTCCTTTTTCTTCTAATCCTATTGCAAACTTTTTTCCATTTATCATTTCGGTCACCGTATACGTATTACAACAATTTTCGAAAGCCATTGGAATGGAAATTTGCATATGACAGTTACTTATTTCCGAATCTTCAGGGTGTTGTAAATTCGGATATTCCCATCTTCACAGATATTGAGGAACATTTTTCAGGACAACCTCATGAAACAAACACATTAATAATTCGGAGAGCTTTTCCGTTTTATATCAACAGCCAGTTCAGCTATTTTTTCAATAGGTATTATTCTTTCTTAATTCTAAATATCATACTCTGGTTTATCGCTAGCGCCTGTTCTTTTAAGCTAGGCAATATTTGGTGGAATCGTGAAATTGGTGCCTATATGGCATTCTTTACAAGCTGCGGACCTGGTTTCATCATGTTTGTTGCACAACCAATGTCATACCTTCCTGGTTATGCGTCTGTGATTATCATCATCTATCTTTTTGAAAGGTTAATTATCAAACGGATAAATCCTACAATAAAATCCTATATTTTTTTTGGTATTGCGCTTGGTTTTACTTTCTTAACTTATGATTTGTTTAGTTATATTTTCTTCTTTCTTTTATATGCTAAGTTCCGAAAACAATCTATTCCAAAATTATCCTTAAGCATTCTTCTGGGGTTAATGATTTCACTTGGATTTGTTTGGCTGCAAACAAATGTTTTGAAAATATCATTAAATAATGCTAACAGTAAATATTTATCTGAATCGATTGCCAATATTATTGATTTACTCAAAAAGGGATCGATAGGGGAGATTTATTTCTTAGCTACGAATCTATTCGGTAATTTTATTTCATTACTAACAAAAGCTTTCTTAGTAATTACATTTCTTTTAGCAATTTTTGGCCTTTTTCTAATTTGTGATTCGGACAAGTTGAATATTAAAATTCTGAGCCTTTTACTAATTCTTCCAGTATTTATGAATTTTTCCATACTATATTATGGTCGAACTACGTTTCCTGCTTTTTACAAGGGCACAGAATATATGAGCGATTATCCCAGATTATATTATTCAGCATATCCTGCAATTTATCTATTATCAGCTGGTTTCTTATTTGAAGTAAGAAATTTCTTTTTAAAAATAAACTTGAAATGGGCAGGAGACTTTATTGTTGTCGGTTTTTTGCTGTTAGTTTGGATAATAAGCAATATTGATTCTTTCGGATACTTACCTCAACTATATTTCTATTTTGGATATTCATACAACGGTTTTTATTAGTAAGCCGTCAAATTAAGAGCAAAAAAAGATTAATCAGAAATAATTGAAATTTTTAATGATGAGAACAATTATTAATGTTTTTTCGAATGAGTATATCAATCTGTGCGCCAAAAATATATTTTTAAAAATGAAAATCAGGATTTATGGAAACTAACCTAAAGATAAAAACTCAACACATTTCGACTTGTTTGCTTTTTCTTATCTTAATCACAAATTTTATTATGGTTTTATCTTCTTTTACTCATGGCCACGGTTGGGGAGATGATTTCGCATCCTATATCCTTCAGGCAAAAAGTATCCTTTCTAGATCGACAGCGGATTTCTACCAAAGAAATTCTTATACAATTCTCAATTCATCGATTATTCTCGGTCCGGTAGCATATCCTTGGGGATATCCATTGATTCTTTCTCCCGTATACGCAGTTTTTGGGCTTAATCGTATTGCCTTAAAGCTTCCAAATGCTGTCTTTTTTATTTTGTTTCTTATTATATTTGACAAGCTTTTAAAGAAGAGGATTCCAGATGCAGGGAGAATCCTGATCATCGCGATCCTCGGTTTCAATCCATATTTTCTTTCTTTTCAAAACCAGGTTTTATCAGATATACCCTTCTTGTTTTTTTCAACTTTTTCCATCTTTCTAATAGATTTATTTTATTTTTCAAAAAATGGAATGAAGAATGTTTTATTCAAGTACATCATTCTTGGATTTTCGATATTCTTTTCTGTGTTTGTAAGGACAATTGGAATCACACTACTTCCCACCCTTTTTATTATTCAGTTTTTTTATGTTCGAAAGAATTGGAACCAGGGGGATAGAAAAATCTCTCAAATATTGATTCAATGCATTCCATATTTATCTTTTATTTTTTTCTGGATAATTTCTTCATTGTTATTTCCGAAAGGAGAATCCTCTTATCTGTTATCAATATCTTCGAGAGATTTATTTGGGATCTTCAAAGGTAATCTACTCTATTATTGTTTTCTCATCAGCGAAATTCTCCCATTTGGCATTTGGAATCTTACTTGCTATATTTTGTTATTACTATTTATGGTTGTCGGGCTCATTTGCACGCTGCGTAAAGATTACCTGTTCTTTGTATTTTCAATATTTTTTTTGAGTGTAGCATTATTCTGGCCAACGAAAATTGGACCCCGGATGATTTTTTCAATCATTCCTTTTTTCTTTTATTATTCTTTCATCGGGATGGAATTCGTCATTTCCTGGCTAAAAAATCCAATACGTAGAACTGTTCAGATCATCGGATCCATTTTGCTGATTATTTTTCTTATTCTGTCATTATATGAAAGTCTTGTGATTGTTACAGAAAGACGCATGAATCTTCAAAAACTGAGTGAACCATTTGATGCAATCAGTGGTGATATGTTCAACTTTATTCAGGAAAACACCCCTAAGGACAGTATCATTGTCTTTTTCAAACCGCGCGCAATGCATTTGATGACTGATCGCAATGCTGTTGCTATCGATAATTGCAGTGATTTATCGAAAGGGGATTTTTTAGTAATGATTCACCAAAATTACAATGGACAAATTT
>JAAYUI010000007.1 GCA_012517765.1 Caldisericales bacterium | reverse complement strand
GAAATGGCCATGCCAGGCGACAACGTGAAGATGGAAGTCGAACTCATCGTCCCGGTAGCCATGGAACTCGGACTCCGCTTCGCCATCCGTGAAGGTGGCCGTACCATCGGAGCCGGTGTAGTCACTGAAATTCTGGAGTAAGAAAATGAGAGAAAAAATACATCTTTCTTGTACAACCTGCAAGAACAAGAACTATATAACAATCAAAAACAAGAAGAACGATCCAGACAGGATCACGCTTAAGAAGTATTGCAACTCTTGCAAGAAACACACAGAGCACAAAGAAGCCCGCTAGAAGAAACTGCATGGAAAAATAAAAGCCCCGGCTAATTGTCGGGGCTTTTTGTGTTTATATGCAACAAGTTATGAGAAGGAGGCTTCATGACAGGTCAGGATGCAATAAAGTTCTTTCACTGGACAAGATCAAGAACGATAAAAATTTTGCACTCGCTTTCTGTAGAAACACTGGACTATAAATTGCCAAGTAAAAGACCAAGAAAGGACAGTCCTGGGAAAATAAGGAGAATTTTAAAGCATATCGTTCAGGCTGAAGTTGGATGGATACACCGGTTGATCATGAAAGAGAAAGAAACTGAAGAGTATGATATCTCCACGATGAGCATTGATGAAATAATCGCTCTCCTTGAAAGAATAAGGGCAAAAACTGTAGAGTGGCTTGAAGAGAACAAAGATAATTCACTGGGATTTCCCTATGGAAAGAAGGCTTCAACGCAGGTTTCATGGATAATGTATCATGTTGCTGAGCATGAAGCATATCATCTTGGCCAGATTGTGCTTATTGCCGAAATGAATGGCCAGCAAATCCCCTGGATTTGAATTCTATATGGATTTTTTCAATCAGTTGCAAAGCTTATTTATTCCAAGCTGTATTATGATAATGCTCAGATCCACGGACCCCTGTCAAGCTCCTGAAAGAAAATGTCTTTATCTTCAGAATCCTTTATTTGCTCTCCGGCATTTTTCGCTTTTTCCAGATAATTTGCTTTTTCTGCTTCGTTGCCAGAAATGGAATATGCCCTTGCCATTGCCTCAAAAGCAAAGGCCAGGTCAAAATCTTTCAGCCCCTGTTTTTCTGTAATCTCCATGCATATTTTTGCGTGGTGCAAACATGGCCAGGGAAGTTTTGCGCAAGCATATACCCTTGAAACAAGCCAGTGGCCCCTCTGGACGTTGAGTGGGCCTCCAAATTCGGTCCAGAAATAGCATGAGGCATGGGCCATTTCTACCATCTTCATGTTTTCTTCTTCAGATCGCTCGTTTTTGTCAATCAGTTCCCAGGTTGCATTGTTGAGCGTAGCTCCGAGCTGGCGGAAAAAGTTTTTGTCAGAAAAGTCTATTTGCATTTGTGAACCTCTTGATTTAATAAGCCCTATTGAGCCAGTGTATGCTTTCCGGGTCAACTGTATGGCCATTGAAATGGACTTCAAAATGAAGGTGGCAACAGCTTGAATTGCCTGTCGAACCAACCTTGCCGATCCATTCTCCAGCTTCCACAAAGTCTCCGACCTTTACCAGGTAATCGGTGAGGTGGGCGTATCTAGTTATGTAGCCGGAAGCGTGTTGTATGTCGATGCATTTGCCATATCCGGCATACCATTCTGCCCTTATGACCTTTCCATTGCCAGCCGCGAAGATGAGGGAGTCGCATGGAGCTGTGAGGTCGATTCCTGCATGAAACCTTCCCCTCCATGGCAGATAGCCATAGGGATCAGATACCTTGACGGGTAATGGCCAGTATTCTGGAATGCCGAAATTTGCATTTACCGGCATTGGCTCAAGTTTGGCCGCTGGTAGGTTTTCATCGAGTTTGCCCAAATCCCTGGTTTTTACTGGAAGGTTGTCTCCACCCTGGGCAGTTTTCTGGGTTGCTTTTGTGGCCGACTGCATGGTTGTTTTTGGTCTGGAAGGTGTTTTTGTGGCCGTTTTTACTGGTAAAGATGTTTTTGTGGGTGGATCTGGTTTTTTGATGGAAGCAATTTTTACATCAGTTTTTGGTGCTGATTTTGGTTGCAGCTTCGATATTTTTGGTGGCTCCATCTTTTTTGGCTCTTCGCATAGAGTTGTTGACTGGGCAATGTGTTTGCCAATTGCGACCATCCTGTTTTCGAAATTGTCCTGTTTGGATACATTCTGGGCGACAAGTTCCCTGCCTTGTGCTGGAAACCGCACAAAAAAGGCTGTCGTCATGCCTGACAATGTAAGTGCTCCCATGGCAAGGAGGGCCACCAGTCTTGTTTTGGCATGTTTTTTTATTATCCTGTCGGCCTCGTCAAGCTGGTTTTTATTGAAGAAAAGTGTTGCCCTCTGCATAATTGTTTTACTAGATATCATATAAATGCTTCAAATGCAAGTCCTTCGCACCCCCACAAATTGTTTGCCTCAAACGTTAACAAAATATCTTGACAAGCTGCACCAAAGACTTAAAATTGCTGTTTTGTAAGGCTTTACGCTTTATGCAGGTTCGTAGCTCAATTGGTAGAGCATCGGTCTCCAAAACCGAGTGTTGGGGGTTCGAGTCCCTCCGAGCCTGCCAGAAAGGGAAATATGAATAAACTTCACACCAATTTCTTCAAAGATGTGTGGTATGAGATGAACAACAAGGTAACATGGCCAACCTGGAAAAGGCTTGTAAAGGCAACAACGGTTGTTATTGTCTTTATTATGATCTGGGCAGTCATTCTTGGTGCTTTTGATTCGGTGTTTTCATCTTTCCAGAGCTGGCTTGCCCAGGACTATTATGATCCGGTAGCGCTCCAGAATGGCGAAGTAAAAAAGTTTGAATCCCAGCAGAAGCTTGAAGAGTGGATGGAGAGCCAGAGGAAGGCTGGAGTAAAGGGTTATGTTCCGGAAGGCCAGGAAAACAATGGCTCAACAACCCCGGGTCAGCCAACCCCACCTGTTCCCATTCCGCCACCAGATGGGGGCAATAACAAGTAAAAGATGAGCTCCCTTCCTGAACCACACTGGTACATACTCCACACCTATAGCGGATACGAGAATAAGGTCAAGATAAACCTTATTCAGCGTGTTCAGTCCATGAATATGGAAGACCTTATTTTCCGTATTGAGGTGCCGGTGGACTACCAGGTCAAGCTAAAAGATGGCAAACGCCAGGTACTTCCGGAGAAGGTTTATCCTGGGTATGTTCTGGTGGAGATGATAATGACTGATCAGTCATGGTATGTCGTAAGGAACACACCTGGAGTGATAGGGTTTGTAGGTTCGGGTGGAAAACCGCTCCCGCTTGAGGAAGAAGAAGTTCAGCAAATGCTCAAGAGGGTCGGCCTCGAAGAGGCCAAAGCGGCCCTTAATTTCAGCGTTGGAGACACGATAAGGGTTGTTGGCGGACCATTTAACGAGATGATAGGAATTGTTGAAGCAATTAATGAAGAAAAGGAAAAAGCCAAAGTCAGGCTCTCAATGTTTGGCAGGGAAATGCCTGTTGAACTTGACTTTGTCAACATAGAGGTCATTTAAGGAGAGTATTTCATGGCAGTAAAGAAAAAAATTACAGGATATGTAAAGCTCCAGATTGAAGCCGGCAAAGCAAATCCGGCACCGCCAGTTGGCCCTGCACTTGGACAGCGCGGCGTAAACATCATGCAGTTCTGCAAGGACTTCAACGAGAAGACCAAAGACAAACCAGGCATGATTATTCCGGTTATCATAACGGTTTATGAGGACCGCTCTTTTGAATTTATTCTCAAAACCCCACCGGTCTCGGACCTTATCCGCAAGGCACTCAAGGTCCCGGCAGGTTCCGGTCAGCCAAACAAGAAAAAAGTTGGAACCCTTACAATGTCGCAAGTCGAAGAGATAGCAAAAGTCAAGATGCCAGACGTAAATGCTTTTGATATCGAAGCAGCGAAAAGAATGGTAATGGGAACTGCCCGTTCGATGGGTGTTGATATAGGCAAGTAAGAATTTTCAAATTCGTGGGAGGGCAAAAGCCCGATCGTACCACAGGAGGCAAAATGTTTAGAGGCAAGAGATACAAAAAATTGGTAAAGGTTTTTGACAATACAAAACTTTATGATGTTTCAGAGGCCATAGAAATCCTTAAAAAGCTCAAAAGCACGAAGTTTGACGAGACAGTTGAAGTGGGTCTCAAACTTGGTGTTGATCCAAAACAGGCCGATCAGTATATCAGGGGCACAGTTTCGCTCCCGGCAGGCACCGGAAAGACCGTCAGAGTTCTTGTTTTCGCAAAGGGCGAAAAAGCTTCAGAGGCAAAAGAAGCTGGTGCTGATTATGTTGGTGATGACGATATAATCGAAAAGATCAAGGGTGGATGGTTTGATTTTGATCTTGCCATTGCAACTCCGGACATGATGGGCAGTGTTGGTAAACTCGGTAAGATCCTTGGAACAAAGGGCCTTATGCCGAACCCCAAAGCTGGCACTGTAACCATGGAAGTCGACAAGGCAGTAAAGGAGTTCAAGGCTGGAAGAATCGAATACAGGATCTCCAAGTTTGCAGACATGCACGTCCCGATTGGCAAAGTGTCTTTCTCAAACGAAGACATTCAGAAAAACCTTCTGGCTTTTCTCTCTGCCATAGTCAGGGCAAAACCGGCTTCACTCAAGGGAACATATATCCATACTGCAACATTGTCGCTGACAATGAGCCCTGGCGTCAAGCTTGATGTTCCGAAAGCAACAGCAGTAGCAATCAAGGCCTGATTTAAATCACCTTTACAGTTTGATAGCAAGCCAGAGAAAGCAGGCGCCTTCGCAAGAAGGCTTAAAGTTAAAACACCCGCCGAGGCAAGCGAATAAAAGCCAATGTTTTTAAGTGGCCCCGCTTTCCTTGAAGGTTGGGCCATTTTTTGTTGGAAAGGAGGAACCGTGATAACAAAACAGAAAAAATCAGAGTTGCTTGAAGAACTCAGGGAACAGTGGAAGAATTCAGCCGGCCTTATTTTCTCCGACACACAGCTTCTGCCCTCGACAGCTGTTGCAGAATTGAGGAGAGAAGTGAGAAAGGCAGACCTGTTTCACAAGGTATACAAAAACACCCTGATCGAGAAAGTTGCAAAGGAAATGGGTGTTACAGGTCTAGAGAAATACCTTGTCGGGCCGACCGCTATAACGTTTGCCAAAGAAGAAGCTCCGGTAGCAGCGAAAGTTATTGCCGATCTGGCAAAGAAATTTCCGAAGAAGCTTGCCCTGAAGGCGGCCATTTCTGAAGGACAGGTTTATGACAGTGCAGGTGCAAACGTACTGGCCAATATCCCATCAAGGCAGCAGCTCCTCGGCATGATAGCCTATGTGTTGATTGCACCAGTTGGATCATTTGCCAGGGCAGTCAATGCAGTAAAAGAACAAAAAGAAAAAGCAGCATAAAATCAATAAATAAAAGGAGTTCAAAATGAACAAAGACGAAATCATCGCCGCAATTGAAAAGATGACCGTCATGGAGCTCAACGAGCTCGTAAAGGCCATCGAGGAGAAGTTCGGCGTCTCGGCAGCAGCCCCGGTAATGATGGGTGTAATGCCAGGCGCTGGCCCGGCTGCTGATGTCGAGCAGACCGAGTTTGATGTAATCCTTACCGAAGCAGGTCAGGGAAAAATCGGAGTTATCAAGGTGGTCAAGGAGATCACAGGTCTTGGCCTCAAGGAATCCAAGGACCTTGTTGATGCAGCACCGAAGCCAGTCAAGACAAAGATCCCAAGGGCCGAAGCCGAAGAGATCAAGGAAAAACTCACAGCAGCAGGTGCAGTTGTCGAGATTAAGTAGCCTTCTATCATCAAATGTATCACAAAAAGCCCTGGCTTCTTGTATACCAAACCAGGGCTTTTTGTTTTTTGCCTGCACAAACAGGTAAAATGGCAAAACTTGCCATATTGAAACAAGTTCATATTATTTGAATATGCCCAAAGGCCAGATACTGATTGTTGATTTTGGAACGAGACACCTGAACTCCCTTGTTCTTGTGGTCAAGAGTTTTATCGGACCGGAAAACATACGCGTCCTCAGGGTAACAAGACCTGATTTGCCATCGCTATCATTCAAGTTTACTGACATAGAAACAGAAGAGGCCCCTTGGGAATTTAATGTCGATTCGATAAGGGGTACTGACGTAGGGGTTTTTATGTCCGGATCTGCCGATCATGTTGGTGATCCAAAAGGTTTCAGGAGACTCAACAAGAATGTTTTGGAGGAGCTTCCATGCCCGGTAATGGGTCTTTGCTATGGCCACCAGCTCATAAGCTCGGTTTGGGATGATAGCTGTGAAATGGTTCCACATTCCGAACACGGGAACACGATGTTCCTCCCAAATACTGAAATGAACAACGATCCTGTTTTTCAGGACATGCCCAGGGCGGGTTTTCTTGTTGCAGTGAGACACAATTGGTCAATATCCAAGGTTCCGACAGGCTTTGTCAGATATGGTGAAACAAGGGGATCACATTCAATCATTTCTGCAATAAAACATTACAACAGGCCAATTTATGGCGTCCAGTTTCACCCGGAACTCCCTGTTCCTGGTCTCTGGAGTGGAAGAGAATTGATGGGCAAATTCATCGAACTGTCTTTATCTGGAGCCATGACTCCTCAGTAAACCCCATTTGGAAGGGATTTTCTTGGGGCAACCAATACCTGATAAAAAAGATATAATCTTGAAGAATTTGAAGGATCATCCTCAAAAGTTGTTGCTTTTTCCTTACCCAAAGTCTTATCTCTTGAAACTTTTACTATAACATACTGGTTTGCTGCTTTGTCATACAAGAGATTTTCAAGTTCCCAAACTTTTGTGATTTTATTGGTGTCCATTTCT
Organism: Caldisericales bacterium; assembly: GCA_012517765.1. Classification (GTDB taxonomy): domain Bacteria; phylum Caldisericota; class Caldisericia; order JAAYUI01; family JAAYUI01; genus JAAYUI01. Next base: position 63,062 of record JAAYUI010000007.1, on the reverse strand, counting down.
ACAATTATGTCACCGGGCAAGAGCCCTGCCTGCTCGGATGGCCCAGAAAGACTCAGCTCATCTATCTCAAGACCTCCAGAAATTTCCTTAATTTTTACTCCGAGCCTTCCAGGGTTCAAAAGCGAATCAATTAATATGGAATATTTGGGGTTTGAACAATCTTCAAATGCCCGATCGACAATCTCCTCCAGCCTGGTATTTTTCATCACCGACATGTCGCCGTAGCCAAGCTGTGGAGAGAATATGTGCCCATATTTCAGGCTTGATTTCAAAGTGTATGCCCTAAGATCTGTTGGCATATCAGGATTGTCGATCCATGTAGACAACGAGAAAGCAAGATCAGCAAAAACCTGTTCTCTTGGAGAAAGAGATGCATCATAATTCTGGCACACCTTATCAATCGATTCCATGTCATATTTTTTTCCCAAAACGGCATTTTGCAGGATTGCATTCAAAAAAGCTGAATCAAATGACTCCTGTCCAGCCATTGGAGGTACAAAAAGTACTGCTGTTTTTCCTGCGATGCTTGCTCTTGTAAGGCCAGGTCCCAATGAGGGATCGGCTTGCACGGTGATGTTTTCAAAGAGAAGGGTGGTTTTTGCAAAAATGGCGATTTCCTCTGCTCTGCCATTAAGATTGTTTGCAAAAGTGATTGAATCTTTGGCAATCTTGATGATTGTGTCGCGATTTTGATCTAGCCCTTGCCATGCTTTAATGAGATTCTCTGGCGAGTTGGGCTTCAGTGAGCCACTGAAATCCAGATATTTTTCCAGATCAGAGCTTGTCAGGCGGGTATCTGAAACATACTCGCCAAATTGCCCTAGATTTGACTGGTTGATAACTGATGCCCTCAGGATTGACATTTTAAGGGCATTCCAGTCGGGCTCTTTACTTATTTGTATCGATGCCTTGCCACATGAAACAAACGCAATTGGAATCAGCATAATGAAAGCAAGATATTTTTTCATTTTTCCTCCAGCAGTATCGAAAGCGCATCATCGAGATCGGGTGGGTTTGGGTAGTTGTACATGAAACCGCCAGGTTTTTCGTTGTAGTATGGTCTGTTGCATCCCCTGCAACCGGGATTTTGAAAATCCTTAGGTTTTAAAAGTTGCTTTGGCAGGACCTCAAATACCAGTTTTCCATTTTGATAGTGCAAACTTGCATTCCGGTTTTTTCTGATTAGTGCCAGTGCGATTTGCACCATCCTGTATCGCTTTGGTTCAGGCGGAGCATTGTTTTCAAGCGGAGTTCCTTCGACAGGCGTAAAGGCGAACAAGGAGATGCTGGCCCCTGCTTTTATAATTTTTCTTGCTAGTTCCACCAATTCTTCTTCAGTTTCCCCAAGCCCCATTATCAAATGTGTTGCCACCTTGCCGGGCCACTTTGTTGCCAGTTCTTCAAGCAGCTTGAACGAGCTGGACAAATCCCTTCCTTTGTAGACTTTCGATAGTTCCTCTGTGGAGCAGTCAAGTGCAACTGACACCGAGTCACATCTCAAACCAAAAAGCAGCTCAGCCTGTGCCAGATTTTCAATGTGCATTGATGCAGATATCGGTGCGTTGTTGGTTTTTTGTATTTCGGGCAGAAGTTCGCAGGCTTCCCTGAATGCGGGGTGCGATTTCACGGCCTGGATACAAATCCTGTCCAACTTTACGGAGGCGAGTTTTTCGATGGCCTCCTTCGGATCCACCTCTGGCCAGGTTATCCTGGAAAGTTTGCCACTCTGACCTGCGGATTGTGCGCAAAAGGCGCAATTCCCGGAACATTCCTCGCCAACAAGGAAAAATGCCGTTTTTGGGCTAAATGGAAAGCTGCCGGGTTTTAGTCCCAGTAGCTGGAGTGTACCGTATGAAGCTCTCACAATTCAATCACTAGCTCCAGGTCTATGCGTTTGTCTTTTGGATCGTAGCTGATTGTTGCCCCAAGCGTGTCCTGGGCTATGAACCTAAGTGGGACCATGGTGGAGCTGCCCTGAATGAATGGGGCCGCTTCCAGCCTTACGACATCACCATCAAGGAAAGCTGTATCAGAGCCTATGGAAACGATGCATTTGTGGCTCTTGCCTTCGACAGTAACAGACCTTGTTTTCTGGTTCCAGATTACGCTGGCTTTCATTTTCTCGGAAACAAACCTGACAGGAACAAATGTTCTGCCGTTCTTTACTGCTGGTGGTGTATCCAGATAGATTGTCTGCCCGTTCACTTGTGCTCTTGGGTTGCCAACCCACATGGTCATTTTTATGATTTCCTGGGCCACATAATTGACAGTTTTCTTCCATTCCGTAATGTTGCCGGCCTGGTCGGTAACTATCAGGGAAAGCTCGTTTATACCCTTCTTGAGGTCAAAGCAGACAGAGAAGGCGCCAGATTGGTCAGGTGACACTGGCTTGCCGCCGACCTTTACAGTTGAACCTGGTTCTGTTGTACCTTTTACGCAGATCGTCTGGCTGTGGACAATTTCTCCCGGGTCTTTTATTGAAACCACGGGCTTTATCGTGTCAAGTTTCACCCTGATCGTTTTTGTAGCTTCGAGGCCTGCTTCACTGATAGCTCTCACCTCGATTTTGTTTTCGCCTTCAAGCAGCATCAAGTCGTATTCGAATGACCCATCAGATGCCACTGGTTGTGGTGCGCCATTGAGATAAATCTTTGCTGTAGGATTTGTTCTACCTTTCAGCTTTATTTTGTTTGTGGAGAATATCGCTCCGTCTTTTGGTTCATCAACTGTGAGATCTGGAGGGAGATTGTTGATTGGTGTTTTATCCTGCAAATAGAATTTGCATATAACATCTTTTGAGCCACCATTTGTAAAGATTGAGAGTCTTCCGGCGTAGTTTGAATTTACAACAAGATTATGCTCCTCTTTTGGAGCAACAGCTATTGAAAGGTCAAATTCCTCTTTTGTGAACTTTTCAAGATCGGATGTTATCCAGATATTGTGTATCTCGACATTTCCGGAGAGGCCCTCTTTGCCTATATTGGAAACATGGACCTTGAGGGTTTTGCTTTCATCATATTTTATTGTCCCGAAATCGAGTTCTGTCGGGTCGACCTGCAAGATTGGCTTGGTGGCAGGTTCCTTGATTAGGAAACTTCCCACTTCACCCTTCAACTCCACCTGGTCAAAATTGATTTTTCTCCCCTGAAGTTTTGTAATTCCAATGGTCGCCTTGCCCGATATAAGCGCCTTGAACTTGATTGTAAAAATTGTCCCCTGATCCTTGAGGTTTGTTCTTCCATCAATATTTGAAAGACCAACAAAAATTTTGCCGCCATCTTTTGTCGAGGCGACTTTTGTCTGCAAGAGCGGTTTCGGATCGGTCTTGAGGAGTGCGCCCTCCTCTATTTCCTTGAACTGGACAAGCCTGTTGTTGTATTCTAGCTCGAAAGAGATCGCATAAACATCTTTTAGACCAGAAGCCCTTATGTCCACCTTTATCTCTGAGCCGGTCAAAACATCGGATTCAAGTGGTTTGACAGTTATTGTGCCGTCTACGGCCAACGCTGAAATTGCCGGCGCAAGCACTGACAGCGCAATCAAAAAGACCAGTATCTTTTTCATTGGCAAGCGAGCATCCTCTCTAGTATCTGGGCCACTCCATCTTCGGAGTTTGGCGGGGCCACTATATTGGCCATTTCCTTGACCTGGTCGGTTGCGTTCCCCATTGCAACAGACACCCCGCATACACTGAACGTGGACAGATCGTTCTCCTGGTCACCAAATGTCACCGATCTTAAAAGATCAGTGCCATTTTGTTCTGCCCAGACCGAAAGCGCCCCGCCTTTTGAAACGCCAACAGTCCCGACCTCCATGAAAGTTGACCATGAAAGAACAAAATCCAGTATTCCAGCATACTCTTTTTTCATCTGGGTATAAATACTGTCCAGGTGGTCAGTTTTGTTCTCGACCACGAGCATTTTTGTGATGTCCTGTTTCCTGTTTTCAAAGTGTTCCGAAAGATCATCAACCAGAACAGCTTTTAGTGAGATTCTTTTTTCGTATCTCTCGGAATATTCGTTCACGTCATCTAGATACAGCATATCATCGACATAAATGCCTATAAGATCGACATTTCCCCTTAGTTTTTTTATCAACTCCACGGCAGGCTCCCAAGGGGTATTGTTCCTTATTGTAGGTTCTTCATCATCGAGGTTTTTGACCCAAGCCCCCGAATAGGCAATTATTGGCATATTGAACCCAAGTTGTCTTACATGTGGCTCGATGGACCCAAAACGCCTTCCCGAAGCAATGACAACCTTGACGCCTTTTTTGTGGGCATCTCTCAGGCAAGCCATGTTCCTTTCGGTCATGGGCCCTGCAGGTGGCAAAAGAGTACCATCCAGATCAAGGCAGACCATTTCCATCATTTTGAGAGAGGACCTCTTGTTGAAAAAGGTTGCCTCAGTCTGGCTATAAGTGGTGAAGTCGCATTTGACTGGTAGTATGATTCAAGGTCAATGCCAAGCCTCTTGAAAAGCTTGTTCTCAGAGGTCAGATAGGCAAAAATTGCCTTTAACGTCACAAGGAAAGGCACGGCAAGCAAAACTGACATTGGCCCAAAAAGATTGTAGAATGAAAACATTACTACAATTACCAAAAGAGGATGGGTTTGTGCTTTTTTTGCAAGCACCGGTGCTGCAATGGCCTGGGCGAGCCCCTGCTCTATGACAAGGAATCCCAATACAAAACCAATGAGTATGTAAAAAGATCCACCAGGGTTTATTGGCGTTGGAAGCGCTGCGACCGCTGCAAGCAGGAGTCCTATCGAAAAAGAGAAAAGTGGTCCTATATAAGGGACCATTTCTCCGAGGGCAACTATGATTCCTATTATAAGGGCGGAGGGCACACCAAGAATAAAGCAGAGCAAACCTATCAAAGTTCCTGTAAAAAGTGAAAGCAGGAATTGCGTTCTAACATAACCCCAGATTTGCGTATAAACAGAAGCAAGCAATTTTTTAATATTGTTTCTGGAGTTGTTGTTTGGGAGCAGGGCAAACAGCGCTGCGTTGATATATTTCCAGTCAAGCAGGAAAAAGGTCGAGATGATGAGTATTATAAAGGCCTGAAAAAGTATTCCTGCAGCTGCAGTTGCTATATCTGCGAGTCCTTTGACGATGAACCCCGATATTGCACCCAATGAGGACTGTAATTTTTCAAAAACTGAATCTAGTGCCGTTTTGAGTGTTTCTGTGCTTATACCGTTTGTTATACCACTCAGCCATTCAGCCACGGTTTCCTTGAGTATCTTCAGATTTGTGCTGCTGAATGCCTCTGAAAGCGTTCTGGCCTGCCCTATAAGCACCTGAAATGCTGGTACCAGAACAACAACAAACAGGCATATGATCAACAGATAAACAAGAACCACGGCAACAATGCGGGGGAGCTTCATGTGCAACTCTTTGCCCTTCGGAAGTTTGATTTTTCCCCTGTTGAAGAATTCGACAAGCGGTCTTGCTAGGAATACAAAGACCAGGGAGGAAATAAACAGAACGATTACCGAACTTAGCTGGACAAAGAGTATGTAGATTAGAAATATTGCAATAATGGGTGCAAATACCCCGAGCAATATCTTGAAATAGTGATTGAGCTCCCCGCGCGTTATTACAAGCATTTTGCCTACCTAGTGAAGCTCGTCCACTGCCTCTTGGACTTTCTCGGTGCCTTTTTTGAGGGAGTCCTTTACCCTGTCAACGAGCTCCTGTGTTTTGGACCTGAAGTCTTCGGTGAGTTCTTCTGATTTGTCTTTTATTACTTTTCTTGTCTGTTCACCAGATGCTGGTGCAAAAAGTACTCCCAGCAGAAAACCAATTGCAGAACCAAGCATGATACCTGCGAAAAACCCTGTGTCCCTATCACTCATGTTTTCCTCCTTTGTTTTTTCCTTTTTTTCCCAATCTGCCAAAAAAAGACATTATACCCGACAAAATTCCGAATGTCTTCGGAATTCCCGATTTGAGAAGGTATGGTGCAAACTGTAAAAGCGAATTGACGCCCGTGACAACTGAATCCATTGATTGTGTCACCTGATTGACCCTTGTCATTACGATGCTGACAGTTGGTGCTGTATCTTTTACCATCTGCTCGACAGATGGAAGTATGTCTTCATTAAGCTTTTTTGCAGCTCTCTCTGCCTCGTCGAGCGTCCTTTTCATTTGCAAGAGCATGGGCACGAGGTAGGCAACTGTCACAATGGAGCTGAGTGCAAGAAGTCCGATCAGTATCCATAGGGCAATTTCCATTGTCGGCGTCACTACAGTATATGCAGAACCCTGGAACCCGTTTTCCGTTTGGGCGAGCAGCGTTCCTATTTGTTGCATCTGTCCTCCTGACGGCCCCACATATGCCGTGTCGTTCAAGGGTTCACTGCACCCTCAATTAAGTGGGCTTAGACCTTTCTCTGGCACGTCCAGTGAACCAGTCAAGGCTCAACAGGCCCGAGTTTGTCTTGCCCCATCGTTCACTTGTTAGCAGTAAACATTTACAATCACGCACATCGCAGGGCGTACTTGGATTATAAAAGAATCGCTGGTTTTATCAACCCAAACCCAAAAAATAATTGGCAATACCAACAGTAAGCGCAGCCAGTATGGCACTAACGATCCATTCTTGTGGTAACCCAAATTTCTGCCTTGATCTGGTTGCAACTGACAGTGGTGCCAGTTTTTTTGCCTCCTCAATAAAGGTTTCACCTGAATGGACCGAATCAATCCAGATTGAAAATGCCTGTTTTGGCTGGCCAGAAAGAAAAAAATCCATCCTTAGGCCTGAAATCCTTCCGCAATCGTTGAGTCTGACCAGTGAAACCTGGGGCACCCTGACGGATTTTTTTGATGTCTCGATTGTGCAATCATCAAATGCAAGCAGTAGTCTTTTTCTTGGGAGCATGGTTGTTATTGGGAAAATGATGCAAAATGAAGCTATTGCTATTGTAATCCTCAGGAATGGTTGAATGATGCTTTCTGGCAACCAGAAAAGTGTTACTGGCAGGACAAGCGACAAAGCCCACGACAACCATGAAGGAAGTCCGGCCCTTGCCCTTATCACCTTCAAGCGAAAACCCTCACATATATAAGCCAGATTATAAGCGCAATGCTTACAATCAAACCCCAGTCAAGGAAGTGGTAAGGTGCTCTTGTCTCTTTGTATGCGGCCCCAGGGACGGCTTCCCTTATTGCATCAACGAGGCCATTTGGATCAACAAGCTCGTTTAGGACAATCGAGGCTTTTGGCCTGACTGTGTCCGTCCAGATCTGGAACTCTGGGCCAAAAAGTCCCGGACGCTGTATTTTATGCAGCCTTATAATGTCCTTGAGTGGTATCGAATTGTAGGTCAGGTTGAGATTTTCTTTATCCAGCCATGCCCTTGTTATGCCCTCTTTGTTGAAAATTCGCATCACATAGGTCAGGGCTATTGCAATTGCTATGATTGTAAGGCTGTAAAATATCTTGTTTCCTGACTTTAACACCGCTTCTGGTGAAAAAAAGGCGAAACCGGCGGCACAATAAAGAAGGATCGTATAGTATTGGGTTATCCGGTGGCCCCATGGTTTTGTTTTGAATTTTTTGTCCATACAGTTTGGATTATAGGCCTTGATACAAGCGCTAACAAGATGTAATTTTTGTCCCATGCAGTACTCGCTCTATGAACCGCAAAAACCTCATGTTCATAAACCGGAAGAAGCTGAAAAATACAGGAAGCGCATGTTCTGGTTTAGGATATCTATATTTTCCGTTGCTCTTATATTAATGGTCTGGATGCTATGGAGGGTGTGGCCAACAGCACCCGGGCTTGTGATAGAGCTTGGGGTTGATGGAGAACTGACAATGGACGGGAAGCCAATGGGAGTTGGAAGGGTTTTTTCTTTCCCGCAGTTGCAGATTGGAAAACACATAGTTGTTGCGAAACCATCCAAGCCGGTTTTTTACATCACGGAGCAGACCGAGAGGATAGACCTGCAATACGGAACGAAAGAAACCGTCAGGATGCTTGAAGTTGCAAGTTGCACAATAGACAGCAAACCCCAGGGAGCCTGGGTGGTCATGAGCCACCAGACAGATGGTGATCTGTTAATTGGCAAGACACCAGTCAAAACGGTCATCCCCTATGGTTATTATGAGGCCATATTGAGATTGCCGGGGTATCCTGAAAGCCGGGCCTCGGTTTTGTCATCAGAATCCTCGGAAATAAAACATTTTGTCGATTTCGAGAAGCTTGCGCTTGCAGAAGAAAAATCATCGAAACTTACAGAAAATTTTATTGTTTCATCATTGCCACCATATGCCATGGTGAAGATTGATGATATTGAAATTACCTCTCCTGGCAAGCTTTTGCTTGAAGGTGGTTATCACAAGGTGTGCCTTTTCTCCGGTCAGATGCAGGTAATTTGTACTGACGTTGTCCTGCCTACAGTCGGAAAGCCTGTTGTGATATCATGGCCTGACAATATTACCAGCCCTTGCCTTTATTTTGGCGAAGGTCTGTATCCTCTTCCGCGTGATGCAAGAAATATCACTGTTTCACCAGATGGAGCCCGGCTCCTTTTCAATACGCAGGCAGGATATGTAAATTGTGTCGATCTTGTAACAGGAAAAGAGCTTTGGGCAACAAAACTCGACAGGGCATTTAATGCACTTCCTGCAATGATCCTTGGGGTGGATGAAGAGAAGGTTTATGGTTCTGCTGGTATCCCTCCAGGGCTCGATTGGGGTGATTTTGGTGGATCCACTGCTTTTGCCATCAATCTGGAGACCGGATCAGAAATTAATGTTGACAAGCTTTACAGTGGATCTGCGTTACCAATGGGTCCATCAAGATTCCAGACAGGCAACTCGAAGTTCTACGGCCATGTGTGGAGAGGGCCACTCCAGCCCAATACATCGATACCCAAAGGTATGGAAGCTGTTGTAGTGACTGGCGACGATGTTAAAAGGTTTACCCATGAGGTGAGCTATTGGGATGAAGCGGATTTTTTGGGTGTTTCTGTATCAGCAAAGAAAAATTCCCCCATTTTTGTATACCAGACGATTCAGAAAGGCTATGGCAGTGGTTTTGTAGACGTTCATGTGCTAGACACCCAGAATGCAAAACCTGTAAAGGATGGTGGGAAAGACGAGAAACCTAGATATTATGAAGGCAACTGGATCAACTTCAGTGGCCCTTTCCCGGCGAAAGGGGTCTGTTTTGACGAGGGGTTTGATACCAAAGGTACGTTTATCATGTGGAATGATCACCAGATTGCTTCTGTGGCTTATCCGAGCGGAAAAGTCGTCTGGAAAAGATATGTTGACAATGTGCCAGCCCAGCCACCTGCAATAGTGCTTGCAAAAGGAAAACCGGTTATCCTGTTGAATTTTGCTGTTTTGCCATTTGAATTGCAATTTGATTTGCATACTGGCAATCAGGTTGTGTCCAGAACAAAACCACAAAATCCTGCCGAGGCCATTGGTGGAGAGGCATGCCCGGGAGGTGTTTTTGTCTTGCCGAAAGGAAAGGTTGTCTCTGGCATAAAAAGCGACCAGAACGGCAATTTCAAACCAGCCTGGGTGAAGATATATGACAATGTACTGGTCAAGGCCTCCCCATGGGGCGCATTGGTCATACTCAACAATACGGTAACACTCCTTGGGAGCCATGAACTGGCACCAATCATGAGTTTCAAACTCCCAGGGCTTGGGTCGCCCAAGGAAGCCAAGATATTTGGTAGCCAGAATAACCTTGCAATCTATGTTGGAACCAGTTGCTGGATTGTCGACAGATATGGAATGGTAAAGGGGTATTTTGCGAATGTCTCCTCTCTCCAGGCACTTGAATCAAATGGACACAAGGCCCTTCTGGCAACGATAGGGGAAAGGCAGGTGGTAATTCCGTGGCCATGAAATGGTGGAAGATTGTCCTGTTGGTTTTTGGCGGTATATTTGTAATCGGTATAGCTGTTTTTCTCCTATTTTTTGGAGGGCAAAAGGGTCATGTGAGTATCATTGCGGGTAGCCCGGTAAAACTCGTTCTTGATGACAACGAGTATGGAGAAGGAAAATCTTTTTCTGCAAGATTGCCGGTTGGCAACCACAAGCTTGAGGCGACAATTGTCGGGATGGCAGGAAAAACACCTGTAATAAAAAGATATTTTGAGGTTGCAAAAAATAGTGAATCAATCATTGAAATTGCGATGGACCCAACTGTTGAGTTCTCGTCTGTTCCGCAGGGAGCAGATGTTTTTGTGGAGATGGGTGAGCAGAAGAGACTTGGCAAGACGCCATTTTCCATCCAGATGCCAGCAGGTAACTACAAATTCACTTTTGTGCTCAATGGTGCAAGGATTGAAAAGGGCCCTTACAATCTGGAAATGGACTCGAATCGTACTGTTGATGCCTACTACGGGATAGCCCCAAGAACTGGTTTTGATGATAAAGACAAGTTTTTTATTTCCTCCTGGCCCGATTTTATGAGGGTCTATGAGAATGGCGAGCTTGTTGGCATAACGCCAGTTTCTTTTCCAAACAAGGGAATATTTGAAGTATGGTCTGGTGAGTCCAGCATTTCATTGCCTGTTTTGAATCAGGACACACAATATTTTTTTATAGACCAGGGCATTGGTGGCCTTGGTTACGCGTTCTCTAAAAAACAGATTGTTTCAGCAAAAAGCGATTTTGTTACAAGCACAGGCTTTTTTGTTGCGTGGGTTGATGGTGTAACTGTCAGGGTCAAAATGGAAGGAACACAAGATCTTGTCATACCGTTGCCAAGGTTTGATTCACCATTGCTTCTTTCATCGAATTCCACAACAATCACTTTCTCTGGGATATTTGGGAGCGATATTGTCATCAAGACTTACGAAGTGCCATCAGGAAAAGAAATCCCATCGCCATCAATTTATGAAGCATTAAGATCTGTATTGATGAATCTTCAATCCGAAGATGGCAAGACAGACAAATATTTTTTCATATCCAAAAATTCCCTTTTTGAAGCTGATTTCCAATCAATGAAATGTATCAATCTTGGGCAGATCCCGACAGCATGCCAGATCAGAAGACTAGGTCCAATGTCAGATTTTGCAGTTGGCGTGTTTCTGCCTGATGGCAAATGTGGAAGCATCTTGTCTGCGCGCTATGCCCAAAAACTGGATTATGGATGGAACGCTGGCTTTGCACCGAGATCGCATGCTGATGTCTACGCCTTCTGGTCTGGCAAAGAACTGATTGGCTTGAATATAGCAACTGGTGAGATTGACTGGAGGCATGAGTTCGACAGGTCAATCATTTGCACCCTGTATGATCCTGGCGAGAATCTCTGGTATGTGGATTTTGGCGACTGGAATAAACTCCAGCCTGTTGAAGCACAAACTGGGAACCTCCTGGAAGAAAGACAGAAAGATCAGCGTTTTACAATGGCAAGCCCGAATGACGGTCTCTACCTTGGGCATACGACAGTAGAAAATTTTGGCCAGATAAATCTTTTTGCTTCACCAGACGGCCAGATTGTTGCCAAGTCATCTTCGGGGGAATTGTGGAGAAAATCCCTGGAAGGTTTGGTATCATCAAATTGTTTTGATCCATCCAAGGACATTGGCATGATTTATGCAAAAGGGGTCGATGAATTCATGTTCCTGGATTTGCTAACCGGAGAGGCCACAATCTCAATAGGCTCAAAACTTGTTTCTTTCCCAACAGCAGATTCTGCTTTTACGGACAAAGGTTTTTGGATAAAGGGCCAGCTTGTTGCCCCAAAATGCAAAAGTGTGTCTTATGTTGACGGGAGCTTCATAATTGGGTGGACAGACGGTGTTTCTTGTCTTATAATCCTTTGATATGACTGAAAAAGAAGTTTTTCAGCTCACAAAATTTACCGATTGTGCTGGCTGAGCAAGCAAATGGGGGCCGTCGGCCCTACAAAAATTGCTTGAATCCCTCCCGGAATTCAAATCCGAGAAGCTCCTCACAGCTGGTATGTCAAAGGCAGATGCGGCCGTTTATGAGATCGGAGACGGTCTTTATGGCGTGTTTACCGTTGATGTACTCTCTCCAATCGTCGATGATCCTGTAACATTCGGTAGGATAGCTTTTGCTAATTGCATAAGCGACATTCTTTCGATGGGTGGAACACCAGTGCTTGCCCTTAATGTTGCCTTGTTCCCAAGGGATGTCGAAATAGACAAGCTTGGTGAAATAATAAGGGGTTGTGCCCTGTCGGCCATTGAAAATGGCGTTCTCATCGCAGGCGGGCATACAGCCAAGAACAATGATGTTAAATATGGTCTTTCGGTTTTCGGGACTGTCGTAAAAGACAAAATCAGGTTTTCGGACAGGGCAAAGTCGGGCCAGGTGATAGTACTCACTAAACCTTTGGGAACTGGCATTCTTTATGCCGGCAAGGCCAAATACAGCCAAGAATTTGAAAAGGCTGTAAGCTGGATGGTAAAAACAAATACCTGTGCGTCGAAGATTTTTTCAGAAATTGGCATCAATTGCTCGACAGATGTTACAGGATACGGTCTTGCTGTCTCGCTTCTGGAAGTGGCGCAATCGTCTGGATGTGAAATGCACATTGAAGCGTCGAAAATACCAACCATGGAAGGTGTCCTTGAAGCCTCTCAGTATTTCACATGCCCTGTTCTTGCTCAGAACATGGACATGATGGGTGATAAACTTGTTATTGGCCAGGATGTTGAACCACATTTCCTGAACATTGCCAACGATGCCCAGACGTCAGGTGGATTAATAGGGTTTGTTGATGAAAATAAGATTACAGATTGTCTTGGTGCTTTTGAGGGTTCAGGATGCTTTGGCCAGGTGATAGGTTATATTGCCGATGGCTCACCGAAGGTAGTCCTGTCTAAATAAAAAGGGCTATCTGAATTCGCTTTTCAACAGCGAGAACATCATTAAATCCTGATATTTTCCCTTGATGAGTTGCTGTTGGCGCAATGTACCTTCATACTGGAAATCAATCTTTTTCAGGACACCCTGTGACCTGGTGTTTTCCGGGAAAACCCTTGCCTCAATCCTGTTCAACTCCATGAATTCAAAACCATACGAGCATACTTTTCTTACTGCTTCAGGCATTAGCCCTTTTTCCCAGCATGTCCTTGAAAGTACATAACCGATCTCGCCCCTGAAGTCCGTTTTATTAATGTTGACAAAGCCACATGTTCCAACCAGTCTGCCGGTTTCCTTGAGCGCAATGCCCCAGTCGAAACATTTACCGCACTTGTATTTTTCTTCGACAAGATTCAGGTATGCCATTGAATCTTCCACCGATTCGTGGGCATTCCAGGTAACGTATTTGCAGATTTCAGGGTCCCTGGCATACTCATACATGTCAAAAGCGTCATTGACAGACAGCATCCTGAGGACAAGCCTGTCAGTTTCGAGATTTGGGAGGAAAAATTCCATGAAACTATGCTTTTGGTTTTATTCCAAAAATGTTTGTTTTTATCCAGCCCCAATTAACTGCAAGATGTGTAATGACCGCAACACCTATTGCGATCCCGAGCCAATAATGAAGGTCAAATGCAATTCCAGCTAGGCCAGTTGTAACTTGCGTTGCCAGCATCACAAAAAGTATTATTGCGATAATCCTCATTCCTGCTATCTTGCCCATTTTTTCCTCCTTGGTTTTTGCCATTGTAATTTTTATGGTGGCTTCCGGTCAAACACCTTCCTATTTTCCTGTTTTCAAGCTTCTTGTGATGGTGGCTTTTCTGATCTGGCTGTTCCACGCAATATCTATTTTCGCTCCGCCTCTTGATAGGGCATCGCCAACCAGTCTCAATGGCACAAACGTTGTCCCAGAGATTATTTCTGGTGGAGCCTGCACCTGCAGTTCGTCGATTCCTCCATCAGGGCGCTCTATTAGTGCTTTCTTGTAGCCAATTATCAGTCTGAGATACCAACCCGAAAAAAGGTTAATGATGATTGTTTTGACTTCCGGCACCCAGCTTACCTCAAGCCCCAGTCCTTCTGAAACAAGCCTGAGCGGAACCATGGTCAGGCTATTCTTTATGTATGGTGCCCTAGTAAGTATCTTTTCTTGCCTATTTATCATGGCTGTTTTCTTGCCTATCCAAACCTCAACAACATTTTTTGACCTCAGCTTCTCGCCAGTAAAGACGATTTTTGAATTGCCAGCGTTTGATTTGACGTCGAGTGTCCTCTCAAAAGTGCCATAGGGCAAAGAATTGACATCAAGCGCGACGCCAATGGCTACTGGCATATCATTTGTTATTGTGAAAGTATTTTTGTCCGGCAGAAGGCCTTTTTCCGGTGAAACGCTGGCTTGGATAGCCCCATCGCCTTCGTTTTGAATCAAAATCATTTTCTGTTTTGGTGTTTCGTCATCCCAGAATGCCCCAAAATCAATTCTTTCCGGCAATTTCCCAAGCCTTGGGCTATGTGTTTTTATGTTGAGCTCAAGCACAAGCTTGTTTGTAGTATTGCCATCCTCGTTCTGAAGAATGATTGTTGGGCTGTTGGAAGACACTTCAATTTCACAAATGTAGGTGCCTGGTTCCGGGTTTATTTTGCCCTCAAATGTGATGGTTTCGTATTTCCCTGGTAACACAAGAACCTTTTGTGGGTCTTCCTTAAAAAAACAGTTTATTGGTGCAAGTGTTGCTTCAAGATCAGGAGAGCCCTCTTTCCTTGCGTTCTCGACCTTTACTTCAAAATGATATGACCCATCGTATGACTTGTAACTGGATTTTGTTGGTCTGACAAGACACGAAGGGGCCAGATCAAACCTGTACAGGGTGCCTGACAGACTTGCGCAAACAAGATACCCTTCGGAAATGGCCACTGAGTTTTGTGGTCCAAGACCCATCGAAGCGACATTTATTTCCTGGAGCTTTTTGCCAGATTTTAAATCCAGAGCATATAGATTGCCATCCATCCCCCCAATCCAGCAGGTGCCGTTTTCGATGACTGCTGTGGCATCGACCATCCCACCGGTCTGGAAGTGCCATCTTTCCTCACCACTATTTGCATCGAGACACCATATAAAGTGGTCTCTTGAGCCTGTTACGACACAGTCGCCATTTGTTGTCGGACTTCCCCATATCTCCTTTTCAAGGTCTTTTTGCCATATTGACGCCCCATCAGATGTCCTGAAACAGGTCACCCTTCCCTTAGGTCTCCTGTCGTTTTCCCACGAGTAGCCATATGAGGCGACAAAAACTTTGTCACCAAAAACTGAAGGATTGCCTTGCACAGGCCCCTTAGTGACTTTTGGCCCCCACAATATTTTCCCGTCAGAAGCTATACAGTAGAGGTTTCCCGGGTCGTAATCAGATTCGCTATCAGGCTGGCCAAGGCACCCGACTATATAGCCTTCATTGCAAAGTGCGACCCCCGCCTGAATTTGCCCTCTTAGCTCTTCTGTTTCCCATATTTTTTCGCCTGTCTTGGCGTCCAGAGCGTGGACTTTTCTGTCATTTGCCCCAAAAATTATTTTCCCATCATTTAGAATTGGCGTGGAGTATGTCCACTCCCCAAATTCCCTGGGTCCCCAGACAATTTCTCCATCGCCGAGGTTCCTGCAATAAACCCTTCCAAGTGAGTCGCCGGTATAGATCTTTTTGTTTGCAACGAGGCAGGAAGAGCGAAAAGAACCTCCATTATCTTTTGTCCAGACAATCTCGAATGACGAAAGCCCAATACAGTAGAGTTTTCCAGCTGTTGTTCCGATTACGATTTTCCCATCAGCTATGACCGGGGAAGAGACCACGCTCCCTTCCAACTGGATTGGCATAGTTTTGAGCCAGACTGGAGGTGCAAAATCGGAAACAATTTGTCCATAAGAGATGCTTGCTGGAAAAAGAGTAAGAAATACTGATAAAGCCAAAAACAATCTCATGCACAAATCAAACCATCTTTGACCTATTTTGTCAATTCCCCGTTACCATTTCTTGCAAACAAAAAATACTGCAGCAATCATGAATACAAACCCAACGATGTAATTCCATTTCAGTTGTTCTTTCAGATAAGTGACCGAGAAGATGCAAAACACGGTGAAGGTGATTACTTCCTGGATTGTTTTGAGTTGCGCGGCCGTAAATGTTCCATGTCCCATCCTGTTGGCTGGTACCTGGAAGCAGTATTCAAAAAATGCTATTCCCCAACTGATAAGAATGACCTGCCAGAGCGGCGCTTCCTTAAATTTGAGGTGTCCGTACCATGCGAAAGTCATGAATATGTTTGAAATAACGAGCAGAATTATGGTTTGCATTTTTTCTCTCCTTTGGTTTTCCCTAAAAAATGATTGTCACACGCGATTATTTTTCAAGACACCAAAGCAGAAAAATGTTTGTGTTGGTAGTCAGTCCTCTTTTACCGACAGGCTTTTCTTCTCAAACTCTCTGAGAGCGTCCTTGCCAACCCATCTGGCATTCTTGTCGTCGCTTTCTGCAAGTTTTTTGGCCAGAATTCCAACTTTATCCATTATGCCGGGCCTTCTTTTTCCGATTTGCCTGAGTGCCCAGTTTATGGCTTTTTTTACAAAATTTCTTGGATCCGTCGACTGTTTCTCGATTGAATTCAGAAATGTGAGAAATTTTTCATTGGGTGCTTTTTTGTCGTGCAATGCCAGAGATGCCATGATTGCAAAACCGGCTCTTTTTATATACTCCTCCTCCCTTTCCGCCCATTCTGCCGCAAGCTCGTATGAAAAGGGCAATCTGTCAAGAAGGTTCATGCAGCACTGGTCGCAAAGATCCCATGAATTGAATCCAAGGGCCCAATTCTCTGCCTGCTCCCTTGTTACCATTTTTGGATTGTCGATAAGACATGCCATGATTCTGGCCTCGTGGAAGCCTGTTTCCCAAAGTTTCTGGGCTTTTTCGTGACCCTTGCCGACCATTTTTGCAACTTCTCTGATTTTCACAACAGAGACGCCGAACGCTTTTTCGGTATTTATTCCAAATTTGACCATTCCTTCTTTGTTTTCTTGTTTCCCCTCTCTTGAAAGAATTTCCAGGGCATCCTCAACCGAGATGAAATTCTTTTCTTTTGTGGCCATTTGTGTCCTCTTTCGGTTTAAACTCCTTAAAAAATTCTACAAACCATTTTAAGATTTTCAAATTTGTATAAATTGTTTATTGTTGGTCCTGATTTCTTATATAATTGAAGCTAGCTATAAGTAACCATTATTGTTAATATGTATGCCCAGAATAATCCTTGTTAAATTGGTTCACACCATGATAATGAGAAATGCAAACGTTTTTTGTTGATTGATAACGGAAAAAACCGTGCTCATTTAACAAAGGACAACAGGCAAAAAGGAGTGCAGTAGAATGATTATTCCAAAAAAGCTTTCAATCGGCAATCTGAACATCAAGGTTCCGGTAATCCAGGGTGGAATGGGAGTAGGTATCTCTCTTTCTGGTCTTGCAAGTGCTGTTGCCAACCAGGGTGGTGTGGGTGTTATAGCGACTGCAGGGATAGGAATGTTTGAATCTGATTTCAACACAAATTTTCTCGAGGCCAACATGAGAGCTCTAAGACGCGAGATCAGGCGGGCCAGAGAGATGACAAATGGCGTACTGGGCATCAATGTCATGGTTGCCCTCTCGAATTTTGCCGATATCGTGAAGACTGCCATCCAGGAGGGAATTGATATAATCTTTTCTGGTGCCGGTCTCCCGCTAAATTTGCCATCATATTTGATGGGATCATTAAAGACGAAGCTGGTGCCGATTGTTTCATCGGCAAGGGCAGCAAGCCTAATCTCGAAACGTTGGCTGGAGAAGTATGATTATCTTCCTGACGCTGTTGTTGTAGAAGGCCCAAAGGCAGGTGGACACCTTGGCTATACAGCGGAACAAATTGATGACCCTAATTATGCACTGGAGAATGTTTTGCCCCAGGTTGTCACTGAAATTAACAAGATTGCCGATGCCAAAGGGAAGGAAATCCCCGTTATTGCTGGCGGGGGGGTTTACACTGGTGCTGATATGAGGAAAATAATGAGTCTTGGTGCCTCAGGGATACAGATTGGAACAAGACTCGTAACAACAGAAGAATGTGATGCTTCAGACAGCTTCAAGGAAGCTTATCTGGCCTCAAAAAAAGAAGACATAGTAATCATCAAAAGCCCGGTTGGAATGCCTGGGAGGGCAATCAGCAATTCTTTCATAGAAAAAGTTGGCAAAGGGCAATGTATGCCATACAAATGTCCCTACCATTGCATAGTTACATGTGATTACCAGAATAGCCCCTACTGCATAGGCCTTGCGTTGATGCATGCCAAAAAAGGACAGATGGAACACGGATTTGCTTTTGCTGGTTCAAACGCATATAGGGCAAACAGGGTCACTTCAGTCAAAGAAGTTATGGATTCAATGCTCCAGGAGTATGAGGATTCGAAAAGACAGTAGCCCTGTTCATGACTCTTTTAGACAATAAAACAGCTCAATTGATTTTTGGGCTGTTTTTTATTTTTGCAAGGACCAGCATTGAACCGAATACTGTCATGAGCATCTTCAGAAATGGAGAGATGATGACCATCAAAACCAACCAGCCAGTGAGGCTGGCTTTAGGGGTGTAGAGGATATATGGAATACCTGTATTTTTGAAATCAAACCCTTTTTCAAAAAACTTCAGAAAAAACGGCCACCAGATGAAAATCATCTGCACCATTGTGAAAAGTGAAGTCAGGAGGCCTTTCTTCAAAGAATCTCTTGCCGATTCGAACGGGTCCTCAGTTTTTTCAATGGCCCTTGATGTCAGGAACCATCCGGTTGGGAAACCCAACAGAATGTTCAAAAAAGGCACCCCCATGCCCAGTCCGGTGCAGATGATATCAAGAAAGATATATAAAATAACTGCTTTTGTGGGGCTTATTTTTAGTATCTTTTGATATAACCGGTGCAGAATATATTCCTCCAAACAAAAAAAGGGAGGTAAAACCTCCCTTTTTTTGTTAGCGATCTATGCGTGCAGTGGATGTCCTGCTGCCGTCTCCACTACTTCGATTGCCATTTCGGACAGTGTCGGGTGGGCTATGATTGTCTGTTCGAGAAGTTCTATTGGGGTTTGCATTGTTATTGTCTGGGAATAGAAGGAGATCATCTCCCCAGCGTTCTCTCCTACGATTATTGCCGATCTTATGATACCTTCCTGGTCAACGCCTATCTTGAAGAAGCCATCTTTTATACCCTGGGCTCTTGCCCTGCCAGAAGCCATGTAGGAGAACTTTGACCATTTTATGGCCATGCCTTTTTCTTCAAGCTGTTTTGAGGTGAGACCGCATGCAGCAATTTCTGGATGCACAAAAGTGACCCTCGGGATATTGTCGTAGCGCATGGGGGGTGTATCATGGCCAAGTGCATGTGCGACAGCAATCTTGCCTTGGGCATAGGCAACATGTGCAAGCATGTAACCACCGCAACAATCACCGATTGCATAAACGTCCTTGACGTTTGTTTGCATGAAGCTGTCTGTTTTTATGCCTTTTCTGTCATAGTCAACACCAATCTTTTTGAGCGATTGCTCATCGAGGTTTGGCTGTCTGCCAACGGCCATCAGGCACCTCTGGAACCTCCTGATGATCTTTTCCTTGCCTGTGTCAATTTCGGCCTGGACGGCATCACCGTCCGGGAAGAGTTGTGTCACGGCCGCACCGGTCATGATTTCTATATTGTTGATCTGGGCAAATTTCTGGGCCGCCCTGGAGCATTCTTCATCGTCAACTGGAATAAGTCTTTCAAGCATTTCAACAACGGTAACCTGGCATCCAAGTCCTGCCATTATTCCGGCAAATTCGAGGCCGATTACTCCTCCGCCAACCACAAGCAGGGTTTTTGGGACTTCCCTGAGCGAAAGGATATGGTCCGAGGACATGATGTATTTGCCATCAATTTTGGCGCATGGTATGCAGGCCGGTTTGGAGCCTGTGGCAATTATCAGTTTGTCTATCTCAAATTTCTCACCCTGTGCAACAATTTCTTTGGGTGAGACGATCTGTGCATCAAGCCTGTTGAGTCTTACTCCTCTTTTTTGCAGGAGATATTCGATGCCTCTGACGTTTGCAGTGACCACGGACTCCTTGTGGTCCTGTAATTTGTTCAGGTCGATCCTTACATCGGACGCCAAAACTCCAAGAGTTGCAGATTCACGAGCCTGTCTTGCGTGATGGACGCCAGCTATCAGAGCTTTTGTGGGGATACAACCGACATTCAAACATGTTCCGCCAATTTCACCCTTTTCAAATAAATAGACTTCGCCGCCAAGCTGGGCCGCCCTCAGGGCCGCCACATAACCGGCAGAGCCTGCACCAATGATTCCAATCTTCATTTCGCTCCTCCAATGGTTCGGGTACTGTGTTTTTTTATTCTGGAAACTCTAGCAGGTTTTAGCTTGCCAGTTATATGCTTCTTGTGCTTTCTTGTTTTTCCGGGTTCTTCTGTTGATGCAAAGAGCGCTTTGACTATATCAAATGTCATCTTCAATCTTCTTCCAAAACCCTCGAAAGCTTGTCCCTTTTGTTCCTTGAACAGTTGCGTGCAGCCCTTGAGTAAGATATTTTCTGCCCTTAGGTTTTGTTTTGCCATATATTTGGTTAGGTATACCTCAACGCCGTACTGGCTGTTCTTTTTTACTCTGGCGCCCTCCCACACGGAGCGCTTCATTGCCCTTTGACCTGTGAGGAAAGGAAAGATCATCTGGGCCAGATCTGTGGAAAATTTCCCATCCTGGAAAAGACCCATCGTGACCTCGGCCTTGTCCTCTATAATTGGTCTTATGAGCGAATCAACGAGCTCTGGGGTCAGTCCAACCAGGTCAGCATCGACAAAAACAAGGATTTCTGCATCCGTATTTTCAACACCCTTCAGCATGGCTGCAGCCTTGCCCTGGTTCGGGACCTGTTCTATGACATTAACTGGGAAAGTTTTGGCAACCTCGACCGTTTTGTCGGTGGAGCCATCTGAAACAACGATCACTTCATTTGGCAAGCTTGCCCCTGTTACCGCTTTCAGGACATCCGCAATACCCTTCTCCTCGTTGTAAGCGGGGATGATCGCTGCAACCTTCATGTGTTCCCTCCCTTTATTTGTTGTCCCTCAGAAACTCTTTTACATAAACCACCACTTCTTGGGCTGGCTTATCGATGCTCTGCCTTGTTCTCCTGTCCCTTATTTCTACAATGCCGTCTTTTGCTTTCTTGCCTATGGTTATCCTCAGCGGGAATCCCATAAGATCGGCATCCTTGAATTTGACGCCTGCCTGGGCGTCCCTGTCGTCCATTATCACCTGTACACCCTCTTTTTTGAGTTCATCATAGAGTTTGTCCGCAATGGCCATTACTTGCTCGTCTTTTACATTTACAGGCACGAGTGCAACATGGAATGGTGCCACGGAAACTGGCCAGATTATGCCATCTTCATCGTTATGCTGTTCTATTATTGATGCAACCATCCTTGAGATGCCCATGCCATAACAGCCCATGATGAATGGTTTGAGTGTTCCGTCTTCATCAAGAAAATTTGCGTTCATGGCCTTTGAATATTTGGTGCCAAGGTTGAATGTGTGTCCAACCTCTAGACCTGTTGAAATTCTCATTGTGATTCCGCATTTTGGACACGGGTCACCATCTTTTGTTTCCCTTATGTCTGCGTAGGCCATATGCTTCCAGTCTCTTCCATGTGAAACACCAACATAGTGCTTGTCTTTTGAAAGTCCGCCACAAACCGTTCCTTTTGAATCCAGGAGCTCCAGGTCTGCGACGATAGTGCCCTTGAAACCGACAGGTCCAGCAAAACCAACAATTGTGCCTGTTATTCTTTCGGTTTCTTCCTGGGAAGCCAGCTCGACATCTTTTGCGCCAATGGCCTTTTTGAGTTTTGGTTCGCAAATCTCGTCATCACCCCTGACGCAAACCATGACGAACCTGTCATCGGCTTTATATATCATTGACTTGACAAGTCTTGACGGTTCCTTGCCGAGGAATTTTGCCACTTCTTCAATAGTTTTTGCGTTTGGCGTGTCGATGAGCTTCATCTCCTCGTCGCTTTCCTGAGGAAGATCTTTTCTTCTACCGGCTCTTGCAGCCTCAACGTTTGCGGCGTAGCCGCAAGCCGGGCAGAGCGTATATTTGCATTCGCCATTGTCTGCTTGCACGACGAATTCGTGTGAGCTTGAGCCACCTATTGCACCGGTGTCTGCCTCTACTGGAACATAAGTCACACCGCACCTTTCGAGTATCTTGCAATAAGCATTAAACGCTTTCTTGTAGCTGATTTCAAAGTTCTCAACGGTTGAATCAAAAGAGTACATGTCTTTCATGAGGAACTCTCTCGAGCGTATGACGCCAAACCTTGGCCTTATCTCGTCTCTGTACTTTGTCTGAATCTGGTAGAGCATCATGGGTAGTTGCCTATATGATTTTACTTCGTCCCTGACGTGGTTTGTAACAATCTCCTCATGGGTTGGCCCGAGACAGAAGTCCCTGCCCTTGCGGTCCTTGAGCCTGAACATCTCTCCGCCATACAGATCCCACCTGCCAGTTTCCTGCCAGAGTTCTGCTGGGAGTATCGCTGGCATGAGCATCTCCTGGCATCCTATATTGTCCATCTCTTCCCTGACTATTGCCGATATTTTTTCAAGGACCCTTTTGCCAAGTGGAAGCAAGGTATAGACGCCTGCGGCAAGCTTTCTTATATATCCTGCCCTCAACATGAGTTGGTGGCTTCTTGCCTCTGCCTCTGAAGGCACTTCTCTGAGCGTGGGTGCCATGTAAGTGGAAAGCTTCATTTGTTAATCCTCCTTGAATTGGGGTGGGTGTATCACAACGCTCCTGTCTGGTTCTTCGCCAATCGAGGATGAAGGAAGCCCAAACCTTTCAGCAAACTTGTGCTGGTATTTTCTTACCCTGGAAGGTGCCGGTGGCAATTTGATCGACTGGTTTTCGCGGAGCACGGTTTCGACAGCCTCTTCCAGTGTTGACTGGTCCACCGATTCTTCAGGGTGCGAATCTTTTATGTTCCTCAGGAACCTCTTGATCTGCGAGAGGGAATTTTGTGGGATCGTGTAAATGGGTATTTCAAGCGATTTGGCCTCAAGGATTGTCTGTGGTTTTTTGTTTTCGTAAGAATGCGTTGTAAGGACGATGTCCGATTCAGACAGTCTTCTTGAGATGTTAACTCTTACGTGTAGCGATTTGGCTGCCCTTTCAAGGTAGTCCCTGGAAACACCAAATGGATAAATACTTACAACTGCCGAATCTTCTATCTTTTCGTAGGGCTCTCCCTGGATTTTGAAGAACTCCTCTAGAGGTTCCGTTTTTTTCTCGTTTTCCTGGAGCTGCTCCTCGGTTTTGATAATGTTACCGTCAGTGTCCCTTACCCTTGTTTCCGGGAAGAGCTTGTGCTCCCTTAAGTACTTGTCGACTGTTTTGGAAATATCTTTGTATATGGCGAAACTTCCTCTGTCCCTGATCTCGATGAGGATCTGGAAAGTGGGTGGTGAAGTACGCTCCAGGACTGTTTTTTGTGTTCCTCTCCTAAAAGCTTCCTCATCGGAAAGAATGACCGAATTGACGCCTCCGAGTAGGTCAGATAGAGTCGGGTTTATGAGGAGGTTTGGCAAGCTATTTCCGTGGGCCGTTCCGACGAGCTGGACACCCCTTTCAGCGATTGTCCTGCAGGCTGCTGCTTCTTCCTCCGTACCTATCTCATCGATGATGATGACTTCTGGCATGTGGTTTTCTACCGCCTGAATCATAATCGTATGTTGCTCAACTCCAGTTGGAACCTGCATTCTTCTGGCATTGCCAATTCCGACGTGCGGAATGTCACCGTCTCCTGCGATCTCGTTTGATGTATCAACGACGATGACTCTCTTCTTCATCTCTACCGACATTATTCTTGCGGCCTCCCTGAGGAGGGTTGTTTTGCCTACACCCGGTTTCCCAAGAAGTAGGATGGACTTTCCAGAGCTGAAATAGTCTTTGACGGTATCAATTACGCCCTGGATTGAACGGCCGTATCTGCATGTCAGTCCAACAATGCGCCCTCTTCGGTTCATTATGGCAGAGATTCTGTGGAGAGTTCTCTCGATGCCGGCCCTGTTGTCCCTGTCAAACGACCCTGTCCTGCTGATTACGAATTCAAGATCAAAGAAACTTACCGGTGTTTCGGACAATTGGTATGTTGAATCCTTGAATCTTGCTTCAGGAGGACGACCGAGGTCCAGGACGACCTCATAGAGGTCGTCGAACCTTTCAAGTCGGAGCAGGGATTCTTTGACCGAATCTGGAAGGATGCTCAAAAAATACTCGAGTTCAAAATCTTGTTCCACGAGTGAGATATTAGGAGAACCCAATGATTTTGTAAATAAAGCCGCTCATTTGATCTTGATTACAGATTCGTTTTCCGGAAGCTTTGTGAGGTCCGGCCATGTTATTGTTATCTTTTTGGTTGGTGCTTCAAATCCAACTTTTGCACCCATGGATTCAGATATGAAGCGCAATGGTACCATTGAAGTACCTTTTATGACGACAGGCGCTATTAACAATTCTTTCATTAATGGAGTCTCTTTTCCATCGACAATTGCTATAGGACTTCCAAGTCTTACCTTGATTATCCTGTTCCCGCCAGGTCTTTTCTGCGTCAGGGTGACCTGTTTTGTCTTGTCGTCAAATGTTACATCTGCAAACATGGCGTTGGCGATATCCCTCAGCGGGATGAATGTTATGCCGTTATAAAATGACGGGACTGTTTTTTCGTTTTTGAAGTTGTTTGTGGGGGCAACTTTCAGGGCGATGGCTTTACCATCCATGACCATTGATGGAACATTCATAACCATTGTGACTACTCTCTCGCCAGTAAGGATAATCTGGTATGACTGACTTGCACCAAGCTCTGTGGTGACAGTTACAGGTATAATGTTGTATCCTGCAATAATATCAATTGCCACTGAAAGATTGCCCTTGGAATCTGCCTTGTACTCTTTGCCCCCTATTTTTATTGAGGCACCAGGGTTTGTTTTTGCCCTGATGGTGTTTTGTCCTTGTTTCAGGTTGATTGACTGGTCATTTGGCAAATCGAAATCAACCTGCTCGTAAATGTATTCAACATTCGAATCAATGGTTGTTTTTTGTCCGGCCTGGTTTTCTGCCAAAACTGCAATGTGATTTTGACCAATTGCAAGGGAGAGGTCATAATTCAGTGTGAAGGTTACATCTTCAATCTTGTCAGTTATTGCGGTCCTCATCTCGTTGACAACATTGCCGACAGTTATTCTTGGCCACACCGCCAGGTAACCGTCATTTGTAATTTTGATGTAATCTATGTTTGCTTCAACCGAGAATTTGAAGGCCTGGTTTGCAGTTTTTTCCGGGCTTGTGATTTTTATTTTTGGTGGCGAGGCGCTTATGGAGAATGGAATTGGAACAGCCTGGGATTCCCCTCTGTCGTCCTTTGCATAGGCAAATACACCCTTGGAGATCAGCGATTCATTTATTTCTACTGAAAGGTCATTCCCTTTTGAGGTTACTTCATCTTTCTGGAATCCCTTCAATCTTATGTCAGCTTTTCCTGTTGATGTAAGGAGGATCAGTTTTACTGGCTGGGTTATCCATCCCTTTTCATTTGGCCTGACCACTTTCCCGTCTGTCGAGAGAAATTTGTAGGAAACCATCGGGGGCGTTTTTGCCAGAACAAGCTCCGAGGAAATTTTTTCCGGTCCAATTGTTACTGTGAATGTCCCTGTTTTGTCTGGGGAGGCAAAACCTGCCATCCTGGGGAGCGTAATGGTAATGATTTCCCTGTTTTGTGAAGGTTTCTCCAGGGCGATAAAAACCATGTTTTCTTTGAAAATGGCTGTCTTTTTGGTTTCTCCGATAAAAACTGGAATTTCACCATCCGGGGGCACCATTGCCCTGTTCCATGGACCCTCGATCCTTATGTTTTGCCTCTCCTCGGGGGCAAGGTTCTCTGGAGGAGCAACTATGAATTTCATTGCACACGGAACATTTGCCATCTCTGGGTCGCATGATATGGCCAGCTTGGCTTCATATTTGTTTACAGCCCATGGTAGTTCAAATGTTTTTTGTCCTATGGACAATTTTACCATTTCTCCTGTGTCAGGTGGGTTCTTTACTGGCCCAAAGGAGATTCTCGTGTAAGACCCTTTTTCAATTGAAACTGGCAAAACGAGCTGGGCAGTTTTTTCACCAAAACTTGTCCTGCCACACCTGTTTCCATTTATCTTCAACTCGGCCCCTGGCAGGAATAATGAACTGGGCGGGAGAACAATCATGACCTCTTCGCCCTCAAAAAATCCTTCTGAAATGAATCTGGCAGTTGCAGTTGCCGTAAAACTTGCATCAGGAGGATATGAAGTAACAGACTGGGTGAAGATTATTACCTGTTTTGGAAAATCCACAGGCGTGTTGTCTGAGGATGTCCACACACTGCATTCGACAGGCCCGATCACCTTTGGATTGTTGATGCCACTTAATTTGATTTTTACAGGGGACGATTCCTTGATATTTGCCGGTGCCATGATTGTAAGGGTCTCGTAATCCTGGTGTTCCGCGATCCTCATGTTGGGACCGGAAACAATATAAATTCCATTGAGTTCGACGCTCCAGTTTGTCCCCTCCTGCAATTTTGCAAAGCCTTTTGGGAGTCTTAATGTAATATATGAAGAACCTATCGAGAGTGCTCCACCGCCACCGGTCCTGAATGAAAATGTCCACGTTGAAGCTTCTTCTGGATATGGTGGTTCAATTGTGAATGTGGCATCGGAAACTGAAGGTTTGAATACTGATATTTTCCCTTTTTGCGTCAAGCCTGGCGTGGCCACTTCCACAACATATTCGCCTTCAGTTGCCGGACACATTAGCCTGAACGCCTCTCCGATTACAATATAAATGCCTTTTTGGGCACTGTTTTCATCTATTCCAACCGGACATGAAAAAGTCACGGAACGTTCAGCGATCGCATTGACAAGTTGTGTATCAGGTGTTGGCTGGCACGGCATGCCCATTACATAGATTTTGGAAATGATATTTTCGAAAGCCTGCTCCAGCTGTTTTGGGTCTTTTGGGAGTGGCGGCAGGAGAAAACCTGGGATAAAAGAATCAGCAAAGTCCTTGAGCTGGTTCAGGGTCGGATTTTCAGGTTTATATTGTGCCAGATACATTTTCTCGAATTTTTGTGCGCTTTGATTGTCCTTGCAGCGTGCAAGAAATTCTGGCCCTGGGTTGAACCTCCTGTTCGAATTCTGGTCATAAGTGCATTCTGGTACCTCATAATCAGACATTTTTCCTGACTCTGAGGCCTGAAAACTGATTTTTATCTTATCACCTTTTTTAATTGGTCTGTCTTGCGTAAAAGTGATTTGATACTGAGTTATGGTGTCGGTCCTTGGCGAGCTGACCATAAAGGTGGTCTCTGCCAGTGCCGGTTTTGGCAAGTATGGTGTGATGGTTGTGATAATTGCAATCAAACAGGCTATTCTTTTCATGATACCTCCATTAAGAAAGTACGGCTTGGCCTTTTCAAAGTCAATGAACAAACCCTCAAAAAACAAAAAGCCCCCAAATCGGGGGCTTTTTGTTTTATATGCAAAGTATCTTACGTTAATTCCAGCTGTTCGCCAGAGTTTAGAACGACGGGTTTTGTTCTTATGTCGAGTTTCTCAATTTTCTGGGAGAATTCTTCCGGATCGACCCTTATTGCATCAAATGTATTGTAGTGTATCGGAAGAACCACTCGTGGCTTTATAAGGCCAACTGCTTTTACGGCATCATCAATCCCCATTGTGTATACGCCGCCTATTGGCAGGCAGGCCAGATCGATGGGTTTGTCTTCACCAATCAGAGCCATGTCCGAGGTCAGGCATGTATCACCTGCGTGGTAGATCGATTTTCCACCAATTGAGACAACGAAACTTGCCGCAAGACCAAAATCGACCCCTTCTGATGATGATGTATGCATGGCCGGCCAAACCTTTACCCATCCAAAATCAAACGGAATTTTTCCACCAAAGTTTGAACGCAGGACGTCCAGTCCTTTTGAGGCAAGAAAATCTGCCAACTCTGATGTTGCCATCACCTTTGCCTTGCATTTTTTTGCCAGGGCGACTGTGTCCCCAAGGTGATCATGATGGCCATGGGTCACCAGAATCAGTTTTGGGTTGACTCCCTTTGGAGGTAAAATGGCCTTGGAATTCTTTTCTATGTATGGGTCAATTATCACCTGGGTGCCATTGCTCTGGATGAGCACACACGAGTGTCCTATGTAAGTTATTCTTACCATTTATCCTGTTTTTATTGGCCCATGTAGAAAAGAATCAGGCCAGCGAGTGAAACCACTCCAAGCGTCCAGAGGCCAGCATTTGTTTTTTCAAACTTCCATACAGCCACACAAAGGCAGAGCTGTATGATGATGCCCCACATAAGTGCTATGGCGATGTTCCATGTGACCATTGTCATGATGATGACTACTATTGCCGGTATTGACTCAAGCACGTCCTTCCAGTTGATTTCCTGCGCAAACTTTATGAAGGAAATACCGACTGCAATAAACACTGGTGCGAGCGCAACCATCGGGATGATCCTAAACAGCGGTATGAGGAAGATTGCAAGAATGGCGCAACCAGCATAAACAACTGCTGTTATTCCGGTTTTTCCTCCTGCTGCAATGCCAATTGCCGATTCTGGAACATACTCGACTGGTGCAGCACCAAGAAGACCTGACAATACTTTTGATCCACCCTGCACAATCAATGCATGTCCGGAGCGCTTGAAATTGTTGTCATTTGGACCCATTCTGCCTTCAAGTGTTGCCAGGCCAAACAGTGTTCCTGGCGCGCTGAATATGTCCCTGACAACAAGCATCACGACAGTCCCGATTCCTATGATCGCCGTTTTGCCGAATATGGATATAAGGTCCATTTTCAGGAAGTTGCTTGATAACCACTGGGACGTGTTTGGAAGGTATGCTAGCCCAAATTTGAAATCAAAAATGTTTTTGAAATCGGGGTGTGGTGAAACCCAGCCGGTGTTTGCCGTTCCACCGCCAAGTGTTTCGGACATGAAGAAGAGACCGATAAGCGTTGTCAGAAGGATTGTCCACAGGTATGGGTGTTTTGCTTTTGTGAAAATGAAATATCCGACAGATACCAGACCTATAAGGAACATAAGGAGTCTTGTGTCAAAGATGCTGATTGAGTGGAAGTAAGGGAAGATGCTGTACACCTGTCCTGCCAGCTGTTCCGCCATTTTGCCGTTACCAAGAGTCGTGCTGAAGAAACCAGATGCCTGAAGGCCCATCAAAACAAGCATGAGACCCAGACCCAAGACCGCACTGTACCTGAGGCCTTTTGGAAATGCTTCCACCAGCATTTTTCTTAAAGGCAGAAGTGTTATTGCCAGAAAGATTACGCCTGCAATGAGAATGAGTCCAAACATTGTGGTGGGGGAATCTGACATGTAAGTAAGCACAGACATCATTGCCAGGGTTGTTGCGATTGACGGGGCAAGGATGTATGGCAGATTTGTGAAAATTCCACTCGCAAGGTTTGCAAGGACCACAACGACAATGGTTGCGAAAGCAATTGTTTCTTCAATCATTCCATTTTGCTGGAATGCTACCCCAAAGATCCTTGGAACAACAAGCAAAAGAAATGCTGTGCCAAGAAATGCAGTAATGCCTGCGATTATTTCCCTCCTCCAGTCTGATCCGGAGTGTGAGAGATTAAAAACTTTGTCTACAAAATTTTTTGGTTTTGGTGGTGGTGCTTCAATGTGCTGCTGTTTACTGATTCTGTTTTTGTTCTTTGCCATAAATTTCTCCTTTGTGTTTTTCTGAAAGCAAGAAGTATTTTTGAGCATGAATCTCGAGGTTTCTGCATTCCTCGTCAGTCAGTTCCCTGATGACTTTTCCGGGGCTCCCCATAACAAGTGAGCGTGGAGGAATTGTCTTGCCTGGTGGTATGAGTGTCCCAGCACCAATCATGCAGTGGTGGCCGATTTTTGACCTGTCCAGGATGATCGAACCAATTCCAATAAGCGAAAAATCATCAATCTGACAACCGTGGAGTGTTGCACTGTGCCCGATTGTGACTCCACTTCCAATCTTTGTTGGTGTTTCTGTTTCGACATGTATTGAAACGAACTCCTGTACATTTGACATTTCACCAATAGTGATGGTGTTGATGTCTGCCCTGACAATTGCACCTGGCCATACCGAACATTTTTGTGCAATAATGGCATTGCCTATGATTATTGCAGTTGGGTCAACAAACACGCCCTTGGCTATCTTTGGGCGTGAACCCTCAAATTCTCTTAGCATCTCTGGCCTCGGGTCAGATTCTAAGCAAGGGGATTGCCATGTCAATTGGATGGCTTCTCAATCAAGGAATATTCGTTTGTTTCACCATTTGTCGGTGAAATGATGGTGACAGACTGTCCGTCTCCAGATATAAAACCTATACTAGCCCTGTTGTGGCCAGTTCTCTTCAGGTTTTCCATAGATGAAGAATCTACTGTATCTATTGTCTTTGAGTAAGGGATTGCTGATGATTCTGCCGGACAGAAAACAATCTTGGCGGTGTATCCGGTTATGTTCTGCTCCACTATTTTGGAGTTTGTTAAGGTGTCTACCCTTGCGAGCATAGTGCTTTCATGCTCATTGATGTATATCAGTGTACATCTATTCCCCTGGGAAGATATCATCCTTGGTTTTGGGTGCCTGATACCGTTATCTGCAGCGATTCTGATGCAATCAGGTGTTATTTTTTCGCCGTTGATTTTGTGTATCACTACCTGGTTTACAGCTGAGTACACAAGGTATTCTCCGGAAGCACTGGCTGGTTTTGGCACTTTTGCAAATGGCATCGCTGTTTCCAGGTCAATGGCCATGCACTCTTCGCCATCACCCTCAATGATGATGAAACTGCCAGCCTCTTTGAACCAGTACCATTTCGACTTCATGGAAATGTCGGGTAATTTGATTGGCTTGAATTCTGGTAGGGTGTATGCTTTATATCTCCCATCAGCATCAAACCCGACCAGATTACCTTGTGCGAAGTATTCGGAATATAGTTCCGGCATTTGTTTTCCTGCCAACATGCCGTTGTCGATTGTAAAAGTAGTCTTGCCCTGTGCGTTTTTTCCAATTATATGGCCATTCTGGACCATGTAGCTGTCCATTGCTGGTAATTTGCAAAGTGACGAGAGGTTTTCTTTTGAAAGCAATTCACAGCCTTCAACTCCGGTGCACAGAATATATTTGCCTGCATAACGGAATTCCCCGGGTAGAGCTGATTCACCAAGCACCTGCCCATTTTTTGAAAGCAGCATTGCACCAATCCCCACCTTGCCGACAAGTAGAAAACTATTGTTGTCACAGGCAGAAAAAGACCATAGTCCTTCGAGCCTTGCCTGTGTCATGCAGTTATAAAAAAGCTCCGTCCCAAGACTAGTTTGTGTGATGAGCCATTTGCCTGATGCCTCAACGGTGCCGTCAACAGGCAGAATCGTATCTATTTCTAATATCTGGTCTTGTTCCATATCAGTTGACATGAGTTTTTCATCTACCATGAAGTATATTCTGTCAGCCCCTGGGGTTGAAAACACCCTGTTGGCCGGGATGGAATTTTGAATTCCATTTTTTGTCAGCCAGAAGATTTCGCTTTGACTGGACACCACTAGTTCATTGTTGCTTGAGATGCCATGAAAAGTGTAATTCTCAAGATCGGGCGCCATGCATTTGGCTGGAGCACTATGTGGAAGAAAGATCTGGATGGCCAGCAAAAAAACCATGGTTACCCTAAATCTAGACGTGTTAATGGCAATTCCTCCTATGTATGGTTTCCAGCCTGTTTTTCACAGGTTTTTATATTAACGGAAGCAGATATGTCAAGACTTGTTTGTTATATTGGGCCTTATTTCAAATTAAAGGTTACCTAAAATTATATCTTGCCTATATTGCAGATTTCATTCTGGAGGGCCGAAAATCGTTGTTGAAAGAATGTTTGTATGGATGATCCTGGTTTGACTGGCAAGAGAAAGTTGCCACGGGGTTGATTTGCACCCGGCTTGAGGTTATCAATTCAATTGTGAACCAGGAAGCATTTTCTTTTTTGAAGGGCAGGAAAATTTCAGTCCTAGGCATGGGGCGTTCTGGAAGAGCTGTTGCAAAACTTCTTTCTGATATTGGTGCGAAGTTGTTTTGCTCTGACTCCGGTAATGTCGAGGGACTTGAATCCCTTGGGCTCCCATTTGAAACAGGTGGCCATTCGGAGAGGGTTTTCGCCTCCGACATGATTGTTGTTTCCCCTGGGATACCAATGAATTCTGAGGTGCTCGTCAAGGCAAGATCGCTTTCAATCCCTCTCAGGGGGGAGCTTGATCTGGCTGCATGGCTTTTGCCATGTAGTTATGCTGCGGTGACCGGTACTTCCGGTAAATCAACAACAACTGCCCTGATTGCCCACATGCTGAACAAGGCTGGAATAAAAAGCAGGCCGGTTGGAAATATAGGTGATGCCCTTTCAAACCATGTTGTCGAAGCCAGGCCAGACTGGGTGCTCTCAATTGAAGTTTCATCTTTTCAGTGCGAATTGATGGAAACTTTCCACCCAAAGACTGCCGTTTTCACAAACCTGTCGCAAGATCATCTTAACAGGCACGCAAGCATGGAAGAGTATGCGTCTTTGAAGGAAAAAGTGCTCGCAAGGATGGATGGAGAGGACCTCGTTGTAGTGAATGCAGATGACAAATGGAGTTCTTCTCTTGATGGAAAAACGTGTGCCAATGTAGCTTCATTCTCAAGAAAAAACGGCCCGAACATCGAAGCCCATTTTGATGGAAAAGAAATTTACATAAGAGGGAAAAGAGTTTCATTCCTCTCCGATTACCAGCTTGTCGGGGACTTCAATGCACTCAATCTGATGGCCGCCTCGCTTGCGGTATCGAGATTTGGTGTTGATCCTGTAGTTGCCCTTTTAACAGCAAAAGATTTTGTTCCGCTAGAACACAGACTCCAGCTTGTCGGTGAGTGGGAAGGGATCAAATTTATCAATGATTCAAAGTCAACAAAGCCTGAAGCAACGATTCTCGCGGTTAAATCGCTTCCAGGACCTTTTGTCATAATCCTTGGTGGTTCTGAAAAAGGTTCCGATTTTTCAGAACTTGCTGGTAATTTTAATGAAGTGAGATATGTGGTTCTCCATGGTGCTACTGCCCCAAAGATTGAAAAGGCTCTTAGGGATGGTGGTTTTGAAAGAATCATAATGGTCAGAGATCAGTCGGAAGCCATAAGAAAGGCCATCACGATTGCAAAACCTGGTGATACTGTTCTTCTCTCACCAGCCTGTGCCAGTTTTGACCAATTCAGGGATTACGAACACCGGGGCAGGATGTTCTGCCAGGAGGTGAGGGAGTTTGCCCAAAAGGGCTTACGTTTTTGACAAGGGGCTTCTTTTCTCAACACTTTCGCTGGTTGGTATCGGCCTTCTGGCCGTCTATTCTGCTGGTGTTGGAAAAGCTTTTGTAGGTGAAGTTCCATCATCTGGCTACCTGTTTTTCAAGCAATTTGTGGCTTTTATTATAGGTCTTGTCGCTGGCTTTGTAGCATTCAGATCTAGCATTGACACCATAAAACTTCTTGCTTATCCAATTTATTTTTTGGCCATAGGTCTTCTTGTGCTGCTTTATGTCCCTGGTTTCGGAGTGACAATTAATTACTCAACCAGATGGATCGAGATTGCCGGCCAGTCTTTTCAGCCCTCGGAGCTTGCAAAGGTTGGGCTGATACTTTCCATTGCGTCCTATCTCTCGGCAAGGGAACCAAGGAAGATGCCCGCAAAGGATGTATTCAAGCTTTTTCTGATGTTTGGCCTGCCAGCAATTCTTGTTCTCAGGAGCCCTGACCTTGGCTCGACAATAGTCATTTTGACAATATTCGTAACACAGTATTTTTTGAGCGGTGCTCCTATATGGGGCCTCATTTTTCTTGGCGCACTCTTTGTGCTGGGTGTACTTTATGAGAGTCTGACCAGAGTTGCGTACTGGAAAGACAGGATAACGGCCTGGCTGGACCCATTAAATCCCAACCTTTCAGACAATGTGTCGTACCAGATGGTGCAGTCGCTGATTGCCATTGCAAATGGAGGGTTTTTTGGTTCAGGACTTTTTTATGGCCAGCAAAAATTTGGGCGATTGCCAATGGTGGAAAGTGATTTTGTGTTTTCACTTGTTGTTGAAGAGCTTGGTTTTGTAGGAGCCATTTTTGTTATAGCCATGTTTGTGCTGTTTGTTGTCCGTGCAATCAGGATTGCATCCAGATCAAAAAATCTGTTTTCTTATCTTGTGGCTCTTGGTATAGGCCTTCATATCGGTCTTCAAGGTTTTATAAACATGGCTGTTGCAACAGGTCTTCTGCCCGTAACTGGAGTTACGCTCCCGTTCCTGTCTGCTGGTGGCACCTCGCTCATTGTCAACATGATTGAGGTGGGTATACTGTTTGCCATAGACAGAAACAATCGCCAGGAGCTAACATGACCAAGACTGTCATTATAGGTGCCGGTGGTACCGGGGGGCATATTTTGCCGGCCGTAGCAATTGCAAAAGAACTTAGGGACATGGGGTTTAAGGTCGTTCTTGCCGGTTTGGGGTCAGAACTTGAAAATACCGTTTCAATGGAGTTTGAGAGAAGGTCCATCCCTGCGCTGTCTCCATCGATGAACCCTGCCAAATTCATAAAATACCTAAGCACCCTCAACAGCGGAATAAGAGTCGCAAACAGGCTGATCGATGAGTTGAAACCATCATGTGTTCTTGGTATGGGTAATTTCTCGTCAGTTCCTCTTGTTGTTGCTGCATCAAAAAAAGGTGTCCCTGTCGCACTTCACGAACAGAATGCCGTTGGCGGAAGGGCAAACAGGCTCCTATCACGCAGAACTGATTTGGTGATGGTTGGTTTTGAGGGCACGATTGGTTTTCCGGCTGGCAAAGTGAGGGTGGTGGGAAACCCAATAAGATGGAGCAGCATTGAGCCAAAAAAACCTGAGGCTTATAAAAAACTTGGACTTGATCCGGAGAGAAAGACCGTTGTCATTTTTGGTGGTTCACAAGGCGCCAAGATACTCAATGATGCTTTTTTGTCTTTAAGCAAAGAGACTGTCCAAAAGAATGGAATCCAGTGGTTGCTGATTTCAGGTTCGAAAACCTACAGTGAAACAAAAGAGATTTTTAACTCCAGGAATTACAAAAATGCTGTACTTCTGGAGTATCTTGGGGAGATGGACCTGGCATATTCTGTGGCAGATACAATGGTAGCTAGAGCTGGTGCAATGACTGTTTCGGAAATCGAGTGCTCCGGAGTCCCGGCTATTCTAGTTCCCAGGGCACTTTCCATAAACAATCATCAAATGTCCAATGCTACATATCTTTTGGGGAAGGGCAATTGTGTTGTACTGGAGGAGTCACAAACCAGAGAAAGATTTGAAGAGGCAATTTTTTCAATGCTGGCCAAACAGAGAAATCCCAGGAACTGCATGCATCAGGATGCCGGAAGGCGTATTGCAGAAATCCTGCTGGCGATATCAAGATGAGGGTGCCGAGAAAAGGCTCTAGGATACATTTGATTGGTATTGGTGGTGCCGGCATGAGGGGTATTGCCCTGATGCTCATGCAGATGGGCTATGTCGTTACCGGCTCTGATATTGATTGCGACAGGGAACTGGTGCGTGGTCTTGGTGAAAAGGGCGCTATTTTATTCTCCGGTCAAAAAGCTGAGAATATCACTGACCAAAAGGTTGTCATTTATTCAAGCGCAATTAAGGAATCAAACCCGGAGCTTGAACGCGCAAGGGAGCTTGGAATAAAGTGCATTCACAGGGCGGATTTTTTTATTGATTTTGGTTTGTCCAGAAAAATTCTTGGTGTTGCAGGGACCCACGGCAAAACAACAACTACAGCCATGATAGCGCATGTCCTGGAAAGAATGGAACAGGAAGTATCGTACTATTTTGGGTCTCCAGCTATCGGTGGTGAACAGGCCAGATGGTCAGGCAACCAAATGATTGTTATGGAAACTGATGAATCCGACAAGAGCTTTCTCAAGTTTAACTGCGATCTGGCCGTGGTTACAAATATTGACTGGGACCATATGGATGCTTATGGTCACAGCAAAAAAAACCTTCTTGATGCCTTTGAAAGTTTTGTTTCTCAGGCAAAAAAGAAGGTCCTGAATGCTGATGACGAGAACACATTCAGGATGAAGCTGAAAGATATGGACCAGGTCATTACTTTTGGAAGGAACAGCCTGTCACATGTTAAAGCTGATTTAACCAGTATTTTCAGGGAAGATCACAACCTCTGTTCCACGACAGCAGTTAGGGTCTGGGGGAAACCAATTGGCCGTCTTAAACTGAGGGTACCCGGTGATCACAATGTGTCAAATGCTCTTGCCGCGCTATCAGCAATTGTTCTTCTTGGCTTTGATCCAAAGCTTGCCCTGCCGCACTTTTTTACATTCCCAGGAACTCAACGCAGGCTGGAACTTATGGGGGTTGCGAATAGCAACCCCGTATATGATGATTATGCGCATCATCCAACTGCTATTATTGCAGGCTTGAAAGCCCTTAGATCATACTATCCAGATGAAAAAATATGCCTGGTGATGCAACCTTTCAGGTTTGCGCGCATATCATACCTCCTGGATGAATATTCGACATGCGTTTCGCTTGCCGACAGAATTATTGTTACGCAGGTTTTTCCACAAGAAGAGAACAACCTTGAAAGGTCGAGGGAATTTTGTTACAGGCTGAGGGCGATGAATCCGAATGCCCAGATTGCAATGGCGGGCACCCTTGAACTTGTGCCCAAGATTGTAAAATCTTCCTTGATAAAAAACGAAGTGGTTTATCTTGCTGGGCCCTATCCAATAAGGTCCTGTGCGAAACCGATACTGGAGGCAATTAAATGATTCCAACCCCCTTGACGGGGCTCAAATCTGCGATAAGGGGGGAAGTGCTTTTTGGGGAGCCGATGGCCCACCATACGTCATTTGCTGTTGGCGGTCCGGCAGATGCCTTTGTAGTTCCTTATGATGCTGACGATGTACTCAACATTTATGATTATTCATGCAAGATGCATGTTCCGGTGCTTGTAATTGGTGGCGGGACGAACCTTCTGGTTGGCGATCTTGGCATAAGAGGGATTGTTATGAAGGTTGGCAAGGGCCTCGATGAAGTCCTCTGGGAAGGAGACTCCGTTGTTGTTGGTGGTGGCCTTACGCTTTCAAAGTTTGTTTCGGAGTCGGTTGAAAAAAACCTTTCAGGTCTTCAATATTGTTATGGAATACCTGGCACCATAGGTGGTGCTGTTGCCATGAATGCTGGCACAAGCGCAATGTACATAAGCAGGTGCGTTCTGGAAGTTGGCTACATCCTGCCCAGTGGTGAAAAGATGATATTGGCCCATGAAAAGATGGGCTTTGATTATAGAAGCTCTGTTGTCTTAAGGTCTGGAGGGCTTATTGAGTGGGTCCGTTTTCAGCTTAAGCCGGCCGATCCGGATGTATTGAAGGCAAATATTGAGAAAATAAGGGATTATCGTCAGAAAACACAACCATGGGGCTATCCCAATGCCGGTTGTGTTTTCAGGAATCCCCCAGCGGCCTTTGCCGGCCAGTTGATTGATCAGGCCGGGCTCAAGGGGCAAAGACTTGGGGGCGTTGCGGTATCCGACATTCATGCAAACTTTCTTGTAAATATGGGTGGAGCAACATCTCTGGATGTAATCAAGATGATGAAGAAAATAATTGAAACTATATATAGTCTCTACAACATCAGGTTGCTTCCTGAAGTGAGGATACTTGGGGAATGGTCTGTTACGCTTCCAAGCTGGGCGTGACTTGCCGGATTTTTGGTTAAAAAACCTTAAGATTTGTCCAAAACAAAAAAATCATTCCGGTGTCTAACCGGAAAATAATCCTTGAGACGGGGGTTTGTATATGAGAAGATTTGCGAGCCTGATTGCTTCTGTGGTTATGTTTCTGGCAATACTTGCACCATTTGCTGGCAGCGCAAAAGCGTTGACAATTGAAAACAAACATTGGGCAACCAAGTATTTTGCCTCACTTGAACAGGATGGTGTCCTCAAGGTTGATGCATCACAGTTGGACATGGAAATACCGGCCTCCAATTTTGTGGCAGCACTTGGAAAGGTCCTTGGCAAGGAAATAGCGCCTCCAGCCGGTGAGTTCAACAGGGGAATCATGCTTAAGCTTGCAATTGACAATTCGAACTATTTAAACGAACTCAAAAACTTTGATTTCCCAATATTCTGCAAATCCAATGATGAAGAATCTGTGCCAAAAGATCTCGTTCCGTATTGCAACATGGCATTCAGGCCAAAATACCAGCTCCTTGACTACAGAAAAGGCCGCAAGATAGAGATTGGCCAGAAGCCTCTCTGGAGCGAAGCTGCATATATGCTCTACATGCTCAAGTATCCCCCAAATACAGCTCCAGGACAGCAGATAATTGTTGTTACAAGCAGTGAGCCAGACACCCTCAACCCCTTCACATCCAACAGCATGTCAGTTGTTTTACTTGGAACATTCACTGGCGCACCCGACATCAGTTATGATGACCAGGCGAATCTCTACCCACACATGCTCACGAGAGTCCCAACACTTGACAATGGAGACATAGTCCTTCTGAAAGATCCGATAACAGGCAAGGACAAAATGAGGGTCACTTACAGAATACGTCCTGGCATGTACTATCCGCCACTCCCCGGTGAAGCTGAGGATTCCAAGATTCATGAAATAACGGCGGATGATTATATGTTTGCGTTCAGAGTAACACTCTGCCCGATAATCCAGAGCACGGTCCGTTCGGGGCAACTCAAGGTTGATTACCTGAAAAAGATCGACAAATACACACTTGAAGCTGGATTTAACGAGTTGTATACATATGCCAACTGGAGTACGCCAGGCGGCGATCTTTTCAAGGCAAGATTTGAAACAGATTTCTATACTGATCCGAATAACTTTAATGTGAGGCAGGATTTTATCAACTGGACTGTTGGGCCTTATCTTATGAAGCAATGGGAGATTGGCGACCACATTGAATACAAGCCAAATCCCAATGCCGTTTTTGCCCAGCCCCTTGTAGAAAAGGTCATTGTAAAATTCATGCCTGATCCAAATACTGTCAGATTAAACCTTCAGGCTGGCAACATAGACATTGTTACAGCTACATTTAGCCCGCAAGATGCCGAAGAGCTGGAAAAAAAGGTTCTTAAATCCAAATTCTACTATACTGAATCCACCACCTGGGACCATATGCAGCTGAACCAGTTCAAAGACGAAAAAGGAAAATATGACATCTTTGGGGACAAAAGAGTAAGACAGGCCCTGCTTTATGGTCTTGACAGGATACAAATTTCAAAAGCAGCAGCAGCTGGTATTTACCAGCCTTCACATTCCTGGATAACCAAGAAATCGCCATATTATGACGAGTCGACTGTCAAAAAATATGACTATGATCCTGCAAAGGCTGCAAAATTGCTTGAAGAAGCAGGATGGAAGCTTGCCAATGTTGATGGAAAGAATGTCAGGTGCAAGGATGGTGATCCAAGCAAACCTCTCAAGTTCTCGCTTTCTTTTGCACAAGAAAGTTCCTACAGGATCAATGTTGCTGAACAAGTGTTGAGGATGTGGGAAAGAATAGGTGTCTGGGTCGTCCCACAAGCAAGGCCTGCAAAAGAACTTCTTGGTGGAGACACCCTCAGTGGACATCTTTTTGAAGCAATGATGCTGAGTCTCGTTTCAAACCCAATCAGGCCGAATGCCAATCTTTGGAGAAGCGACCAGATACCTTCAAAGCTGAACAACAATTCTGGTCAGAACTACGGTGGTTGGGTTGGCTCGAAGGAACATGATGAACTGTGCTATGAGATTGAAAAAATTCAGCCAGAAGCAAAGCTTAGAGGACTATTTAGCAAAGAAGTGGCAATTTGGTGTGATGAACTTCCGGCGCTACCCCTTTACAATAGATACGATGTTGATGTGGCGACCCGCGACATTCAGAACGTCAAACCAACCGGGGGAAACAGGACAATAAACTGGAATTGTGAATTCTGGTACAGAGAAGTCAAATAGGCAATCGGTCGTTAATTCGGCAAATTTACGGTAAATCGGATCGATGCTAGGAAATAACACTTTGTCGTCTGGCTGGAGCCGTCTTCCCCCTGCCAGACGACTGTGCAGGTTTTACGCAAAAATATCAGCCTCCATAAAATTGCGCCATCTTTTATCCGTGTGCATATTGATATCCTTACAGGCAAGTTTTAAATTGGTTCCAAAAGGGCTTGCAGTTTGCCACAAATCAAATAGAATAGCCTCGCATATTTTGGGCATGCAGCCGCACCACAATATTGGTGTTGTTTGGAATGTGCTAAACATTAAAGCTTTGCCAATGAAAGGAGCGCAATGAGGAGATTCCTTGGTGTTTTTGTTTGTGTAATGCTCGCAGTTGGCCTTTTCGCTTATGTTGCCCCGGCGAAGGCGGCCACGCAGGAGCACTGGGCCACGAAGTATGTATCGGAAATGACAGGTGATGGTGTAAAGGCCCTTGCCCCAAGAGAAGACTGGGACTCTGAGATCACAGCAGCTGATTTTGCAAAAGGGCTTTCGGTTATTTTGGGAAAAGAGATACCGGCCCCGGAAGGCACTTTCAACAGGGCCATCATGGTCAAGATGGCAGTGGATAACCACACTTACGCCGAGCAGTTGAAAGATTTTGATTTCCCGGCATGGTGCCTCTCAAATGATGAAGAGACCATTCCGAAGAATTTTGTTCCTTATTTCAACATGGCTTACAGGCCAGTTCACCAGCTCCTGACCTATAGAAAAAATAGGGTAACGGCATGGGACAAGGCCCCGCTTTTTTCTGAGGCAGCATACCTTCTCTACAAGATCAAATATCCGCCAAATGCCGATCCTGGGCAACAGATTGTTGTTGTCACTGCACAGGAACCAGACACTCTCAATCCTTTTACTACCTCGGCCCTTTCTGCAACACTTCTTGGCACATTCTATGGTGCTGGTGACATTACCTATGACAGCGATGCAACCAAGTATCCAAATGCAGCACTCAGGGTTCCGACGCTCGACAACGGCGATGTAAAACTCAGCAAGGATCCGATTACAGGCAAAGACAGAATGACAGTGACATACAGGTTCCGTCCGGGCATGTATTTCCCACCGCTTCCAGGTGAACCGGAAGGCTCCAAGCTCCATGAAATTACCGCTGACGACGCCCTCTTTGGTTTCAGAGTTGCGGTTTCCCCAGTCATCCAGTCAGTTGTAAGGACGGGCATGCTGAAGTATGATTATGTGAAAAAAGTTGACAAATACACAATCGAAGTTGGTTTTAATGAAGTTTATGTTTTTGGAACCTGGGGCGTTGGCTGGACATTCAAAACCAAGTTCGAACCAGAGTTCTACACGGACCCAAACAATTTCAATGTCAGGGACGATTTCAGGGACTACGAAGTTGGACCATATCGCATCAAGACATGGGAGAGGGGCGACCATATCGAATTCGAGCCAAACCCATACGCAATTTTTGCACAGCCGCTAGTCAAAAAGATCATAGTCAAGTTCATGCCTGATCCAAATACGATCAGACTCAACCTGCAGGGTGGCAATATTGACATAACAACAAATGCCTTTGATCCTGCAGATGCCGCAGAGCTCGAGAAAAAACTCCCGAAAGTAAAATTCTACTACACACCAGGCACATCTTTCGAGCATGTCACGCCAAACCTTTTTGAAGATGAAACAGGAAAAGCATTCTATTTTGGTGATGTGAGGGTCAGAAAGGCCATGCTTTATGCACTGGACAGAGAACAACTCACAAAAGCAACGAGCAATGGAGTTTTTTCTGTTGCACACTCATGGCTGACACCAAAATCAAAATACTATGATGACAAGGCGCTTGTAAAGTATGAGTATAACCCCACAAAGGCAGAACAGCTCCTTGAAGAAGCCGGCTGGAAACTTGCAAATGTGAATGGTGAGAACATCAGGTGCTGGCAGGGTGACTCCACCAAACCTTTCGCTGTCACACTTGCCTCCACTGCAGAACAGGAATTCAGGCGCAAAAATGTTGAAGAGATGGTCAAAATGTGGGCCAGGGTCGGTCTTAAGATTACCCCGCAACTCCGTCCAGCAAAAGAACTCTTCGGAGGCAGGGTGCTTTCCCAGCACCAGTTTGAGCTCGTCGAATTTGCATGGGTGTCAAATCCTGTCCGTCCAAATGCTCTCATGTGGAGAAACGACCAGATCCCGACTGAGGCCAACAATTGGTCAGGCCAGAATATTTCTGGCTGGAAGGGCAATAAGGAGAATGACGACATCGTATCTGAACTTGAAAAAGAACTTCCGGATGCCAAACTCCAGGAACTCCTCAACAAACAGATCAGGATATGGGGAGAGAACCTTCCGATACTGCCACTTTTCAACAGGTATGATGTAGATACTGCAACACGCGATATCCAGAACATAAAGCCAACCGGTTCCCAGAGGACCATCAACTGGAACTGTGCATTCTGGTATAGAGAAAAGAAGTGATGTGAGCTGGCGCCCCGGGTTTTTCGCCCCCCGGGGCGCTTTCGTAGTCTAAGCGGCGGGCCTTGGCCCAGAAAGGTGTGAAAGTAG
This sequence comes from Caldisericales bacterium, assembly GCA_012517765.1. Classification (GTDB taxonomy): domain Bacteria; phylum Caldisericota; class Caldisericia; order JAAYUI01; family JAAYUI01; genus JAAYUI01. Next base: position 20,379 of record JAAYUI010000007.1, on the reverse strand, counting down.
ATGGGTAATTATCTTTTCAGAAGATTTGTGATCTTCATATTTTTGTTCATCCTTGTTACCGTTCTGACCTATTTCCTTCTCAGATTGCCTGGAGATCCCTACAAAGAACTCGAACTTCAACAACCCAACATGAAGGACGAGATTGACAGGATGAGGGAGTGGTCAGGGTTTAAAGATAATTGGTTTGTTGGTTATTCCAAATGGGCCAAAAAAATCATTTTTGATGGTGACTGGGGAAAGTCGCTTTACGACAAACAGCCAGTTTGGGGAAAAATCATAACCAAGATTCCTACCACCCTCAAAATCCAGGTTTCGGTGCTGATTTTGGGTTTACTGTTGGGCATCCCCTTGGGAATTTTCTCCGCAAGGCGGCACTATTCGGTGGCTGATTATACGATTACTGTGTTTTCATACATAGGAATATCGGTCCCCAGTTTCTGGTTTGGTTTGCTTTTAATGCTTCTCTTTTCGGTGAAACTGGGGTGGCTCCCTGCGGGCTGGTCGTTGCGATCTGACTATGATTCATTACCAATGATCATGCAGATCCTGGACCAGGCCAGAAACCTTGTTTTGCCAGTACTAATGGGGCTTCTTGGGACAATAGCCTCCCTGTCCCGCTACATGAGGTCGTCCATGCTTGAAGTAATACGCCAAGACTATGTCAGGACTGCAAGATCGAAGGGTCTGTCCGAGACAAAAGTCATCTACAAGCATGCCCTGAGAAATGGGCTCATCCCCATAGTGACAGTAATGACGCTTGTCATACCCTCACTGATCTCTGGATCTGTTGTTGTGGAAAGAATATTCAATATCAATGGAATGGGTCAATTGTTATTCAATTCTGTGCAGTCATCAGATATACCGCTGGCGATGGGCACACTTGTGATGTTCTCGTTCCTGACCCTGATTTCATTGATACTTGGAGATGTAGTGTATGCGCTTGTTGATCCGCGCATCACTTACTCGTGAGGTGAGCAATGGCGACAAAAGGTAAAAAGAAAAAAGTAACCGTCATAGACAACCCTAACGAGCAAGAGGTGCTTTCATCTTCTGAATATTCCTACTTTGGGATGGTCTGGAACAGGTTCAAGAGACACAAACTTGCAACGGTCGGTCTGGTATTGCTGGTGTTCATGGCCCTTTTTGCAGTTCTTGCGCCAGTATTCGAGCTCATAACCGGTTATCCGGTAGACCACTCAAGCCTCGCAGTCAAGATGCCACCAATGTCAACACCAGGCATTGTTGCAAAAGTCGTTCACCCCGATTATGGAGACCCAACAAAGCCACTAGGAAAGATTGATTTCTGGTTTGAAGTTACTACGGAAAACAACCCTGGCCAGACAGGTTTTGCATCAATAAAGGAATCAACGTTCAAGAACCAGGACTACAGAAAATTTTACGATTTCAACATGAAGGCTTATGGCGATCTTGGTGTACTCAATACAAATGACCAGGTCGTAGAAAAGCCGGATGGATCAGCAGAGATAGTAAAGGGTGACTACATAGAATTTTTCATTGAAAGGGCCAGAAACAAAAAGAGTATGCTTTCAGGCCAAATCCTTACTTATTCTCCAACATTCGAGTCTGTAAGGTCTGAAATCGTAAAATATCCAAACGGGTATGAAGGGCCGGGTGAAGTAGACATAGGTGAAGCACCAATAAATGTTCTTGGTACCGATGGGCTTGGACATGATGTCCTTGTCAGGCTTTCTTACGGGGCCAGGATGACACTTATGATAGCATTTGTTGTCGTCATCCTTGAAACCATTATCGGCATATTCCTTGGCGCTCTCGCCGGTTTCTATGGCGGTTTTGTGGACGCCCTCATCATGAGGATACTGGAGCTCATGATGACAATTCCTACACTTCCAATCTACATGGTACTTTCGAGGTTCATGGGTGGCGGAAGCGCCATCGGGATCATAATAATTCTTGCAGCTTTTGGATGGACAGGAGTTGCCAGGATGACAAGGGGAATGTTCCTCTCGCTACGAAACCAGGAATTCACCGAGGCCGCAAAGGCCATTGGTGCAAGCCCGATGAGGATAATGTTTAAACATTTACTCCCCAATTCTCTTGCACCAATAATTGTTGGCATAACATTCGGCATTGGAGGAGTCATCCTTACTGAATCAACACTCTCCTTCCTTGGGCTTGGTGTCAATAAAATCCTTACCCCGACATGGGGAGGAATGCTTGATGAAGCCAACAAATACATACTTGATCAGCCGTGGCCGGCGATTCTTTCCGGTTTCCTCATATTCCTCACGGTTTTGGCGGTCAACTTTATCGGAGACGGTCTCAGGGACGCTCTTGACCCGAGACTCAAGGTGTGAGGTGGGAAATGATAGCTACTGAAGTAATTCTGGATATAAAAAATCTAAGGACATATTTTTACACCTCAGATGGCGTTGTACCTGCCGTTGATGATGTAAGTCTCCAGATACACAAGGGTGAAACGCTCGGAATCGTTGGTGAGTCCGGCTGTGGAAAATCACAGACAATGCTTTCGGTAATGAGGCTCATCCAGGAACCGCCAGGAAAAATAGTTTCAGGGGAAATATATTTCCACAGCGAGAACCTCCTCAAGGTCCCGCTCCTGAAAATGAGATCACTCAGGGGCGCCGCCATCTCCATGATTTTCCAGGAGCCCATGACATCGCTTAATCCGGTCTACCAGGTTGGTGACCAGATTGCAGAATCACTCACTTTGCACCAGGGCTTGAGAGGATGGGACTGGGGTTACAGACTGCTTTCCTGGGGACTGTTCTGGAAATGGGTTTTCACTGGTTTCCCAAGAGAAACAAAAAAGCGTCTTTCAAGATTGAAAGTAGAGACACCTGCCTGGCAGCGTTCTGTAGAATTGCTCAGGCTTGTTGGCATACCAGACCCGGAAAAAAGGGTATTCAATTTCCCGCATGAAATGTCTGGAGGAATGCGCCAGCGTGTCATGATTGCCATGGCGATGGCCTGTAATCCGGAAATACTCATCGCAGACGAAGCAACAACTGCCCTTGATGTAACAATCCAGGCACAGATTCTCGAACTCATGAAAGACCTCAAGCGCAGGTTTGGAATGGCAACAGTCCTTGTCACTCACAATCTTGCGGTCGTCGCAGAAATGGCAGATAACATTCTGGTCATGTATGCTGGAAAAATTGTCGAGTATGGAACGGCCACCCAGATATTCAGACAGCCGATGCACCCTTACACATGGGGCCTTCTCCATTCAATCCCGAGGGTTGACCAGCCAAAAACAGCCCAAAAGCTTCCAACAATTGAGGGTATGGTCCCAAACCCGTATAATCTTCCAGTTGGATGCAAGTTCCACCCGAGGTGCTTCAAGGCAACATCTGTATGCAGGGAACAGGAACCACCGCTTGAAAAAATGTCAGATGGTAGGCAGGTAAGGTGCTGGCATAAAATAACCGAAGGAGGCAACTGATATGGACAGCCTAAAGCCCCTTCTTGAAGTCAAAGGACTTAAGAAGCACTTTCCGATAACTGGCGGACTACTTGGAAAGACAGTTGGTCACGTCAAAGCCGTTGATGGTGTCACATTCAACATTATGGATGGAGAGACGCTGTCTCTGGTTGGCGAGTCAGGTTCCGGTAAAACCACAACCGGAAAGGCCATACTCAGATTAAACAAGCCAACAAGCGGATCAGTGTCTTTTGAAAACGAAGACATCCTTGCCATGAAGGGTGAAAAGATGAGGAGGATGAGGCGCAAGATGCAGATCATCTTCCAGGACCCGTATGGATCGCTCAACCCAAGACTTCCAGTCGGAGAAATAATTGGAGAGCCCCTTGTTGTCCATAATCTTGCTTCCCGCAAGGAAAGGGAAGAGCAGGTCATGGAAATCATGGAGACAGTTGGTCTCAGACCCGAATATCTCCACCGCTATCCACACGAGTTTTCTGGTGGCCAGAGGCAACGTATCGGAATTGCCAGGGCGCTCATTCTTCAGCCAAAGTTTATCGTCTGTGACGAGCCGGTTTCGGCTCTCGATGTTTCAATCCAGTCGCAGGTAATCAACCTCCTTCAGGAGTTGCAGTCAAAATTCAAGCTCACATATCTTTTTGTGGCCCACGATATGGCAGTTGTGAGACACATGTCTGACAGGATTGCAGTAATGTATCTTGGAAAAATTGTTGAACTCGCCCCGGGAGAAGAGCTATTCAAACACCCTCTTCACCCTTACACAAAAGCCCTTCTCGAGGCAGTACCGGTACCGGATCCTGAAAAACGCAAGGAAAGAAGCCTTCTTGAAGGAGACATCCCTTCGCCAATAAATCCTCCAAGTGGTTGCCGTTTCCACACAAGGTGCAAATATTACGCACAGAACAAGTTTCCGTGCGAGCAGGGTGAATATGAGCTGGTAGACGTTGGCAACGGGCATTTTACCGCTTGCCCCTATGTAAGGGACTAAAAACGAACAAGGAGGAAACTGTGAGAAGATTTTCTTCCGTTATTGCACTGTTTGTTGTTTTGCTTGTTGCGTTTGCTGGTTGCGGAACGCAAAGTGACGGTGGAACACCAACTGATCAAACGAGATCAGGCACCCTCAGGGTTGCAATTAGTCAGGATTCACCAACGCTTGATCCGGCAAGAGTCACTGACACCACATCCCATGAAGTAACAAAACAGATGTATGAGGGGCTTGTTACTTACGACAAGGACCTGAACATAATTGCCTCGCTGGCCTCATCCTGGGACATATCTCCTGACGGGACGCTCTACACATTCCATCTCAGGGATGCCAAGTTTGCAAGCGGCGATTCTGTTACTGCCGATGATGTCAAATGGTCATTTGAAAGGGTCCTCAATCCGGTCACAAAATCTGAGCGTACCTGGATATTTGATGAAATTGCAGGGGCTCTTGACTATTCTGCAGGCAAAGCGCAAGAGGTTTCAGGGATTGTAGTAAAAGACGAGAAAACGGTTGAAATTAAACTCACAGAGTATTCCCCAATCTTCATCCACAAAATGACTTACAGTGCAGCCTATGTTGTCAACAGAAAAATAGTTGAGTCTTATGACAACAATGAGGCCACAGAGAAAAAAGAAGAACCAGTAAAAGAACCAGCAAAAAATGAAGGCCAGCTCAAAAAGGGTCTCTGGCATCTCTATGAGTCTGCTGGCACAGGGCCATTTAAACTACAAGAATGGAAGAAAGACCAAAAAATTGTTCTTATACCAAATGACAATTATTGGGGCCAGAAAGCGATGGTTGAAACACTTGTTTTCCCGGTAATCAAGGACGACACAATCAGAATGCAGGAATATCAAGTCGGGAATGTTGATGTTCTTTACCCGATTCCTGACGCCGATTTTGAAAGAGTCAAAAACGATCCAAAATTATCTACGGAAATCCTTCAGGTCAAAGATCTTGCCATTTACTATATCGGATTCCAGAACAAACTTGAACCTTTCACAAACAAAAAGGTCCGCCAGGCTTTCAATATGGCAGTCAACCGCCAGGACATCGTGGACAAAATATTCAAAGGCAGACACACCCTTGCGACAGGCATAATTCCACCATCAATGCCGAATTACAAGAGCCTTACCGATGCGTATCCGTACGATCCCACAAAGGCAAAACAGCTCCTCGAAGAGGCCGTTAAAGAGGGAGCAAAGGTGCCTTCAAAAGTGATTTTTGCTTTCAACCAGGGTAATGTTACCCACAAGAATATTGCCGAATTCATCCAGGAACAGATAAAAGGAAACCTTGGGATGGACCTTCAGCTGGAATCTGTTGAATGGGCGACATATCTTGGAAGGATAGACAATGGTGCATTCCCGATGTTCAGGCTTGGCTGGGTCGCAGACTATCCTGATCCGGATAATTTCCTTTGGGTCCTTCTTGATTCTTCGAATGCTGGACCAAAGGGTGGTGGCGCTTTCTATAGCAATCCCAATTTTGACAAGCTGGTCAGGGACGCCAAAAAAGAAAAAGATACTGAAAAACGTATGACTCTTTATGCAGAGGCAGAAAAAATTGCAATGGAAGACGCCTGCTGGATGCCAATCGTGTTCCAGAACAGCTGGACACTCGTAAAATCCAATATAACAGGCTATCATCGCAATGCCATGGGGCCGATGATGTACAATACAGTAAAAATCGGACCAAAGTGATAACAACAGGCTTGATCGTTGCTTCAATGGGGCGGGTTTTAACCCGCCCCATTGAATTATGGGATCATCTCGATAAAAAATGATACAATATGCCCTAAAAAGAATGCTTTATTTGATACCAGTTTTTATCGGGGTCACTTTTTTGACATTTCTGGTTTTTCTTGTTGTTCCCGGTGATCCGGTAAGGCTTGCACTTGGCCAGCACCCGAATCCCGAGCTCCAGCAAAAGATCGAACACGAACTGGGCATGGATCTTCCATGGTATGTAAGGTATTTCAGGTATGTTGGCAAGGCTGTCCAGGGTGATCTTGGGACATCAATCAGAACTGGTGAACCAGTCACAAAAATAATATCAGACAGGTTTCCAGCAACTCTGACCCTGACTATTGCGGCGATGGTCTTTGCTATCATAATTGGTCTTCCAGCTGGTATAGTTTCTGCAACGAAACAGTATTCTCTTGTTGACAATGCCTTCATGGTCATGGCTCTTGTTGGCATCTCGATGCCGGTTTTCGTTCTGGGGTTGATACTACTTTTAATTTTCGTGTCATTTTTCCACATTGTCCCTGGAACGGGCTATGGTGACGGACAGTTGATATACCTGGTTCTTCCTGCGATAACGCTTGGCACTATACCCATGGCCATAATAAGCAGGATGACTAGATCATCCCTACTGGAAGTAATGAGGTCTGATTATATAAGGACAGCAAGGGCGAAAGGGGCAAAAGAGCGAACTGTTGTTTTCAAGCACGCCTTCAAAAATGCTTTCATACCAGTCATAACTGTAATTGGAAACAACTTTGCAACCCTTATGGCCGGGGCGATCATAACAGAAAGGGTCTTCAACTGGCCTGGCATAGGCTCAGCAACTATAAGTGCTATCGAGCAGAGAGACCTGCCGGTTGTTATGGGGCTGGTTTTCTTTATGGCGGTCATTTTTGTTCTTGTTAACCTGGTAGTTGACATATCCTATGTTTTCATAGACCCGAGGATCAAGCTTGAATGAGGAATGATACATTTATTTCTGCAACCTTCAAAAGGTTATTCAGGCACAAACTTGCCCTGATAGGTTTTTGCATAATATTTTTGCTTGTCCTCGTGTCCATTTTTGCTGATGTTATGGCTCCAAATCCGAACCAGATGAACCTTGACGCGGCACTTACTCCACCACTCAAGGAGCTCTATGTGGCAAGATCAAGTGAGAAAATTCCACAAAACAAATATTTGTATATTACAGGTCCGTCGAGCCAGAAAACTCTTGTACTGATGGTTGATGTGAATGCTGATGAAAAAATAAAAGTTGAATTTGACAAAACAGGTCCAGCCCTTGAGGTCATGGCAAAGAATGGTACAAAAAAATTTGTACCCCAGAATGACAATATTTTGTCGCCAGGGGACAGTGTTATCGGGGAGTCTGCGACTGTTTCGACATTCAGGAGCCGGAAATCCGTGATTCTAATGGATTACAGATACAGGTTCGCCATACTCTCAAATCTTCTGGTACCATCAAAAGAAGTCATCGGTGGAGATTTGGTATCGGTAGAGTGGGTTGATGAAGGGCCGGCTTTTCTCGTCAGGGATAAAAAATCTGGGCAATTGAGACTCCACAAGGAGGATCTTTCAGATCTTTCTCCCACCGAAGAAGAAATTGGGAAAATGCCAAAACCATTGCTTGGCACGGACAATGCTGGAAGGGACATTGCACAAAGGCTTGTTCACGGCGCAAGGATATCGCTTTACGTTGGTATTATAGTTGAGTTTATCTGCCTTCTGATTGGCATACCCCTTGGCGCAATGGCAGGCTTTTTTGGAGGCTGGCTTGACAATCTGATAATGCGTTTTACTGATATCATGTTTGCTTTTCCAGGCCTTCTTTTTGCCATAGCCGTCATGTCAATATTTGAGAACAGGGATATTACGACAATTTTTATTGCGCTTGGCCTTGTTGGCTGGCCCACAATTGCAAGGATCGTCAGGGGACAGGTCATTTCACTAAAGAACACAGAATTTGTCGAGGGTGCAAGGGCAATAGGTTGCTCGAATTTGAGGATCATAACCAGCCATATAATGCCTAATGTTGTTGCGCCGATAGTTGTCTATACGTCACTGGGGATTGCCAGTGCGATTATGTCCGAAGCCGGACTCTCTTTTCTTGGAATAGGTATAAGACCACCAACTCCAAGCTGGGGTACCATGATAAACGAGGGGTTCCAGCATGCCCTTGACGCACCGCATATATGGCTGATGCCAGGTATTGTAATTGCGCTTGTTGTGCTTGCTTTCAACTTCCTGGGTGATGGGTTGCGTGATGCACTTGACCCGAAGCTGAAAATCTAGGCTTGACAGAACTGATATCGCAGGTTAAATTTCTTGAAAGAGTGAGGAGGCCAAAATGCTAGTACCTCTTGATATACAACACAAGACGTTCAAGTCGGCTGTTTCTGGCTACAACAAGCAGGAAGTGCATGAGTTCCTTGCTGAAGTGGAAAAAGATTTTTCCCAGCTTTACAGGGAAAACAAGGAATTGCAGGAAAAACTCTCGAAGCTCACAGAAGAGGTCTCGAGATACAGGGCAACCGGCACCCAGCTCCAGCAGGCCCTTACGCTTGCCCAAAAAACGGCCGACGAGCTTAAGGATTCGGCTCGCAAAGAGGCCGAGCTCATCCTGGTTGACGCCAAGAGCAAGGCTGAGAATGTTGCCAATGAATCAAGGCAAACCGTAAGAGTCATAAAGAACGCATACCTTGAGTTCAAAGCCGAGTTCAGGGCCTACTTAACCACGTTCCTTAATTTGCTTGACAATATGGACAACTCGCTGGTTGGCAAGATACCGGTCAAGGAAAAGGAAGAAGAACAGTTATCACAAGATCAGAACAATTGTTGACATTTTCTGGCTAGTTTGATAATCAGAACATAAAGATTTGCATTGCCCGGCGTTTTTTGCCGGGCAATGTGTTTTGGATGGTAAAACAATCGGTCTGATCCCGATCTTCAGGAGGTTTTTTATGAAACGTTTTCCACTTGTTGAAACCATTGGTTTTTTGATTTTTCTTTTTTGTGATCAGATAACCAAAATCATTGTGGCATTAAGTTTGCCTTATGGTGCATCAGTTCCGGTTATTGAAGGGTTCTTGCACATAACAAGCACACACAATACTGGAACAATATGGGGAATTGCGCAGGGAGGAAACATGATTTTTGCCATCCTCGCAATCGTTGTAGTTGTGTTGATAGTTGTTTTGACACCAAAAGTGGCAACGACAAAAATTGCCCGTTTTGCCATAGGGGCAATTCTTGGTGGTGCAATTGGTAACCTTCTGGACAGGTTTGTAAGAGGTTTTGTGATTGATTTCATAGATTTCAGGGTGATAAATTTCCCGGTATTTAACGTGGCAGACATTGGCATTGTTTGTGGTGCCATAACACTTGGTGTATTTATGTTTTTTGCGCAACCAAAAAATAGCTGAAAATCGTATGTAGGCGAAAATAAAAAACCTGACGAATGCTCGTCAGGTTTTTTATTTAATTCAATTTATGTTTGTGACAGATCAGGGATTTTTTAGTTCCTTGTCTATCGAGTTTTCAATTGCATTGAACAGCGAAAAATTGAATTCAATGTAATCGCCTGGTCTTTCAATCACAATCTTTGCCGGAAGACCAAGGAATGGTCCTTCATAAATAACCCACATGGTTGCGTTGTAATCTTTGCCAGAATGCTCGAACTTGAAAGTATTGCGGATTGCATTGAATTCTCCAATTATGTCCGGTTCCTTGCTGGTTTCAATGTCTTTTCCGCTTGCAATGCGGGTTACCACTTCATTGTAAAGAGCAGAAAATGAGTCATATTCTTTTCTGAAAGCCTGGAATTCTTCTTGGGAAACCTTCTCGTATTTGCCGCTTTTTTTGATGAACTGGTCTGTAAGATTGAGGAGTCCTGTGCCGTTTTTGTTTGTCACCTTCAACCCGAACGGCAGGTGGTTCACGATCATCTTGGTCGATGATGACACATTTTCACTATTTGGTCCTGTTACAATCTCAACCTGATATGATATCAGATCTGTAAGATTTTTGATTATCGGTTTATCGGCCATGGCTGATGGCGAGATCTTGAAGTCTTCAATTGTTTCGCCCTGGGACAGGTTGTAATTCTGTTTATAGGTTGCGTAACCCTTGGCCTCTATTGTCACAACCCTTGGGCCTGGTCTGGTATATTTGAGCATGTATATGCCATTTTTTCCAGTTGCAACTTCTTCAGAGTCAAACCTTATTTTTGCCCCCTCAACAGGTTTTCCTGTGTCCTTGGCAAGGACCTGGCCATGGATGAAGGTTTTTACGATCGGTTCTATCCGAACATCAAGTTGTTCAATTTTGTCTTCTTCAATTTTAACAGCGCGGATAAATTTGACATATTGGAAGTTGTTTCTCTTGTCTTCAACCTCGATCCTGTATCTTCCAGGCGGATTTACTGAGACTTCGTACTCACCTTTTTCATTGACCTGGGTTGTGATTGGTTCCAGGGCCATGTCATCAAGGTTTTGCAATGTAACGGTGACAGCATTTACGGGATCGCCATAGATTTTGTCGGTCACCTTTCCTTTGATACCCTGCGAAACCCCGCATGAGGAAAGAGTGGCAACCATCAGGAACAAAACAGCAAAAGTGAATGTTCTTCTCATACTTACCTCCATACAAATTTTATTGCCTTGCCGTTCCCCAATCAAGCTTTTTAAGTGTTTGTTGAATCAATCCAAGCTATTGCATAAACTGGTGTATAAGTGGGGCAGTGGCTCAGTTGGCAGAGCGCATCCTTCGCAAGGATGAGGCCGGGAGTTCGAATCTCCTCTGCTCCACCATGCCACATCAAACTAATCGAATTGACGCAATCCCCAATGGAGGCATCTGCCTGATGAAAGATTTTAGATTGTGCGACAATACAAATCTTGAGTGCGTTCTTGGTTTGTGCAAAAAATATGATTTGGGAATAGAAGTCCAGTCATTCCATGATCCGTATATACTTGAAAAAGAGCCGGATTTAATGGAGAAACACGTTGATTGCATGAAGGAACTTTCCAATCCAAAATCCCTTCATGCCCCTTTCTGGGAATTGAACATGGGTAGCAAGATGCACGGAGTAGTTGATGAAACGATTAAGATGTACGCATTTGCGTATGAAATTGCCATTAAGCTGAATTGCAAGGAAGTAGTTGTCCACAATGGCTACTTCCCCAACGCATACTCTGAAACAGGCTGGATAAAACGTGCTGCTGAACAATGGAGAAATTTTTTGTCAGAAAAGAAAGAGATCTGTTTTTATATTGAGAACCAATTTGAATTGTCTGCAGATGTGTCATGCAGGTTGATTGATGAGGCAGACATGGACAACCTGAAAATTTGCTTGGACGTTGGCCATGCGAATGTTTTTTCGACCGAACCAGTTACGGAATGGATTAAAGGCGCATCAGACAGGATTGGTTATGTTCATCTACACAACAATAACGGGAAATCTGATTTACATAATGGTCTTGAGGATGGCACCATTCCAATAAAAGAGGTTATCGATCATCTTGAGCGATATGCACCAGATACTGTTTTGTGCATAGAAACCCAAATACCGGAACTTGAGAAATCGTATTTGTTTTTAAAATCTGTTCTGGAAGGATAAACAATTTTCATCTGTGGTTATTGTCGCTGTTTTTCTTATCCAAAAAGACACTACTGTGGTTTCACAACCAAGGATCCCAATTCCCTAGCAATTCTAAATATTTGCGTGTTATAATTGTCTATAATAAAGATACAGACATTTGTTGTCTGGAGGATATAATGGAAAACACAAAGAGGATACTGGAGAAAACAAAAAAAATTGCACTTGTGGCACACGACAACCAAAAGCAGGCCTTGCTTGACTGGGCCAGCCAGAACAGAGCCAAGTTGTCCAAACACAAGCTGTTTGGAACGGGCACTACAGGTCGCATGGTCCAGGAAAAGCTTGGTTTCGAGGTTCATTGTTTTAACTCCGGTCCTTTGGGTGGCGACCAGCAAATCGGCGCCAAAATAGTTGATGGTGACATCGATCTTTTGATATTCTTCTGGGACCCGCTTGCCGCACAGCCACATGATCCAGATGTAAAGGCTCTTCTCAGGATTGCAGTATTGAAAAATATACCAACAGCATGCAACAGGTCTACGGCCGACTTCATTTTCTCTTCGACGCTTATTGACAGTGAGTATGAGAAGGTGGAGCCAGACTACTCTTCAGAAATTCGTAGAAAATAATTTAGCTTGCTACTTCTTTTTTGAAACAGCAATGATGAGCATGGTTCCTGAAAGAATTATTAATGTTGACCAGAAGATTCTTAACGCATACCCCCAATTCCAACTGAAAAGGCCAAGATTTGAAATGAGCAACAATACCCCAAGGGCGAGTATGAAGATGCCAATGATCAGCTCCAGCTTTAACGGGAAAATTTTGCTGTATTCAACTCCAGGCTGGCTCGTAACCGATGTTTCTTCTCCAGCTAGCTCTTCCGGTATTATAAGCCAGGCAACAATGTATGCCATCAAACCGGTACCGGCCATGAGCAGGGCTGCCACCCAGATTATCCTTATCAGTGTCGGGTCTATGCCAAAATAGACCCCAATACCTCCACAAACACCGCCAATCACTCTTTCTTTTCTCGAGCGATAAAGTTTTTTCATGTGGTCACCTTGTGGCTGTGGCGTTTTTTATGTTTGAAACAAGGGTGTAGAACAATCCTGCGACAAGCACCATTCCAAGTGGCCAGAGCAGCAGGTATATAAAGAAATTGGAAATGGGATCAAACAGATTCATTGCAATTGCACCCTCTGTTACCCAGAAACCCAAGAGGCATACAGCATTGAATATGATTACTTGAATAATTGATGCAAGATAGAAGAAGAATAGTTTGCCGGCCACAAATGAGCCAGATGAAACCCCAAGCATCCTCAGCCTGTCGGAAGTGCCATGGATGTGCTCATCAGTGAAGGAAACGCTGCCCTGGTTCATAAGGTAGAGAGATGACGTGAAAATTACAAAATAAAGCATGTAATTTGGGACCATTGGAAGGAAGCTCCCCACATCAATGAATATGAATGCATTGGGATACAGATAAAACCTTATGAGCATGGCCAGCATGACAAGTGCCAGGCAAACAGCAAGGTATATAAGCAAGATGTTTCTGTTTTTGAAAAGAACCTTGAAATCTTTTGCGGTTACTACAAGCCAGTTTGTCAGAGCGTTTTTGCCCATTTTGCCCCCCTAATCGCGGAGCTCGCGGCCTGCGAGCTTATAGAAAACATTTTCAAGGCTTCCTTCTGCAAGTCTGATGTTTTTGACAGGAATGCCAGAGTCACTTAGTGCCTCAAGGATTATCGAAAGAACCTCTGTTGTGCTTTCGAGTTTTATCAGGAGTGTCGAGCCAAATTTATCGATGCTTTCAATTGGGATTGAGCAGAAGAGCTGTTTTCTTATGATATCAAGTGGAATGTTTTCGAGGCCTTCTGCTTCAAGTTCAATCTGGTTTTGCTCGCCAAAGCAACTCAGGATATTTTCCAGATAATCCAGAGCAAGCAGGCTACCCCTGTTTATTATTCCTACTTTTCTACATACCGATGCTATCTCTCTCGTGTAAGATGTCGCGATGATTATTGTTTTTCCTCTATTGGAGAGGAGATTCAACCCATCAGTTATTATCCTTGCCGACCTGTCGTCGAGACCTTCTGTGGGTGATTCAAGGAGGATTATCCTGGGATCAGAAAGCATTGCGACAGCTATGGACAGTCTTTTTGAATAAGAGTATGGTAGCTGTTCTATTGGTATATGGGCCTCATGGGTAAGATCAAACAGGTCAAGGGCCTCAAGTGATACTTCTTTCAGCTTTCTGGGGCTCATGGTGACAAAGCTCCCAAAAAACTTCATGTTTTCATGAGCCGAAAAATCCTGGTACAAAGCAAGGGTTTGTGGTACCAGGGAAACTATTCTTCTGGCCTTGCCAGGATTTTGCCCCATATTGACTCCACCAACCCATATCTCTCCGGAAGTTGGTTTTGTCAGGCTGGCAAGTATTTCAATCAATGTTGTTTTGCCAGATTTTGAGGGACCAAGAAAACCGAAACTTTCACCTTCTGCTATCTCAAAGTTCAGGTTTTCCAGAACGACTGTCCCCCCGAAAGATTTTGTGAGGTTTTTTGCTTTAACAATAGCTTCCATCGTGCCCCCTTATAGACCTGTGGGTTTATTAATGAAAACCGACTCAAGTCCAAAGAATGTAGCCACAGCTTTGCCAGCTGAAAGAATCCCTACTGTTTCTGTTGCCCAGTGGCCGGCAACAATAATGTTTATTCCAAGTTCTTTGGCTGTATGATAATCCTGGTGAAGCACTTCTCCGGTCACCAGACAATCAAGTCCGAGCCCGGCAGCCTCTTCGATGGCGTATGAACCACCACCCGAAACTACCCCGATATTTTTACAACTTTTTTTGCCAAAACTCCAGATCCATGGTTTACATTCAAGGACTCCATCGCTTAACCTTTGAGCAAGTTCACCGCAGGTCGGATTTCCTTCGACTTCACCGAAAAATCCCAGTGGAAGGTCATGGTACATTCCAAAAGATTTCCTGTTATTTATGCCAAGAATTATCGAAAGCACAGCATTATTCCCGTATTTCGGGTGCATGTCCAGAGGGAGATGACATGCCCAGAGGGAAACACCGTTTCTAATCAGATAAGAAATCCTGTTCCCCATAAGGCCTGTTGCTCTCTGGTCATCGCCTTTCCAGTATAAACCATGGTGACAGAGCAACATATGGCAGCCCTGATTTTTGGCCTCGGTGAAAGCATCCATACATGCATCTACAGCAAAACCGAGCTTTGTCACCGGTTCTGATGCGTCAACCTGCAATCCGTTTGCCGATGAGTCGCCTTTTGCCTGTGGAACTACAAGGGCCTCATCAAGCCATCTTGCTATCTGGCCTGGTGAAATGGCCATCAGTAATATTTCCCATGCTTTATGTATGGCATTACTGGCTTATTTTATTTGTTTGCATTCGCTTTGTCAAATACAGGTTTTATTTGGCTTGACTCTTTTTTTACGAAAGGTATAAAGATAGCAAGGAGTAAAAATAGTGAAAAAGAGAATTCTGACAACCGTTTTGATAATATCTATCATTTTCATTTGCAATACTTTTGCTGATGACTGCATTATAAGCTTCAGGGCTGGTTCCACTGTGGCAAAAATATGCGATAAGGGGTATAAGCTTGATACGGCACCAGTGGCTGAAGGTAACACGGTCTTATTGCCATTTAGGTTTATTGCTGATAGGTTGGGTTTGGATATTACCTGGAATGATCAAACAAGAACTGCAGTTGCCGATGGGCAGGGATATAAAATTTCCATTGCTACAAAGAAAAATTCTAACGATGCTACGGTTGTTTATTCCGACTCAAAAACATTGGATGGAAGCATCAAAGCAAGATATGTCATTAGGAATTCGAGGTTACTCGTTGACCACTCGACATTTGCTAAGATTTTGGGACTTTCATTCACTGTTTCTGGAAAAGATGTAAATTCCCCTGTTGATCCGGACAGGATAAGGTATCGTTGGATTGATTTTACTCTTCCTGTGGATAGTGAAGATGGCAAAACAATAACTCTATCGAATGTGCTTTCTGATAGCAGCACAAAAGCACTGCTGGTTGAGTTCTGGTATACAGCATGTACACACTGTAAAACTCAGCTCGCTCATTTGGAAACTCTTTACAAAAAGTATCAGAATAAAGGGCTTGTAGTGCTCAGCATTTCGACTGATGGTCCCGGCAATGAAGGTTCAAGGCGAGAGCTTCTGGAAGAGATCGGTGTGACTTTTCCAACATTGCTTGATGAAAAGGCTGAAACATACAATGCCTGGATGTCGCCTGGTTTTCCAAACTTCCAGCTTGTCGTGCCGGGTAATAAATTTGTAGTGATGAGGAACGAAAGCTATTCCGAGGAGGCCAATGCAAAACTTGAGCAGATGGTACAAGAGCTTTGCTCTGGCAATTAGCGCATTTCTGTTTCTTGGCGCATCCTCCCCAGTTTTAATCTGGTGGAGGCTGGATTTTCGCGTAGTGGAAGTTGGTGATAAGAAGGACAAACTTGATGTAGGGCCAACCCTTGCTAATGGGGAATTTTTCTTCCCGCTCCGGTATGTTGCTGAGAAAACCGGCCACAAGATTGGCTGGATGCCAACTGTAAAGACTGCAATCATAAGGGGCCAGGGGAAAAATATCGAGATAACAGCTGGCAGTAGAACCTACAAAGACATGGGTGAGAAGAAACAGCTTGCAAATGCTCCTTTTATCAAATGGGAGAGAATGCTTGTGCCATCGGAGATATTAAAAAACAGGTTTGGGCTTCCGATAACAAAAATCGATGGTAAAAGTCTTTACATGGAGGTTGACCCTGAACTGCTCAAACCCAGGGCAACCGATTTTACCCTGCCCGACATCAACGGGGAAAATGTCACCTTGTCTGAAATACTTGCCGATAAATCTACGAAATGTGTTTTGGTCAATTTCTGGTCGACAAGGTGCGTGCCGTGCAGGAGAGAAATGCCGGAGCTTGTGAAGCTCCATAACGCCTACAAGGACAAGGGGCTTGTTGTGATTGGCATCTGTACTGACTCGGACTTCCTTGAAGACGAGAGAGACCTGCTTTTGAATGAGCTGAAGGTCACATACACAATTCTTCTGGATCCTCTTGCCGAGACATATTACAAATGGGGTGGGCTCAATGTTCCGAACATGTCGCTGGTTTCCAAAGACGGCGTCATTGTTTTTCAGCATGACGGATACAGCCCCGATACTGCAAAAAACGCCGAGGAGGCAATAAAAAAAGAAATAGGATAGGTTTAATTTTATTGTTTTGGCCGAACAAAAACAAAAACTTTTAAAACAATGAGAAATATTACTTTTTCGTATAAAAGCATTACGCTATATCATTACTTTCTGAGTTTTACATGTAAAAATTTTTTGTTTTAGTTTTTGTAAAAAGTTACAAAAGAGCATATACAAGCTATTGACAAAAAGATTTGTTGATGTTATTACACATGTCAGCAATTGGGATATCAAACACTAAAAGATAAAAAGAGGTGAGGGATGAATAATATGGGTGATATATGGAAGAAATTCAGATCTTGTATTGTTGTTTTTGTCTCTTTTATGCTATTTTCTAATGTTTTTGTTTTTCTGAATGTAACCGAAGCATCTCAGACTGAGCGGAACGTGCCACCATCGACGAGGCCTGTTGATGGAGAAAAAGCAAGATTCCCAAAGGAAAAAATTGATATTACCCCTGCAGGTGCTGGGACTTATAAGTTATATCAGGAGAAAAATGGAGTTTTCTCAATGGTGCTTGGTTCGAAAATTGAACAAAAGAAACCATTGCTTGAAGTGAAAAAGAGTATTCAACCCAACAGAAATCTTGTTTGTCCAACCGGTGGCCCTGGCCTTGTTGACAACATAACTTTGGAAAACCGCAATGGAGCTGTGACTACAACAGTTTATCCAACCTCCTACTTTGGTGTTCAGAATACTAATATAATAACACCTCCACCTCCACTTGTGGTTGAGATGAACACTTATATCAAATACAATATCGCTTACTCAAGAAAGATAAAAATTCTTTCAGCACATCTTTTGTTTGATACCCAACTCATTTCCAATTCGTGTGGAGTGGCTGTTGGAATGGGAATATACGATGTTGGAGTTGGTTGGGAATCATCAACAATGGCATGGGGAAGCCAGCCAGGGGGGCAAGTAGTTGGAAATGGTCTAACCTGGCCTGCTGTAAATCCGCCCGTTCCATTGTTATATGATGTAACGGATATGGTAAAAAATCATTTCTATGGTTTGGATGATTGTGTTGGTTTTGGCTTTAGAGTAATCGCATCTGGCCAAAGTGATTGTGGCGTAATGGGCAGTTTTGCACCAACACTCGTTATTGAATTTGTAAACCAGGAGGGTGGTTCTCCGTCCGGTTCTGATTTAAGTTTTGGAAATGGTGCTGGTAACGTTTCAGTCAATACTTTTACTGGCTCAACGTATCTTACCCAATGTGACATTGGTTTTGGAATCTTTGGTGGAATGTCGTTGTCTTTTGTAAGGACATACAATTCATGTTCAAATGTCAATTATGGCATGGGACCTGGCTGGACATCCAATTACCACCAGCAGATGACAATAAACTCAATGACAGGGAATGGTGTTTATCGATCTTCAAACGGCTGTTACCTGGAATTTCCAAAAAATGTTTCCTCTGGCGGATGGGACTCTCCTGAATTCTCAAGGCTGAAATTGCAAATAGAAAATATTTCTGGGACTGATTATTACGTCATTCTCGATAAATTTGATAATAAGCTTTATTTTGAATATAACAGTGGTTCTGGTGGCAAGCTTCTCAGAATGACAAACCGTCTTGGTGGAAGAATCGATATTTCGTGGAGTCAAGACCAGTTATCAACCATAACGGATTATGCAACCAGCAGAAATCTTGCTTTTACTTATGATCAGTGGGGAAGGCTGACAGATGTAACTGATCCAGAATCCAAAGTGGTGAGTTTTACCTATGATGGATCGAATATGCTTACAACAAGAACAGACCAGGAAAGTAAGCTTATAGGATATGTTTATGATCTCTCAGGGCGACTCACATCGTTAACAAATGAAAATAATCAATCTTATACATTTGAGTACGACACAAACGGGAAAATAACCAATGTAAAAGATGCATACAGTGCGGTGCAAAAATCCTATGTGATAGGTGATACGGTTACGCAAATATCGGACCCAAATATTCAAACCTCTGAGTGTACGTTTGATAGCTCTGGGTATATTTCAAAAATTCAAACCGGCACCTTGATTACAGAATACCAAAGAAATTCGATGAAAGAAGTGACCCAGATCACGGATCCAAAAAGCCATCTTATAACACTTGTTTATGACTCAAATGGTAACATAACATCAACAAACATTGAAGGATTGACGCAAAGCTTTACATTTAACTCCAGCAATCAGTTGACGCTTTATACTGACGCAAAAAATAAGAACACTTCTTTTGAATACACAAATAATAAGCTCACAAAAATAACCAATCCTCTGAATCAAGAAATTGCTTTTGGCTATGTTAATGATAAGCTGGCTAGCGTTACTTCTCCTTATGGTCAGGGTGTTGCAACTTGGGGCATAGCATATGACTCCAACAATTATCCGAATTCAGTGCAGAGTCCTTCCGGGAAAACATGGAATTATACAAATTCTTCAACTGGCAAAGTGTCTTCCTATGAAGATCCTAATGGCAATGAATGGACCTACACTTATGATAATCGTGGCAGGCTAAAAACAGCCACAGATCCTTTAAACAATCCATGGAATTTTTATTACGACAACTCTGGCAATCTTACTGAGGCAAAAGATCCTCTCAATCACTCTATTTATTACACTTATGACAACAACTCGAGACTTGTGAAGGTCAAAAATGCCCTCAACCATGAAGTTGAGATAAACAGAAGGAGTGATGGGAGAATCAATTGGGTTGAAGACCCAATGAACAAGAGAACATCCTACACATATGATACTCTGGGCAGGGTTACAACTGTCACAAATCCGGAAAGCGAAGCGACAACGGTTGCTTATGACAATAACTCTAACATCACTTCTGTAACCAATCCAATGAATAAGACGACCTCGTTACAGTACGACACACACGACAGACTCACCCAGGTCACAAATCCTCTTAATAAAACAACATCATTCCAGTATGACAACAATGGCAATCTGACAAAGATTACAAATGCCCTTCAGAAAGAAACCAATTTCACCTACGATGACCTGAATAGACTCACGCAGATGACTAATGCTCTAAGTCAATCATGGACTAGAACTTATGATAATGCTGGTAAGCTTGTCCAGGTGGACGGGCCAAGCACCACGGCCCAAGAATTTTCATACAACTCCGATGGTCTTATGACATCTTCCGAGAACTCTGATGGCAAAACACAGTCCTACACTTACGACAACGCAGGAAGAGTGACCAGGATTACTGACCTAATGACCAACCATTGCGATTTTGAATATGACGCATTAAACAGGGTCACCAAGGCTTATGATGCTGCAGGCAATTATTCCCAATTCACCTACGATGCTGTGGGCAATGCTACACAGGTGAGGGACAGAAGGGGGAACAACTG
>JAAYUI010000212.1 GCA_012517765.1 Caldisericales bacterium | reverse complement strand
GTTCTCGGGCAGACTACATTTCCAGAGCTTGCAAACGCTATGGGTAGAGTGACCCCGATTGCTGAGGCTCTTGGTGTCACACAAGAAGAACTCTTCGGTTCTATGGCGACCCTCACGGGTGTGACCGGCTCAACGGCTGAAGTTTCTACACAACTTCGAGCAGCATTTCAGGCAATCATAAAACCCACTGCCGACATGGCAATGGCGATGACCGGTGTTGTGGGGCAGCTCGTAGAGCAGGGAAAAATTACCGGCCCGGTTGCGGAGGAATACAAGACTCTGCAACGGAATGCACTGGAAATGAGCCAGGCTATGCTCGCGGCTCAAGATGCCGGCGATACGAAAACATACAAGGAACTGGAACAGGCTCTCAAAGACAACAACAAGGCACAGCAAGAACTTGTGGCGGGAATGGGGCCGACCATAGTCGAGACTATGGGCCTTCAGGGCGCTATGAATGCGCTGGCTGGTACGGCCGATGGCAATACCAACACGCTCGGAAAAATGTTCGGATCGGTCGAAGCCATCAACGCGGTGCTGGCCCTTACTGGCCCACAGGCGGATACATGGAACCAAAAAGTTGCGGCTATGGCTGACGTTACAGGAGCGACCACGGCGGCCTTTGAAGAGCAGGCAAAGGGAATCAACGAAGCCGGGTTCACGTGGGAACAGTTGAAACAGAAGTTTATAGTCATTGCCCAGAAGCTCGGTGACGCCCTTATCCCCGGTCTTCTCGCACTGATGGACGCGGCACAACCACTCATAGGGATTGTGACAAAACTGGTCGAGTGGTTCGCGGCAATGCCGGAGCCTCTTCAAAAAATCGTCGTCGGGGTTGCCGCTGTTGCTGCCGGGATTGGCCCTGCTATGACTGTGTTCGGACAGTTTCAGACCACGCTCGGGAAGGTGATTGGTGTTCTCGGTTCGGGCAAGGGGTTGGGCGGAGTTCTCTCGGGAATACCGGACCTAATCTCGAAAGTCGGCTCGGGTTTTGCAAGTGTCGGCTCGAAGCTGATGAGTGTCATAGGGGCCGCCGGGCCGTGGGGGCTTGCAATAGCCGGGATTGTGGCGGGCGTGGCGTTGATAATAACCAACTGGGACGCCATCGCCGGGTTCTTCGAGGGACTATGGAACGGAATAACCGATGTGGCTAAAGCTGCGTGGGATGGGATAAAGGGATTTCTGACGGAGGTCTGGAACGGGATCGCTAGCGTAGCTTCAACAATATGGAACGGGATATCGAACTTCTTCTCGGGCGTCTGGGACGGGATAAAGAAAGTCGCATCGGCCGCATGGGATGGAATCAAGTTCATGCTCACGGCGAGCTGGGAAGATGTGATCGAGGGTGGAAAGTCTCTGTGGAGTGGGCTGACGGGCTTTTTCGGTGGGCTATGGGACGGGATAAAAAACACGGCCGCTGCCGCGTGGGATGAAATCACTGGGCTTCTCGGCAAGGCATGGCAAGGTATCAAAGATATGGCCTCGGGGATATGGAACGGGATCGCCGGGTTCTTCGGTGGTATATGGGACGGAATCACAGGGAAGACAAAGAAGGCAGCAGAGGAAACGACGACCATCATGGCCGAGATGTCGGACGATCTGGTCGGGAACTCGATCATCCCCGATATGGTTCAGGGTATCGGGAGCTGGATGGACAGGTTGAAAGATGCAATGCCCAGCCGCGCACGTGTAGCAATCAAAGGCACGCTCGATGAGTTCGCTCCAATGCTGCGACTCCCGGACTGGCAAACGCCAGCCTT
>JAAYUI010000079.1 GCA_012517765.1 Caldisericales bacterium | reverse complement strand
TGGTGGGGACGGGTTAGTGTGGTTGTCGCCCTCGTAGCTGCATTCCGGAGTCGTCGCCGCCTTGTGCTCCGCTTCGTGGACGTGGCGTTGCTGGTTGTCTGGCCGGCGATGTTTGGCTTCATGTTGCTGGGTTTCTGGACACGCCAGGCAAACTGGGCTTGGGGCCGTTTTCTGCTGCCGGGTTTGGGACCACTGATGCTCCTGTTGCTTCTTGGATGGTACGAAGTGCTGCCGCGCAACTGCCGCAAGTGGGGAGTGCTCGGGGTCACGGGGCTCCTGATGGCCACTGGCCTGCTGGCACCCTGGCTGACGATCCGCCCACTCTACCACCCTTACCACGCCGTTGGAACGGTAGAGCACCCGGTTGACCTGGTTCTGCGAGATGGCGCAGATCAGCCCGTCGTAGCACTGTTGGGCTATTCGCTCCTGCAGGCCACTGCCACGCCGGGCAGTTATGTGCTGGTCGAGCTGTGACGCCACTGACACTGACCCTGGGCCTATATACGCTACCGGAGGTGTCCCGGCTGTCACTGATCGATGCACATGGCATCGCTGTACCGGATGACGCATTGCGCCTTGTCGTTGAGTAATGGACTTGCTGTCGAAGAGTGCCCGATTTTGATGAAAATGGCATCGGCTTCACGTGCACCGGACACGGGCCAGCGCTCCATCGTGTCCAGCCAGTACGCGCCGATGCGAAGCCAGTGATCTGCCATTGGCCACAGATCCACAAAGCGATGGCGCTGCACGAGGATATCTCCCGGTCGGAGATGAAAAGGTTCAACGCCTAGCCCCTCCGCGACCGCGAGTGCGTCCCCTTCTGCCGTTACCCAGTGCGCCATGAGTGAGAGCGGACGGGTGATCGGTGTGCTGACTTCCCACCAGCTTTCCACCTCTGTCCCTGTAGTGACCGTGTAGACCGCCAGGCCCACGAATGTCAGCGGGCCTTCTAGGGCAATGGGAGTCGATAGGGCCGTCGTGGTTGTGATCGACGGCAGCACCTCTGCAGGCGAGATAGCGCCTTGCCTTGCCGCGGGTCAAAGCTCCAAATCCGACTCTACGGCCACAACCAGCAGGCAAACCGCCCTCCCGTGCCCTGTACGGCCAGCGCGCCGACGTAACCGGGTCCCGGGTCCAGCGGCACGAGCGCAAACGGACCCAGCGACGCTGCGGTAGGCGCATCGTCCCTCACCAGGGTGACCGCGTCGGGCTCCAGCGAGACCGCAAACTGCGTCCACCGGCCCGTGATGCCCTCGCCGAGCGCTTTCGAATAGGCCTCCTTGCGTGTCCAGCACCGCAGGAAAGCCTCCCCAGCGCGCTCTTCGTCCACCGCGCGCAGCGCTTGGATCTCGTCTTGGGCGAAGGTGCGGTCCGCGATTTGCCGCCAGGTGGCCACGGCTCGGAGCCGCTCGACGTCTACCCCGAGCTCTCGATCGCGTGCGACAGCGCACAGGGCAACGTCCTCGCTGTGCGATAGGCTGAAGCGGACCAACGGCGCACCGTCAGTGGCGACTACGGCGGGTTTTCCACGCGCGTTCGTCGTGAACCGGATCGCCTCCGGCTCCGTGTGAAGGTAACGGCTCAGGATCCGCCGGGTCGCGCCATGCGAGACGATGAACCGGCTTCGGACCACCTCGAGCAGAAATCGCTCGGCTCGCGTCGTTTCGTCGGGCGA
>JAAYUI010000112.1 GCA_012517765.1 Caldisericales bacterium | reverse complement strand
GCCTGCTATCTGTTTGGAACTACAGGTTGGAAGAGAATGTTCAATTTGCCTGTAACGATCGATGGCAAACATACAATTAAAGGTAATGAACCCTTTTCACAGGCTACAACCAACAGCATCAACAAGAGCTGGTTAAGCAAGATCTTTGAGAAGAACCTTTATGATAGGGACTTCTTCGGTTCGCTTGAGCTTAGAGTTTTTCCAAGGTGCGATAGAAATCAAATTGAAAAGCAGCTCAAGGCTGTCCTTTCAATTATGAGAAACTTTGGTTCTCTTGGGGCTAAGCCTCAATTCGGTTACGGCCTCTTTGAACTCACTGACGATGCGGAGGAAACAAAAGAATCACTTCGGATAATCAACAGATTCCTTAAGGAAAATTGCTTTGTCAAGAAAAGTGATGATAAGAAAGGCTTTTCGCTGAATAACTACTGGAAAATCGAAACAGAAGTTGGAAAATCTCTTCCGCCAGCGAACCTGGAATATTTGCGTAATAAAGGCAAGGATGTTTATATTCCAATGTCTTTTGATTTGAGATATATGTTGCGAAAAGAATACTTTGGAAAATGTGGATCCAAAAAAGCTACAGCAGAGATCTTTGGGAGAACGAAAGGTGATAAATCGGCAAGCAAAGTGTTTGTTAGCAGTTTCTACAAAGAGGACCAGAAGAATGAAAAATATAAGTTGCGCATTTGGGGATTCACAGCAAGAGCTGTTTCGGAAATTATTCGCGAAGCAATTGAAAGAGATTATCAAACTAATAGCGATGGGGAGATTTTTTCTTTTGGTGAAATGCTAAGTGAGGTGACACAAAATGATTCTCGACTGTAATTCCAGCACCTTCTTCGAAATCAGGGAAAAAAACATTATGAGCGAACTCACAGATGAACTCCAGAAAAACAAACCAAATGAGAATGTACTTTCGAAAATTCTTAGAAAACTAGGCGACTCAGAACTCTTGATTACTTTCAAGTACCTCGAAGCTATAGGGTATTCTGATGGAGAAAACTGCGTAAAACAAGTTTATTTGAGAAGAAGGAAAAATGCGGACTACGGATGCAGTTTTGCTAAAGAAACATTCAATAAGATCGATGCGACGGCCCTGGATATTCTCCCTCTCTATTCATTCATAATCGAATTTGATTTTACTCTTAAAAAGCCCTACATCTCCAAAGATGATGAGAATTTTACGATTATTGAAAACTCCATAAAGCGAGAAAGAATTCTCGGTTGCCCATACATTCCCGGGTCTACATGGAAAGGCTGCCTTCGTTCAGCGCTTTGGCATGAAGGTATGAAGGAAGATGACGAGCAAATCACTCGAATCTTCGGAAATGAAAGACAGAATAAAGAAAGCTTTCGACAAGGTCGTCTTCACTTCTTTCCGTCGTTCTTCGATAAAGTAGACTACGAAATCGTAAATCCTCACGATAGAAAAACCCGTACTGGAACCGTTCCGATACTTATTGAGAGCATTCCTTCAGGCTCGAATAGCAAATTTTCACTGCTCTATGTTCCGTTCGACCTTGCTGGAAAAGAAAAGGAGGAATCCGCCAAACAAATGCTTGAAGATCTGAAAGTAATCGCCAAAGGAATTGAAGCTATGTTCACTGTTTATGGTTTCGGAGCAAAGACCTCAAGCGGATATGGAATAGCAAAAATAAACGATGGTTTCATAAGTATAAACGCCAAGGATAACAAAGTGAAAATCGAGCCAGAACTCCCAAAGTCTTTCAGTCTTAATGAAGCCAAGACTAATCTTCGATCAACACTAAAGAACCATTTGAACTCATCACCTGAAAGGGGCTTTATTGAGAAGCGTTTTGACACTCTTATGTCTTTCAAAGAAAGCGTCGGCAAAGCAATTGAGGTGTTAATATGACCAAGAGTCTAAAAATACTCAAAGACAATCGGGACAATTTACTAAAGATCGAACTTGCCGGCTGGCTACATGATATGTACAAGTGCAGTGATGAACATGTTGATAAGCAATCTGTCGAACCAGTGCTATCGATGAATGTGGGCAAAGCCTTCTACTTTGGTCTTATGAATGACTTTGATATTAGCTTCAAAGGTAGTTTAAAAGAAAGTGTAAGGGTCACCGAGTTAATTGAAAAAGGCAGACCTGGAAAGACTACTATGGAAGACAAAAATCTCTCTTTACTTGTTAAGTATCTAGGGAGGTGCCATGGGGCTGCTCATATAGAAAAAGAGGAATCCAAAACTTCCCTTGAATCCGCAGAGCTAAAGGAGTTAATGAAGAATAAAAACGATAGTAAGAGAAAACTAAAAAACGTACAGCGTAGCCTATCTGATAAAGAAAAAAACGCAGATTCGGTTCTTAGAAAGCATGGATTTGTTAATCCAGAATTAGTGGCCAAAATTGAAGAAGATAAAGCAAAGATCAAGTTGATTAGCAACGAATTGCAGGATATTGAGAATATGATTAATTTGGTTTCCAAAAAACAAAAAGTGGATTCTGTAAAACAAAATAGACATGACACTTTCATTAGTTCCATCTTTGGTTATGAATCAAGAATAGTTAGTAATCTTACTGCACGTTTCAAAGAAATTCTTGATAACAGTAAACCACCTGAATATGGAGATGTTGGAGCAATAAGTAGGGTATTCTCCGAAGCTCTCGGAGATACACGCCGACCTGCCAATGAGATCACCCTAGAAGACTGGTCTTTCATAGTCGCCACACTTTTCAAATCAGCAGTAGCTGGAGCATTGCTTGAGACCGAGAATGGTAGAGAACCAGTGTCAGCGGATAAACTGCGATGGAGATTCTTATCGGTCAGAATAAGTGGAGAACAAGCCCTTGGTAATTCAACTTCTATATCTGATTTGTTAGCGCGCAAGAACTGGATCAATGAGGGCCTAAGCAGAGTGAAAAAACTTCTCGAAGAAGAATATCCATTAGGTAATGAAGTTTATAGAGATGAGAACGGTAGCATATTTGTTGTCCCGGATATCGAAGACATTCTGGAATATGTGTTGGATGATACAACTGAGACACTCGAAAAAAGAATTAGAGTAAAGCTGGACTTTCGGGGTGAAATAACTCCTGAGATTGCCATTAGCGAACCCTGGTGGGGTCAAAAACCAATACTCCCTAGTGGCATATCATCAGAAGCTTGGCAGGAAGGGGACAAAATCCCACCAATGGGGACAATAATATCCAAACAGCCTTTTTCTCCGGCAGATCCTGAAGAGATTTCTACATACTGGAGCCAAAATCAGAGAAACCAGATATGTAGAATATCCTGGCTTAGACCGGAAGAAGATAAAACCAGACACGTTTCAGAATTCTGGGCAAGTGAAATAAAGGGCAGAGCTGAAACATGGCTGAAAGAGAAGAACACAACCATATGGATTGATGAAATTGCAGACAGTAATTCGAAAATAGCATTAGTCTCTGCGAAACTTGCTATTTCTAATTGGATTGGTGAAGAACCTGGTAAACTCAGTCTAATAAGGACTCTGAATTATGAAACCCCGCCAGTTTCTAAACACTTTGAGAAGTGTGCAAAAACCCCCTCATTTGCAAGGGTTCGTAGAGTGTGGGAGACGACAAGTAAATTCTGGGATGAGGCTCTCGCAGAAATCAAAGAAGTTATAGATCCAATAACTGAAAGGCTTGTTTTGAAAGTTCGGACAAATAATCTAAGCCTCCCAACAAATAATGCCTATGAAGCCAAAGTGAATGAAACCAAATTCACTGTATTCTACGAGAACAAGAATCCTAAAGGCGCTGATGGACTCGAAAACTTCGTGATAATTGAGAATCTTGAATTGCTTGCCAAGAAGCTCCCTGTTGAAATAAAGACAGACAGTCGGAAAGATTTAGTTGATGCCTTGCTTGAAGGGCTGAAAGGCAAGAACATAGACTTTTTCAACTCCAATGATCCTTCAGTAGTCCTTGCCAGTTCAAGAATCGATGGCATAGAAATCGAATCGTGTAATTACACCCCGGTAATCGAAATAACGAAAGACCCAGAAAGATTTATGGTTCTTGTGCCGGCAGATAAGGCTCTTGAAGCTGCCAAAAAGATAAAAGAGAAATACGAAAGGGAAATGGGAAAAGTCAGAAACCGCCTGCCCATGAATCTTGGAATTGTGTATGCGGGATATCATACGGCTCTTCCTGCCATCATGGATGCCGGGCGCAGAATGATGCAAATCGACAATGAAGAAAAAACATGGACATTGATGAAACAACCCGAAGAGCTCTCAGATTACTTCGAATTGACTTTCCAAGAAAATCAGTTTTGGAAAATCCCCTCAAAGATGGGAGACTGTTCAGAAGATGTATGGTATCCGTATTTTTATGTTTTGAACGCCGAAGCCAAACCTGAAAAAAGGCTCCTCTCTTTCAAGGGGCCTTCCGGTAACTGGCTAGTTCATGTTTCAGAACTCAAAGAGGGCGACATAGTTCAAGTCACACCTTCTTATTTTGACTTTGAGTATCTTTCGTCTGCATCCCAGAGATTCGAGATCAGCTACACCAACGATTGTAGAAGGCGGTCAAATGATAGAAAACAGCGCCCATATTATCTTGACGATCTGGATGAGATTGAAAGAGTGTGGGCAATTATCTCAACAAAACTTTCGAACAGCCAGATAAAGAAGCTAAACACTCTCGTTGAAGAAAAACGAAGAGACTGGGCCCTTTCTACAGAAAATGAGGACGATACTTTCAACAGTTATGTTGAGAACGTCGTTGAAAATCTCAAATGGAAACAACCTCTCTCAAAGCATGAGAAAGAGAAACTCGTTGATTTTTGTGTGAATGGGAAATTTGTGGATGTTCTGGAAATTCACATGAGCATAATGAAGGATAAATCGGAGGTGGCGGAATGAGCAACGAACTCTATAGCGAGGAGAAATTCATTTTCATGACTCTTGACCCAATTCACATAGGTACGGGCGGAACTAATCTGGGGATAGTAGACAATACGATAATAAGAGAAGCCGGCTCAAACATACC
Source organism: Caldisericales bacterium (assembly GCA_012517765.1). Classification (GTDB taxonomy): domain Bacteria; phylum Caldisericota; class Caldisericia; order JAAYUI01; family JAAYUI01; genus JAAYUI01. The sequence continues at coordinate 2,475 of JAAYUI010000112.1, read as the reverse complement.
GATAATTCCAGGGACAAGCCTCTCAGGCGCGGCGAAGATGTACGCTGCAATGCTTATGGGAGATCTGGATGCAGCTGGCAGCAAAAAGCCCAAGAGTACTGAGAATCCTGTATCATACACTTTTGGGTATATAAATAGCTCTGGTTCTAAGCAAACCAGCAAGGCCGGCGTTGTTAGTTTTTCGGATGCAAGGATAGTTCTTTTCCCGGTCTGTTCATCCGAAGGAACGATCTGGGTTACTACAAGAGCTATGCTGAACGAAATTGGCTTCGATATGAAAGACCTCGGCCCAGATGAAGAAAAAGCTTATCACCTGGGCGGAACAGATGAAAACAGCAAGATCAAAATCGGCTGGCTATTCATTGATGTAGAAAATATAACAATTGAAAAGCCCAAACTTGGTGGCTTGGCAGAAAAAGACGAGTGGAAGGTTGTCGAACAGAAGATCTATATGGTATCAGATAAGCTGTTCACACAAATAGTAAATGACAACCTTGAAACAAGGACCTCCGTAGCGATCAATCCTGAAACCGGTGCTGCCGAAGATCAAGCTCTTTTCACATATGAAGCAATTCCAAGAGCCACATGGCTAATTTCAGCCGTAATTCAAGACGATTATAAGATCGAAGGGTTCAGTGACTCAATGAAAGAAGATAAATATAAAGAAAACGGAAAGATAAATTGCTGGAAATCCCCAATGGATGTCGTAAGAGCTGGCTTCAAAATCATCGAATTCATGGGCATCGGCGGAATGACCACGAGGGGCTTCGGTAGAATGAAGATTATCTCTGGTGGTGAAAACCAATGAAAAATCTCGATTATTTTGCAGCGAAATCAGGTCAAAATATCTTGGTCGCTCTAAAGAGTATGGACAAAAAAGAACTCGAGAAACTCATTAATGATATTCTCCTGGTACTCCACGGTAACGGTGTTTACGCCTGCATACTCTATCTCTATGCGAGAGAAAAGAAGAAGACCGAAACAGCAGAAAAATTAGCAAAAGAAATGCTTGGTTCTGTTAGGGAATCGCTGGGAATAGACTTTGAAGATTTGAATGAGAAGATGAATAATCCAGAAGACGTGCTCCGCGTGGTCAACGAGAAGATCTGCAACAACACAGGTTCTCTCTTCCTTGTGAAGGACCTATGGGAAAGGACTCTCGTTTACGCTAGATATGGTGCCAAAGCGAAGGTGAAGAATTAATGAGCTGGGAATTACACAGGGTTTCTCTCAAACTGCTTTCTCCGATGCACATAGGCTGGAGAAAAATCGGAAACCTTCAGCAAACAAGATACTATGTTCCTGGTAGAACCCTTTGGGGAGCCTTGACTGCTAGGCTTGCCAGAGACTACGGAGACTTTGATTACAGCAAAACCGGAATAGACGTCGATAAATCTCTCAGATTCAGCTATTTCTACCCCTCTGATAATGAAGAGAAAATCGATCTACTCCCATGGGAAAGAAAAGATGAGTTCGAATGGAAATACATAGGAAGTACGGTGAACACTGCGCTAGATCTGGGTGCAAGAATAGCTGACGAGGGCAGTCTGCATGAAACAGAGTATATAGCTCCAAAAACAAGAGACGGGAAACAAGTCTATCTCATTGGAAATATCTTTGAACACAAAGATTGTGCCTTGAATTGGGAAGATGCACTTTCGAAGCTACAAATAGGTGGTGAAAGAACATATGGATGGGGTCGAGTGGAAACTGATGAATCGAAAGGCTGCGTTCAGGTTGCTCAGATTGATCTAGATGGATATGATATTGAACTAAACGAGGAATTTCCAGTAATAAAACTCTCAAGATCTCATTCGGCAATCTCCCACGTGCTCGCCGACAATCAAATAGATAGCTCTGCCTTAAGTGGCAACATAGAACCTCTTATTGGACTTGAAACAACTAGAGAAGAGAGATTCGGAGCAGAAATCTCAGCAGCTCAAATATGCTGGACACCTGGTACTAAATTCAGTAAAGATCATACTTTTTTGATAGGCGAAAAAGGAATCTGGAAATCCAAATCCTGATTTACTTCTCCGTCGACCCCTGATAAATTGAAAACACCTGGGGATCGACAGAAGCATGTCAATTCAGCTCTTCAGTTTTGTGTGCAATTCATGAGAAAATGGTCTTTGAAAAACAGGCAAGAACTCATATTGCCTCAAAATGCTGAAAATCCTTTATAATCTATATAGTAATGGGCTTCCAGACTACCTATGAGGAATTGAAACTCGGTGTAGTCCTTGGACTGAAGAAAAAACTTTCTGATTTTTGATTATTTAGGGGGAAGCTACGGGCGAGAGAGAATAAGGTGGCATATGAAATCTTGTACATTAAAGACTTTGGAAAAGGCATGCACAGAAGGACTGCGAAAATTAAGCTGCTCGAAAATAACGTCACAAGAGAAGACCTTCAAAACTTAACTCGCGACATCTGGCTGGAACACGGGCAGGATGTTGATGAATTGGTGACTGT
>JAAYUI010000080.1 GCA_012517765.1 Caldisericales bacterium | reverse complement strand
TCGGCAATACAGCGACCGTAACTTCGGGATAAGGTCTGCCCCCACTTCGGTGGATATGTGCCGCGTACAGCAGCGAAGATATTGAAAAAACGGTTAAATCGCGTAAGTGTAATGACTTACGCATGAGTACGCGCTCGTATTGTTTATAGCAATATAATCAATCCAAGCGTCGAAAATCCTTTTTAGATGACTGCGAAAGCAGACATAACAACCAATATTTTTTACTGAGATAGAGCAAACGATTAATTTCGAGCTTTTTGTACGCGATTTTCACGCATCTAACGATGTGGGGGCCGCAGCAAAAGAGCCCACGGAACTGTTTATCAAAAACACAGGTCTCTGCTAACACGAAAGTGGATGTATAGGGGCTGACTCCTGCCCGGTGCTGGAAGGTTAAGGGGAGCGCTTCACGGTGCGAACTGAAGCCCCAGTGAACGGCGGCGGTAACTATAACCGTCCTAAGGTAGCGAAATTCCTTGTCAGGTAAGTTCTGACCCGCACGAATGGAGTAATGATGTGGGCACTGTCTCAACGAAGAGCTCGGTGAAAGTGCATTGACGGTAAAGATGCCGTCTGTCCGTACCAGGACGAAAAGACCCCGTGGAGCTTTACTACAGCTTGACATTGTGTCGAGTTGCAACATGTGTAGCATAGGTGGGAGACTATGAAGCCAAGGCGCTAGCTTTGGTGGAGTCGCAATATGAAATACCACCCTTGTTGTAGCTTTACACTTTAGTCTAGCCGCAATAAGCACATATCGTGTATGTGTGTTTATTCCGGCTAGACGACAGTGTCTGGCGGGTAGTTTAACTGGGGCGGTTGCCTCCTAAAGAGTAGCGGAGGCGTTCAAAGGTTGGCTAACTTCGGATGGAAATCGAAGTGATAGTGCAAGCGCATAAGCCAGCTTGACTGTGAGGCTTACAGGCCAAGCAGATACGAAAGTAGGAGCTAGTGATCCGTCGTACCTAACCTTCGGGTTAATGAAAGTGGGATCGACGACGCAAACGGATAAAAGTTACCCCGGGGATAACAGGCTTATAGCGCCCAATAGTTCACATAGACGGCGCTGTTTGGCACCTCGATGTCGGCTCATCTCATCCTGGGGCTGGAGCAGGTCCCAAGGGTCCGGCTGTTCGCCGGTTAAAGAGGTACGTGAGCTGGGTTCAGAACGTCGTGAGACAGTTCGGTTTATATCCGGTATGGACGCGAAGAAATTTGAGAGGATTTGCCCCTAGTACGAGAGGACCGGGGTGAACGCACCTATGGTGTACCAGTTGTCGTACCAACGGCATGGCTGGGTAGCTATGTGCGGAACAGATAAGCGCTGAAAGCATATTAAGCGCGAAACTGACCTCAAGATTAGATTTCTCTATGAGGATACTGAAAGACGATCAGTTTGATAGGCGCAAGGTGAAAGTGCAGTAATGTATTGAGCCGAAGCGTACTAATAATCCCATTGACTTTTTACGTTCTCTGATGAGTAGAGCTTGCTCTGCATCGTCAGAGAAGTGCATTGACTAGTTATTGGTGCTACCAAGCATCAAGAGCGTTTGCCAGAGATTTTCTGTAAGCAGAGAATCTTGTACATCTCAAAAATCTGCAACATGCCATTTGTAATGGACATCGACATAACGCCTCCGAAGGAGTCGTAGTGACGAGTAATTAGTAATTAGTGACCAGTATTTTCTACTGGCAACGAGGTACTAATGACTGGTAACTGCACTTCTGGTGGAAGTGCCCGTCGGTGCCCATGGCGCGAGTGAGACACCTGTTCCCATGCCGAACACAGAAGTTAAGCCTCGCTGCGGTTACAATACTTGGGGTTCACCCCTGGGAAAATAGCACGGTGCCGATTTATAGAATAAAGACCCCAACAAAGGGGTCTTTTTCTTTTGGTGCCGTGCTATTTTCCCGGGGCGATTTTCGTTTATATTAGGCTTGCTCTATAGGCTGCTGTTATAATTGGCTCGTGATAGACCTCTTAAAACAAAACGATCAGCCAGCCAAAAGCCAACGGAAATTCATCGCAAAATCGCTGCAGAGCCTGCCTCATTACAGTTTGTTATCATTGGTGCAGGGTAATCGTTTAGCACCGGTGCGCAAATTATTGGACGCCGTGCCGCCGCTAGACTTAAATGCCGAACGACTAAAAAAATATGATGAACAATCAGTCAATGCGTATCTTGCTTGCGCAAAGCAGGCAAAATTGTGGCATGGTACAGGACGTTTGCAGCATGTCGATGGCCGTATACGTGATGTTTTACAGAGTATTGCTAGACAGGGAGCTATCAAGCCGGCGCGTGATGTGTATGCAATAATGGCCGGCGGCACAGAGATGATTTCTTTGTCTATGACGCCGCATAGGATGGTAGCACGGAGCTACGCCGACATCCATGGAAAAGGCGCCGCAGAGGATTGTCGCTATGGTAGCTCACTTCAGTGGGCGGCCTATTTTTTCTCTACTTTTTACGCCTCACTCATATTGCGCAACACTGTTTCGGTAGTGCATGATTTATCTGTCTGGCAAAAGAAGGCGACCAACGCCGAGGGCGTTACCACATGGGGGCAGAAGGTTAACCAAAAAGCACGGTATATTTGGGATGTTTTTGATTATGGCAGTGACATATCGGGTAACTATCCAATTCTTTTTGGCATAAAAAAGATTGGGCAAAAAGTGTCAATTCCGCAAAGTTTTCATCATCTAGAGGTGCGTGTGTCTGAGCCGGTATTATTAAAGGAAGTTAGTCACATAGAAGTGCCGCAGGCGTATCAGAAAGAGACCGAATCAATACTGGCGGAGCGCAACTACCGCGTGCCGGTTTTTGCCATAGAACTGGGTGAATATGTTTTTTCGCAGAGAAGGTTTAGTGAACTGGTTGTTTCTTAAAACAAAATTGACATAAGCAACAAGACGTGATAATATACATCTATTCGAAAGAATAGAGGGTCTTCTGCCTTTGGCAGAGGACTTTTTTATTTCTCGTCGAGAGCTGATAAATAATTAAAGGAGTTAATCCACATGGCTGGAACAAAGCAGGGCGGCAAAGCCGCAGCAAGCACCAACAAGACAAAATACGGTGCAGATTTTTATGCAAAAATTGGCGCTATGGGTGGCAAAAAGGGCCGTACCGGTGGCTTTTTCGCGAACCGCGAGTTGGCGCGCATTGCTGGCGCAAAGGGCGGCCGTATTTCACGGCGCACCAAAAAAGCGTAATTATTTTTTCTATTTTCAAAAAGCCCCTATCGAACGGAGGGGCTTTTTGTTTAGGAGCGCTTTAATCTGTATGGGCGGCAAAAACGGGCACTGCTGACCGACCAGGTGGTGTTACAGTTGTGACACCGGTAATTTGTTGCATTGATCTGTAGGCTAACAACTCCGCATGTTGGGCACGTACTGCGTTTATGGAGCCAATCACGGTATGTATCTAGGCAATCTTGGATATGATCGGGATCGATTTTTATGCCTAGCTCCGCACCGATTTGAACAGCTCTATCCCAGGCCTCTGACTCCATTACCAAGAGCTCTAGATCTGTTTTGTAATCATTGTGGCCCAATAAAGCATGGGCGGTTTCATGGAGCAATGACCAGCTGTCGCTTGGGTCGGTGTCGTTGATGCTCGGATATATGACGCATTGCGTTTTTGGGGACCAGCAAAAATAATTGCCGTGATCAAATTGCACATCAGGGGCTACGGTTTTGAGTTTATCAATGAGTTTGTGTGCCATAAGTCTGTTTTGCGAGTTCGTGACACCCAAGGATGACGGCTTCTTCGGCATTGGCAGCTTTGATTATATCGGGCCTTTTAATATCAGGAGTGAGATATTGTTCAAGCAATGGCTCAAAAATATGTTCAAATTTTTCATAGTGGGCTCCGACACCACCGCCAATTGTAATGACATCTGGTGTTAGGAGCGTAATAAGTTCCGTAAAGCCCGGTACCAGGCGGCGCGAGACTTCTTGCCAAATGGCAGGGTCTGTTATATCGCTGGCGCGTTGACCAAATTCTTCAAAAATAGCCCTGCCGGAGGCAAACTTTTCCCATGCCTGCAGTTCGCCGTTGTGTTCGTAGATCATTGAAAGGCCGCCTTCATCGCGTACATCATGCTGTATAACGCCATCAACGGTTAGCCCTAGACCAATTCCGGTGCTGATTGTTATGTACAGGACGCGGTCATATCTATCTTTCAGCAAAACCGCTTCATAGAGGCCTGCAAGCTTTGCGTCGTTTTCTATAACGGTGGGTTTGTTTAATATTTGCGCTACATCTGGACGAATCGGGACGTTTTTCCAGGGCAAATTGCCAAAACTTGTCACAAGGTTATTGTCTCTGTCAAGGACGCCCGGCGCCCCGACGCCAACGGCTATAACATCAGACAAATCAATTGTTTCAACGGTTTGTCGTAGTTGTTCAGTGAACTCTTTATAGTCGTGCGGTGTTGCAAATTTATCTTGGGTCAAAATCTGCCCATCATCGCTTAGCCGGCAGACTAAAGTTTTTGTGCCGCCAATATCGATTCCAAGGTATGACATAATACTGATAAGTTTAGCAGAAAGCCCTGTGCCCGACCAGTCTTTTGCCGTCACGCGCCACACTTTATGTAAGGTGTTTACTCTGAGCCACGAAACAGATATAATATGCTATAACCACACAAAGCATCTTCGTGACTTAATCGTCATGATGGGTTTTGGCGGAAATATATTACAAAGGAGGCATGGAAAACATGTCAGATAATTCAACTGTCACTATGGACGAGCTACTCGCCAGTAGTGATATTAAACAACTTAAGACAGGTGACGTCGTAGAAGGCGTTATTACATCAGTTCGCAAGAACGAGGTCTGGATAGATCTTGGGGCAAGCGGGGTTGGTGTTGTCATGCGCCGGGAAATCGGTTACGGGCAGGTACTCGAAGAAGGCCAGACGGTCGTTACTAGTGTTGTCGATCCAGAAATGGACGAGGGTTATGCGCTGCTCAGTATGCGTCGTGCCGCTAAAGATCGTGGCTGGGATGAGCTTCAGCGCATGTTTGAAGACCAAGAAATCCTAGAAGTATCACCATACGATGCCAATCGGGGTGGTTTGCTTGTGGAGTTAGAGGGTATCCGCGGCTTTTTGCCGGTTTCGCAGTTAGCAGCTGGTCATTATCCGCGTGTTTCTGGTGCTGACAAGGATGAGATACTGCAGAAGCTCAATTCTTTGGCTGGCAAACCCTTGCGTGTTCGCATTTTGGATGTGTCACGCAAAGAAAACAAGCTAATATTTTCAGAAAAAGAAGCCGTCAAAGACGATATGGCTGCTCGTTTTGCAAAATTGCAGGTTGGTGATGTCGTCGAGGGCGTCGTTACAGGTGTTATTGATTTTGGCGCTTTTGTGAATGTTGATGGCATAGAAGGCCTAATCCACATATCAGAAATTTCCTGGGAGCGTGTCGAAAACCCACGTGATTACATCAAGAATGGCCAGACCGTACAGGCTAAGATTATCGCCATCGATAAAGATCGTCTCAGCCTCAGTCTCAAGCAAATGACTGAAGATCCGTGGTTGCAAGAAGTAAAAGCCTTCAACAAGGGTGATGTCGTCGAGGGTAAGGTTACACGGATTACGCCGTTTGGCGCGTTCGTGCAGCTGAGTTCCGCGGTCGAGGCACTGGTACACGTATCCGAAATGAGCGATGACGAAGGTGTCGATCCAGAAAAAATCTTCCAATTGAACGAAAAGAAGAAATTTAAAGTTCTCGATATCGATACAGATGGGCGCAAGATAGCGCTCAGCCTAAAAGATGCCAAATAAAGCCATGTAAACCACATAATCGGCAGCAGCCAGAAAGGATAAGGTAGTCATATGGCGACAATCATACAGATAGAAGACATGATCACCGTAGGCGACCTAGCCGAAAAGCTGATGCTGCCGGTCACTAAGCTCATTACGGAGCTAATGAAGAATGGCATTATGGCAACCGTTAACGAACGGATTGATTTTGATACAGCCCAGATAATTGTCGGGGAGCTTGATCTAGAAGTAGAGCTCCAGCGCAAGCAGGCGGCTGAACCGGCAGCGCGTGAGCGTCACGCGGTCAGTGAAACCGCAGAGCCTCGTCCGCCGGTGGTCGCTGTTATGGGGCACGTTGATCATGGCAAGACCAGCTTGCTCGATGCAATTCGTGGTGCGCACGTTGCACAGGGCGAGGTTGGCGGAATCACGCAGCATATTGCCGCATATCAGATTGAGCACAAAGATCGGCCGGTCACATTTTTGGACACGCCCGGACACGAGGCGTTTGCGGCGCTTCGTGAACACGGCGCACAGCTGACAGATGTCGTGATTATTGTGGTTGCAGCAGACGACGGCATCAAGCCGCAGACTGTTGAGGCGATTCGGTTTGCACGCAAAGCAGGGGTCAAGATCATTGTTGCCGCTAATAAGATAGATAAAGAAGGTGCTGACGTTAATCGGCTCAAGCAGCAATTATCCGAACAGGACTTACTGGTAGAGGAATGGGGCGGTGATACAATTGTTGTCCCAGTCTCCGCCAAAACCGGCCAAGGTATTGATAATTTACTTGATATGGTGCTGTTGGTCGCTGATGTCGAGGATTTGCGGGCTGACGCAGCAGTGCCGGCCAGGGGGCTGATTATTGAATCGCACATGGAGCAGGGCAGAGGCCCCGTAGCAGACGCGCTAATTGAGGCCGGAACGCTGGAGCGCGGTCAATTTATCGTTGCGGGTGGCACCTATGCGCGCATCCGTAACCTAGAGACAACAGCCGGTAAGCCCATTAAGTCGGCGGGCCCGTCAACGCCAGTCCGCATCAGTGGCTTTAAGCATTTGCCAGAGTTCGCAGATGAATTTTCGGTTGTTACAGATGAGCGTACGGCGCGACATCAGGCAACGGCCTTTGC
>JAAYUI010000081.1 GCA_012517765.1 Caldisericales bacterium | reverse complement strand
TTCTTCTGATTTGACATAAGCAATCTGCTCTGAAAGCAAATAAGAAAGCCTGCCCGTGCCGGTGGACATCAACATACTGAATTCATGAGCTCTGGTTGGATAGGAAACGGTTACAAAGTTGACAAGCATGCACGAAAGAACGGAGAGTATTATAGTTCCTGCATAAATACTCGCCCATTTCAAGCTAAACGAGAAAGCCCTCTCGTGGCCCGGCAACAAAATCACCGATAACCGTTTCGTTTGTTTCTGATTCACACCTAACCTCATCAATGGAATAGTAAAACACAACAAAAAATTCATTGTTTGGTAATATTTGAGGCAAACAATGAATTTCTCAAACGGGTGTTATTGTATTTGCCTCATTTTGTGTGTCAAGCGAAACATGGACTTGCAATATTGTGGAGTGTTTCAAAATGATGAATTTGGTACGTAAAGAGATTGGGGTGTGCAATAATGGGAACAGTCAGCACACGGTTATTTTCGGGATATTATAGCACACTTAGTTAATAAAATAATTATCTAGACTGCATCAAATGCCTCTAAGCATTTTCGGTATCAATTTTATATCCTTATAGTCTTCTAACTATAATAATTTTCAATACTTCAAAAAAACTCAGACTATTCCAATAACAAAACCGTTTTTTTACATTCAGGATTAAATCTCAAAAACACCAATTACGATCCATTCTCACAAAAGAAAGTTACACGCAAAAAATTCACCTTTATCTTGTGCAAATCAATACTCATCAGTTTCATACGCAAACTCATGAGCAACACTTCTTATAAGGGATTTGAGGAATTTATGATCAATACTGATCATGTGGCTATTACCAATCTCGCAAAAGGATGGACGTACCACGGCAACCAGCCTTTTTATGCTGAATTTTAAGTGAGGCTTATTGCCCCTTTTCTTTCTCCATCTCTCTTTGAACCACAAAATCTATGAAATCCTGGATTTGTTTTTTGCCATCCTCTGATAACTCGCTCAACAGGCTTACATTGACTTTGAGACCTTCAAGGTCACCCTCTCCCAAAAGATAGGCAACGCTGACTCCTAAGAATTTGGCAATTTTAAACAGTGTCTGGATAGTTGGCACAAGCTTGCCATTTTCAAACTCCGAAAGGTTTGATTGGGGAATACCGGTGGCCTTCTCAACCTGAATCTGGGTATAGTTGAGCTTTTGTCTTAAAACCCTTATTCTTTGTCCAATGCCCTCAGAATCACCCATAATTACAAATCTATTCCACAATCCAAACTTATCAATAGCCGATTTGCATCTCCACGGCAAATATGCCATATCCTGCTCAAGAACAACAACACCAGCTGATATTTTGGAAATGTCTGCCAGAAAAGGTGTGAACCTAATTGGAACAGGCGACATCCTCTATCCGCCATGGGAAATGGAATGGAGAGACTTTCTCTCAAAACCTCCAAAAAACATTGGGGTTGTCCCTACAACCGAAGTTTCGGTGCATTTTCCTTTTGGTGGCGCCAAAAAAGCATTTCACTTCATACTGGTTTTTTCAAATTTTGAGGTCATCGATAACATCAGGGAAAAGCTCTCAAGATATGGAAGGATAAGCGATTTTGCCAGGCCTGACCTCTACATGGAACCGGCACTTCTTGAGGAGGAAATCTATTCTTCCGATTCTGGATCAACAATCATCCCGGCACACATATTCACACCATACTTTTCAATACTGGGTCGAAGAGGTGTTGAAAAATTCGAGGATTTAGGAATTTCAAAATCACCCTGCGAAACAGGCATCTCTGCAGACCCGGCCATGTGTGCCAGACTCAAAACGCTTGAGGGGATACCAATTGTCAGTTTCTCGGATGCACACAGCCCGGCAACAATAGGCAGGGAAGCAACGATCATCGAAAATGGCATTCCGCTGAAAAAATCACTCATGACACCACTCATGACAATAGAGTGCTGTCCGGAGTTTGGAAAATACCATGTAACCGGTCACAAACCTTGTGGTGTTGGACTCAGGGAAGATGAAGATTTCGAGGTGTGCCCCAAATGCGGCAAAAAGATGACTCTGGGAGTGGCGCAAAGGATTGGCAGGCTTGAAAAAAGTGCAGATCCAAAAACACAACCATTCAAAAAGATCATTCCCTTAAAAGATTTGCTCGTTTTTTCACTTGGACTTTTATCTCCAACCGCAAAATCAAAAAAACTGGCAGAAAAGGCAATCGAAACAATTGGTCCCGAGCTTTACATCCTTCTGGAAGCTGGTGAGAGCGAGCTTGAAAAAATATTGCCCGAGAAAACCACCGAGATGATATTGAAGGC
>JAAYUI010000082.1 GCA_012517765.1 Caldisericales bacterium | reverse complement strand
GTTTATGGGCTGCATGCTGATGGAAGCCTGGAGAAACCGGAAAGCCTCCCAACCCTCAAAGATCCTGAAACCCGTGAGATCTATGGCCAATTAATTCGCTATCTGGACGATGAAGTGGTTGCGGGCTTGGAACGCAAAGAAGCGGTGGAAAAGTTGGTAAAGGAAATAGCTTTTACCCACCTTAATCGATTGGTAGCCTTCAAGATGATGGAAGAGCGAAAGTTGATTCGCGAAACTGTGCGTCGAGGGCATCAATCGAATGGATTTAAATTTTATTTGGCAGATCACCCTGAAGATGAAAATCTCTTTAATCAAGGAAAGATTAATGTTGCCTATCAACGATTCTTGCTTTGGCAATCCGGACAAATAGCTAATGAGATCGCAATGTTATTTGATCCCGACACATTGCCTTCTCGATTATTCCCGCGGGCTTCCATCCTAGCCGAATTCCTTTCCATGGTAAATGCCGAAATTCTTTCTCCCGCATGGCAGGTTGAAGAAACAGTTGGGTGGGTTTATCAGTTTTTTAATGAAAAAGAAAAGTCAGACGTTTTTAATCGCCTTTTTAACGAAAAGCAAAAAGCACGTCGAGAAGATATTCCAGCGGCTACTCAACTTTTTACCCCTCATTGGATTGTAAAATTTTTAACTGAAAACGCACTGGGACGATTATGGATTCAGATGCATCCTGATACCAGCCTTAAAAGCAAACTCGAATATCTTGTTCCCTTGGCAGGAAATGTACCTGCTGAAGCCGTAAAACAAGTAAAAGATATTACATTATTAGATCCCGCATGTGGAACTATGCACTTTGGTCTGGTTGCATTTGATCTTTTCGAAGAAATGTACATGGAAGAGCTTGAAAAATGTGGTAGTGAAGGATGGCCAGCTACCGCATCAGTTCAAAGTGAAGATGAAATTCCAGCCTCAATCTTAAAACACAATATTTTTGGGATCGATATCGATTTACGCGCTGCCCAGCTTTCCGCTCTTTCCTTATATCTACGTGCGAAAAGAAAAAACAAAAACGCCGAAATTGCAAATCACAATATAGCTTGTGCTGATGTTCTCCCTTTTAGTACAAAGGATTTGGGAAGATTCATTATAGAGATGAAATTTTCCAATCCGATTTTCGAAAAGATGCTAAGGCGAATGCGAGAGCAATTGGAAGATATCAACCAACTAGGCTCGTTGATGAGAGTAGAGAAAGAAATTCATGATATTGTCGATGACGAACGTAAGAAGCACCAGCGTTACCGACAAAACAAAATGATTGATACTTCTTTGGCAATGACCTTGCCTGGTATGGACGAAAGCCTTTCAGAAGCAGAATATTACGAAATTCTAGAAGCACAAATGATCCAAGCCCTTGATTTTTTCCGTAAAAGTGCTTCTGAAAGAGGTGAAGATATACAGTTCTTTATTGGTGAAGCATCGAAAAGTCTACGAATACTTGATTTGATGTTGAGACGGTATGACTGTGTGGTAGCCAATCCTCCATACATGAGTCGTAGAAACATGAATGACACGCTGGCTGACTTTCTTGAGAAATCTTACCCGAATGCCAAGGGTGATCTATATGCCGCTTTTATCGTCCGATGCGCAGAATTGTGCAAAGATTCTGGAAGATTGGCCATGATTACACAACAATCTTTCATGTTTATCTCCTCTTATGAAAAAATGAGGACGGATCTATTAAACGAATTCTCAATTGAGACCATGGCTCATACAGGACCCAGAGCGTTTCCTGAAATTTCCGGTGAAAAGGTCAACACCACAGCCTTCATTCTTCGTCGCGAGCCGGACACACAAAAACGAGAAGCATCGGAAGGGATTTATTTCCGCCTGGTACATGAGCCAGATGCAGATTCGAAGCGTGTTGCTTTCGAAAAAGCGTTGGCGGAACTCAAACAAGTTCAG
>JAAYUI010000126.1 GCA_012517765.1 Caldisericales bacterium | reverse complement strand
GTCAGCACCAACAGCAGGGCGCTCAGGAGCGTGCCGGCCGCGCCGGCGCGCTTGCCCAGGAGCACCAAGGCAAAGATGGGCGTGACCAGCAGGTAGAGGGGGCCGACGCCTACCAGGCCGGTCATGCGCAGATTGAGAATGCCGGCAGCGTAACCGAGCAGCACGATTCCCAACACGCGGATAAGGTAAGGGATCTTGCGGAAGATGGCCAGGATAATCAACACCGCACCAATAGCCGTAAGTGCGTAAATATACGACCAATGCGCAGGCGCGGACATGTTGCGCATGTACATCGAAATGACGGCTGGCACAAGGGTTACAGCTAAAACGCCCAGCACCCAATCTAGAATTTTTGTCCGCCACTCCTGCAAGACGCTATTGGCATTGTCTTGTTTTAAGTTTTCCATGGCCATTCCTTTCGGAATCTCCATCCAACGCCAGAACGAGGGATAGATTGAAGATTACGCACGCGGGGAGAGGGCTGTGGACGCAACAGACCCTATTCGGGCTGCGGGAAAAATGAATAAATTGGAACGACTTAAGAAAATTATAGCACAGCGAAATGCTGCGATGGATGGTTTTTGCACCGGAGGCCGCTGTTCTCCTGTTTCGAAGTATGCACTGGACACTGTACGCGGCGTGGAATAAAGCAAAAAGGTGTCAGTTGCTTGGTCGCGAGGGTTTGCCTCTTGACTGTATGCTGATGCTCCTGTGGTTGGCCATGGGCACGGGCTGTGCGACGTCATCAAGCGATAGGTCTCAGTATCAATCTTGGACTCTCTACAAGGACATTTGGTTACACACATTTTAAATTACCGACTTTGAAGGAAAATGTGCTCATCAGTTTTGCAGTGGATAGAAACCAAGCGAGAATACTGATCGTACGGTCAATATATCTAACTGAAAAAGTCTTTGTTCTCGTTTGTCTCCTATTCCCCCTCGACATTGTGCTGGCCATAGTCCCGGCCTTTATTGGTATCTGGGCTTTCACAAGAATGCACGCCATAGTAAAGTGACGTAAAGCAAAAACTCAAACAATGGTGAGGATGCCAGCGGGAACAAGCCTAATGCACTAGAGGAAAATGGAGAGGCTGGACTTCAAAAATCCTTCATTCCTGTAATACCAAATCTTTACCCTGTCCAGGATTAACATCGCTGTTATTGTGATAACAATCAAAATCATCATAGCCTGGAAAGAAACAGCAGTCATAAGCCAGCCGGATAAGGCCATTGTTGATGCAACAATAATATTACTCGTGATCATACTAATAACCCAAGGACTGGGTTTAAACGACTAAAACGAATCGTGGGTTCGAGTCACGAGAATGGTGGCCATTGCTGAATAGATCAGGTAAAGAAACATTAAGGTACTGATCTGTTCTGGTGGCAGCTTTTGAACTTTTAGATAGAACCAGAGCAATCCCATTCCCAAAGACAGCCAACCAATTGTGAAAATGGCTGATACTTTGGCTAGCTGAGGCATATCCCATTTTTCTGGAAATGATGTTGGCCACGCATTATCTGTTCCTAAGGCTAAGGTAACCAAATCATTCATCACAACAATTAATACAATCAGACTTAATGAAACTGGAAAGAAGCCAGCAAAAATCAGTCCAAAGGTCAATAAGGCTGCTAACTGCGCGGTTCGCGCAAGCTTTGTGATAGTCCAGGTCATCATTCGGCGATACACGCGGTGACCACTCTCTATCACTTTGGCAATATCGGATAATTCTGAGCGGGTCAAAACAACCCTGGCCGCAGATTTTGCCACGTCAGTGGCAGTACTGACCGCAATGCCAACATCTGCCTGTTTTAGCGCCGGCGCGTCATTAATCCCATCCCCGGTCATCCCAACGACCATTCCAATATCCTGCAGAGCCTTGACAATCTTGTACTTGTCTTCGGGGTAAACATTCGCAAATCCGTCAAATTCTAAGGGGTTTGATAATGCATCGCTCAACGTTCCAATTCGATTTCCAATCCCCACCTGCCCAGCAATTGCCTTGGCAGTACCAGCCGTGTCACCCGTTAACATAATAATACGAATTCCTAATGCATGGATTTTTGCTACAGATTCCCTTGCGTCATCTCGTGGTGAATCCGCAAAAGCGATTAACCCCTGACACACTAATTGACCTTCTTCTTCGCCAGAGGCTACGGCCAGTACCCGAGAGCCTTTGGAACTAAGTAAATTTACTTGATCCAGAAATCCGGCCGGCACTTTAGCCATTTCCGCAACGATCATAGGAGAGCCCAACACTACATAAAGAACACTTCCATTCTGGCTTATCTGAGCCTTGGATACTTTGAGCACAGGGTCGAAAGCTGTAAAAGATATCCTTTCAGGCATCGCGATTTTTCGTTTTTTAAAAGCCGCAAGAATTGCTGTGCTGATTGTGTCGTTCGAAGTGTCATCACTAGCAGCCGTACCTAATCTCAGTAATTCGGTATCGTTTATATTTCCAAACGGAACCAATTCAGCAATTTCAGGACGGTTATTCGTTAAGGTCCCTGTTTTATCGATTAACAAGACATTCATGCTTGCGGCTTCCTGAATTCCTGTCAGGCCGGTGACAAGAACATTTTCTTTTGCTAAGTTTTTTGCTTCCAGGGAATTGGCGACTAAGAAGCTTGAAGGCATTGAAATTGGAATCGTCGCAATGAACAAAATTACCACAAATGGCAACAATTCTTGCCATGGTGCCCCCTTGATAATTGCTGTAATCACTAAAACCACGGCAAGAAAAATATCTAGGTAGGCTAAGTAGCGAACTATATTAAAAAGTAATGTTTGCAGCCGCCCCGGGGCTTCAGCAGTATGAACCAACCCAGCAGTTTTCCCATATGAACTCTTATTTCCAATTGCAGTTACACGGGCGATTGCTTCTCCATGGCTGACCGTCGATGCGGAAAAAATAGCCTCACCCTCTTCCTTTGTGACATCTATTGATTCACCAGTTAGTGCAGATTCATTTACACTAACGTTTCCATGTAGGATTTGGACATCTGCTGGCACAATATCCCCTATCCTGACGTGGACAATATCCTCTGGTACAAGCTCATTAGAGGGTATTGTCTGCCATATTCCATTCCTCAATGTACGGATGTTGATTTGTAATTTCTGATGTAGATAGCCGATTGCTTTCTTCGCGCGGCTCTCCTGAATTTGTCCGATTACCGCTGAAAAAACCAGCATGAGGAAGACAACAGCTGCCTGGACAGCTTTTCCTAGAAATAATTCAAAAAGCATTGCCCCCTCAAGCAGCCAAGGGATAGGGCCCCATAGGCGCTTGAGAATTTCTTTGACCGGACCTACTTTCTTTTCCGGGATTTCATTGTAGCCATATTGCATGCGTTTGGCTTTAATTTCTTGATCACTTAAACCAGCTTCTTGGAATAAATTTTCTATACTGGCAGATTCCGTTACTTGGTCCATTAAACTTCATCCTCCGACCTCATTGTGTTCATTAACACGATAAGATTCACTGCGTTAATATGCTTAAATAAACAAAAAGCTTCTATTGCATCGCTATTTGCGTAACATGTAGAAGCTATCAGCCATTAAGGCACTTGTTATAAAACCATGTGAGCTTCATCACGTGGTGATTTTAATCTACTTCATTTTAGTACCGCGTGTTTCATTGTGTCAAGAAACTCATAAACCCAAAAAACACCCAATCAAAACTTCGGTTCTCTTTTCTAATAATTAAATAACCAGTTAGCTTACTGAAAAACACATGGTAATTGTTCTGATTTGACCATAAAATTAGTTATTCGCAACATTTTCAAGTAAATGATTAACAGTTTATGACTGGGGTTCCTTCTACCGACTGACCTATGATAATCAGGTATCAGCACCAATTCATTTGCATTGTCAATTCGGATGAGAGGAAGCTCCCAGCCAAGTTACTCAGTTTATCGCGTACATGCATCACTCTGTAGGACCTGAAAGATTAATAATCAAGCCCACCAGGACTACCCCTCATGTTTATCCAGGAAATTCATTCAACATTCCACCCAGCTTAGACAGTATATCTGGCACTACCCAACAAATAGAGCCCCATGCTCCTGGTGTAACCAGGTTGGTGTGGCTAAACCCAGGGTTAGCATGGATGTGCCTTTTAATACAATCAACAATTAATGAGCTTATCCGCTTTTCTCGACGCTGATGATCTCCCGACACAATCTTTTATTCATTCGATTTAATTCACGGGCTGGTAGATTATTTACCGAGTGCCTTTCAGACATTGACGCATCCTTGCACCAATTCAAACGTTTTTCCAATTTATAGAGATATCCCATCGACTTTAGGGTATGGAGAATCAGTTCATCCAGGGACTCCTGAAAAAATCATTGGGTACCGGCGGTTGAAGGGTTCGTAACAATCGAAAAACTTTTTTCCGCCCGCTTATTAACCGTTCCAATGTGCGGCAGCGAGCCGGCCGCTTCGTCATCAGGGTTTGGTGCGCGCCAGCGTCCGGTGCCTTTCCACTCTATGATGGGCAGCTGTTTTGGAATATTCCATTCTTCTGACCTAATAGCGCTCTCCCTATATTGCTCGGCAGATTTCGGGGCGATTTCGCTCAACGGTCAGTTCGCCCTCAGGAACAAGAAGAAACT
>JAAYUI010000159.1 GCA_012517765.1 Caldisericales bacterium | reverse complement strand
CTTAGTGTAATCTCAGAAAGACATGAAAAAACCAATAATTGAAGGCGTAACACAGGCAGGACTGGAATCCTATCTCGCAGCAAGGCAGTATGAAGAGCTCTACTGGCCTACATTATTCCCACTCAAAAACGTCGACTTGCTCGACGGTAAAACCCTCATCGGTGCCGTTGGCAGCCGTGTTGCAGCTCACGTTATCTCGTATAACGCCAAAGCACCGGAAGCCGGACGTAAATCAATGACTACAAAATACTTCGACATACCGAAGATTGCACAATCACGCAGGAAGGAAGAAAAAGAAATTCTGGAACACAGGATCACCCGCAGCATCAGGGGTAACGACGCAGTTATTGAAGATTACTTCAATGACATCGACTTCGTTTATGATTCCTGTATGGCACGTCTGGAATGGATGGCACTGACAGCCCTTTCGACAGGTTACCTTCAGCTTTCGACAACCAATAACCCGCAGGGTATCATCAACGAAACGACCATTGATTTCGGACTTCCGACAGCCAATAAAAAGGTTGTTTCTGTTGTTTGGAATACCACCAATGCCGGTAACGGCACGATGGTCCCGATAACCGACTTCCTTGCAGTTGTTAAGGCTGGCCGTGCGCTCGGTATTACATTCAAAAGGATACTGATGACTTCCGACACCTTTGATCTGATGTGTACTGCAACCGGATTTACGAAGTATTTTGCAAATACACAGCTAAGCTCTGTCA
Organism: Caldisericales bacterium; assembly: GCA_012517765.1. Lineage (GTDB taxonomy): Bacteria > Caldisericota > Caldisericia > JAAYUI01 > JAAYUI01 > JAAYUI01. The sequence goes on along the minus strand of JAAYUI010000159.1, from coordinate 974 downwards.
CCACAGCGCTCACACTGGAGAATATCAACAACGTGCTGACAGCTTACCGCATCCCTCCGATAACCCTCATAGATACCTATGTAGGCATCGAAGCAAAAAGCGGCGTCATCACACAGACAAATCCCTGGTCAACAACCCATATCTTATTTGTCCCTGATGTTCAGGTAGGCAATATGTATAATGGCCCGATAGCTGAACAGATCGAAAGACCTGACGGCGTTCTGTTATCAACCAGAGGTAATGTTTCTCTCTCTATCCGCAGGGAATATAACCCTGTCAGCGTTCTGACCAAAGGCGAATGCAATGCATTTCCTTCATGGCCATCCGTTGACAGGTGTATGAACCTTTACACAGGTAGCGCATCCACCTGGGCGTAGTTTTTTCATCTCTCTATAATTGAAAAGGGCCGCTTTTAGCACGGCGGCCTTTTTTTAAAGAATTTGTGTGATGACATACCTGGAAGCAGCGAAAGCAAAACTTAATTACCCTTTGACAGATAACGCCTTCACACTGGCATTAACTGACAGAGGGTTAACAGCATCAGCGGATTACAGTAATTGCAGCGCGTTTCAACTGGCTTATGCAGATACCATAATGACGCTTATTCATTCTCCGAATGTGAGCGAAGGCGGCTATTCTATTTCAATGAGTGAAAGGGATAACCTTCTGAAACTGGCACAGGGGATATATGAGGCGAATGGCGCATCAAGTCCCATGCCAAAGCCGACTGCAAAATTTGTTCAACGCTGGTAGCCATGACACAGTACCCTGATTCGATTGCAATTACCGTACACGCCTCCGCATCCCTTTCGAGTGGCGTATGGACGGCAGGGGCAACATCCGCTTATACCTTCGACTGCCGGGCAGAAGTGAACGGCACGGGAAGGAAGATACCCGGAGATGACGGAGTACTGATTGATTATGCTTTCGATGTTTACATGCCGCAGACAACGACAATTATTCCCAGGGATTCT
>JAAYUI010000162.1 GCA_012517765.1 Caldisericales bacterium | reverse complement strand
AGCTATTACAAAACTGTCAAGGAAGTAGGAGCAAAAGCAAAAACCGTGACGAGCTTATGAATTATACCGTCCGTGTTACAAGCTGGCCTTATTTTTTGTAGTTGTCTCGTTACGTTACGTCTTGTCTTAGATATTTTTGGGGTTTTTATTTATCTAGGTGCAAAGAATAGGGAAGGGCTGGAAGGCTCTTTGGCAAAATTTGGATGTAGCGATTGCTTTGAGCGTTTTGCCAATGTGCCTGACAGCGAAGGGACGGTGCGTGTTGGCTTATCATTTCAGAATCTCTTTTATTTTTTCTTCTTCTTTTCCCTGCTCAATTAAATAACATTCAACTTTGTCATTAATCACATATTCTTCAAACGGAATTTGTGTTTGGTATGCCTTAATTTTTTTGAGTTGTTTCTGCTCTGTCATTATGTCGAGAACTTTCTTTTTGTAGGTTGTATCAATATTTCCAAGAAGATGTTCTCCCTTGCTTTCAATGATGTAAACCAATTCCAAATGATTCTCTGCTGTCTTTTTTGCTGCAATAAAGTCTGGTCTGATTTTATTTTGCTGCCATCCTTGTATAGAGTACCATTTTCTGTTTACTTTATTTCTGAACCACCAAAGTATCTTTTCCTGTTTATCAAGTAAGTCACCAACTTTCCTTTCAAGCGTGTTCATCGCTGTTACTTCAACATCTTCAAACAAATAATATTTGTAAGTGCTTGGAATTGGGCTTACTGTTATTACATCCTCTTTTGGTACTTTGAAACCAACTGTATCATCATCGGATACTGCAAGAACAAGATTTTGGGCTTTTAATTCTTCCAAAAATATTTCTTCTTCCTGTTTTGTTTTCTCTTCCTGAAACTTTTTACAAAGCTGTGAAACAATGAAACTGTAATGTTCTTTCAGTTTTTCCTTACCTATCTTTTCTTCAATTTGCGATAAATACTTAGTTCCGATAATTCTTGCCAGAAAAGGATTTTCAATTAATTCATTCAATCTGCGTGTTAAGTAATCAATATTAATTTCTGCTTTTCCATTTGTTTGGCTTTGTTCTTCAACAAATGATGCTTTGCTCGAATCATCAAGGGTAATTGCAAATGCTTTTCTTTCTTTTGTTTCGTTGCTTAATGAATTCACAAGTTTTGTAAGAAATTCATCATCTAATACAACTTTTGTAAAATCAATTTTAGGCTTTATGTCTGTTTCGTAATTAAACCTGCGTTTTGAACCTTCTTTATCAACCATTACCCAAACAGGCAAATAAAATGAATTCTGAAATTTCTCGCTAAACTCTTTTTTTATTTTCACAATTTTTGTGGCGTTTATCGCTTCATTATCACGGAATTTTAGTTTTGTAACCAAATCTTCAAGTCCTTCATTTTTGAACCCGGTTGAAACCCTGTCTAAAATTTCTCTTGTATCACCTTTTGTATAATATACATAGCTTTCATCCAATTCTTTTATTCCGGTTTTTCTTGCAAATGGTTGTCGTAAAATTCTACCGACTAATTGGGTAACTCCAGTATTTGAATTTACATTCGGAATAATTCCCAAAATGTATGCAAAAGAAAAGTCCCAGCCTTCCCGCAATGCTTCTTTAGTGATGATAAAGCGTACCGGGCATTCCTGTGAAAACAAGTTTACATCTTCAATGTCATTTTGAGCACTTGTTTTTATTGCAATTTCATCAGGATTCACATCAAGAGTAACCAAATAATCCTTTACATCCAAACTATGAACTTTACCTCTGCCTCTCTGGTCTTTGCCTGTTGCTTCGACCTGCAATAACGCTGTAGGTCGAATATAAACCCCTTTATCTTTCTGGTATTTTTTTGCAATTTCTTCAAGTTTATCCCGGTGATCTTTTATTTCCTTTACCATTGCTTTCCAGTCGCTCTCCTGTTTGCTGACTGGCGGAAGAATGTGCATATCGAGTTTTACCATTTCTTCCTCTTTTAGTTCAAGTCCTGAAATGGTAACCAAGACATTCATTTCAGCTTTTGGCGTAGCCGAAAAACCAAGAACAAATTCAGGATTTAAGTTATCAATAGTTTTACGGGCATTGTAAGAAAATACTTTGTGAATTTCGTCTATGATGATGAACGGTTTTGAAACACGGATAGCGTTTCCAAGGCTCGTCATTATCAAAGGCTGTTCTGTTCCAAGCGGTGAAATATAATCAAGGTTCGGAACTTGCTTTAACAACTGTTCGTGTAGGTCGTATCGGTTATCGGCAGGAAAAAAACTGTCATAGCCGCCGCTGTCCTGAAATACCTTTAATGCTTCTTTTCCATTGGTACGGCTTATTGACTGAATCATAACAAACAGAACAACAAGATTTTCTTCAATATCATTGGTGGTTAAACGCTGTCCTTTTTCCAGAACTACAGTACGGTTACCACTGCAATGATCCAACAACTGACGTAAATGGTTTCCTTTGTCCCTGATTTTCTGAACAGTCTGGCTGTAAATGGTTTCACTGGGCACAATCCAGACTACAAGCCCGGTGCGTTTTTGAGCAAATAAGGTTTGATACTCACGGATTGACTCAACAGCAAGCAGCGTTTTACCGCCACCTGTTGGTACTTTTATAATCATTCGGGGATAATTATTCCCAAGCCCGTTAGTACAACGGTCTTTATATTCCAAACCGCAAGTCTGAAAAGCTGTTTGCACCCAATTCAAGGTATGACGCATATTTTCAGGCAATGCCTGTTTTGCAATGTCAAACGATGTTTTGGTATCACGGGCTGTTTGCAGAAACTGCTTAAGTGCGTTTACAACTTTTATCTGATATTTTTTTAAATACATAATTATCTACTGATTGTGTTGAAACAAATTATATGGAATTCCAACATACTCAAACTGGTTATCGGTCAAATATTCCTCATCCAGAAAGCACGAAGGCGCATATACAATCCGCTTTTTGCCCGGTTGCTGTTGCTTTATTTTTTCGGCAAGAGTTAAATTGAGTGCAAGACGAGTTAGTGTTTCATAATCTTGTTTGTAAACCAAATAAATGGCTTGTTTGCCATATTCGCCCACGTAGTAATCTGCTTCATTTATATTGTCCTCGGCTTCGAGATGTTCACCTGTACATAAGTAATAAACATATTTTGCAAATTGATTGTAAGTTGGCAACTGCCCGGCCAGCATGGTTTCGGCATCGAGGGGAATACCGAGGCGGTAATATTTAAAACCTGCATCATACCTGTATTTGTCAATGGCACGTTTTACTCTTTCCCTTGTAATATCTTTACAAATGTTTTTGTCGGGTTCTGCTTCGGTGGCTTCGGTCATTTGTACCATAATGCACCTGCGGTTGCCACCATCTTCTTTGTTGAGATCCATTACAGCGTGCATGGTGGTGCCAGAGCCTGCGAAAGAGTCAAGAATAATAGAATCTTCTAAGGTTGCTAATTCAATAATCTTTTTTATCAATGGGGTTGGTTTCGGATGTTCAAATTTTCCACCTAAATTAAGCTCTCTTAAATCAATTGTACCTTGTTCGGTTCGTACTTCGCTTTCATCCCAAATTGATTTCGCTTTTGAAGTATCTTTTCGATGTTTTTCATAAATATTATACCCACCACCATTTTTCTTCTTGGCAATAACATTTGATAAATCAATCGTTTCTTTGATATTTTGTTGCAGTTTATCCTTACTCCATCGCCAACAACTTTCATTCCCTTCACTATTAAGTGGAAAAACCTCAATATTGAATTCATTTGTTTTAATAAGAGAAATTAAACATTCTTTTTTTTCGTTCTCAGAACTTTCATTTACATATATAGGATAAAAAAGATTTGGACGATTTGCACTTGTAAATTTTGGATTCCGATTTCTCAACTCTCGGTGATTGTAATCACCGTATGAATCAGTATAACTAAAGTGCATATCTTTTTTTGCCAGTTCATTTAATTCTGATTTTTCAGTTTTGAAATAGCATAATAAATTTTCATGAGTTTCAGCAATTGGCAAGTAATCTCTACCTCCTTTATTTACCTGAACTGTAATATTAGATATAAAACCATTTTCAGTAAATATTTCATCTAAAATATTTTTTAGATTATATAATTCATTATCATCAATACTAATAAAAATTACGCCATCTTCTGAAAGTAATTCCCTCAACAGTTTTAACCTGGGCACCATCATACATAACCATTTGTCATGTCGAGTTAAATCGTCAATACCAACCGTTTTACCAATCCATTCATTTATTAAAGGGCTATTCACTTTGTCATTGTATATCCAACCTTCATTTCCAGTATTGTAAGGAGGGTCAATATAAATGCACTTGATTTTTCCTGCAAACTGAGGTAAGAGCGCTTTTAAAGCAATAAGGTTGTCGCCTTCAATTATCATATTGCCGTTTGCTTTTTCTGGCAGATAATGCAACTCTGGTACTTCGTCCAATGTATGAAATGGAACAGCCAAATGGTGGTTCCAGATTATGTTTTTTCCTTTAAACTGTAAAGTAGGCATAATTCTATATTGTTAAGTTTTTTACAATCGCTTTTAATTCTTCAATTTTCTCAACAGCAATATTTCCATCTTCAAAATTTTTTAAAATATTAAGTGGTTTTAAATCGTGTCTGTTTTTAGGAACTGGTGTAATCCCTAAAAATGTTTCAAAATCTTTTTTAAAACCATGCAATTTTGAACATTTACTTTTCACAAATTCATTAATATATTTATGACATTTATTATTCTCATCGAGATCCATCAAAACAGAATGCGAAATTCCAAATTTCGAGAGTAGAACAATATATCTGTGAATATTATACTTACCTAAAGCATCCAAACAATAAATATGTTTTTCCTTGAGTTCAGACCATTGTGTATTCATCAAATAATCAATAAAGGCTTTTTCAGAAGCTCCTTCACAAATTAAAACATGTTTGGCAAAAAACATTGAAGCTCTTTCTATGTCAAGCCAAATGGAGAATTTTATTGATTCTTCTAATAGTTTTTCTTCATCATCTTTCTCATTAATTAATTTTTTCAATTCAACTTCATCAGAAGCAGGAACACCAGCATTTATTTTACTTTGCAAAAAATTGCTAAGTTCAGTACAATCTGTATAAAGTGACTTTAAAGTTTGTTCATCAATTTGGAATATTTCGCTAATGCCATTTTTCTTTTCAATTCTTTTAATCTCAGTAAGCTTATTAATGTTTTTGCTTACGAAAATTGAAGAATGTGAGGTACAAAAAACCTGTTGGTTATATTCACTTGCAATTTGTTTTAAGCCAATATTCATCAATTCCTGTTGACTTGGATGCAGAAAAGCTTCAGGTTCTTCAAAGAGAATTAAAGTAAAATCAGGATAAAACTCTTTTTTGTCGCTTTCTTTCTTGCCCTCATCGTACTTAGCAGCAAGTTTAATCATCGTATATATTAAATGTCTTTGCAAACCTTGCCCGATATTTTTCATATCTACTCTTTTTTTCCCAGTTTGCAAATTATCATCCTCAATATAATGGTCAATTAGGTTTTTAATTATTAAATCTGTTTTTATAGGGTTTACATCAAAACCGAAAGTGAATTGCCAGTTTTTTAATTCGTTATTGATATCTTCTTTTAGGCTGTCCATGGAAATACCATCAGGCGAAGACTCAGTTTTGAAATCTTTGTTGAAATCTTCAAATGCTTTATCTAAACCTGTGAATGCTTTTGATTTTTCAAGAACTTTTTTAAAGACAAAACTTATTACTTGTCGGAGAGGCGATGGACCTGATAGTTTAAAAGTGTCATCAGTTTTTGCTATTTCAGGTATATAAATGATTTTACCCAATTTTGCCTGAGAAACATTTTTTGCTCCATAAAAATTGTTTTCAGAAATTGAGCTATCCTTTGAAACATAAAAAATGTTGCTATTGTCGTTTTTAACTTTGTTTTTATCAGTGGATTCAAAATACCTTCTTACAATTAAAATATTGTCTTCTCTTTTATATTCATCCTTTATCGTTTCTTGCTCTTCATTCGTAGTTATAAACTGTAATTCAATCCAACTTTCATAATCGGTTGTATTAGAAAGTTTAGGAAAATCTGCTTTTTTATCATACTTGTAACCCTCATTTTCATAAAATGCCCTTAAAGCAGTAATAATATTTGTTTTGCCGGAATTATTTTCACCAACAAAAAGAGTAAAGTCTTTACAATCAATTTCCTGATGGATTATTGAACGAAAATTATGTATTCTGATTTTCTGTATTTTCATTTCTTCTTGTTATTGTCTTTTTTATATTTTAATTGTTTCTCAGCGACTTTCAACGCCTCAAGCCCAAAATCTTCGTTTTCTAATTCGTAAAGCACTTTTTCACTTAGAAAGTCAATTATCAATTTGTCAGAGTTTGCTTTATAAAGGTCTGCCAGTTTTAAAACCAATTTTTTTGAGAATTTTCTTTCTCCACGTTCCATTTTACTTAATATTGCCACGTCAATATCTAGTTGCATGGCAGCTTTTCTCAATGATAACCCTGCCTGTTCTCTCAATTCTCTTAATTTCAATCCTAGTGTTGACATTTTTTGTGTTGACTAATTTTGTCAAAGGTAATACATTTTTTATTTGGCTGGTATAGAAAATTTCAATTATTTATCAACAGGTTTTGGCCAACGGTCGGGTCGGCTAAAAAGCATGTGTGTGGCTGCGAAGGGAAGGTTGCAGGGAAAGGCAGCCACACTCTTGCTTTTGTGGGCGGGGTTTGCCTTTATTTCTTTGTCTTTATGCAGCAAAAATTTCATTGTCATTCTATAGCTGTCTTTTTTCTCGGCTTGCTTGTAACGTTCAGCGGTATGTGTAGTTGCCGTCTGCTGAGGGGGCTGGCATGTGTTTTTGCACAGGCTTATAGATGGCTTAAAATTTGGTTCTAAGATAGTGTTTCCAGATGACCTGCAAAAACCATGACAGCCTGCGCGTCGGCCGGCAGCCCGACCTGTATGTTATCCTATTGCCTGTAATGCTATCCCGGGCTGACGAAGGCAATTACATATACCGCTTGTTGTGTGGCGTTTTTTAAATTATCTTCCTAATCCACCCATTCCAATTGTAAAATATACCATACTGCCGCTATAAAACTCACCATGCTTCGGTTTACCAATTGGAGAGTTCACTCCAAAACTTAATCTAACACAAGTATAACTCTCATCATAATTGAAACTGTAATTATTTCTAAATAATCTTAGTGATTTTATGTCAAGATAGCAGCCCAACTTGTAATATGGCAGAAAAGGTTCATTCTCTTGATTCTCTGAAGAACCTAAAAAAGTTGATGATAATAAATCAAAACCTATACCGGCTAAAGGAACAAATTTAAATGATTCCGAATTTATCAATGTATAGCCTAGATTTCCACCACCCATAAAATGTAATGCAGCCTTATTTTTAGACCATTCTAAATCATCTGGAAATTCCATTGTATTCTTTACTTTTCCAATTCCTATATAATCATCTATTTGTATAACCAGTCTTTGTCTATGGATATCGACGTTAATTCCAATAAATATCGGGTTTGTAATATAATTCGAAATATTACCGTTTAACATTCCATATCCTAAGAAGATATTACCACCTATTGCTCTATATTTTTTTGGCAAATATTCATCTTGTAATTCTATATTTAAAGTGTCTTTGTCACCTAGTGTTTTGTCAGAGGCTTTAACATGATTGCTTATTAATAAGAATAGGCATACCGTCAAGAATGTTAAGAGTTTATTCATAATCTTTGTCTTTTTTACAGAAACCTTCTGTGCATTCGTTGTCCTTAAATGCCACACAACGTTTAGCCGGTAAGTGACGTGCAGCCTTAATAGTACTTAGCTTTCTTCTGGTATTAATCTCCTTAAAAAAACGAACTATTCCATTTATATCGTATGCCAGCATGGCATTTACCGGCTTGTTAGGGAGCGTTGCCGCGCGGGAGGCTCGGGCAGGCAATTGCAGATAGCATTCATGGGCCGGTTTTGCATATTTGTTTCCTGTAAAACCGCGAATGCTATATGCAAGTGCCGGGAGCGCGGGGCGCGGGTGATCATTTATTTTATTTTTCTGCAGTCTTAAACAACACCGTGAATGAGCAGACCATTTTTGAACTATCAAAAAAAAATTTGGAGGCAATGCACCCTAACGGTTGACGGTATGGGGCGTGGCGGTTAGATGGCGATTTCCTGAAATAAGCTGCAAGATTGCTTAAAGGTACAAAACTCGGATTGACACAAATGACAGCCATGACCTATACCGTTTGTTATGTGGCGGTATTTTTTCCAAATCTATTTAATACATCTCGAATTATATTGTCAACTGATATAAAATAATCGAACGCTATCGCCTTGCTGAGAATAACCTGTGCAATTCCTTGTCCAAAAGGTAAATCAATCAATAATGTTTGAACTGAATTAGATAAATTAAATTGGTCATTTTCAACTTTAATCGAATTTGTTCCGACTGTTTTGTCTTTAAATATCTTTTTCTTTTCAGCGTGAGAATAAGCATTCCTAAAATCATTCCGGTATTTATCTAGGAGTTTCCATTGGTCTTTTGTGATTAAGCCTTTACTTTTAGCTTGTCCTAATGTCTGAGCCAAATCTTGTCCGTCAAACTTATCAACACTTGGTCTAAATGTCAGCAAATCTAAAGGCTTCGTCTTATCATTATTTTGAATTGTATCCTGATAGACAAGCATGGTTTTAAGGAAATTTTCTAATAAATGATTTGTCAATGTAATCGCAGCTTGACATAAATCACATACTAAACATTTCGCAATTTCATCTCGTAAGGGGTCAAACTCTGGCCAACCATATTCGTTATTAAATTGATTCTCAACTTTTGCTAAATTCTTGCCGAATCTATCATTCAATTCATCTACAAATTGTTTGGCTCTATCTGTCATGGTTGTTGTCTTTTTTATACTGCCACATAACGTTTGCCGGTATGTGCAGTGCGGGGTAGACTGCACATATCGGTCGGGCTTTTGCTATTTTTCTGATTTACTCAAATTTCTCTTTTACGATAATGCCAGCATTGCATATACCGGCTGTTACCGCCAGTGCTTTTTATT
>JAAYUI010000085.1 GCA_012517765.1 Caldisericales bacterium | reverse complement strand
GTATGAAAATGTTCGCCCCGATATCACTATCATTGGGAAAGCGCTTTCTGGCGGCATGCTACCAGTCTCAGCTGTACTGGCTGATGAGCCTATTTTGGGCTTGTTCCAACCTTCCGAGCATGGTTCGACCTTTGGTGGCAGCCCATTAGCTTGCGCTGTTGGCATCGCTGCCCTCGACGTCATCGAGGAAGAGAATCTTCCCGAGCGAGCTTTCACCTTGGGTAATTACTTTATGGACCGATTGAGTGAAATCCCAAGCGCACATATCAAAGAGGTGCGTGGACGCGGTTTGCTGATCGGTGTGGAGCTAAAGCCAGAAGCAGGTGGTGCGCGGCGTTTCTGTGAGGCTTTGCAGGGTGAAGGCATTCTTGCCAAGGAAACGCATGATCACGTTATCCGCTTTGCGCCACCCCTCATTATTGAGCAAGAAACCTTAGACTGGGCTTTACCTAGGATTGCTAAGGTTTTACAAATGCCGTAAAGTAAGGAGCTTTTATGAACAGGTTTGCCAAAATTGTTGCCACCTTAGGTCCGAGCAGTTCTGATGAAGCCACGTTGCGCGCCTTGATTGAAGCCGGCATGGATGTTGCCCGTCTCAATTTCTCGCACGGCACTCATGAAGAACATGCCAATCGGTACAAAATATTACGCAGGCTTTCTGAAGAGCTTGGCAAACCTGTTTCTATCTTGATGGACCTGCAAGGGCCAAAGCTGCGCATCGGCAACCTAAAAACCGATTTTGTTGAGCTGGAATCAGGAGATATGGTTGCATTAAGTTCATCCGAGAACCCGAAAAACTTGCGTGAAGGAGCCATATTCATTCCCTTCGACGTGCCTAATTTGCATGAAGCACTCTCTCCGGGTAATCACATCCTCCTGGATGATGGCCAGCTTGAGTTTGAGGTCCTCGAGCTGGATGGCGAAACTATCTACGCCAAGGTCATCCTCGGAGGCAAACTCAAATCCCATAAAGGCGTTAACCTTCCCGGTTCAAAGCTGGATATCGCCTGCCTGACGCCTAAAGATCTGGAGGATTTAGCGTTTGGCATTTCTTTAGGGGTTGACCTGGTAGCCATATCTTTTGTGCGTCAAGCCTCCGATATTCTCACGGTTCGGAAAACCATTCAGGAGATGTCTGGCTCAGAGAGAGTTCCTCCCATAATTGCCAAGTTGGAGCGTCCTGAAGCAATTACCAACTTGGACGCTATCATTGATGCTACCGATGGTGTGATGGTTGCCAGAGGGGACTTAGGTGTGGAGATGTCCCCCGCTGAAGTACCTGTGGTGCAAAAAGCAATCATCAAAACAGCCAATCAAAAAGGAAAGTTCGTCATCACAGCCACGCAAATGTTGGAATCGATGATCAACAACCCGCGCCCTACCAGAGCAGAAGCAGCCGATGTCGCTAACGCCATTTTTGATGGCACAGATGCTGTTATGCTTTCAGCTGAAACAGCCGCGGGGAAGTACCCAGTCCAAAGCGTGCGCATGATGGATGCCATTATTAAGGAATCCGAAAAGCACCTCAGCGAGTGGGGTCATCTGGATAGCTTGATCGCTTACGAAGCTGACAATCCAACGGTATCGATTGCACGGTCAGCCAAAGAACTTTCTGTTGCAGCCAAGGTCAAAGCAATTGTGGTGTTTACCATTTCGGGCGCTACGGCGATGTGGATGTCTAAAACCAAACCCAACGTGCCAATTTACGCCTTC
>JAAYUI010000090.1 GCA_012517765.1 Caldisericales bacterium | reverse complement strand
TCGCATTCACCCTACCCGTGCTGATGGATGATGGCGGCTACGAGGTCTTCCAGGGCTTCCGCATCCAGTACAACACCGCGCGCGGACCAGCCAAAGGCGGCATCCGCTTTCACGCCAACGAGACGGTAGACACCGTGCGCGCGCTGGCTGCGTGGATGACGTGGAAGACCTCGCTCGTGGATATTCCCTTGGGGGGCGGCAAGGGCGGCGTCGTATGCGACCCGCGCAGCCTCTCCCCATCGGAGCTGGAACGGCTCAGCCGCGGGTACATGCGCAAGATCGCGCACTTCGTCGGCCCGGAAGAGGATGTGCCCGCGCCGGATGTCTACACCAACCCGCAAATCATGGCCTGGATGATGGACGAGTACGAGGTCATCACCGGCCGCCACCAGCCGGGCGTCATCACCGGCAAGCCGGTGCACCTGTTCGGCTCGCAGGGGCGGGCCGATGCGACCGCGCGCGGGGGCATGTACACCGTGCGGGAGGCCGCGCAGGCGCTGGGGCTCAACTTCGAGGGCGCGGCAGTCGCGATCCAGGGGTACGGCAACGCCGGTCAGTATGCGCACAAGCTGGGCTGCGAGCTGCTGGGGCTGAAGACGGTCGCCATCAGCGACTCGCGCGGCGGCATCTACAACCCGCACGGCATCGACTACGCGGCAGCCACCGCATGGAAGCAGCGCACGGGCAGCCTGGCAGGATTCCAGGACGCGGACACTCTGTCGAATGCGGAGCTGCTGGAACTGCCCGTCACCATCCTCTTCCCATCCGCGCTCGAATCCGTGATTACGGCGGAGAACGCGCCGCGCATCCAGGCGAAGGTCATCGCGGAGCTGGCGAACGGCCCGACGACCCCGGAGGCCGACGAGATCCTCCACGACAAGGACGCGTTCGTCATCCCCGACTTCCTCTGCAATGCCGGCGGCGTGACGGTCAGCTACTTCGAGCAGGTACAGAACGCGTACAACTTCTACTGGCCGCTGGCCGACGTACACGCGCGGCTGGATGCTGCCATGACCAAGGCATTCCACGAGGTGCACCGGATGGCGCAGAGCCGCAAGGTTCACAACCGCCTGGCCGCGTACCTCGTCGCGGTCGCGCGCGTTGCGGAGGCCGTTGTCACGCGGGGATGGGTGAGGTAGGAGACTGAACCAAGATATTTGAACCGCGAAGACGCGAAGGGCGCGAAGTACTACAAGAAGAATTCTTGGCGCTCTTCGCGTCTTCGCGGTTCAAATCGTCGACAGATTCACCAGCGCGGCAGATTCCCGATCCAGATACAGCCGCACGTCCGTGTGTGTGCGCAGCGCGGACGCGGGACACGCGGGGGTGATGGGACCGGCCAGCGTGCAGCGCACGGCTTCCGACTTACGGCGGTCGGGCACGACGCACGAGATGGCCCGCGCGGCGAGGATGGACGGGATGGTCAGCGAGAGCGCACGGGTGGGGACATCGGCCAGCGTCGGGAAGTGGCCCTCGCCCACCTGCTGGCGGCGGCACGCCTCGTCCAGCGCGACGACGTGGACGCGCGCGGGCGTCTCGAAGTCTGCGGGCGGGTCGTTGAAGGCCAGGTGGCCGTTCTCTCCGATGCCGATGCACGCGACATCGACCGGCGCCTCATCGAGCAGCGCGGCGTAGCGGGCGCATTCCGCAGCCGGGTCCGCGGCATCGCCCGCCAGCAGGTGCACCTGACCG
>JAAYUI010000210.1 GCA_012517765.1 Caldisericales bacterium | reverse complement strand
TGTGCGGCACCATCCTGAAGAACTGTCGCGCCCAGGGTACCTTCTTTAACCATGGCTAAAGGACCAGCGTTGCCATCGACACCGATGCAGACAATATCTTTGCGGTCAACGGAATTGACATAAGCCTGAACTGCAGAGGACATGTCATCATTGTCGCAAATGATTGCTTTCAGTTCATCACCGTATTGAGTCAGAACATCAGTAGCAAATTGGACGGCTTTATCAGCAGACCAGTCAGCAGCGAAATCGCCGACGCTTTCCCATTTGTCATTTTTGCTCATGACATTGGCAATACCTTCGCCTCTTTGAATCTGAGCTGAATTGCCGACAATACCCATCATATGAGCATATTTTCCGCCATCGGGAAGTTTTTCAATGACATAGTTCGCCATGATTTCGCCAGCTTCAACGTCATTGGAACCGACATAGGCATTGGCGAGTTCATCCGTATTATTGGTCTTGGAATTGACAACAACAATCGGAATACCGGCATCCGCACAGCGTTTCACAACCGGTGCGCTACCTTCTGCTTCAGCAGGCAGGAAAACGACAAAATTGGCGCCGTTGTTGATCGCATCTTCGATCAGGTTGACCTGAGTAATCGGGTCGGTCAGACCATCATAAAGCTGCCAATCTTTAATGGTTCCATCTTCTTTCAGTGCATCAAGTGCTTCTTTGGCTGCACCGTTAAGAGTAGCATGGAATGCATCGACTGTGTTTTTCGCCATATATGCAACGACGATATCGGACTCTGCACTTGCGACGGCAACTAAGGAGAGCAACATACAGAAAGCTAAAACTAAAACAACAAATTTCTTCATTTCAATTCCTCCTGATAAAAATATTTTCTTATTCCCTGATACCAGGGTAAGATGACGATTAACGTTTCTTATTGATGAACGAATCCAGCATGACTGCGCCGATGATCAGGAGCCCTTTACTGATTGTCTGCCAATAAGAACTGATTCCGATCAGATTCATTCCATTATAGATTAATCCTATAATAATGATACCAACCATAGTTCCCGGTATTGTCGAAATACCGCCAGCGAAAGACGTTCCGCCGATAACACAAGCTGCAATGGCATCGGTTTCATAACCGACACCGATATTCGGCTGTGCTGCGTTGATGCGGGCAGTCATGATGATACCGGCAACGCCTGCGAATAAACCGCTGATAATAAAAGAGCCGACGCGTGTCCAGAATACGTTTACTCCGGAGGCGGTTGCGGCATTGATGTTTCCTCCGACTGCATAGATATAACGACCAAATTTTGTCCAATGCAGCAGTAAATAAGAAATCACTGCGATTCCTAACAGGATCAGAATCGGATATGGAATTATTCCGAACAATTTGCCCAAACCGATTTGTGAAAATTTTGGATTAGCGAGTGCAAAAGAATATCCTCCGGAAATGACATACCCAAGTCCGCGGATCACGAGCTGGCTTGCCAGCGTAACAACAAATGGGAACATATTAAATTTTGCGACCAACAAACCATTCAGAAGGCCAAAGAAGGTGCAGATGACAACGGCCGTGACACAGGCAAGCGGAATGCTGCCAGTAGCCTGAAGA
This sequence comes from Caldisericales bacterium, assembly GCA_012517765.1. Lineage (GTDB taxonomy): Bacteria > Caldisericota > Caldisericia > JAAYUI01 > JAAYUI01 > JAAYUI01. The sequence goes on along the minus strand of JAAYUI010000210.1, from coordinate 179 downwards.
ACAATCCCGATGGTTGTGCTTGCCAGAGCCAGCAGCGAACCAATTGACAGATCAATTCCACCGGCTGTGATGACAAAAACCATCCCCATTGCCAGAATACCATTCAAAGCGACGGTGGAAAGGACATTCAAAATGTTGTTCATTTTCAAAAACTTGGTCGATGATACAGACAGAATCAC
>JAAYUI010000086.1 GCA_012517765.1 Caldisericales bacterium | reverse complement strand
TTCTTCTCCCTAATGGACGGGGTAAAGATGTTAAGATCGCCTTTATCGCCGACGGTGAACTGGCCCTGCAGGCCAAAAACGCCGGGGCAGATCTGGTGATCAAAAAGCCCGAATTGGAGGAAATGGGTAAAGATCGGAAAGAAGCCAAGAAAATTGCCAACAGGCATGATTTTTTTGTGGCCCAGGCCGATATGATGCCCCTTGTAGGTAGATTCCTGGGACCAGTATTAGGACCCCGGAAGAAAATGCCCAAACCAGTTCCAGCTAACATCAAACCCGAACCCATAATGGAGAGGCTTAAAAGCACAGTAAAAGTGAGAATAAAAGACCAGCCAGTTATACAGGCATTAGTCGGTACACAGGACATGGATGACGAGCTCATAGTGGATAACATAGAGGCTGTCCTGAATGTGCTAGATCAGAAGCTGGAGAAAGGTCGCAACCAGATAAAAACCATGTACGTGAAAACAACCATGGGCCCTGTAGCGAGGGTGATCTAAATGCCACATGTAGCCGAATGGAAAAAGGAAGAGGTTAAAGAGCTAAAAGACCTTATCGAAAGTCATCCCGTAGTGGCAATGGCAGATCTTTCTGACATACCAGCACCCCAGCTTCAGAAAATGCGTCAGAGCCTTCGAGGAAGTGCTAAGCTCAAGATGTCCAGGAAGACCCTGATGGATCTAGCTTTAAACGATTCAGGGAAAACAAAGGTAGAAGCCCTCTCTAACCATATGGATGGTCAGCCAGCCCTAATATTCACTGAAATGAACCCTTTCAAGCTCTACAAGATTTTAGAAGGCAGTAAAACTCCAGCCCCAGCTAGGGCAGGTAGTATAGCTTTAGATGATATTGTGGTGCCTAAAGGTGATACTGGATTCATGCCCGGCCCGATTCTGGGTGAGTTGCAGAAAATTGGTATCCCCGCCAAAATTGAAAAGGGCAAAATAGTTATAACCGAAGATAAAACCATAGTAGCAGAGGGAGAGGAGATCTCACGTGACGTGGCCAGTATGCTGACCCGTCTAGATATATATCCAATGGAAGTTGGGATCGACCTGAAAGCAGCCTATGAAGATGAAACTATCTACACCTCTGACATCTTAACAATTGACGATGAACAAACACTATCTGATATACAGAAAGCCTACACTCAGGCAATTAACCTTTCAGTTAATGCAGTAGTTTTCAACAGCGCTTCCACACCTGCTTTAATATCAAAAGCAGCGGGAGAGGCATTGAATCTGGCTTTCAATGCAGAAGTTCTTACATCAAAAACAACCGATCTCCTACTGGCAAAAGCCTACTCTCAGATGCTGGCACTTGCTTCAGAAGCAGCAGCCAAAAATGCTGAGGCAGTTGATGATGAACTTAACAATAAACTGAGTTCAACTGCAAGTGCTCCTGAGACCAGCCCAGCTGAAGAGGAGAAAGAGGAAGAAGAAAAAGAAGAAGATGAAGAGGATAAAGAAGAGGATGCAGCCGCAGGTTTAGGTGCTCTCTTCGGATAATCAGCCATTATGGTCTTAGAAAATAAAATAAATAAAAGTTTTGTATAAAACTCGAAAAATAAATCCAAATGGATTTTAAAGGTTTTAAAGTTAAAACGGATATAATTTGAGGTGATCTCATGGAATATATATACGCAGCAATGTTATTGCACACAGCAGGTCAGGAAATTGATGAAAAAAGTGTTAAAAAGGTTTTAAAAGCAGCAGGATCAGATGCTGATGACGCTAGGGTAAAAGCTTTAATCGCAGCCTTAGAAGACGTGGACATCGAAGAAGCAATGGAAAAAACCGCTGTAGCAGCTGCACCCGCAGCCGCAGCTGGCGCTCCAGCTGCAGAAGAAGAAACTGCAGAAGAAGAAACTGCAGAAGAAGAAGACGAAGAAGAGAAAGAAGAAGAAGCAGCTGCCGGTCTCGGCGCACTCTTCGGATAATTCTTCCCCAGCCAGAAGTCCTTCCGGACTTTTTGGCTTCTTAATATTTTTTTTAAAATTAAATTAATACTTTAATAAATATTTATAATTTATTAGTGATTAAACTTATATCAAATTAA
>JAAYUI010000109.1 GCA_012517765.1 Caldisericales bacterium | reverse complement strand
GTGCCAAAGGTTAAATGTCCCAGCAGGTCAAACTGGTCCGCTTCGCTTTGACCAAGTACGTCAGCGATCACATCCACATAAACTGAAGCGGCTTGAAGGTCAGTCAGCAGCTTTCTGCGCGTTATGGCATTAATCCAGGTAATGCGCAGATCGTCTATCTTCTGAGCCTGGCTAACCTGCCGTACTTTATCTCGAGTGTAATCCAGATATTGCTGCTGGGTGAGCTGCTGGCCTGAGCCTTCGATGACAAAGACCGCTTCGTCGGCGATTCGTACTTCCAGGCCTTCGACTCGAATACGGCCGACCGGTTCACCTTCAGGTCTCAACTCAACATCTACGGTCGTAGTTTCATCGGCAAGGGCCTGAACTTGAAGCTGCCTGCGACGAAAACCGGTTCCGCTGACAATGAGAGTTAAACTGCCTTCGGGCAGCTCTGTAAAGCGGAAGCAGCCGTTTTCATCGGATCGAATAGGCCCTCGCTGTGCGTTTGGACCGGTAATCAGTGTCACCACAGCCCCGACGATCGTTTCGCCGGTTTCAAACTTGGAGATACGTCCCTCGATTATTGCGGTCTGTGGCCCCTGAGGAGCCTCAGGGGCGGGGCCTGGGGGACGATCCCACTCATCAAACAGGCGAGTGGCCCCTGTATAATCGATAATTCTGAACCATAACTTATCCGTAGCCGGATCAACACGGCTGCCGCGCCCGATGATCTGCTTGAACAGAACTTGGGAAGAAAGCGTCTTCATAAAAACAATATTGCGGCAAGCCGGAACATCCACACCTGTGCTCAGTAGTTCTGCGGTTGTGGCAACTACCGGAGTGGCATGGTCACTATCCTGAAACTGCTGCAGCCAGACTGGCGCTTGCCCTTCCTCCGCCACAATGGGAACCGCATAAGGTTGCAACCCCAGATGACCTAACGCATCATTTAATAATCTGGCCACCAGTTGCGCATGGGGGATATCAACACAGAAAACCATGGTTTTCTCTGTTGGCCCAAATTTTCTCAGCAAACCCGCCAGGTGATCCACCATTACCTTAGTGCGATCCGGAACGGTGATCTCGCGCTCGAACTGCGGTGTGGTATATAGTTCCCGTGTCGCCGCATCTTCAGGAATGAATACTTCCGCACCCTGCTCGACAGCTTCCTGCAGTTTCAAGCCATTCTGATCAACAGTGGTCCGCACCCGGTGTACTTTGTATGTAGCCAAAAAGCCATCTTCGATTCCCCGCCCCAAGCTATATTCATATGCTGCTTGCCGGCGGGAGCCTTTCGAGGGATCTTCTGCATCAACGAGTATTTCGTGTTCATCTTTGCAGAAATATTCATAAGTATCTACATTATCAGTGGTTTTTGGGGTTGCGGTCATGCCGAGATGAATGGCATCACCAAAATGCTTGAGGATCTCCTGCCAGGTCCCAAAACCTGAACGATGGGCCTCGTCGATGATGACCAAATCAAAGAAGTCTTTTGGAAATTGTTCAAACAACCGCTTACCCTGGTCATTTTCTATCCATAGGGACTGGTAAATCCCAAAATAGAGATCCCTGGTAAGTACTGCCGGATGGCCTTCAAGCAGCCAGCGTGGATCATTACCATCTCGGGCAAATGGAGAAAATGCATTATAGGATTGATCACGCAGAACAACGCGGTCAGCAAGGAAGAGGATTCTTCCCGGTCGTTCCGGGTGTTGGCGCTGAAGCCAACCCGATTTCATCAACTTCCAAACCAATTGCATGGCCGTAAAGGTTTTTCCCGTGCCCGTAGCCATGGCCAATAGAATGCGTTTCTGCCCTTTCATCGCGCGACGGATAACTTGAGTGATTGCGGCTTCTTGGAAATAACGAAGGTTTTTACCGGTTATCGCTTCAGGGCAATATGGATGTAATAATGGGTTATTCCGCCTCTCTGAGGCATCATCCAGGCTGTAAACTGCTCGATTTTGTGCAATTCCGTGAGATTGTAACCCTGTATTTATCCTCCAACGATGCCATAATTCATCAGGGGTGGGGAATTTGTCTATATTCCGGCTGTCTATGGTAAAGAAATCGAATTCAATAATGTGATGCCCATTGGTCGCAAATGCAAATGGAATCGATAAATCTTTAGCGTATGCCTTTGCCTGCTCCAGGCCAGTTTCTGCTGGTAATCCTTCTTCCTTTGCTTCGACCACTGCAATGGGGAAAGAATCAGTATAACGAAGCAGATAATCGACTTTCCTACCTTCACGGTGATGAGCCCGATCCCCGTGTAAAACAATTCGCCCGGCCGTATATTGCACGTCGCGACGATAGAAGTGTTCTCTTCTGACTAATTCACTTCCCCAGCCAGATGATTCCAGCTTTGGATCAATTAAATAAGCACGCGTATCTGATTCGTTGTATGTCATAGTTTCCGTTGGTTTGAATCATTGTGATTTTTTTACGGAGCAGGAATGGTTTCTTTTTCGTAAACTAATAAATCCCCCACCTGGCAATCGAAGTATTCGCACAGCGCTTTAATTACCGGCGCATCGTAGCGGGTCAATTGGTTGTTCGCCCAGGAATTCAGCGTAGACCAGGCAATGCCCGTCTCGCGCTGCACGTCCATCAGAGCAATATTTTGTTGCTGTTTGGTTGCCTTTTGTGCCAGTAAAATGCGAAAGTGATTGACAATTTTTCCGGGCATGAGCCACCTCGCGAGGGGATATTCTATAATCATAGATGAGGTCAGAAAAAATGTCAACGAAAACGGAGTACAAGTCGATAATCAGTGCAATAAACATGTTCCTAAAATTACTCAAAAAAAACTTTGATTGCTAATCAGCATGAATGTACAATAAAACTATGGCTGAACCCTTTGATATTGAACGAAAAATTTCTGAGATCGAAGCAAAGTTAGCGAATCTGGATCATCACCGTAACCAGTTACTGGATGAGCTGACACAATTACGCCAGCTGAATATTCAAAAAGATTCTCCAGCACAACTAATGCTGAACATTCAGGGAATTAAAGTTAATAACCAATCCTCTCAAGAGGAAAAGATCCGGTTATTCCGTTCTTTATTCAAAGGGCGGGAGGACGTATTCCCACGCAGGTTCGAAAATTCCAAAACCGGAAAGTCAGGCTACGCCCCCGTCTGTCGCAATGAATGGCAAACAGGTATCTGCCAAAAGCCTAAGATTGCCTGCCAGGAATGCAATTTTCGCGCGTTTGTTCAAGTTAGCGATGAGATCATCCGGAATCATCTCATGGGAATTGACCCCAATGACCGTTTTGGCAGAGACTTTACAATAGGGGTTTATCCTTTGTTGGCAGACGAATCATGCTGGTTTCTGGCAGCTGATTTTGATAAATCCACCTGGACTGAAGATGCCAAAACCTTTCTGGAAACGTGCATCAGTTATCAAGTTCCTGCCGTCTTAGAACGATCACGATCTGGAAACGGTGGGCACGTATGGGTATTTTTTGAAACACCAGTTCCTGCAGTATTAGCGCGAAAACTCGGGGCATTACTGCTTACCAGTACGATGAACCGGCGACCGGAAATCGGAATGGATTCCTACGACCGGCTTTTCCCCAGCCAGGATACTTTACCCAGGGGCGGATTCGGTAACCTGATTGCACTACCGTTGCAGAAAAAACCACGTGAACAAAATAACAGCGCCTTTTTGGACAATGATCTCAATCCCTATCCCGATCAGTGGGCTTTTTTGTCATCGATTCAGAAGATGGCTCATCAAGACCTCGAAAGAATTGTAAAGACTGTTCAAGACGAAGGTGAAATCACTGGCGTCCGGGCGGTAGTTTTGGATGAAACCGAGAACGAACCCTGGAAACTGACCCCATCACGGAAATATAAGGAGCCACCAATAATTGGTCCTTTGCCAGATCAACTCAACCTGGTCATCAGCAACCAAATTTACATTGAAAAAGAAAGTCTGCCCGCGCCCTTGCGAAATCGCCTCATCCGGTTGGCCGCCTTTCAAAACCCCGAATTTTACAAAGCCCAGGCCATGCGCCTATCAACGTTCGGGAAACCCAGGATTATCAGCTGTTGTGAGGAATATCCGAAACACCTTGCCTTACCCAGAGGGTGTCAGGAAGAGTTGTTCCAGGTATTGGGTGAGCTAAAAATCAAAACAAAGATGATTGACGAACGTGCGACTGGTGATCCTCTATTATTAAACTTCCAGGGAACGCTTCGTCATGAGCAGCAGCTTGCCGCAGATCAACTGATTAAGCATGATATTGGCGTTCTTTCTGCTTCTACTGCTTTCGGCAAAACGGTCATTGGTGCATGGTTAATTGCTCAAAGGAAAGTGAACACCCTGGTGATTGTTCATCGAAGACAGCTGATGGACCAATGGGTAGAAAGCCTCCAATCTTTTTTGGGACTGGGGAAAAAGGAAATCGGACAGATCGGGGGTGGGAAACATAAAATTACCGGAACGGTAGATATTGCGATGATCCAGAGCCTGATCAACAAGGGCACAGTCAATGATTTGGTCGGAAATTATGGCCATATCATCGTTGATGAATGCCACCACATATCCGCAGCCAGTTTTGAGCAGGTGATTCGGCAAGCAAAAGCCAGGTTCATTACCGGTTTATCTGCAACCGTCACCCGGCAGGATGGTCACCACCCGATCATTTTTATGCAATGTGGACCCGTCCGATACCGGGTAGATGATCGCCAACAAGCCGCCGCACGCTCATTTACCCACAAGGTTATTGTCCGTAGAACCAATTTTGTTTTGCCAAGTCGAGCGGACAATACTCCAGAACCAGGCATTCAGGAAGTATATGCGATGCTAGCAGCGGACTTGCACCGGAATCAAATGATTGTTGATGATGTTGTTGAAGCCGTTCATAATGGCCGTTCGCCCGTATTGTTGACAGAACGCCGAGAGCATCTCACGTATTTTGCAGATACCCTGGCTGATAAAGTGAAAAATATCATCGTGTTATCCGGCGGGATGGGTCGCAAACATCGAATTTTATTGATGGAGCAATTAAAAAATATTCCAGAGGATGAAGAACGTTTGATCATTGCCACCGGAAGGTATCTGGGAGAAGGGTTTGATGATGCTCGTCTTGATACTTTATTTTTAGCATTGCCAATTGCCTGGCGCGGAACGGTAGCGCAATATGCAGGTCGACTTCACCGCAATTATGACCGTAAAAGTGAGGTGATCATCTATGATTATGTCGATGACCAAGTGCCAGTATTGGCTGGTATGTTTGGAAAGAGGAAAAAGGGGTATAAGGCCATTGGTTATGAAGTTTAATATAGCCCAAAATTTGAGGATATTCTAGAAATTTGTAATTGATATAACGTGTGTAGAAAAAATTATTAGGCCTTACAAATACTTTTCAACCTTGAAAAATATAAAATTGTCCCTGTCGCGATTTGGCAAGACAGAAAACGCGTGCTATAATCAAATTACAATTGAATGAGACGCAATGGCGTCCAAAAAAAAATAAACGATAGCTTTTTTTTACACCGTAATACTGAACGTTGGCCTGTTTATTTCCGCCCGGGTGCAATGTTTGGTATTTTTGTTTTAATACGCAAAAACCGAACCGGCACAACCAGGGGGAATGGATCGCCGGCATATGTTGCTGTTCGCGTGAGAATCCCCAAAAGTTGACCTTGCACCCATCACCTTCCCAAAGCGAAGTACGCAGCGGGAGCCGCTCAACAGAGTCCAGCCG
>JAAYUI010000006.1 GCA_012517765.1 Caldisericales bacterium | reverse complement strand
TGCTCTTGTTGTTGAGTCTAATGGACTGCTAGACACAAAAAACTCCATTCTTTCAGATTTTGATAAAGACCCAAGACCTCTTTTTGATGGTACTCCTGTTGCTCTTGATCAGCAGAAGGCCATTGTTGTGACTGTGTGGGGAAGACAATGATAATAACTTTGCATGCCGTTTTTTTGAAAACAATTCTCAGTCGGCAAAAAACAAGGAAATGAAAAACATCAATTACAAAACAAATCTATTGTTAGCAATGCTTATCTTCGTATCAAATTTAGCTGGAGTGGCCCCCCTGGACACACTCTCTATTCAGAGTGTTGATTCATGGGAAAACCCTTATTCTGACTCTGCAAACACAGCATATCAGGACGAATTGCTGAATTATCCTGTATTACCTTCTGGGATGTTTCTCAATGGAGGAAAAATAGGCTTGCCAAATCTTGGGCAAACAAATTACGATTATTTTGAATACGCACGGCCAATACTATACACGCAGGACAAAACCAGCTTCAAAAAATACGCACTCCCATACAGGTATACTATTTTCAAGGACGGTCATTTGTTCATGTCTCTTGAAAATGATGGTTATTCCATAATTATCGATGGAGACAGCGAAAATTACTCGCCTTCTTACATCACATCAGCAAAACCAGTACCAGGAACAGACATCGTATATGATTTCAAAATAGGCAAGCTCTCCTTTTATGATGAGCATGGCCTTCTCTGGGAAAAACAACCATCCTATGGCAATGTATCAAGAATCTGGGGTGATTTGGCATATTGCGACGGAGAAATAAGAAACATAAGAACGGGCGAACTGTATAAACAGCAATCATGGGGGATTTCTGATGGCGATGTTTGTTGTGTCGATGTCTTTGAGCGTGACGTCAAAGGAGCAAGCCAATTCAAACACACGCTGGTATTCAGATGCCAGGATGGCTCTGCAATCGGTTTGATCCCATATCATATTGATAAAATAAAAAGCGACTGCCTTGAGGCGTATGAAGATGACACAAAAACAATTCACAAGCTAACTTCTGTTGTGCGTTTTTCCAAAAAAGACTGCAGTTTTATCGAAAAACTGGAGGTTAGCGAGGAACAGGCCAACAATGGATGGATACTTATCGATTCATATCGGAACATGGGACTGCTGAAATCTGGATCAAATTGGTCCATTGTGAATCTGGCCACGGGAAAAGAATGCCTCGGCTTTAAAGACAACCAGCCACCTGAGTCGGTGTATTTTGGAAATGATGGATTGATGGTGTGTGTTTTTAAATTTGGCGTGCAGCTTTATGACCTAGACGCGATAGAATCAACTGGCAAACCGCAAATCATACAAACAGATGGCAAACGCAATAATAAAATATATTGGTCAGAATCGTGCGATTTCAAGTTCTCAAGGGGCAACCTTCTCTATCTAAAAACAATCGAGGATGGGTCGCAAGTTGTTTCTTGTGATCCTGATACTCTTCAGGTAAAGGCGTCAAATGGGATGAAGCTGCCAGGTGTTTTTATCAATACAAAAACAGCCAGGTCACTCATCTCAAGAATCAGTTATGACAACAACAAATACACCAAAATATACGAAGATAAAGGAGCGGTGTCGATAGATCTGTGGTCTGTTGGAAAATCCAAACCTCTGGTGCATTTGAGCTCAGATCTGAACGGATTAAAACATATTGGCCCTGTCACTTGGAAAGATGGGAGTTTCTTTCTAACATTTCTCTCAGAAAAAGACAAATATGAAACTTTCAGTATTTTACAAATAGATTCCAGAAATGGACAAATAATAAAAGAATATAAAATAAATGACAGAGCATTCAAATCATACGATCACGACAACGAACGCTTGCTTGCAGTGGACGAAAAGCGCGTTGTGGTTCTTAACTCCCACAACATTTGGTGCATAAACCGGCAAACCGAAGAAATAGAAAAAATAGAAATTCCGGATCTCCTGGAAAATTTTGTACCAATACTTGTTGGTAATTATTTGCTTGTTGACGACAATGCAATGGGGATCGTTCGGGTTGTCAATCTGGCCATTGGCGAGGTCTGGAAAAATTATTATCTGATAGGCATCCAAAACAGTTGTGCGTATCTGTTGCCAGACAAATCAAGCATTCCAAGAAAAATAAAAATAATAGATTCAAAAAACAACACTACAACAGACATTGTGGCACCACAAATTCTTCAAAATAAACAATACGCGGCAGTCTCAACCTGTAAAAATGCTTTTCTCATGAATGGCGCAATTTTGAGCAACAAATTTGATCTTGTCCAAAAGATTCCTGAGCATTCAAAATCTGAGTCTATATTCAAAATTTTTGGCGGATCAGCATATGCTAACAAAGATGGTTCATTATTCAAGCTCTCCCCATGCCCGTCATTCTCGGTCAAAAGGACAGGGAAGGGTGGAGTAAGGGATAGAGGTAATGACAGGATCATGGGTGACAAGGATGGAGCAGGTGAGGTTAGCTTTGAGTTCAAGAACACAAGGGAGGATGGAAGAGACCTTGTATTGAAAGGTGAGGTGTATCTGGTCTCTTGGGGAGATGATGGGAAGGCACCTGTGTTCGCCAAGTTGAATGAACCAAGGCACAAGTTAGGACCTCTGCTTCCTGGAATGTCACAG
>JAAYUI010000055.1 GCA_012517765.1 Caldisericales bacterium | reverse complement strand
GAGGTCGTCCAGGCTTCTGAATTGGTCGTGGAGTGGCTTTGCGAGGTTGTATTGGATTGGCTTTGGGTGGTGCTTTGAGAAACGGTATCGGATTGGCTGGAGGTGACCGAGTGCATGGTCGAGTCCGCGACGCCGCTGCTATTGGATACGCCATCTGCCGATCCCCAACTGGCATTGCCGCCCACGTTGGCGGACACCCCGACGCCTGCAGGGGCAATGCTGCCTCCTAATCCGCCGTTTACGCCATAAGACGAGCTGTCCGTATGCGACACGGCTACACCTGACGAATCAGTGTGGGACGTTCCATCCGTCACCGCTGTTCCTTCGGTATGAGCGGTTCCGTGGCTGATTGCTGTACCAACTGTCGAAGATGTGCCAGTTGTATCTGTTTCGGAAACGCCAACGGTATGCGCCCAACCGCGTGTGCTGGCATGACCCTCGGTGTGGGCCTGTCCCTGGGAGTTGGCCGTTCCATCTGTGGCAGCCTCCCCCTGGGTAACTCCGGTGGAGTGATTGGTGCCATAAGACCGGGATGCATTTTCCGCCAGCCCGCCGGTCAGGATCGCCGGTAAACTGACTCCAAAAGAAGCCGCTCGTGTTCCCAACTGGCGCGAAGCATAGACGGACGTATCCTCAAGTAAACCGGATAACATACGGGTAATGTCATCCAGCCGCACATGGCTGGCCAACAGCATCAGGAGAAATTCCTCTTCCAGGCTGCTCATTCCGCGAAAAAGCAGTTCATTTTGTTGAAGCGAATATTGCTGTGCGCCCTGATTGCCGGATGTCAGTGGATCCCGCATAGAGGAGTCTCCCCCACGGGCATTCTCACGCGGATCAGGGTGTCCGACAGCCACAATGGCGTAAGGCATTTGCTCCAATGACCTGGCCAACCATTGGGCGACATCCGTGGATAGCGGTTCAAGTCGTATCTGGCGATATGCACCCAGCAATCCGGCTCGCATAGCGGACAGATTTTTTAAGGAGCGGATAATAGCCTCTTCTTTATTCCTGGAAAAAGCTGAAACCCCGTAACATTGCACAATCCCGACCTTGGGATTATTGAAAACGCCGGCGGCCAAATAAACCAGGTCGACCTGAGCGCCATACAGACCACGCAAAACAGTTCTCATTTTCTGCAACAGACCCGCATCCCGGCGCGCTTCCAGGGAAATATATCGAAGCTGCAGGAGTCGGACGGCTCGATACCCTATGTATTCTTTTCCCCCTTCGCGCTCAATCACCTGGAATAGCAGGTAGTCGAGTTCATTCCTGTCGTTAAACAGTAACTCGGTGCCATGAACTTCCAGGTCATTGGGAATGCTCAGACCATTTTTTGTCCGCAGCCAGGGAATTTTGTCAGTCAGTTGATCAATAATTTTCGCCATAGGTTCCTTTTTTTGCCTCGTCGGCCCGCCAACGCTTTGCTGGTGAACTCACGAGGCAAGGGAGATGGGCGACTAAGCCAATCTCCACAAGCCTGGATTCTTAATTTCACTGCACTTCTTGCCACCAGATTGCATCAACCACTTCGTTTG
>JAAYUI010000207.1 GCA_012517765.1 Caldisericales bacterium | reverse complement strand
TGTCATGATGGAGGTGATTGTGGCGGCGATGAAGAAATTGCTGCATCTCGTGTATGGTGTACTGAAGTCTGGTAAGCCGTTTGACCCGGATTATGGCAACCTGTTCTGCTAAAAACCTTGACAATCAAGACGGTATCTACGCTGAGGCTTTCTTTGACGGAATAAAGCCAACTTGCCACACCCTATTTAGCGGGCACAGGCGCTTGGTTGCGTTGTGGCAATATTTTCTTCAAAATCCCCCGCTTTTTTCGAAAAACTACGTTGGAAAAGGCTTGTGTACGCTTAAACCACGCATAAAAAATACACCAAAACCAAATATTCGCTTAAGCCCAACTAAATAAGTCGGTTATACAATCATTTTCAATCTAACAGGAGAAAAATATGAAAAACGGAAAATTAATCACAATAATTGCCCTGGCAATTCTAATACTTGTAATCACTGCCTCTGTCTACAGCCCTTCGCAGGCTGCCACTGATGCTGGGCGAGGTGGCCCTCCGAACATACGCGGTATTCAAGCCAACCCACAAGGACAGACTGTCGTAACAGCTTTGTCAGAACAGGAAGCCGCAGGTCTTGCAGCAGCAATTCAAGAAGAATACACCGCCATGAACACTTACCAGGCTGTTATCAATACACTGGGTGATGTTCAACCATTTGTGCGCATCGCTCGATCTGAGCAGCAGCATGTGAACGCGTTGATCCGTGTGGCGCAGCGGTTTGGGGTGGATGTGCCTGAGAACGCTGGCGAGGTGGCTGAGATCGAATGGAGCACGCTTACAGAAGCCTGTCAGATGGGTGTGATCTTTGAACAGGTCGACGCGGCTCTGTATGACGAGTTATTGCTCAACATAACCAACCCGATGCTTATCCGTGTTTACACCAACCTGCAGCGGGCATCCCTGAATAACCACTTGCCCGCTTTCGAAGCCTGCATTCCGTAACCAATCAAACTAACCACCCTGGGGTACACTTAAGTATCCCAGGGGTTTTTTTGAGTAAGGAGAAAAATGGAAGTATCTCAGCCAGTAAAGAAACCAGCCAAGCGCCGCAAAACCAATTGGATCCGGGGTTGGGTGCAATTATTCTTTTTTGTCTTAATCGCGTTCATCTCGATCAATCATACTCTGGCGGAACAAGGAAAAGGCATCGCTTTTCTTTCGTCCGCTTCACTGCACGCGCTCTGTCCGTTCGGCGGCGTGGTCAGCCTTTATCAATTTATTACCACCGGCACTTTCGTTCAGAAGGTGCACCAGTCCTCGCTGATCCTGATGATCATTGGCATCGTGTTGGCCTTACTTGCCGGTCCGGTTTTTTGCGGGTGGGTCTGCCCGTTGGGGACTTTCCAGGAATGGATCGCGAAAATTGGCAAGAAGTTATTCAAGAAACGCTACAACCACTTCGTCCCGGCCAAGGTCGACAATGTTCTGCGATATTTCCGGTATGTCGTGTTGGCTTGGGTGGTTTTTATGACCGCCAGGTCGATGACCCTGGTGTTTGCTAATGTCGATCCGTATTTCGCGCTCTTCAATTTTTGGACCAGCGAAGCTGCGATTGGCGGCGTGGTTGTGTTGGGGATGACTATAGTGGCATCGCTGTTCGTGGAACGCCCCTGGTGTAAATATGCCTGCCCATATGGCGCTTTCCAGGGGATCTTTAACCTGTTCCGCGTCGCTTCCTTGCGACGCAATGCAGATACCTGCATCGATTGCAAAGCCTGCGACAAAGCCTGCCCGATGAACATTGAGGTCAGCAGCAAGTCAGTTGTTCACAATCACCAATGCATCTCATGCATGGAATGTACTTCATCTGCTCACTGCCCGGTACCCCAAACGGTGGATTTTGTTATTGGAGGTAAAAAATGAGAATCACACCGCGTTGGATGGCTGTGTTTATAGTAACGGTCCTTTTTGGCGGAATCCTTCTCTCTATTGCCCTGGGGGAATGGACGACGAAAAGCACCAAAGAGCCGTTGACCTTTGCTGAAGGTGAATTTGCCGGGGAATACAATCCGGCGGATATCCGGGGATCCTACACGTTTGGAGAAATTTCGAGGCTGTTTGAAATTCCGCTTGAGG
>JAAYUI010000005.1 GCA_012517765.1 Caldisericales bacterium | reverse complement strand
TTTTCTTTCTTTGGTTCGAGCAGGGCCATGGTCCTCTCCTCGAGCCCGCCAGAAGAAAGATTTGCGGCCACTTTTACAGGTGAACAGAGCTTTGCAACACCAATCAGCGCTTCTGCAAGCGGGAAGGGTGAACCAATCGCCTTTACTGCAAGACGGTCAGCCTCCTTTTCAAGCTCCAGCGAATAGCTCTTCCAGGCAAACTTTCCTGGAAGATACGAACAAAGTGCAATATTGAGCGTCCAGAGCCACATATTTATTATGTCCCTGCGCCTTATGTGGGCCATCTCATGGGCAACAACTGCATCAAGTTGCTCTTTTGAAAGCCCCTTTATCAAATTTTCTGAAATGTAAACAGAGTTCAGGGTCGAGAAGGCCTCGGAACCGGATTTGCCAAGGAAAAATGCTGTGTTTCTGGTGTCTTGCCCGTCAAATCCACGAGAAAGCGATTCTCTGAAAGATTTTGGTGCGACACGGTACCCTCTGGTCCTGGAAGACAGAAGAAACAACCCAAACCCAAGGCGGAAAGTAACAAAACCGATTACGATCCACGGCGCTGCGATGAGAAGGTAATGCCAGAAGGTCGGCTCCAGCGTGACATTGGCCCCGTAAATGATACCCTCTGTGGAAAAGAGTCTCGTTGGCGTGAGGGTGAGCTTTACTGTCTCCGGAACAAGGCTGGAGAGCATTATGAAGCCGGCAGAGAACCCGAAGAGGGACGCCAGTGACACAAAAATTGACCAGCCCAGCCCCTTTGGAGAGAGCTTCCTGCCAAGCAGGAACCACAGGAACGGCCACGCCACAACCAGATAAAGGGCAAAAACAAGACTATTTTGCATTCTGTTTCCTCTCCTTTATCATACGCTCAAGCATGTCCAGTTTGTTCGAGTCCGAATTTTCAAGCATTTCCAGAAAATTTGCCATGACCGGCTCAGTAAGGCTGCCAATTACAGAATTGAGCACTCTACATGTACTTTTAACGTCCATCTCCTCCTGGGTGACTGATGGCATGTAAACATAACTCTTGCCACATTTTTCCCTTTTCAGGACACCCTTCTTGGAGAGTCTGTCACAGGTTGTCATTATGGTCGTGTAGGCATGATCGGTCGAAAGGTGGTCTACTATTTCCCTTACAGTTGCCTTTCCGATGGCGCAACAGGCCTTGTAGACCTCATACTCCAGGGAGCCGAGAACCAGCCCTGCACCGATCCTGTTTGACGTTATCCTTATAACTTTGTCTTCCATGATAGTGAGTATTTTACAATCAATAGTACTACAGTCAATAGTATAAGATTAAGGAATGATTCCATGTAAAAAAATGCAGAAAATAGCTGATTTATAGTCGATTAAAGAGAATTGGGTTTGTCCATTCCAAACATCTTAGCTACCTGATATGGTAATCATCACTGATTTTTTACCAACTTTATTGTAAATGCAGACACAAAATCATTCCAGTCAAGCGGGGCGGAGTAGATGGTAACTTCTCTTTTTCTCATCTGGATTTCCCAGTCATCGCCACAGCCAAGGGTATAAAAACGTTTCTCTCCCTGTGGCGTAATCTGTCCTATTCTATCGCTTGAGGCCCCGCAACTAGCAAGGAACACCAAAGTCAAGCTTATTACATAAAAAACTCTGGCCATTTTTTTCATCAAATCCCCCAGACAAACTTTTTTACTTGCTCAGAACCAGCCTAGGATTATAGCAGAGAAGAAGATTTTTTGTATATTTTTGTAATGATTTTGTTTGAGAGTATTGAAAGAATCTATATATTTCGGGGTTATCGACTAAATATTACACAATCAGCATGTCCCGGGCGATTGCAGACGCCGCATTTGGCATGCCTGCCTCAAGTGATAACGCCTGAATGGCCACCATTGTGGCCTGGGTGTTGGCGTCCTGCAAATCAGGGCGTTCTGCACCAGAATGGTTGAATGCTCCGAACATTTTTGGATCCGGTTGCCTGTTGGCAAGCTCCCCGCAAAGCCTTTTTGTTGCCTTGTCTATCTTCAGGCAGTAGCCCTCCGGAAGCATCCCAAGGGCCTCGATGAGCCTTCCAGCCCTGATGAAATGCGCGCACACATCGGCCCTTTCGTAGTTCTCACCTTCACCCACAAGCATCGGGAAACCACCATCCTGGAGCTGGCAGTCTGCAACAAAACGCCACGTCTTCAGAGCGGCCTCAAGTATTCTCTGCCTGTCCAGCATCACCGAACCAACAAGGAGTGCGTCAACTGCGTACATCGTTGGAAGCAGATGGACCGACCTCCCGGTCGAGGTTATCGCCCCTTCCTGCTTTTCCTCTGCCTTCTGGCAGGCCCAGTCCAGCAACCTTGTTGCATGCGTTCTGGCCCTTTCAGACCTTATTGCCTGCGCGTAGTTCATGAGCCCTATGGCAATTTTTGCCAGATAGGGCTGGATGTCGGAGCGCCAGTTCGATATGTCCTGTATGACTGTTGCGCTGTCAACATCAAGGAGCGGGTAGGGGACACCGTTTGGCCCCATCATGCGCTGGGTTATGAAGTCAACTGCCTTTGATGCTACAGAAAGGCAAAAAGAATTGTCAGTTTCATAATGCAAATGTACAAAAGCATTCAGAACCATTGCCACATCAAGCGTTTTTATCTGCCTGACCTGGGAATCATTCTGGGGGTTGATGCCCACTATAAATCCACCCTCATCAGCCACCCATGCCTTGTCAAGCAACCAGAAGGCCGCCTGTTCTGTCGGGTTTTGTCTTGGCCAACCCGGCAACATCCTGTCCAGAAAAAGCATGCAGGTGATCGCATTTCCAGTGGTGGCAGAAAACATGAGTGAATGGCAGTGTTCAAGCGTTGAATACCAGCCATAAAATCCGCCAGCATGGGGCCCTTCCTGCTCCTGGATGCCTGATTGGGAGAGCCAGGCAGAAGCAGAAAGAAGCGCCTTTATTGCGTCACCATTTGTGCGCCCGCTTGTCCACGAGAGCGCGTTGGCAAGGGTCATGGATTGAAGACCATCCTTACTGTTTTTGTCTCGGCAATCCACTGGACATCGGCACCAAAGGCCTCGGCTATTGCCCTGAACGGCACCATTGTTCTGCCATCTTTTATCTCTGGTGGAGAAGGAATGGCCTTTATTAAGTCATTGACATCCATTTCAGGACGGCCCACCCAGAGCTTGACCCTGTTGTCAAACCTGTTTATCTGTATCTCTTTCTTGTCGGCAATCCATTTGACATCGGCACCAAAGGTCTCGGAGATAAACCTTATCGGAACCATTGTTCTACCTTTGCTTGTTACATACGGGGCAACATCCATGTCGACAGGCCTGCCATTTACGAAAGCTGTGTTGTCGCCGATGACCATGGAGATCTCTATCCTTGGTTCGGTCTCGACTTTCACCATTACGGAAACCTGTTGACAAACATCATTTTTCGTGGCAATGACGATCCTTCCCTGGGCCTCATTACCTGCCGGTATTCTGCTGCCATTGAGTGTAACCTTTAGAAGGAACTTACGGTTTATCGAGGTGAAAGAGACTGGCTCTACATCAATCCACCTGTCTTCACCCATCACTATGCCGGAGACTTCCTCGTCAGTGTCAAAGGAAAGGGTCAATGTTTTTGAAACTTCCTCACCCCTCTTGATAAACCCAAAATTGAGTTCGGATGGAGAAACATTAAGGCATGGTGGTGCTGGCGAAACAATGCGCCACCTGATTATCATGGTGAACTCGCCACCATTTGAAGATATCTTGAGCAATGCCTGGTGGTTGCCATAATCAAGCCCGCCAGGATCGAGCGTTACCCTTATTTTTTGTTCAGAGCCATTGCTTATGTCAAAAAACTCTGTTGCGCTGAAAGAAAGGTGTTTTTCATCAGTAACCATTTTTCCTTCAAGCTTCGTCTGGAACTGGTCTTTTCTGGCATTTCTGACGATGACGTCCCTGAAAGGTGTTGTTCCATGGGTCACGATGCCAAAATCAATTTCTTGCGGTTCAACCTCAAGGATTGGCCCCGGCTGGAAGACCTGGACTGTCCCACCCCATGTGCCGACATAAACTGCCTCGCAGTAGATTACAGGTGAAGCTTCAATGATGTATCCAAGGTTCCCCTTCCAGGCCAGTTGTCCCGTTTTCCAGTGCAGGCAGTAGAGGTTCTGGTCATCTGATCCAAAGAAAACATATTTTCCACCAATGGCTGGGGAGGAATAGTTCCAATTTTCCGTCCTGAAATTCCAGACTTCTTCGCCGGTGTCCTGGTAGAGGCAGCGCACCATCTTGTCGTATCCTGTTGGAATTATGAGCTTGTCTTCAACAAGTGCCGGTGTTGCCCAGACATGGGCACCAACATCTATCTTCCAGATCTGTCTGCCATCATCTGACAGGCAGTAAAACTGTCCACCATCCGTTCCAAAAAATACCTTGCCATTTCTGACAGAGCAGGCCGCAAAAATTTCCGATGGGGTCTCAAACTCCCAAGTCAGCCTGCCATTTTCGGCATTGAGGCAATAAAGTTTCTTTGAATAAGAACCAATAAGAATGGTTTTGTTGTGCTCATTGTAGGTTGGCGAGGCATCAACAAAAGCGCCCGTATGGAACGCCCAGACCTTCTGGCCGGTGAATATGTCGACACAGTAGACCTTCATGTCTCTTGATGCAAAATAGACTTTCCCGTTGACAACAAGTGGCGATGACCTCACAATGTCGCCTGTTTTGAACTTCCAGACTTCATTTCCTGTTTCAAGGTTCAGGCAATAGAGATAACCGTCATCAGAACCACAGACCATCACTTCACCAGAGATTGTTGGTGACGAACGGACCTTGTTCCCGGTCAGGTAGCTCCACCTTATCCTGAATGAATGAGTGTCGTAGCAATATATCTTCATATCGTCAGATCCAACCACGCTGTACCTGTCGGTCATTGCAATAGAACTGTGGATAGCGGCCGTTGCCTTGTAGGCCTCTCCGACAAGCAGTGGCGGTGCCGCCTGGTTCGTTGTCAGGCATGACCTGGAGACATCATGATTGAACATGGCCCAATCGTCACACTTGCCTTCCTCGGCCATGGCAAAAACGGGCACCTGGAGAACTAGTGTAATAACCAACATTGCTGTGATCAGTCTGGATTTCATGGGTCAGATATTAGCACAATAAATCAAATCAATCAATTGAACACAGACCTGGACAAGGTCAATTTATTGAAAAATTTATATTAAAATTACAGTGTTTTCTCCAATCAAAATAAAGAAATTCCACGTTTATGCGCAAATTGTTATAAATAAAAATACGCCGAAGGTTTCCCTTCGGCGTATGTGAGACTCTGTGAACTGCCAGTTATTTTGCACCAAAACAGTAGAGTTTGTTGTCAAAAGAACCTGCCAGTATGTGGCCATTTGAAATGGCGGGTGATGAAACGGCCCCTTCTGTTTTGAAAGACCATATCTTCCCGCCGGTTTCAAAATCGACGCAATAGAAATAATTGTCCTGGCTGCCAAACCATACCTCGTCGCCGCAAACAGCAGGGCTGGTGACCCATCCTTCCGCCCTGAATGTCCATATCTTTTTGCCAGTTTCAGAGTCCAGGCAATAAAGGAAGGAGTCAGTTGCACCCACAAATACCCTCCCATTCCAGATCGCCGGGGAAGAGTAGTGGAGGACACCGCCTGCCTCAAACATCCAGACCTGGGAGCCAGTCTGGGCGTCCAGGCAGTAGAGTTTTTTGTCATCAGAACCAATGTAGACTTTTCCATTCCAGATGGCAGGTGTTGAGGTTATCATGTAACCTGTCTTGAAGCTCCAAACCTTTTTGCCAGTAATCGCATCGAGGCAATAAAGACTCTTGTCTTCACATCCAAAATATATCTTGCCTTCCCAGAGCGCAGGAGATGAGTCAACCTGGTCGGGAGCCTCGAACTTCCAGAGCAATTTTCCTGTTGTGGCATCAAGGCAATACATAAAATGGTCTTTTGATCCAAAATACACCCTGTTTTCCCAAACTACAGGCGAGGAGAATGTTGGGCCCTGGGACATGAACGACCATATCTTGTTGCCTGTTTTTGCATCCAGGCAGTAGAGGTTTCTGTCATACGAACAGGCATAGACCCTTCCGGAATCGACCGCCGGAGAGAACACCCTGCCTGTAGCAGTGAAATCCCATATCTTTGACCCACTCGCCAGATCGAGGCAATAGAGATGATTGTCATCCGAACCGACAAAAACCCTGCCATCGGAGATGGTTGGCGAAGAATAGATATCATCACCTGTTTCAAAACTCCACAGAAGATCTGTCTTTGCCGGGTCTGGCCCGCAACCATCAGGAACAACGCCATTTCTCTGGAGGTTGCCCCTGTACTGGTTCCACTCGCAAGTCACTTCTTCCGGTTTTGCGATCTTGAGTACTTTCACCCTTCCAGCATCAGAAAACTCAAGGTAAGTAGCGATTACGGTGCATTCCCCGTCCTTGGCGGCAGTAAAGAGGCCGTTCTGGTCTACTGACCCGATTTCTGTATCAGAGCATTCCCAGCTTATCTGGACATCCTTCATCTCCTGGTCAAACTGGTCAAAAATCGTGGCCGTAAACTGCTGGGTCTCGCCAGGTTTCAGGACTGATTCCTTCGGCTGGACAACAAGTCTGGCCGGATATGGTTTTTCAGGTTCGACAGTATCATCATCAACAAAACAATAGAGGAGGCCATCGATATTTGTGAAAAGGATTTTTCCTCCGCAAACTGATGGATACACAAAATCTTTGCCATCTCTCACATTGTAGGCAAACTTTTCCTCACCAGTTGAAGCGTCAAGCAGCTTCATCAAACCATTAGTGTCGCCAAGAACCACCCTGTTCCCGTAGCAGGCCACGGAATAGAACGATGAACCTTCCATTGGCACGTCATAGAGCACCTTGCCGTCTTCAAGCGAGAGACAGAACATCCTCTTGTTTGTGGAAATGGCAAAAATCCTGCCATCCCCTATCGCCAGAGGGCCAAAGACTGCCTTGTCCACTTCACTCGTCCAGATGGCATCACCAGAACTGGGATCAACGCACCTTACAATGCCGTCCCATGTGGAGAAATAAATCCTGCCATCAAAATATGTTGTTTCGCCGTCAAAATCATTCTTGCTGTCGATTGTCCAATAAATATCGCCTGTATTTGCATCAAAGCAGTAGTAGGCATCATCGCTAGACCCAATAAATACTTTGCCATCGGCAACAGTTGGTGATGACTCGAAATCTATCTTGTTTGGATTTTCCCACACAAGCTTGCCAGTCAGGACATCAAGGCAATACAGGGCGTTTTTGCCAGAATTGTTTTCGTTGTCGTCACGGACCTTGCCACAACCAAAATAGAGCTTTCCCTGATAAATAGTCGGTGATGTCCTTATCTCCCCGCCAGCTTCGAAAGACCAGAGTTCTTTGCCAGTTTTTGCATCAAGGCAATAGAGTTTTTTATCAAATGACGGCGCAAACAGTTTTCCCTGCCAGTAAACCGGCGTGTAGGCAAGAGCCCCTGATTTGAACTCCCAGATCTTTGCACCTGTCTCCAGGTCCATGCAATGGAATTTGCCGTCCTGGGCGCCCACAAAAACCATCCCGTCTACAGAAATTGCTTGGGTGGTGAGAGGCGATTTTGCATTGTATTTCCACAATATTTTCAGCTTGTCGGTTTTTGGGCCACAATCACCCTCTGTGGAAGAAGTCCTGCCAGGATCACCGCCAAAACATGGCCAGTCGCAACCCTGCTTCTCAAGGTTCAGCCCTTCGTCGTAGACATAGGCCTTTGCCCTTGCAGAGAGCTGGCCTGAGGTAGCAACAACATCAGTCAGCCCTGGCGATTTGGCACCAAAGAGACCGCCATAATCAAGCGTTCCAGTTTTGGGATTTGTCAGAGACCAGCTTATCTTCTGGTCTTTCATGACTTCATCATAATTATTGTAGACTGTGGCAGTAAAAAGTATGCTCTGCCCAGGTTTTAGCACGGCAAATTCCGGATTTATGGTCATCCGAACTGGCTTTTCGACACGCGCTTCAAGGCAATAAACGTTGCCATCGTTTGAACCAAAATAGATCTTTTTATTGCATATCGCAGGTGTTGACCATACCTCATCTTTTGTTTCAAAAGACGACAGTTCCTTGCCAGTTTTTGCATCAAGGCAGTAGAGCTTCTTGTCGTAGGAGCCAAAGTATATTTTCCCTGCACAATACACAGGTGATGAGTTGTTGATTTTCCCGTCTGTTTTGTATTTCCAGGAGAGTTTTTTTGATGCTCCATCAATACAGTAGAGGTTCCCGTCGTCACTGCCGAAATAGATTTTGCCCTCGGCAATTGTTGGCGCTGTGAGTATTGCTCCTCCTGAAAGATGGGTCCAGAGGGTTTTGCCAGTCTTCAAGTCAAAGCAATACAGCTTTTTATTCCAGTTTCCTGCATACACTTTTCCTGAAGCAGCCGATATCGATGCCGGGGCATCAAATTCACTGTCTGCTTTTGCAGATTTCCATAGCTGTTTGCCGTTTGTCGCATCAAAACAGTACATATAGTTGTCGTTTGACCCAATGACTACCTTTCCGCCAGCAATCGCCGGGGAAGCCTCAAAACCCATCTGGTTTCTCTCTCTCCAGACGACTTTTCCCGTTTTTGCATCCAGGCAATAAATATAGTTGTCACCCTTGTTTGTTTTGTCATTTGTTTTGCCGCAGGCCGTATAGAGCTTGCCCGAATAAATAAGGGGATTGGAGATGCTTGCAGACGACATTGCAAAAACCCAGATCTGTTTGCCGGTCTTTGCATCAAGACAGTAGACCTTTTTATCGGTGCAGGAGGCATAAATCCTGTCTGAATCATAGCATATTCCATTAAGGACCCCGCCTGTCCTTGCTGACCAGGAAAGAGTCCCTTTCTCTGCATCCAGGCAATACATCTTGTTGTCCCACGAGGCCACATAAACCTTGCCTGAGACAACAAGTGGAGCACAAGAAACAGTGCCTCTCGTTATGTAAGACCAGCGCTTTACGAGGTCATTGCTCTCTGGCGCACACTCAGAAGGGAAAACCCCATTGTTGCCAAGGTCGAATTTGAACCTCGTGCAATCACAGCTGGCAGCAACACCAGGGCCGGAAACAAAAACAGACGACATGACAATAAAAAGCGCAAGCGCCTTTGCAGTTAGTTTTTTCATTTACACTCCACCATACGCCGAAAGGACGTATTTTGCCTGTATGTTTTTATTTAGCAGCCAGGGTCCACAAAATGCTTCTTGGACGAATCCATGGCGGCATCAAGATCATTCAGGGCCTGTGACATTTCTTCGGCCAGATTTTTTGGCAAGACATTCAAGTCAATCGCCTTTTTTATGGCCTCAGCAGCATAGTATGCCGCATCAAAAAGCCTTTTGTGGACTACCTCAAGCTTTTCCATAATGCCTCCTTTTTGGTAATTATAACCAAAAAGGAGGCAATTTGATATTACCTGACCATAATTGTCACCGGGACCACCACAACCCTGTCGTCCCAGGCTATTTTAACAAGTCCGTTGTTGGGGCCCTTCTGGACTTTTTGAGGGTCGATTGAAATGACAAAGCTCGCCTTTTCGCCACTCTTTATCTCGATAGTGGCAGGTTTGATATTGAAAAAATCACCCTCTTTTGTGATCGTGATGCCAACTTTTTTTGCAATCTTGTTGGTAAGGGTGATTGGAATCATTGGTTCCCTGCCTTCTTCCACAAGCCCGAAGTCAGCATTACCCGGCTCCACGGAGACTTCCCTTGTGGTCTCGGAGAAGCAGAACAGTGTTCCATCTTCCGAGATGACATAGAGCCTCCCTTCAGAAACTATCGGTGAGGAAATCACTTCCTCTGGAAGCATCGCGGACCATATTTTTTCAGGGGAACCAGCATCAACACAAATTACTTTTTTGTCCAGAGTACCAAGATACACCCTTCCGCCACAAATTGCCGGGGCAGTCATAAAACCTCCACTTGAACGATATGACCAGAGATTTTTGCCAGACTTTCCGTCAAGGCACAGGAGAAGCGCGTCCGAGGTCGCACAATAAACGTTCCCGCCAAAAAATGAAGGTGAATTTATTACACCCGTCTTGTATGACCACATGCTGTAGCCGGTTGCAACATCCAGGCAGTAAAACATTCCATTATGGGAACCAGCATAAACCCTGTCGCTATTTATGCAAGGTGTCGATTTGACAGGTGCCTTGCAGTCATAGGTCCAGTATTTGGAGCCAGAAATGGCATCAAGGCAATAGATCTTGCCATCCATGGAGCCAAAGATCACCCTGTCCAGTTTTGCAAGTTTGCCTGCGGTCCTTGCAAATGATATGGCCGGAGAAGAGCTTATGGCGCCAGAAGTTTTGTAGCTCCATATCCTCTGGCCGGTTTTTGCATCGAGGCAGTACATGTAGCCATCATTGCAGCCAATGTAAACCCTTGGTTTGTGATCAAAATCACCGGCCACCGCAGGGGAAGACTGGAAACCCAGGGACGACTCAAATTTCCATAACAGTGACCCGTTCTCCCAGTCGAGGCAGTAAACATTGGAATCGCTGGAACCAAAACAGACTGTTTTCTCAAATATTGCCGGCGAGGAATAAATGGGCCCTCCGGTTTCAAAGTTCCATATTTCCCTGCCATTTTCTGCATTATAACAATACATGTTGCCATCCATGCAACCACTAAAAAGCCTGCCGTCATAGGTTGCTGGAGAAGATTCCACCATATCCCTCATCCTGACAGAGAATATTTTTACAAGCTCCGTAGTGGATGGTGCACACCCGTCAAATTCAAAACCTGTTCTGGAGGAGTTTCTCTTGAAGCACACCCACTCGCAGCCGGAGGCCTCTTCATTTTGGTCCTCTCCTGAAACATAGACCCTCACATCAATCTGGTCTTCATAGTCTCCCGACTTGAGCTTTATCTGCCCCCAATAGTTGCCCTGGCCAGTGATGCCATCCGGTACAAGGCTCACCTTTACAATATATTTACTCCCTGGCGCAACAACAATCGTTTTGTTCGACAACGCAAACCATGTTGAGGCAGTGGAGAGTTCGACAACCATTTCCTCGCTTGAGGTGTTGCCAATTTCGAGCATCACCGGGTCGGGCGAACCATAAAGGTCATAGGACTGGAGTGACCCAAAATCAATCTTGCCTGGCTCGATGATCAGCGCTTCCCTGGCATCAGAAAGGCAATAGACCTGTTTGTCATAAGAGCCAAAAATGATGCTTCCATTGTAGATGACTGCCTCAGACTTGACTGAATCCTGGCACTTGAAAGACCAGAGTTTCTCGCCTGTAAGTGAATCAAGGCAGTATATGGACTTGTCCTGGGACGGGACAATGACCTTTTTCCCGTAGATTGACGGCGAGGCAGTAACATAGTTCCCGGTTCCAAATTCCCATTTTTTCTTGCCGTCTGCCTGTGCAAGACAGGTCACAAGACCATCATTGGATCCGAAATAGACCTGGCCATCCGAGACCGCCGGGGAGGACTGTATCTGGCCTTTCGCCTCATATGTCCATATCTTTTTGCCGGTTGTCACCTCTAAGCAGTAGGCCATTTTTTCTCTTGTGGTCACAAAAAGCTTGTTGGTCTCATATGCCGCCGTTGTGGGCTCTCCCTTGCCTGCAAATGTCCAGAGGATGTTACCCGATTCAGTTGTGAGGCAATAGAGCTTGCCATCGCTCCCGCCAAAACATATCCTGTTCATGCAGATGGTCCCTGAAGTCACAATCGGGGAAAGCTCATCCGATTTCCACAAGAGCTTGCCGCTATTTGCAGCAAGGCAATAAACAAACCCGTCCTTTGAACCAAAAAACACTCTGTCTTCAACAACCATCGGATTTGAAATGATATCTCCATCAGTCTGGAACTCCCACAGCCTCTTCCCGGAATCGGTGTCCATGCAATAAAGCATTTCCTGGGCGCCAATCATCACATAATCTGTTGTTGAGGATGGGGAAGAAGTGATGTATCTGTCCAACTCGGCATTCCAGACAGCAGAACCGTTCTCGGCCATCAGACAAGAAAGGGTCTTTCCCCATGTGGGCCCAGCTATCACCCAACCACCAACAACAGAAGGGGAATTTCCAAAAGGCTGGCCAAAACCGGTCGACCAGCTTTTCGCAACAGAATTGGTCAGAGGGCCACACTCTGCCCCTGTTGATCCGGTCCTTTGAGAATTTGCCTTGCTGTTCCCCCATCCGCAACCCTTGAATCCGGTGTTGAGCTCATAAAGAACATACATTTTTGCAAGCACTATGCTCTGACTGGAACCCCACACAAGCCTTATTGATGCCCTTTGCATTCCGACATCAGCAACTTTGTCCCAGTCAACAGACACAGATAGGGTTTTTTCTTCACCAGGGACAAGGGAAACAACGGTATTGTCAAGCTTTAGCCATGGCTTGTTTATTGCAAGTACAACCGTCTGGTCTTTCTCTGTTTTGTTCTTTATGGTCAATGAAACTGATTTTTGCTCACCTCTGGACATCTCGCCAAAATTTATGATGTCCGGTTTCGCTTCAATCTCCGGGCTGATGTCACCCAGGCAGTAAAGGTTCCCATCCAGTGACCCTACAAGCACCCTGTCCGTGGCAATGCTCGCCTGGCACATGGAGCCATTTGCCTGGAAAACGGAAAGTTTTTCTCCGGTCTCCGAGTCAAGGCAGCAGATTGTGCTTCCCACACCAACGTAAACCTTGGAGCTAACAAGCGTGCATGTTGTGACCTGCATTTTAGGCTCGGTATAACGCCAGATCTCTTCCATTGTGTTTTTATCCAGGCAAAAGATGTTATCACCAGAGCCGACATAAAGATAATCACCCATGAGTGCAGGGGAGGTCCTGACGGTCGCCCCTGTCTGGAACTGCCCGATCAGTTGCCCGGTTTCGGATTCCAGGCAATACACGTTTCCATCGTCGCTTCCGAAATAGATCTTGTTGTTAAGGGCGGCCACGGACGAGTAGATGCTGCCGCCAGTCTTGAATGACCAGAACAGCTTGCCTGTCTCGGAATCGACAGCGTAGAGGGAATGGTCTTTTGACCCAAAATAGACCTTGTTCAGAAAAACCAGCGGGCTAGAAATGATGCCGTCTCTGGTTTCAAATTTCCATTTGAGCTCACCAAGATTCGCGCTGACACAGTACATATACCTGCCAAGGCAGCCAAAATAACAGTTTGTCCCATAAACTGTCGGACTTGAAACAATGCCTCCCCTGGCCTTGAAGCTCCAGAGCTTGCTTCCATTCTTTGCGTTCACGCAATACATCCTGTGGTCCTGGGACCCAAAATAGACCATTTCACTGGCGCAATAAGGCTGGGACCTCATCTCCGATTCAGTCTCGAACTTCCATTTTTCCTTGCCTGTATCAGGATCGAGGCAATACAGCCTGCGATCTGTGGAAGGAATGTATATGCTCTCTCCGTCATAGGAGGCAGAAGAAAGGACTGGTCCCTTTGTCTCGAATTTCCAGAAAAGCCCCAGATTGTTCCCCTGCGGGCCACAATCGGAATAAAAGTTGTGCCTGTTATTGCCACCATAGCATGGCCAGCTGCATCCTCCACCTGAAGCTTTCCAGTAAAAACCCAGCGCAATGACAAGAACACAACCCAGAGCAAGCAGTTTCTTCACCAAAACCTCCCAGGCAGCAAATTATAGAAACACTTTTGTATCTAAAATCCATACGCTCCAAAAAGCGTTTCGGTTCAACAGCATGATATTTGACAGGAAGATAAATTGGAAGGTGTAATATTGCACAAAAACAATGAAAACTCGGGTGGTTGCCCGAAAGAGTATTCGGATTATGATTTCTGGCAAGGAGGAACAAATGCCATTTGAAATGCCGGAAGCAATTGTCATCTCGGGGCAGATAAACGATATTCTGTCAAAAAACACCCATAAAGTCAGTTCTGTAGAGTATATGAACACAGATTCGCTGGAGAGGCAGGGGTTCACAAACAAAACAAGCTCCGAAAGCGAAAAAATACTCAAAGGGCACAAGCTCACAAAAGCCTACAGCAAGGGAAAGTGGATATTCATCGAAACTGACGACCGTCATTACCTGCTCTCCACCATGGAAACTGCAGGCAAAATCCTCCATTTCAGGGATGGCGGCAAACCGGCCGGTAAATAGAGTGTCGGGATCGGTTTCGAAAATGGCTCAAAACTATATTACACAATCGTTGGCTGGGGCTTCTTCAAGATTGTCAACGAGCAGGAGCTGGCAACACACGTCTACCCCGGAAAACTGGGGCTCAATCCGCTAGACAAAAAAGAATTCACGCCCGAGGCCCTGTCTGCTCTCCTGGACGAGCACAAAAAAACCATAAAAGAATTTTTCACAGGTCAGCGCGGTGTCGCAGGTATTGGAAATGGCTATCTTCAAGATGTGCTCTTCCTGTCAGGGATACACCCGAAGAGAAAAGCCAGCCTGTTGACGAAGGAAGAAAAAACAGCCCTTTTCAAAGCATGCAAATCGGTCATGGAAGAGGCCATCGCAAAACACGGCAGATTGGCAGAGAGTGATCTCTTCGACAAACCAGGCAACTACGTCCCGATTCTA
The DNA here is from genome assembly GCA_012517765.1 of Caldisericales bacterium. Lineage (GTDB taxonomy): Bacteria > Caldisericota > Caldisericia > JAAYUI01 > JAAYUI01 > JAAYUI01. The sequence continues at coordinate 9,361 of JAAYUI010000005.1, read as the reverse complement.
AACAAGGAAACGCTTGGTGCACCCTGCCCAAATTGTGGTACACCGATAGAAAAAGCCGCAATTGCCGGGTCTGCCTCGTACTTTTGCCCAAAGTGCCAGAAGATTTGAGAAAATAAGGTGCAAAAACATGATCGATTATGATTTTCATGAATTAGATGACGGTGCTTTTGAATGTTTTGTGCGCGATTTACTTCAAATGAAGTATAAGGTGCCTTTCGAAAACTTCCCCAAAGGCAAGGATGCAGGGATAGACCTTAAATATGAAAAAGATGATCAGTTGTGGATAGTCCAATGCAAGCATTATCGCAAATCACGTTTCAATAAGTTAAAGACTGACCTAACTAAAGAATTAGATAAAATAGCTAAACACAATCCTTCTAAATATATTGTTGCTACATCATTTCCACTAACAAAAGGCAACAAAGATGATATTTCAAAGATTTTTTCGAATATATGTTCAGAGACCCTAGTCTTTGGGAAAGATGATTTGAATAATCTGCTTGGAAAACACACTTCTATTTTAAATAATTATCCTCAACTCTGGATAAGTAATACCTTTTACCTTGATAAGATTATTCATTCTGGGATATACGCGAAAACTGATAACTTACTAGAAGAAATAGAACGAGAAATAAAGAAATATGTTGAAAATAACAGTTGGAATAGGACAACTGAACTGCTAGAGAATCATCATTACTGCATTATATCAGGAATACCAGGTATTGGAAAAACATTCCTGGCAAAGAGATTAACCTTATCTTATGTTTCTCAAGGTTTCACGCCTGTTTGCATTTCAAGTGATATTAATGAAGCATACAAAGTTTTGGGGAAAGATAAGAATAAAAAACTATTTTTCTACTATGATGATTTTTTAGGGTCAACAATGTACAGGGAGTTTGTAACAAAACAAGATAAGGATATTACAGAATTTATCAAAATATGCCAGAAAAATAAAAATTTGAGATTTGTCGCAACAACAAGGGAGTATATTTTAAACCAAGCAATAAATATATGCGATTCTTTCGAAAATGACTTAGAATCATTAAATAAATGCATTATTAAACTTGATGATTATACAAAGCTAGATAAAGCACAAATACTTTTCAATCATATTTTTTATTCAGAAATTGGCGATAGTTATAAATTAGAACTCCTCAAAAATAAAAGATATAAAAAGATTATAAGTCATAAAAATTTTAACCCAAGAATTATTGAACAAATGACAAAGAAAGGGCCAACTGAACCAATACAATGTATCGATTATTTTGAATCTTTCATGGACAGCCTATCAAACCCTATAAAAGTTTGGGAAAAAGCTTTCAAAAACCACATACATCCAGAAAGCAAATATTTTTTGCTTGCTCTTTATATGGTCGGGAATAATATAGATATAGATTCGATCTTACAAGCACTTTCTGCTTTTCTTGATAACATTGATTACAAGAAACCAATTGAACAAAAGAGCATTATAAAAGAACTCGATAATTGCTTTATTAAAACTTCAATCGATGTATTTAAAGGCAACGGTAATATTATCTTCAATTTATTTGATCCCTCTTTAAAAGATTATATTGAAAATTATCTTATTGAGGAAAAAGATGTTTTGAAAAAACTTATCGAATCCTCACAAACATTCGAACAAGTTTATAATCTTTGGGAATTGATTAACAATAAACTTGCAGATGATATTCCGAAACTTCTAATTCTTCCTTTAGCAAAAAAATTTGAAGAATACTATTCAATATACGGAGAGAATTATTATTTAAACGAAAGTCGATTACTTTTCATTATAAGGTTTGTTTCCATATCCAATCACAAAATGACCAGCTTAAAAATTGATCCAATCGAGTATTTAACAACATTCATTGATCAATTTATTAATCGAGTTAAGAAAAATAAGTTTGATACTGAATGTTCATATGATTTAATAAAATTCATTCTAGATAATATTCAAATGCACATACCAAGAAAGGATGAATTGGTAGATTTATTAAAATATAATATCTTAAATAATTATAGTGATAGTATCGAGTATTTTGAAACAGTAAGTAATTTCATAACTTCATACAAAACGATAGTCAGCGAAGAAGAAATTAACCATTTTAAATCATATGCACTTAAAAGTATTAATGATATGGACTTTCCTGATGATGATTTACTTGAGTACCTTCTCGATATTGTGAAAAAAATTGAATCACAGTTGGAAATCGATTTAAGTCTAGCAAAAGATAAAATTGTCGAAAATATTGATTTCAGAAATGAAGAAAGAAGGGCCAACAAAGAGTATGAATATGATGATTTTTATGAAGATGGAAAAACATTTAATTATTCGAGAGAAAGTTTAAATAAAATCATTCAAAAATGGGATATCGATTCCAAATTCGATGATCTAAAAAGGGAGATAGAAAATAAACAATCGTTAGGAAACTCTATCGATAAATAAATATTATTCTTGAAAAACATCCGTTATATCACCAGACATATGGAACAAATCTGTATCTGGTTTTCTGGCAATACTCGATGTAGCCAGACAGATTTTTGGACAAAAATTTCTCCTCCTCGACTGCTCTCCAGGCAACCACAAGGATGGTCGGGACGACAAAAAGTAAAGCCCAGTAGGAACCAAGCGCAAGCGGTGTTGCAATAAAAACAAGTATTGCACCAGAATACATGGGGTGGCGGACAATGGCATAAGGGCCTGTAGAAATGACTTTCTGGTCCTTTGTGGTTTCGATAATGGCCGATGTGTAGGTGTTTGTTTTGAAGACAACGAAAACGATTATGTAGGCAACAACTAGAAGCAGGTTGCCAATGACAGGAACATACCAGGGGGCCATGGAAAAACCATAACGGTGATCAAACCCAGGAAACAATATTGTTCCGGAAAAAACTAATGTTGAAAAGGTCTGGATTATTCTCTGGCTTTTTTCCTTCTCGGAAAATGGCCCCCTGCGGAGCCTTCGTTTTAGCAGTTCCGGGTCATTTTTCAGCAAATACAGGGTGACGAGCAGGACAAGGACAAAAAAGATGGAAATATAGACCCAGCCTTCCCAGTAAGCAAGCGACCACGCCGGCAAAAAGATTGCCAGTCCCATGATCACGAGGAACAGGGCAAAGTACAGCAGTGTTTTTTTGGCCAGAATGGCAGTTTCTCTGTTCATGGGGCCAAAACTACTTTGTTTTTAGCAGGCTTTTTATCGATTTTGCCCACTCGACAGATTTTTCAACCTCGCCATCAAAAAGCGGGCCTTCTCTGCCCTTGACATAGAACATCTGCGGTTTGGAAATAATTTCAGCGCCGGCCGCCTCAAGTCTTTCCGAGATCTTTCTGGCCGCGTCCCCGTGGATAAAGATCTTTACCCTAGTGTCAAAAGCCACTGCTTTGGTACCCTTTAGCTGTTCCTTGGCCAGGCCATTGAGAAATGTCTCCATCTTCTCAGAAGGTTTCCAGCCAATGATCGGACTGCCGACAACAAGCAAATCCAGCCCCTTCAATTCAGAAGCGCCAACGCTGGAGGCCTGCACCGCCTTTGCCCCGCTCCCGAGCTCCTTTGCAATCGCCTCTGCAATTGTTTTCGTGTTCCCAAAAGTTGTATCAAAAATAACCAAGGCTTTTATGGATTTCTTTTCCATGTAATGTACCGCCTTTCACAAATTTTTATATATACTAAGCCTCATTATCACCTCATGCAAGCCACTTGGCGCTTTGGTAATTATTTTGTTTTTGGGCCATGAGGGTGTTTATTTTCCCTCGTATGCCTTCTTCAGCAAGCTTATGTCCAGTTTCTGCATCTGGAGCATCGCCTTTGTGACCCTTCCCAGCCTCTCGGCATCACTGTCCTGCATCATCTCGCCCAGGATGGCCGGAACCACCTGCCACGACAGGCCATATTTGTCTTTCAGCCAGCCGCACATCTGTTTTTCCCCGCCACAGGAGAGCTTTTCCCAGTAGTGGTCAATCTCCTGCTGCGTCTCACAGCTAATGAAAAAAGATACTGCCGGCGAGAAAGTAAACTGCGGGCCGCCATCGAGGGCATAAAACTGTTGTCCTTCGAGCTGGAAGGTGATTGACACAATAGCCCCATCCTGCCCAACATCATTGCCATTAAACTTTGTTATGTCCAGAATTTTTGAGTTCCTGAAAATGGAAACATAGAAATTTACTGCTTCTTCGGCCTTGTTTTCAAACCACAGGTATGGGGTTATCTTTGGCATTTTGGCTCCTTTTTGCTTTTGATTCTAGAAGGGTTGGGAGTACTTCCAAAATCTTGGAAAACATTTTTATGATTTTGTTTATTTTATATAGATCTTCCAGAAATTATTCTTCATTAGATATTTCGGTTTCAGGTAAATCAATTCCATTCAAAATACATTTCAGATTCTCTTCTGCTTCTTCAAATGTGAAGCGTCTTTTTATCTTACGACCACATCCAACACAACTCCAAATATAGCCACCCCAGAATAATTCTTTTGATTGCTTCAGTTTTGTGCCACATCTTTTGCAATAAGGATTATCTTCAGGTACTAATCTTGTTGAGTAATCTAAAAAACGCTCCATATAATACACCCATATACTATCTTCATACTCATGGCGGCAAGGATCTGATATTCTATCATGTTGATATGTTACGGCACCAAAACCTCTATTCTTGTTTTGAATTCTATCTATCCTCCAATATACAGTAATACTCAAAATAATAATTGCAATCCAAACCCACAAAGGTATAGAAATTATTCCTTTAATTGGGTCTCCTTTAATTATGCTAGATGGTATTATTGGAATAAGCGATAAGAATATGAAAGGAACGAAAAAGGTTATAATAGGCTTTATTAGCCATTCGACCAAAAACTTCCAGATTAACTTGATTTTATTCATATATTATTCTCTCCTATAAATTATCGAGAATCACAAATTAATATCAAATCATGATGCCTATCAGCCTCACCACGGTGGCGCCGCCACAGTTTTTTGTGCACAGCTTGTTGTTTGACCGGTGCATGTCCAGGCGGGCGCGCCCGAGGATGCGGTGCCAGCGCCCGACCGGCACGCAGTCTGCATAAGGGATTTTTACATACTGCGCGAGACACCACAGGGCGTTTGCGTCAATGATGTCGTTGCTCACCTCGCCGGTCTCCTCGAGGCGGGAGATGAACCTCACGATAAAGTCCTCAAGCGTATTTCCAGTTTCACCCTGATAAGCGCGGCCCTGCAGGATGCTCCTGTATTCATTGGGAGAAAAACCTATTTCAAGCTGTTTTCTTCCGGCTATAACCTTGCCCTGGCCCTGGCCGGGCATGATGGGCAAGCTCTCCGAGAGCCCAACGGACCAGCCGGGAACAGCACAAATCCGCCTGTTGGCGATCACCTCAGATTTGGTCTGCCCGCGGTGGCTGACCGAGTACTCCTCCGGAAAATAGACCAGCCCGTCAGTATCCAGGACCTCTTTCAGGGTCTCCCAAATCCAGACGTGTTTTTCCTTGTTGACGCGAACTGGCACGAGAGGACCAGAGGGGTCACATCTAGTCCGGAAAATCTTTCCTTCTGCCATGTGCCTGAGGATCGCCGCCCTCATCAAGTCGGCAAGAAAAAGCACCGGGGCCGCCATTGGAACAAGCTCCAGTCGGTCAAAACCCTGGGAGAATTTCTTTTCCACCAACTCCCTGTTGCCAGAGAAAAGCCCCAGAACCTGCCCAAGCGTTGGCACCGGATACTCTTTCCCGTCAATCCCAATCGCACCAATGCTTCCAGATTTTGGGAGAGGCCCAATGATACCGGCTTTTGTCAAGGTTTCAATGCAACGGGTGTACTCTTTTTCAACAGGGAATTTGGGTGGTGTTTTAATGGCAGAAGAAGTTGTGGCACTTCTTTTTCGTGTCTTGGGCACAGACTTCTTCTTGCTTTCAGCCTCCTGCCTGTCCTCTTCTACCCTGAACTCCACAATTTTCTTCACGATGTCAAATGGTATTGGCCTGTCAAAAGGAAACTGGATAGCCCCTTTTGATTGTTTGTAAGGCAAGAGCTCTTTTTTGAAAGCAACGATCGGCGAGGATGTCGGATAGAAACCGATATGGTTTTTGTGGGCCGCAAAATAGACCAGGACCTTATTCAGCTTGAACGCCGGCATCTGGTAGCTTATCACCTCTTTGGCCCCAGGTGCGGCATTCTTTATCACTTCCCGCATTTTCTCAAGTAGAAGGCGGGTCTCCTCCGGAAAGCTGGAGATGTATTCATCAATAGTTTTTGGCTTCTCGCTGTTTTGCATATTTTTGCCTCACCCCAATTATTAGCCCTTTTGGGCACGGGGCGCAACATCTCCAGAATCAGATATTTTTTGATTTTTCCTTTTTTGTGGCAACAAAGATAAACAGTCTTTGGAGAACTTTTTCAAAAACAACAGAAAAAGCGACAAGCTTTATACAATTTTGCTTCAATCAAAAATGGACGCCAGAAAAGCTGATCAGTTCAGATCAATTTTGAACCTGCACCTGTCATCACCCTTCAAGACTGACTCAAGAACTTCGCATTTGACTGGCTTTCCAAGAACAACCTCCCACATCCTCTTGTGGAACCCCGCACTGCAATTGCAAAACACCGGCGGAACAGGCGATTTCCCATTGGCAAGCGACTCCTTGACCCACGGGCAGTGGCAATAGTGGTAGCGTCTTTTGACCGGATCACTTTCCGAGAGCATCTTTGCGGCCTGGTGCGGAATTTTTGTGTCATAAAAAATGTTACCGGCCCTCACGCCATAATGGATTTCAGGGTTTGATTTCACAAATTCGATGACCTCATCGGTGATTGGCTGGGTAAAATAGAGATTCCCCTCATTTTTTAGCGTTTCGAGCTCAGAAAGAAACCGGTCCCCCCTTATTTTGATGAATTTGTCAATATCTTTCCCGCACTCGTCAAACAGCTTTAAATCCTCTTCATACCACGAATCTTTAATATTTCTAAGGCACCCGCCAATCAGGGAAGCTGTTTTTTCCTGGCCGAGGTCTGACTCCACCCTGCCAATGATAGCCCCCATTGCTTCAGGCTTGACCTCGTTTGGCTCGCCAAGCCCAGGGAACCTGACGCCTTCATAATATTTGGAAGCCACCGCTTCACCAAACGCCTCGTCAAGTTTGTCTCTCAGGTTCCACAACGCCTCCGAGCCATCCAACAGCTCAAGCGCATTTATAGTCAGGTTTTCGCACCCGATCGACTTGCCGTAGACTGCCAGGGCAAAGATGTTGTACCAGTTGTTTTTATTTTGTCTGATCAGCCCGGAACAATAATCAACCAGGGGCTTTTTGTCAGAAGGGCTTAAAGCTGATGTTTTGAGATACTCCTCAAAACCGGCGATTGTTTCAAGCGCTTGCCCAATCCTGCTTTCATCAAAGCCCCTCCTGGAAAGCTTTTCCCTCAAAATGTTTTCATCCATTTCAGCTCCTTTGACAACAACTTACAGTTGCCGGCAAGTGGTGTCAAGTCAATCAATACTGCAGAATTCAAAAGCAAGCAAAAACAAATGACTTACAAAAATTAATTCCTTTGAATTGATTTTAGACAGACAACAGCCCTGAAAGAGAAATCTGATACTATTTAAGCAAACTTTTGTCATGTGCAATGTCAGAAATCATGAATGCCAGCGCTTGCGGGTTCTCTATCATCGGCAAATGACAGGCATTTTCAACAAACAACAACTTGATTCTTCCCAATGTTTCCTCATCAAGGCATAAATCATCGATTCTGCCTGGATAATCTTTCTGCCCCCGGTCCCCATAGATCGCATATATATTCTGGTTCAATACCTTGAGATATTTCGTATAATCAAATCTCTCCTTTAGTGACTGCTTCAGACCGTCTTGATAATATGGCGCCTCTTCCTGCATCATCTGCATAATCTTGCTGCCATATTGTTCCATGTGCCCTTCTGTCATCAGATTGCGATAAAACCTGTTTGCAGGCCTGAGACTGCAATCAACAAGTATTATCTGGCGAAAAGCCAGGTTGAATTTTGCCGCAAGCTCTAGTGCGATAATGCCGCCCATGCTGTGGCCAGCCACAAAATCATAATGATTGCTCCCAAACTCGCCAAAAACCCATTTTGTAATGTCCGAAACACAGTTTGCAGCAGCAGTGACCGCATGGGGGTATTCCACATAATCAGCGTCAATGCCAGCAAGATACTCCCGCACCTGCGACCAGATCCTGGATGTACAGTTTACACCATGCAAAAACAAACCCTTCATTTTTCATTGCCTTTCCAAATTCCAACACCACACGATAAATGAAACCGCCATAGCAACAAGCATCTGCAACAATTTAGACAGATTTTATACAAAAAACTCCGATCTATAAGGCCATTTGACCCCAGATTGGAGTATTTCAAAATTTTTGACTTGGCCTAAAATTGCGTTTTAATTTGGCAACAAATCTATGCTATTTTCCCAACAATAACTACATAATTTTTGCCATACACCTTGGCGCACTTGGGGCAAGTTGTGTACCACATATACCATTTTTTGACTTCCTGCCCTTTGTCTTTGACGTAGTCTTCAAAATCCTTGCACCATTTTCCTGTGTCTTTGAAATCACCTTCATAAACCCTGCTCAAATATTTTCCGCTCAGAGTTACATTCTCTGTCCCAGGGATTTCCTTGTCCACAGCCAGATACAGGTCCATGTTCCATTTTGAAGTATGGTCAGAAAGGCACAGCCAGTCAGGCATTTTCCCTTTGGCATCTTCTACTTTTTTGGTTATCCGGCGCATCACCGAACCAAAATTGACAGGCGCATAAAACATTGTAAATACCTTATCTTTTATAAATTTTTTGTTCTTCCAATCAAACACCTTGTTGTCCCAAGGCTTGGGATCAAACTTTGGGCAACATCCTGTTTCTTCTATATTTTTATTGTTGTCACTCATAAATCCCCCTTTTTTTGTAAATTGATTAGGCCCTTTCAGGTCTGTGGTTGTAAGGTAACAAGGCGTCGAGCATTGTCAAGCTGCACTCAATCCATTTTTTCGAAATTAAATTTTTTGAGATTGTTGTGCTTCTCAAATGTTTATCCCGAGAATTTGCTAGACCTGTTGAACTGTTTTCGGTAAATTGCCAAACAATATGTGGCTCAGAATCAGTTTCCACCGTTTTCTGTAAAAACAGCTTTTTTATCGACCATCTTTATTAATTTCACAATCTTTTCTTCATCAATGTCATCCACTGAATAAACTTTTAGGCTTAAGCCTAGCTAACCAATCCAACCTGTCCTATAAGAGTAGCTGTGAAATACAAAAACAAGTATGTCTTTCATGGAAGAATCTCAGAGGACAAATTCAGAGAACTGACCAAGCTGTTTGCATTGGATATTGACGCC
>JAAYUI010000182.1 GCA_012517765.1 Caldisericales bacterium | reverse complement strand
GGTTAAAATTTTCGGTTTTTCCCTCGAACTATGACTTTTGTCAGCCCGAACAACTGATCCTATCACATTTTTTCGGCAACGCCGACTCTGCGAAGTATAATCCCAGTCAGTTTGTGCCGTCAAGCCCTGATTCGCGCGAATTTCTCAGAGCCTAAGGATATATCTTTCCCAGGTCGCTGTATAAGCAACGATTTTGAGGTGTTATCATGTTCCGCATAAACTTCGTTTTTGGGTATTATACCGACACCAGAGCAAGCTCAGGAGGTGAACGAGCACAGACGGCCACTGGATGCTCCCGTTCCTGCTGCTTTGCCCAGGTAATAATCTTGGCAAGCTCCTTGGGATCCTCGATTATCGCCACAACCGACATTATCCCCTGGCACTTCGGGCACACGAAAGGATCGACCTCGTAGACTTTTTGTAACAACCGTGCCCAGCTTTGCCGCCGCAGCTTAGACCAAGCATCGGGAGCTTGGTCAGTTTCCTCGCTTTCTTGCGGCGATTTCTGCACAATCAGAGACTTGTCAGGATGCCTTTTTTGCCAACCCTCGGGTGCAAGGCGGTTAATACTGGGACGTTCTTGCCACTGCTTACGAACTTTTCCTGCATATACCCCATAACGACGAACCAGTTGCACTCTTCGCGGTGGTAAATGGGCCACAAGCTGGTCAACAAATTCAAAACCCTTGAAGGTCTCTGTTTTTCCTTTGTAGAAACCCTTAGGTGCAGCTGTCCAGAATACGGTGTCGGAAGCTGGATCATACTGGATTTTTTCTGCACAGGTAGCGCCGCGAACGACATACTGACCGAGGGCTTCTCGATCAGCCTTGCTGAATAGTCTGGTTTCGCTCTCGATACTGAAACCAGAATGCTTCCAGTCCTTGAGCATGTTTACACGGGCTTGGTCGATCAGTTTTTTGTGTAGAAACAAAGATAGTATTGTGGCTTGCCAGACCTTGAGCATCCCTTCGTCGGCTCCGATTGGCAAATATACAAAACGGTCGTACTTGGTAAATCCTCCTTCCAGAACCAGTACGTGCCAATGGGGGTGGAATCGAGCGAATTCACCAAAGGATTGGTAACTGACAACACAGGCACATAGTAGTTCTTGCCCGGCTACCAGGGAAAAAAATTCGGATAGCAACGAGAATATCAGCTTGGACACTTCTCCAAACAAGCGCTTATCGGATTTAAAGTATGGACGGAGAATCTTGGGAATCGTAAACACAAATTGCCGATGCGGTAGATCAAGAAGCAAATCCTCGGCCAAGTATTCGGCATACAGCAAAGTCCGTTTCTGGTCGCAGGACGGACACAGGTGGAAAACCTTGCACGAGAAGGGGCGAAAATACGAATACCCGCAAGCGGGGCAGCGTATCCGGGCAACCCCCTTTGACCAGTCTGCACAGCCCGTGAACTGCTCCAAACGATCAAGAATGGTTTGCGATGGACTTGCATAGGCTTGGTACCGGGAAAGCGAACTGCGGACTATGGTCTGGATTATCCCTTCCCGATGGGGAATGTAAGTTCCCATACCTATACATAGGCCAACAAACGATCATTTGCTTGCGGTTTGGAAGAAAAAAGTGGGAAAACGGTGTTGAACCATATCGCCAGTATCGAGGACGACAACGGATGCTTAGGCTTCGTTGAAGTACCAAAACATTAAGGCTCCCGCAGGGATCGCTTTCAAGGAACCCGCAGGCGGAGCCCGCTTCGGCTCCGGTACCTACCGATTATCCTGTACTGTGTAAATGTTTCCACGGTACAGAGCCCCTGCTTTAACCTCGCCAAACCCTTTCAATTTCGCCTACGTACATCCGGTGGTAATCCTTTTCTGGATAATTCTTT